>NZ_JBNPTI010000002.1:0-858237 GCF_051167575.1 Bradyrhizobium sp. HKCCYLS3070
TCAACCGGCATTCCCTGCGCGACGGTCTTCACGCTTATACGCAGTCTCCCTGGTGCGCCGGGCTTGTTGGCCACCATCCCCACCGCCATGCGCTCGCATTGCGCCGGGTTGATACCAGCGTCGGGGTATCAGGACGCTGCGACTTCACGTCCGCAAGCGATCGTTCGTCCGCGCCTTCGTGAGAAGACGCTGCGATCTCTCGCGGCCATCGCATCCCCGCCTCGCGTGTCGTGACGATCGCGCGCTACGCCCCTCTGCGGTGAGGCGGGATGCGGGGAGATAATCATGATTTCCGAAAATGCGCAAGAGATTTATTTTTTTCGGAAGGTGTACGGGTTGTCTCGCGGCTTGTCCGGCGGCCGTCTGATGGATTTCGTGAAGGGCACCCCTAATTTGGGTCTGACGCCGCGAGAAATTCTTCCGCTTTGGCTCGGCTCGAGAACCGCCCGAGCTCTTCATAGGACGGCTCGTCCTCGGCGTCATCAGCCGATCGCAGGACGACAAAGCAATCCTCATTTCTCAAAATCAGCTCTGTCAGGTCCTCGCTCCGGGACGGAGACATGTCGCGGGCGCCGCAATGAGGACACTCGTCGTCGCACATGCACGACCATTCATCGGTCCAGGCCTGCGCGCAACGTTCACAACGATAGAAGTTCAAGAACCAGGCCATTGCCCGACCTCACGTCTTCAAACGATAGCGGCCGCGCGCTATGAACTCCAGGAATCCCTGATCGCGCAGGAGCTGGAGCTGCTGGCGGATTTTCGGTCGGACGTTCTGGTTGCCGGGATAGAGCAGGCTGAGATGGCGGTCGAAAGCATAGACATCGTCGAGCGTGAATTCAGGCTTGCCGAGCGACTCGACGCATTTCAAGACCTCGATCAGCCATCCGCGTGCATCCAGGGATTCCTTGCGGAGGAAGAGCGTCCTGCTCCACTCCTGCAGCACGACCTCCTTCGAGCGGACGACGCGATTCCGGACGATGTGAATCTTGCCCGACTCGGGAACGCGATCGAGAAGAATGTTCGACCCGACCCATCCGGCGCGGCGCGCGGTCGCCGCAAGCGGCTTGCGCTGCTCGATGATGTCGCGGATGAAGAAGTGCTTCGGCACGACGAAGAGGTTGATGACCGACCGGGTGTCACGGTCATAATTCATCAGCAGGAGATTGGGATTGTTGCTGGCGGCCAGCCGCTCGCACTTCGTCCCATAGGCGCCGTCGGCGACCTTGGCGCCGAATGCCTTCTTCTGGCTCTTCAGCTCGAATTCTTCGCTGCAGGCTTTACAGAGAAAATCCGCCAGCGGGCTGTTGTTGGGAAACTGCGTCATGTTCGACTGGCCGCAGTTCGGACAATAGGCTTGCGCGCCAACCCACGCCTCGGTCCACGCCCGCGCCTTCTGCGTGCCGCTGGTGTAGGCGGTCTGGGATTCTTCGAAGCCGAGTTTCATGTGAGCAGAGTAGCTCAACATGATTTGTTTTCCAGTAGAGATCGCGGGGCCGGACGTCATTGCGAGCGAAGCGGCGAAGCGAAGCAATCCAGATCAGGCCAAGTGCATAGACTGGATTGCTTCGTCGCTATCGCTCCTCGCAATGACGCGGCGAGAAGGTTTACACCTCACCGCTTCTTCCACCCGCCGCGCTTTCCCGGCGCGCCACCGGTCGAGCGCGGAGCCGGGCCGAATTCGGGGCCGGACTCGCGGGAGTTGGTGGGCTGGATGATCTTGCTGCTGCTGCCGAATGGCTTTGGCGGCAGCTTGGCGTTGGGGCGGTAGGGCAGGGATTCCGGGCCGTGCATCTCGTCGAGATGCGGCTTGTGGACTTTGGAGCCGGTGCTTGGGCCGCCGCTGATGATGTCGTCGAGGGACGGCGCGAGCGGGTCGCGGGGCTTCACCCCACCCCGGCCGCCTTTGGCGGCCGACCCTCCCCCTCCAGGGGAGGGTGAAGAGGAGCCGCCAGCGCGTGCCGCAGCGCCACGGCCCTTCATCGCCGTGGTCGGGAGATTTGCGGCGTCGCCGTATTTCTTGGTGCCGGCGTAGGCTCCGGCCTTGCCTTGCACGGTGCGCTGCTTGGCGGTGGGGTCGTCGACGACGGCGAGCTCGGTGGCGCGGAGGCGCTTGACTTCGTCGCGGAGGCGGGCGGCTTCCTCGAAGTTCAAATCGGCGGCGGCTTCGCGCATGCGGGTTTCGAGATCGGCCAGCACCGCCTCGAAATTGTGGCCGATCGAGATGACGTCGTCGGTGGTGGTGCCGCCGCCGGTCTCGATCAGCACGTGGTCGCGCTCGTAGACCGAGTTGAGGATGTCGCCGATCGACTTCTTGACGCTCTCCGGCGTGATGCCGTGGGCCGTGTTGTATTCGACCTGCTTCTCGCGGCGGCGGTTGGTCTCGGCGATGGCGCGCTCCATCGAGCCGGTCATCTGATCGGCGTAGAGGATCACCTTGCCGTCGACGTTGCGCGCGGCGCGGCCGATGGTCTGGATCAGCGACGTCTCGCTGCGCAGAAAGCCTTCCTTGTCGGCGTCGAGGATCGCGACCAGCGCGCATTCGGGAATGTCGAGGCCCTCGCGCAGCAGGTTGATGCCGACCAGCGCGTCGAACGCGCCGAGGCGCAAGTCACGGATGATCTCGATGCGCTCGATGGTGTCGATGTCCGAATGCATGTAGCGGACGCGGATGCCCTGCTCGTGCAGATATTCGGTGAGGTCCTCGGCCATGCGCTTGGTCAGCACCGTGATCAGCGAGCGGTAGCCGGCCTGCGCGGTGGCGCGGACCTCGCCGAGGAGATCGTCGACCTGGGTGCGAGCGGGGCGGATGTCGACGGGGGGATCAATCAGCCCGGTCGGGCGGATGACCTGCTCGACGAACACGCCGCCGGCCTCGTTCAGCTCCCAGCCGCCGGGGGTCGCCGACACCGCCACGGTCTGCGGCCGCATCATGTCCCATTCCTCGAAACGCAGCGGGCGGTTGTCCATGCAGGAGGGCAGGCGGAAGCCGTATTCGGCCAAGGTCGCCTTGCGGCGGAAGTCGCCGCGGAACATGCCGCCGATCTGCGGCACCGTGACGTGGCTTTCGTCGGCGAACACCAGCGCATTGTCGGGGACGTATTCGAACAAAGTCGGCGGCGGCTCGCCGGGCAGGCGGCCGGTGAGGTAGCGCGAGTAGTTCTCGATGCCGGCGCAACTGCCGGTCGCCTCCATCATCTCCAGATCGAAGGTGGTGCGCTGCTCCAGCCGCTGCGCCTCGAGCAGGCGGCCCTGCGCGTGCAACTGGTCGAGCCGCATCTTCAGCTCGGACTTGATCGACTTCATCGCCTGCACCAGGGTCGGGCGCGGCGTCACATAGTGCGAATTGGCGTAGACCTTGATGAACTCCAGCTCGTCCTGCTTGTGGCCGGTGAGCGGATCGAACTCCTCGATGTTCTCCACCGTGTCGCCGAACAAGTTCACGCGCCAGGCGCGGTCCTCATAGTGCGCCGGGAAGATGTCGATGACGTCGCCCCGCACGCGAAAGGTGCCGCGGGTGAAATCGTGCTGGGTGCGCTTGTATTGCAAAGCGACGAGGTCGGCGATGAGTTGGCGCTGGTCGATGCGCTCGCCCTTCTTCAGCGCGAAGGTCATCGCGGTGTAGGTCTCGACCGAGCCGATACCGTAGATGCACGACACCGAGGCGACGATGATCACGTCGTCGCGCTCGAGCAGCGCGCGCGTCGCGGCGTGGCGCATCCGGTCGATCTGCTCGTTGATCGAGGAATCCTTCTCGATGTAGGTGTCGGTGCGCGGGACGTAGGCCTCGGGCTGGTAATAGTCGTAGTACGAGACGAAGTACTCGACCGCGTTGTCCGGGAAGAAGCTCTTGAACTCGCCATAGAGCTGCGCGGCGAGCGTCTTGTTCGGCGCGAGGATGATGGCCGGGCGCTGCGTCGCCTCGATCACCTTCGCCATGGTGTAGGTCTTGCCGGAGCCGGTGACGCCGAGCAGCACCTGGGTGCGGTCGTTGCGCGCGATGCCCTCGACCAGCTCCTTGATCGCCTGCGGCTGGTCGCCCTTCGGCTCATAGGCCGACTTGATCTCGAAGCGGACGCCGCCTTCCGACTTCTCGGGGCGCGGCGGCCGGTGCGGCGTCCACACCTTGAGCGAGCCGTCGTCCTTGCGGAACTCGGGACGACCCTCGCGGATCAGCGACTCCAGCGCTTCCGCCGTGGCCTTGACGCCGAGCGCCTCCATCTTGTTGCGCGGCGGGCGGGCGAGCGCCTCCTCGTCGTCCTCGGCGGTGGGCAGGCCGAGCTGCCGCGCCAGTTCCGGATCGAGCGTCGGGATGGTGGCGGCGGTGCCGTAATTGGCTTGCGGCGCTTCGGCGAGTCCGGAGGCTGAGGCGGCGTCATCCGCCCCGAGGGGGTGATGCTGCGGAGAGAGGCCCCCACCCTGGCCCTCCCCCGCACGCGGGGGAGGGGACGCTAGCGGCGCAGTCTCGGCATCATCGCTGGCGCCGGCACTCGGCGCCTGCCGCCTGGAGCCCTCCCCCGCGTGCGGGGGAGGGTTGGGTGGGGGCGGGCCATGCGACGGATCGTTGTTTGACGATGAACGTCCACCCACCGGCTGCGGATTCGGCCGCAGCGGGATCGGGCGATCGGACGTGTCGCGGGCCGCAAGCTCAGCGCTCTTGCCGCGCGTCGACGCCCGCGCGCGGTGCGCGGCGGCCTCGCCGCCGCTGCGGCGGTCCCAGGAATTGTCCGGCGGAGGCTTCAGTCCCGTTGAGGAACCGATGCCGCTCTCGCCGCGGTTGATGGCGGGATTGAGCAGCTCGGCGAGCGCGGGCGCGATCGGCTGCACGTCGGGCCGGTGCGCTTTCGATTTCGGCGGTCGGCCTGGCTTCTTGGGAGTGTCGGGGGTCTTCGCCATGGCCCGAATATGGGACGGATGGCGCCGAGTTGAAAGAGTGATCGGGCGCCGCGCACCAGCCTTGCTGACAGCATGGTGGCAGCAGCAGGCATCGAGACGCACGTGCTCCCGAAAGGCCACACGAGATCAGCGGGCGACTCGCGAGCCATGACGCGCGCGATGGCGTTGCCGCGACGCCACGCTGCCGTTCAATGCCGCGTCGGCTGCTCGACGATGTCGAGATGCACGCCGTGGCAGGCGACGCATTGCAGGGCCCAGTACTCGGAACCGCCGCGGCCGTTGATGACGCTCAGGACGCTCAGCTCCGCATCGCAGTCCGGGCATCGCGTACGCACCGAAAAAGCGAGGTGTTTGACGGCAGGCTCAGCCATGAATTGCAGTCCGCATTACGAATACACTCGGCATTTCGAATTGGCGTTTGATGTTGGCTTGGAACCGTCTGGCCGCGCGGGGGGACTCTCGGGGACTTCACTCTCGGAGATTGTTCCACGTCGCGCTATCCGTCTTTTCCCGGGGGTCGGTCGATATCCTCCGTCGCGTGCTTCAAAGTGCTGCGATTCGGTCTGCAGGTGTCAGCGCCACCGCTTGCGAAAGCGGTCGATATGGCTTTTCGCGTCGGCAATCGCCATGTCCGCATCGGACCAGGCGAAGCCGACTTCGAGCGAGGGGAACGAAACGCCATTGATCACCACCGGGGTCATGTCCGCGCGGCGGATCCGCGCGTGCCACAAGCCGCGTCCTGCTTCGAACGGCTCGATGGCGAAGTCCTCGTACAAATACGTCATTGCGCAGTCCTGATGTCCCGAACGGCAACGACAGCATGAATTGGTCCGGGCATTTGTGAACAGGTTCACACGTCAGCGTCTTTTTTGATGGCGTCCCTGCGCTGGGAATTCCGGGTCGCGGGCTGTGACGCCGCGCGCATGATCCAGCGTCGGAACGCGGCGAAATCACGTTGGCCGGCCTGGAAATGGCGGTAGACAAGATACCAGCGCTCGCCTTTTGGGACGGTCAATGCGAACGGTGCAACCAGGCGTCCCGCCGCGAGGTCGTCGTCGATATAGGGACGGATGCCCATGGCGACGCCGAGCCCGTCGATCGCAGCCTGCAGCGCATGTCCATAGTACTGGAACTCGGTGCCGCGCGCGCTGACGCGCGTGATGCCCG
This sequence comes from Bradyrhizobium sp. HKCCYLS3070, assembly GCF_051167575.1. Taxonomy (NCBI): domain Bacteria; kingdom Pseudomonadati; phylum Pseudomonadota; class Alphaproteobacteria; order Hyphomicrobiales; family Nitrobacteraceae; genus Bradyrhizobium; species Bradyrhizobium sp. HKCCYLS3070. The sequence continues at coordinate 6,064 of NZ_JBNPTI010000002.1, forward strand.
CGGCCTTCAGCCACAACGCCCAGTCCTCGGCGGCATGCGACACCCGCAGCAGGCTCGAGCCCTTGAGATCGGCAGGCTTCTTCAAGGTCGCGGCGAGCCGCGGCGTGCACACCGGCACGAGATCCGCGGCGAACAGCGGCTCGGCGACGAGGCCCGGCCAGGCGCCGTGGCCGAGCTTGATGCCGCAGCTCCAGTCGTCGCCGAACGGCACCGCCGCCCCGCCGGTGGTGATGCGGACCTCGATGTCCGGCTGCTCGGTGCTGAAATCGGCCAGACGCGGGATCAGCCATTTCATCGCGAACGTCGGCCCGACGCCGAGCGTCAGCACCCGCATCGATGACGGCGCCATGATCTGCGCGGTCAGGCTCGACAGCGCATCGAAGATCGGCGTCAGTCCGCTCTGATAGGCGCGGCCGGCGGCGGTGAGCGCCAGGCGGTTGGCCTTGCGCTCGAACAGCACGACGCCCAGCCGCTGCTCGAGCAGGTTGACCATGCGGCTGATCGCGGCCGCGGAGACGTTGAGCTCGCTGCCTGCCGCGGCGAAGCTGCCGGTGCGCGCCGCCGCCTCGAACGCCTTGATGCCGTTGAGGAACAGCAGCCGTCTCATCGCGCCCTCAGGAAAACTGATGGAGGGCAAGATAACTCGGTTTGTGCGGATGTCGCCAGTGCGACAAATTGCATGGCGAGGAGATCAGCCATGACACCCGCCCTGATTGCAGCGCTCGGATTGCTGATGGTGGCGACGGCGTTCCTGTCGGGGCTGTTCGGCATGGCGGGCGGGCTGATCCTGATCGGCGTGCTGCTGGCGATCATGCCGCTGCCGGCGGCGATGGTGCTGCACGCGGCGACGCAGATGGCGTCCAATGGCTGGCGCGCGGTGCTGTGGCGCCGGCACATCCGCTGGCGGCCAGTCGCGGTGTATCTCGTCGGCTGCGCGCTGGCGCTCGGCCTGTGGTCGCTGGTGCGCTACGTGCCGGGCAAGCCGGCGGCGCTCTTGCTGCTCGGCGTCACCCCGTTCATGGCGCGGCTGATGCCGGCCGGCCTCAAGCCCGATCCGGACAGCGTCTGGCAGGGCGCGATCTACGGCACGATCTGCATGGGGCTGATGCTGATGACCGGCGTGTCGGGGCCGCTGCTCGACACGTTCTTTCTCGGCGCGCGGTTCGACCGCCGCTCGATCGTCGCCACCAAGGCGACGTGTCAGGTCGCGAGCCACCTCACCAAGCTGATCTATTTCGGCGGCATCATCGATCAGGCCGCGAGCCTCGATCCGGTGCTCGCGCTCGTCGCCGTCGGAGCGTCGATGCTCGGCACGAGCCTGGCGCGGCGGCTGCTCGAGGCGATGAGCGAGCAGCAGTTCCGCACCTGGGCCAACCGCATCATCACGGCGGTGGCAAGCTACTACATCCTCTATGGCGGCTGGCTGCTGCTGGCCGCGCAGAGCTCGGCGGCGGCAGAGTGAGGCGAGCATGGCCGGATCGGCAGACCCCCTGGTGCTGGACTTCGTCGAATGGGTCGCGCGCGCGCCGTGCAGCCATGCCGAAGTGGTCGCGACCTGGCGAACGAGCTGCCCGCGCCTGACGGTGTGGGAGGATGCCGCCGATCTGGGCTATGTCACGCGCGAGGCGATCGCGGGCGCCGGCCTCTTCATCATCGTCACCGATGCCGGCGCGCGGCTGCTGCGCGACAACGGCCGCGTCGTGCGCTAGAACGGTCCGGACTTGGAGGAAGGACCGGGAATGGCCGTCAAGCTGTATGAACTCGTCGGGACCGATGCGGGCCGCCCGTTCAGCCCCTATTGCTGGCGCACGCGGATGGCGCTGGCGCACAAGGGGCTGAGCGCTGATACGATTCCGTGGCGCTTCACCGAGAAGAGCGCGATCGCGCCGCATGGATCGGAGAAGGTGCCGGTCATGCTCGACGGCGACCGCGCGGTCGCCGATTCCTGGGCGATCGCCAACTACCTCGAGGACACCTATCCGGATCGGCCCTCGCTGTTCGGCGGCGCCGGCGGCCGCGCGATGGCGCGCTTCCTCAATGCCTGGGGCGATATCGCCATCGTCGGCGGCATCTTTCCGCTGATCATCGCCGACATTCCGAAGAACCTCGCCGCCGAGGATGCCGACTATTTCCGCAAGTCGCGCGAGGCGCGGTTCGGCAAGAGCCTCGAAGAGGTCATGGCCTCGCGCGACCAGGCGGTCATCGGCTTCCGCAGATCGCTGGAGCCGCTGCGGCAGACCCTGAAGACGCAGGCCTTCATCGGCGGCGACGCGCCCGACTATGCCGACTACATCGTGTTCGGCGGCTTCCAATGGGCACGCGTGGTGAGCCCGTTCCGGCTGCTCGAGGAGAACGACAGCGTCCATGCCTGGCGCGAGCGGCTGCTCGATGCATTCGACGGGCTGGCGCGCAAGTCGCCGGGCCATCCGGTCTAGCAACGCGGCGGCCGGCGCTCGCGCCAGGCCGCCAGCCCGTCCGCGAGATCGCGGCTGCCGACGAGGCTCACGAACTGTTCACTCTCGACCTGCAGCCCTTCGCCGATCGCCATGTTGAGCCCGCGCGTCGCGGCGGTGATGATGCCGGCGACGGTGTCCGGCCCGTGGCGGATGATGCGCTGTGCCAGCGCGCGCGCCGCCGGCAACAGCTCGTCGTGCGGCACGACGGCGTTGACGAGGCCGATCTCCAGCGCGCGCTGTGCCGGGAAAGAATCGCCGGTCAGCAGCAGTTCGAGTCCGCGCTTGCGGCCGACCAGCCGCGGCAGCCGTTGCGTGCCGCCGAAGGTCGGCGGCATGCCGAGCCTGATCTCGGGCTTGGCGAAGCTGGCGCGCTCGCTCGCGACCGCAAGATGCACGGCCTCGGTGATCTCGCAGCCGCCGCCGAAGGCGAGCCCGTTGACGGCGGCGATGACCGGCTTGCGGAACGCCTCAAGCCGCGCCGTCATCGCCTGGCCGCGCCGGACGAAGTCGCGCAGCGCGGCAGCGCGCCCCTGGCGGACGCTTGCGGTGAATTCGTCGATGTCGGCGCCGGCCGAGAAGGCGCGTTGTCCCGCACCGGTGAGGATCACGGCCCTGACGCCGGCATCGGTCTCGATGCGGTCGAGCGCGGCCATCAATCGATCGATCAGCGCGTAGCTGAGCGCGTTCAGCCGCTGCGGCCGGTTCAGCGTGATCACGGCGATGCGGTCAGAGATGTCGAGCAGGATGAGGTCGGTCATGGTGTCTCGCAGGCTGGCGGTTGGAGCAGGCAAAGACTAGGCGCCGCGGCAGCCGAGGTATATTCACTGGTCAGTATACATTGACCGAGCGCCGCCATGCCCCGTTCCTCCGATCCCACGCCCGCCCGCATCGTCGCCGCCGCGAGCAGGCTGTTCTATGCCGAGGGCATCCGCGCCGTCAGCGTCGACGCGGTGGCGGAGAAGGCGGGGGTCACCAAGAAGACGCTGTACTATCATTTCCGCAGCAAGGACGATCTGGTCGCGGCCTATCTTGCCGCGCGCGACCAGCCGAACCTGACGCTGTTCAAGCGCTGGTTCGACGAGACCGAGGGCGGGCTGCCCGACAAGATCGCCGGGATCTTCAACCAGCTCGCGCGCGCTGCGCGACATCCGAAATGGCGCGGCTGCGGCTTCCTGCGCACCACCGCGGAGCTCGCCAATCTGCCCGGCCATCCCGCGATCAGGATCGGCGCCGCCCACAAGAAGAAGTTCGAGGCCTGGCTGCAGGCGGTCTTCGAGGAGCAGGGAATTGCCGAAGCAGGCGGGCTCGCGCGGCAGATGCTGCTGCTGCTCGACGGCGCATTCGCGGTCGTGCTGCTGCATCGGGACGCCAGCTACATGGAAACCGCGGGCGCGGCGGCGCGGACGCTGGTCGCGGCGGCGCTGCCAAAGGGGAGGCGATATGCTTCCCGCAGGACCGTCAGCCGGCGCAGCCGCGTCCCCTGACCTGCTCGCCGCGAACGATCGTTGCGACCATCCGGCTCGCCATGCCGTCGAAATCGGATGGCTTGATGTAGCCGGCGGCGTAGGCTTCCTGGGTGAGCCGTTCGATCCTTCGATCCTCGGCGGTGGTCCATACGCCCGCGATATAGGCGGCGCCGGCCGGACCATAGGTCTCGGGATAGCGCTCGTTCTGGTTCTGCCGGTGATAGTAGTAGTGGTTGAGGCCGCTGATGAAGCTGTCGCGCTTGGCGCCGCAGCGGTCGCTCCAGGCGAGGTCGAGCGACTTCAGCGCGTCTTCGCGCTGCGAACGCCGGGCGTCCTCGGTGTATTTCTCGTGGTCCTGAAACTCCGCGCCGGTGACCGGCGGAAACGCCGCCGCGGTCGGCGCTTCGGTCAGGAACAGGCGTCCGCCAACCTGCCAGACGACGATGGCCGCAATGATGAAGATCAGCCGGTTCATGGCAGCGCTCGTTTGCTATCGCCGGTCCCGTTGCGCCTGCCGCGTCCGGCACACCGCCGACTCGTCGGACCAGAAGGCGGGTCCGGCGAATTGCGGGACCTCCTCGCGCACGTCGGCCGGAAAGTCCGCCTTGGTGATCCCCTTTTCCTCGAAGGCTTCGAACAACGCCTCCTTCACGCGCTGATCGAGCGGCGTGCCGACGCTGTCGGCCGCCTCCTGGAGCGATTTGTCGGTGCAGATCTTTGCGCCCCAGAACTGCCGCTTGCAATCCAGCTTGGCAACATAGGCGCGGGTGTAGGCCGTCAGTGCGTCCACCAGGTTCTGCTTCATGGTCTGGTCGCACGGCGACAGCTTGTAGGCCGTCGCGGCCTGCAATGCGTCCATCCGCAACGCGTCGAGCTTGGGATTCTTGTCGCTCTGCGAGGTGTGCTGCGCGAGCCACGCCTTGCGGTCGAACTCCTTTGCCTCCGGGCCGCCGAAGGTCATGTCGACCGTGGGGGATAGGGGAGCCACGACAGCCACGCCCCCCGGCGCCGGCGCAGCAAGGTTTGAGACCGTTTCAATCGAAGCTGTCCGCATCATGCCCCGCCACGGTCCATCCGGAAGCGGAAATCCCCTGACCGCCCAACTCACTCCTGCGAACGCAGCAAAAAATGCCGCACCTGCGGCGCCAATGAATCGCAACATGAAATAAGCCCATCCGCCAACGCCTGCACGGTAGTGCGTGCGGGTTAATGCATCCGATAGGGCCGCCGGCGGCGCGCAACGACGTGAACCGATCGTGACCGTGTTCGGCCGCGTTTGAAGAAAATGGCTCATGAGAAGGCTGCACGGCGATTCACAGCCTGCCGAGGTGACGTCACGTCCTGAGGGGCAACACCGAACGGCGCGCGAGCAGCGCGATGGCGGCATCGAGATCCGGCAGCACGGCCGCCGCATTCGCCCGCGAATGATCGTTCGGCGGCACGATGTCCGGCACCATCAAGGTGATCGCGCCGGCGGCGTGCGCCGAGGCGACGCCGGGATTGGAATCCTCGATCGCGACGCAGGCCGGCGCGTGCGTCCGCAGCCGTTCCGCGGCAAGCAGATAGAGGTCCGGATGCGGTTTGGCGCGGGCCACGTCGTCGCGCGTCAGGACCGCATCGAAGCGGTGATCGATGCGGGCGAGGCGGAGATGCTCCGCGGCCGTGCGGCGCGAGGACGAGGTGACGACGGCCTTGGGCAGGCCGACCGCGTCGATCGCATCGAGCAGCGCGATGACGCCAGGCTTCAGCGGCATGCCCGCCTGCAGGATCTCGACCGTCTTGGCCGCGAACAGGCGGTTGACTTCGGCCAGCGGAAAATCGTCGCCGAAATGGTCGCGCAGGGTCTGCTCGTTGTCGGGTCCGGGAATGCCGATCATCGCGTGACAGAGCTCGACGACGCCGTCGCTGTAGCCGAGCGCATTCAGCGCCGCGATCGCAGCTTCGAGATAGACCTTCTCGGTGTCGAGCAGCGTGCCATCCATGTCGAGCAGGACGGCTTCGACGTGCCAGCGTGTCACGAGCGCGGCTCCGGTTTGCCGGCCAGTCTCTTGAGGCAGTTGGCGCACAGGCAGTCCTTGAAATTGCTTTGTCCGGTCTTGGGCAGCGGCAGGCGCACGGCCTCGTCGAAGCACCAGCAGGAGCCGCCCGGATCGCAGCTGAACGCCGTGCCGCACGACTCGCAGATGAGTTGCCGCGCGGTCATGTCCGCTAAACGATTTGTCACCTTCGGAACCACGTCCGACCAGCCCCTTTTCATGTCCGGTTCATCTGCCGGGGCAAGTATAGTGCGTGACAATCTGCCGCGCCATCGCAGTCTGCGGTCGCGGCAACACAGCGTTTCGGGAGCTCCCGCGATGACGGGCTCGAGGATGTGGCATGGCGCGTGATGCTCGAGCGGCTCTTGTCGCATTGAATCGCTTCGGCTTCGGCGCGCGTGGCGGTGCCTCGGGCGATCTCGTCAATGCGGCGTCGGACCCGCGCGGCTTCGTCAAGGCCGAGCTCGGCCGTCCCGATGGAGCGCTGCTGGAGGCGCCGGGTCTGCAGCCGACGGCAGCACTCGCCGCTGCCGTCTTCGCCTATCAGGACGAGGTCAAGCGGGCCCGCGAGGCCGCGAAGTCGGAGGCTGCGCCGCAGGAGCAGTCCAGCCCCACGCGCGGCCTTTCGACGAACGGCGCGGACAAAGCCATGGCCGCAACGCCCTCGGCGGCCCCAGCGGCCGGTGCCGACCCCGCATCCGCGATGCAGGGAGCGCCGGCAAAGCCCGCGCAAGCCCAGCAGCCGCCCAACGTCGTCCAGAAGACCTTCCGTGCCGAAGCGCTGGCGCGGCTGCAGCGCGCCGTGCTCGCCGATTGCGGCTTCACCGAGCGGCTGGTGGCGTTCTGGTCGAATCATTTCTGCATCTCCGCCGGCAAGGGCGAGTTGGCGCGGATGTGGGCCGGCGCGTTCGAGCGCGAGGCGATCCGGCCGCACGTGCTCGGGCGCTTCGTCGACATGCTGAAGGCGGTCGAGCAGCATCCGGCGATGCTGTTCTTTCTCGACAACCAGGAATCGCTCGGACCGGACTCGCGTGCCGGCCAGAACCGCAAGCGCGGCCTCAACGAGAATCTCGCGCGCGAGATCATGGAGCTGCACACGCTGGGTGTCGGCGGCGGCTACAGCCAGGAGGACGTGACCTCGCTGGCGCGCATCATCACCGGCTGGAGCTTCGCCGGCCGCAACACCCGCAACGCGGCGCCCGGCAGCTTCGTGTTCAATGCCAATGCGCATCAGCCGGGGCCGCAGACGTTGCTCGGCAGGGTCTATGCGGATGATGGCCTCGCCCAGGGCGAAGCTGCGCTCGCCGACATCGCACGGCATCCGTCGACCGCGAAGTTCATCGCCGCCAAGCTCGCACGTCATTTCATTGCCGACGATCCGCCGCCCGCGCTCGTCGCGCGACTCGAAGCCGTGTTCAGGAGGAGCGATGGCGACCTCAAGGCGCTGACCTTGGCGCTGGTGGACTCCGACGATGCCTGGTCGGCGCCGCTCACCAAGATCCGCTCGCCCTATGAGTTCCTGGTCGCCGGCGGCCGGCTGCTGGCGCGCGTGCCGGAGGATCCCGGCTTCTATCTCACTTCCCTGAACACGCTGGGCCAGCCGTTGTGGACGCCCGCGGGACCAAACGGATTCGCTGATACCAATGCGGTGTGGGCCGCGCCGGAAGGCATGAAGCTGCGGCTGGACATCTCGTCGCAGCTCGGCGGCCGACTCGGCAACAATCTCGATCCGCGCGAGCTGCTCGAGCTCGTCGCCGGCGATGCTGCGTCGACCGAGACACGCCGCACGATCGAGCGCGCGGAGTCGCGCCAGCAGGCGCTGGCGCTGCTGTTGATGTCGCCGGAATTCCAGAGGAGATGACGATGGACCGGATCGCGACCTCGCTGTTGACCTCGCGACGCCACTTGCTGCTGGCAGGCGCGTCCTTCGCCGCGTGGGGCTATTTGCCGAAATTCGCCCGCGCCGCCGACCAGCGCGATCCGCGGCTGATCGTCGTAATCCTGCGCGGCGCGCTCGATGGCCTCGCCACCGTCGCGCCGGTCGGGGATCCCGACTACGCCGGACTGCATGGCGCGATCGCGCTGACGACGGCGGGACCAACTCCGGCGCTGCCGCTCGACTCGTTCTTTGCGCTGCATCCGTCGATGCCGGAATTCGCGCGCATGTATCGCGACAAGCAGGCTGCCGTGGTTCACGCGGTCGCGACACCGTATCGCGAGCGCTCGCATTTCGATGGCCAGGACGTGCTCGAAAGCGGCTTCGCCGGTCCCGGCCGCGTGCAATCGGGCTGGCTGAACCGCGCAGTCGAGGCGCTGCCGCGCGGCCCCCGCGTCACGGGCGCGCTCGCGGTCGGTCCGACGGCACCGCTGGTGCTGCGCGGCGCAGCGCCCACCGTCGGCTGGGCGCCGGTAACCTTGCCGCAGGCCGATGACGACACCGCGATGCGGCTGGTCGACCTCTATGCGCATCGCGATCCCGCATTGGCGGCTGCGCTGTCGCAAGGGCTGAAGCTCGAGAAGGTCGCGTTCGGTGACGACATGAAGCCCAAGCCGGGCGGCAACCAGATCGCGGCGATGCGCCAGGTCGCGCGCGGCGCGGCGAAGCTGATCGCGGCGGATGAGGGTCCGCGCATCGCGGCGCTGGCCTTCGACGGCTGGGATACGCATGCCAATGAAGGCGGCGCAATCGGCCGGCTGGCGCAGCTGTTGTCGGGCCTCGACGGCGCGCTCGCCGAGTTCGAGAGCGGTCTTGGCCCACGCTGGCGGGATACGGTCGTGGTGGTCGCAACCGAGTTCGGGCGCACGGCGAAGATCAACGGCACCCAGGGGACCGATCATGGCACCGGGACGATTGCGCTGCTCGCCGGCGGCGCGGTGAAGGGCGGGCGGGTGATCGCCGACTGGCCGACGCTGAAGATGGCGAGCCTCTACCAGGGACGCGATCTTGCGCCGACGACGGATCTGCGCGCGGTGTTCAAGGGCGTACTCGCCGATCATCTCGGCATCGGCGAGCACGCGCTCGGCGGCGCGGTGTTTCCGGACAGCGCGGCCGTGAAGCCAATCAAGGGGCTCGTGGCCTAGGGCTCGCTTGCGCCATGTCCTGATCGGGGCCCTGAAGCGTTCCACATCGCGGCATCAGCGGCCACCGCCGCGGGCGCATTGCACCGCGAAGTCTGCTACTCCTCGACCTGCGGCATTCACCCCTCAGGAGATCAGCATGTTCATCGCCATGAATCGTTTTCGCGTCGCCAAGGGCTCAGAGGCCGCCTTCGAGCAGGTCTGGCTGTCGCGCGACAGCCATCTCGACAAGGTGCCGGGCTTCGTCGAGTTTCACTTGTTGAAGGGACCGGAAGCGGAGGACCATACGCTGTATGCCTCGCACACGATCTGGGCGTCGAAAGCTGCGTTCGAGGACTGGACCAGGTCCGAAGCCTTCCGCGCCGCGCACCACCGGGCCGGCGACACCAAGGTGCACTATCTCGGCCCGCCGCAGTTCGAGGGGTTCGAGGTCCGCCAAACGGTAGGCAGCAAGACGTAGGACAAGGACAGAGTCCACCATTCAGACGAGATCCGTCTCCGCGGCCCGTCTTGGCTGAGCACGGCCGAGCGGACGCTTGATTTGCGCTGAACGACACGGCGGCCGACAGGACCCGGACGGTCGCCGGTCGTGCGCCCTCGGAAGCTGCTCGCCCGGGCCTCGCCGGGCAAGCCGTACCGCCGAACCTGCTGACATCAACAAGGACGACGCCCCAGTGAAGCTCCGGCTGAGTCGCGGAGATGCGACGGTGTGCCGACGCTGACCAGTCGTCGCCGTCGGCAGACGCGCATGCGACCTCAGGCGCTCTCGGGAACTGGAGCCTCACGAGGCTGTTATCGCGTGTCTGAAACAGGAAGCCGAATGTCCGGCAGGGCGGGCAGCGCCAGCCAGCGCCCTCGGTCGTTCTGTTCTAGCGAAGGCCCGGATGGTTGCTCGGATCGAGGACGAACCTTCTGGCATATGACCACCGGCGCCGGCGACATCGTCAGAAGCTTCCCTCCGTTGCAACGCGCCACCTTCGTCGACGTTGACAGCCTGACCGCTTGAGCGACGCGCGCTGCCCTTCCTCGTTCGGAGAGAGATTCGATGATCATCAGACAGCCGCTCAAGGTCCGCACCCCAGAGGAAGTTCTCGGGCTGATCAGCGCGCTGGCCATCGCCATTTTTGCGGTCATCATCATCGCGCTGCTGTATTTTGGTCGCGATATCCTGGTCCCCGTGGCCCTGGCCATCCTGCTCAGCTTCGTATTGGCGCCATTGGTCGCGCAACTGCAGCGGCTTCGTGCCCCGCGCGGACTGGCCGTCGTCAGCGTGGTCGTTCTCGCATTCGTCGTGATCTTTACACTGGGCAGCCTGCTCGCCACCCAGCTCACCCAGCTTGCCAGTGAGCTGCCGAACTATCAATCGACGATGAGCAACAAGATCCAGTCGTTCCGCGACACCAAAGCCGGCAGAGGGACGCTCGAGCGTGCATCGGACATGCTCAAGGATCTGGGCAAGGAACTCGACAAACAGAAAGAGCCGGAAGCGGCTCGGCTGCCGAGCGGACTGCGAACGAATTCCTCAGTCCCTGTGACCCCGATCCCGGTGGAGGTCCGGCAGCCCGATCCCGGAGCGCTAGACAGTCTCCGCACGCTGATTTCGCCGCTCATTCATCCGCTGGCGACGACCGGCATCATCATCATCTTCGTGATCTTCATATTGCTTCAACGCGAGGACCTGCGGAATCGGCTCATTCGCCTTGCGGGCTCATCCGACCTGCAGCGCACCACGGCGGCGCTCGATGATGCGGCTTACAGGCTCAGCCGGCTGTTCCTCACCCAGCTCGCCCTGAACGGCGGATTCGGCGTCGTGATCGGCGTCGGCTTGTGGTTCATCGGCATCCCCAGCGCCCTCCTTTGGGGGATCCTCGCCGCAGCGCTTCGGTTCGTGCCCTATATCGGCGCCGTCATCGCCGCGGCGTTTCCGCTTGCTCTGGCGGCAGCGGTCGACCCTGGCTGGTCGATGCTGATTTGGACCTTGGCCCTGTTTCTCGTGGTCGAGCCGTTGCTCGGCCACGTCATCGAACCGATGGTCTATGGGCGCAGCACGGGCCTGTCCCCCGTGGCGGTGGTCGTTTCAGCCGCGTTCTGGACCGCGCTGTGGGGCCCAATCGGGTTGGTGCTCGCGACGCCGCTGACGGTCTGCCTGGTCGTCATCGGACGACATGTGGAGCGCCTGGAGTTCCTCGACGTCATGTTCGGTGATCGTCCAGCGCTGTCTCCTCCCGAGATCTTCTACCAGCGCATGCTTGCGAACGATCCGACGGAAGCGGCCGAGAAGGCAGAGGAGTTCTTGAAGGAGCGCTCGTTGATTGCCTATTGCGACGAGGTCGCGGTGAAGGGACTGCAATTGGCCCAAGCCGACGCCGACCGAGGGGCGCTCGCCTATGATCGCCTTGCAACGATCCGTGACGCCGTCGCCGAGTTGACCGCCGATCTTTCCGATCAAAATGATGGTCCGCTGGCGAAACGCGAGACCACCAGCGATCCGGAAGCTGCATCGGCCGTCGACAGCTCGGCCAGCAGTGGGGCAATCGACACGATACCCATCCTCAGCAAGGACAATCTCGCCGAAGGATGGCGGAGCGAGCAGCCGGTCCTGTGCGTGGCCGGGCGAACCCCGATCGACGAAGCGGCGGCGGTGATTCTCGCGCAACTGTCGTCGGTGCACGGGTTGGGCGCGAAGGTCTCAGGAGCGGAGGCGCTCTCGACGGCGAACGTCATCAAGCTCGAGCCCGCAGGTGTTGCGATTGCCTGCCTGATCTATATCGGCAATTCCGGCGTTGCACATATGCGCTACTCCGTTCGTCGCTTGAAGCGACGACTCCCCAAGGCAAGAGTGATGTTGGTCTGCTGCGCGGCCGACGTCGATCAGGAGGCCGCGAAGGTGCTGCAGGAAGCCACCAAGGCCGATCTGGTCGCGGCGAGCATGGGTGAGGCTGTCAGAATGTGCGTCGAAGTCGCGCAGGCGAAGGCTTCTCAGCAGGTCCCATTGAAGCAGCAGAACACGACGACCAACGTAGCGTGAGACGCGCCACGTCCAACGACCAAGGCCAGACAAAAAAATGCGGCCCCGGTCAGAGACGGCGACTGACGGGGACCGCTGAAACGCGTGACCGGTGACGGGGGATGATCAGGCGCTCGATGGAGCGTAGGCCTGCCCCGTGACGGCGGCGTGACACCGCCCGTTCACAGCGCCTTGCGGTAGACGATGAAGCCCGAGCGCTCGGCGATCTTGTCGTAGAGCGCCTGTGCCGTGGTGTTGGTCTCGTGCGTCTGCCAATAGACCCGCGGCGCACCGGCCTGACGCGCTTCGCGGTAGACCGCCTCGATCAGCGCCCGTCCGACGCCCTTGCCGCGGGCGGCCTCGCTCGTGAACAGGTCGTTGAGATAGCAGAGCGGCCCGATCGTGGTGGTGGCGCGATGAAACAGGTAGTGCGCCAGGCCGATCAACTCGCCACCGCTCTCGGCGACCAGGGCATGGACCGGCTCGTCGGCATCGAAGAAGCGCGACCATGTCATCGCGGTCACCTCGGCCGGCAGCGCCGTCGGCCCCGAACGGCCGTAGAAGGCATTGTAGCCGTCCCAGAGCGGCAGCCAGTGATCATGGTCGTCGCGCGCGATGGCGCGCACAGTGAGTGCTTCGTGCATGAAGGCTTCGCCGTCCGTTTGAATCTCGACGGACCTTCGATACGCGCAGCCGCGTTGGCGATCAATCCGGGACGGGCTGCACCGGTTCGGCGGCGGGCGGCCGTACCAGCTCGACATAGACGGACCGATCTTCCTCGGTCAGCGGCGAGAGCGAGAGCTCGCCCCGCCGCTCGATCAGGATCAGCAGTGACGCCGCCAGCAGGATCGCGAGTGCCAGGGTCACGGCAACGATTACGACCGTTGATTTCATCGCCATTTTGTGCGCGAGACAATCATCGCCTGTTGTCGCGAAAACCGCGAAGGGTTGTCAAAATGGCTTCCTGTTAAGCGGGCATCGACAAGACGGCGCGGATCGACACCACCGCGATGGTGACGCTGACACCCAACGAGAGCGTGCTGGCCGCGATCGTTGCGACCACGGCGGTGGTCAGGCTGGGCGAAAGGGTGAGCGTTGCGTGGTCGTGAAAGCCGCTGACGGGCGTACGGAGCCCTCTACGGTGGTTCGACTCCTGCGGCGACGCATGGCCGCGGACCCAACTGAACCTCGGAACGGAAGCAAGACGCCACCCGGACATGAAGTCGAAATCCCTTACCCATACATCCGCGAGCGAATCACTCGCAGAGGTAAATTCTAAGGTCGCGCTGGGCAGGATTGCGGCGGCAAATCGGAAAAAAAGGCAGGAACATGGCGCTGGCGGTGTTTGTTCCCGCCGAAGCGTGTATTTTCCCCGCTGTTCTACGGACGGTCCGTAGTCTTACGGTGAATGCCTCACCCGTAGTCGGCGGCGATGCCGGCCGAATCGATCAGCGCCGGCTGCCAATCCATCGCGACGAAACCGGGTGTCTGTTCGACGCGGCGCAGCCAGTTGCGGATCTTCGGGAAGGTCGACAGGTCGAAGTCGCAGCGATCGGCGACGTGGGTGTAGCCGTAGAGCGCGATGTCGGCGACCGTCAGCTGCTTCGCGGCAAAGTAGTCGTTGCTCTTGAGATGATTCTCCATCACCTGGAGCGCGGCGTAGCCGCGCTCCATCCAGTCCTCGAGCGCATGTGTCTGCAGGTCGCGCCCGCCCTTGACCAGCAGCAGCCAGAAATAGGCGGCGCCGATGTTCGGCTCCAGCGCATGCTGCTCGAAGAACATCCACTGCAGCGCTTCGGCGCGCTCGATGCGCTGCTCCGGCACCAGCGGCGTGCCGCCGGCGACATACCAGAGGATCGCGTTCGATTCGGCGATGAAGCGGTCCTCGCCGACCTCCAGCAGCGGCACCTGGCCGCTGGGATTCTTGGCGAGAAAATCCGGCGTGCGGCTCTCGCCGCGCAGGATGTCGATCTCGATCGCCTGATAGGGCGCGTTCAGAAGCGCGAGCGCAAGGCGGACCTTGTAGCTGTTGCCTGACCGCTGCATCGAATAGAGCTTGTACATCCGGCCGATTTCGAGTTCGAGGAATCAAAGGTTGGACGCATCGCACATCCAGACGCCAGATCGTCCCGCAATGCGGCCAGACAATGATGCCGATGGGCGCAGGCTGCAAGAGCCGGCGGATGGAAAAAGTCGAAATGCGCTACTGCACTGCACTCTCGAATAACAACTTTCCAATAGATTCAAACAATCGAGATCACGCCTGCGCGATGCGCGCGTGTCCACCGATCTCGACGGCGCGATCGGTGAGTGCGCGGCGCAGGGTCAGCGCGAACAGGGCCATCAGAACGATGAGGCCCAGCGGTATCGTCGTCAGCCCGGCGACGCTGCGCGAGAGCAGCGGCACGATCCAGGCGGCCGCGAGCACGCTGAGCTCGTAGTCGCGAAAGCCGTTCGCGAGGCCGTGCCGGACGAAGAAGATGATCGCGACCGCGACGACGACGAGGTCGTAGTCGAGCACGTAGGGCGTCGCCAGCAGGCTCGCGCTCGCCAGTGCCGAAGCCTTGAGATCGAACGCGGCCTCGCTCTGCCACAGCCATGCAAGTCCGGCCGCGAGCGACAGCGCCAGCAGGCTCTGCAGCGCATAGGCGGACCTGATATCGGCGCCCCAATGACGCGCGGCCGAGAACACCGACTGGATCTTCTCCCAGCCGGTGCCGCCTTGCTCAAGCACGACGCTCTGTGTGAAGGTCATCGACTGGTAGAAAGCGTGCCAGACGTCGCTGCCGAGCGCGGCGAAGCTGATCGCGACCAGCGCGGCCACCGTGGCGGCTGCCGCAGCAATCGTCGGCCAGCGCGTGCCTGCGAGCAGCGCCACGGGAATGAGCACGCCGAATTGCGGCTTGTAGGCGAGCAGGCCGATCAGGACGCCGGCCGCCCACGGCCGGCCGCGCTCCATCAGCAACAGCGCGCCGCCGAGCAGCGCCGCGGTGAAAAACGCGTTCTGGCCGTGACCGATGTTGACGAACACGGCGGGAAAGGCGGTCGCGACCAGCAGGGTCCCGGAACGCGGCAGGATTGCGCGCATGACCGCGAGGTATGCGAGCAGGCTCGACACGACCCAGAGCGCGAGCCCTCCGGCATAGGGCAGCAGGGCGGTGATGGCGGCGATCGCGAAGAAGAAGGGCGGGTAGTGCCAGCCGAAGAACGGCACGTCGCGGCCGTCGAATACGGCCTTTTCCGTCGCATGCTGCAGCGGCGGATCATAGGCATCGGCCGCCTTGCCCTGAAGGGTCAGCACGCCTGCCGCATAGACATTGGAGAAGTCGGTGCCGATCGGCTTGCCGTTGCGGTCGACCAGGCCATCGGACAGCGCGATCCAGCCGGCGATTGCCGCGATCGTGACCGCGAGCAGAATCCAGCTGTAGGACTTGATCCGCGTGGCCGTCAGCCAGTCGCCGGATCGCAGGGCGTACCCGATAGTGGTCATTTCGGCCTGAGACTCTGGATAATCGTCGGTCCACGCTAACGGGGCGGCTTTAACGTTCTCTAAAGTCTTGGGAGCCATGTGCCCAAGCTTCTTGCGATGCAGCGCTGGGGGCCCTACAAATGGGCGTTTCCCTGACATGACTGGTCGTGGCCCCGAGGGGGTGATCCACGACGCCTGCATAGGAGCTGATGATGTCCTTTCTCGCCGCTGCGCTCGACCGTGTGAAGCCGTCCGCGACCATCGCGGTCACGGATAAAGCGCGCGTCCTCAAAGCGGCGGGCCGCAACGTCATCGGCCTCGGCGCCGGCGAGCCGGATTTCGATACGCCCGACAACATCAAGCAGGCCGCGATCAAGGCGATCCAGGACGGCAAGACCAAGTATACCGCGGTCGACGGCATCCCCGAGCTGAAGGAAGCCATCATCGGCAAGTTCCAGCGCGAGAACGGCCTCACCTATAAGCCGAACCAGGTGATCGTCGGCGTCGGCGGCAAGCAGGTGCTGTACAATGCGCTGATGGCGACCATCAATCCCGGCGACCAGGTGATCATCCCGGCGCCGTACTGGGTCAGCTATCCCGAGATGGTCGCGCTCGCCGGCGGCGAGCCGGTGCCGGTGGTCTGCACCGCCGCCCACGGCTTCAAGCTGCAGCCGGAGGCGCTGGAGAAGGCGATCACGCCGAAGACCAAGTGGCTGATCCTGTGCTCGCCGTCGAACCCGACCGGCGCGGCCTACACCAAGGCCGAGCTGAAGGCGCTCACCGAGGTGCTGGTCAAGCATCCGCATGTCTGGATCATGACCGACGACATGTACGAGCACCTCGTCTATGACGACTTCGTGTTCACCACGCCGGCGCAGGTCGAGCCCTCGCTGTTCGACCGCACGCTGACCGTGAACGGCGTCTCCAAGGCCTATTGCATGACCGGCTGGCGCATCGGCTATGCCGGCGGTCCGGCGCACCTGATCAAGGCGATGGCGACGATCCAGTCGCAGTCGACCTCGAACCCGTGCTCGATCGCGCAATGGGCGGCGGTGGAGGCCCTGAACGGTCCGCAGGACTTCATCCCGGCCAACAACAAGGTGTTCAAGGAGCGCCGCGACCTCGTGGTGTCGATGCTGAACCAGGCGAATGGCATCGAATGCCCGCGGCCGGAAGGCGCGTTCTACGTCTATCCGTCCTGCGCCGGGACGATCGGCAAGACCGCGCCGTCGGGCAAGGTGATCGACAATGACGAGGCCTTCGTCACCGAGCTGCTGGAGACGGAGGGCGTCGCCGTGGTGCAGGGCTCGGCCTTCGGCCTCGGCCCGGCCTTCCGCATCTCCTACGCGACCAAGACCTCCGACCTCGAGGACGCCTGCAAGCGAATCCAGCGCTTCTGCGGCAATCTGAGGTAATCGGGCAACATCCTTCTCGAAACACCAGAAGCCAATTTCCAGGCCGAAAGGCGCCATGTTTTGAACATGGCGCCTTTCTTTTGTCGGCCGACAAGTCTGGTGGCGTAGGGTTGGAGTTCGATGCGGCTGCTTCTGCTGTCGATCGCGTTGATGGTGATGATCGTGCCGCTCGCGCAGGCCCATCAGGGGCGGCCGATGCGCGCCGGCGTGCTCGAATGCGAGGGACGAAAGACCTCCGGCAGGCTCGTGATGTCCCAGTCCCGCCTGCGCTGCGTGTTTCGCAGTCAGGGCCGCCAGCCGGAGCGCTATGTCGCCAAGGTCCGGCGTTACGGCCTCGATCTCGGCCTGACGGATGTGACCAGGATGGCGTGGGCGGTCAGCGCACCGGTCAACGATTTCGGCCGCAGCGAGCTGCGCGGGCGCTATGGCGGATTGTCCGCCAACGCGGCCGCTCTGGTCGGCTTCGGCGGCAGCTTCC
This sequence comes from Bradyrhizobium sp. HKCCYLS3070, assembly GCF_051167575.1. Lineage (NCBI taxonomy): Bacteria > Pseudomonadati > Pseudomonadota > Alphaproteobacteria > Hyphomicrobiales > Nitrobacteraceae > Bradyrhizobium > Bradyrhizobium sp. HKCCYLS3070. The sequence goes on from NZ_JBNPTI010000002.1 coordinate 23,469, forward strand.
TGGTGCGCGACACCGATCGCGCCGCGGCGCTGCAGCCGATCAGCCTGCAGGGGCAGACCGGCTTGAACCTCGCTGCCGGAATCACCGAGGTCGAGCTGGTGCCGCTGCTGCCGATCCACCCGAGCCCGAGCCGTTCATCGTCCTACTTCTCGCGCTTCTATCGCTGAGACCCTCGATCGGAGAGACTCGGACACGTCCAGGCGAACGCGTCGCAGTCGCTGCCTGCGTCGGCGCGCCGGCTCGTGCCGACGGCGCGGCGAATCTGGTGCGACTGTAAGGCTTGTGGCATAGATGTGGCGCCCTGTGATCGTGCGTCCGATCGACGGGTCTGCATCACACGTTCATTTCAGCCGGAGTTCTATTCATGCGCTCGACCATCCTCGCCGGGCTCGCCGCTGCGATCGTCCTCTGCACCGGCGCTGCCCAGGCGCAAGATCGCGTGCGGGTCGGTGTCCTCGAATGCCGCGGCGGCGCCAGTGTCGGCTTCATCGTCGGCTCGGTGACCCATCTCGGCTGCGTGCTGCGCGCCGACGGCCTGCCCGAGGACCGCTACGTCGCGACCATCCGCAAGGTCGGCCTCGATCTCGGCATCACCCAGGAATCGCTGCTGGCCTGGGTGGTCTATGCACCGGTCGCGCGGCTCGGGCCGGGCGATCTCTCCGGCGACTATGCCGGCGCCCAGGGCTCGGCCGCGGTCGGTGTCGGTGTCGGCGGCAACGTGCTGGTCGGCGGCTCCGCCAACTCGATCGCGCTGCAGCCGCTCAGCGTCCAGGGCCAGGTCGGCCTCAGCGTCTCGGCGGGGCTGCAAAGCCTCGAATTGCGCCCGGGGCGGTGATCTTCCCTTTGCCTTGAACAGCGCTCTTCCCGCCATCGTGCGGGAAGACGGCGCGATCCCCCGCACTGCAGCAACGTTTTTCGCAGGCCGCCTGCTTGCCAAAGCGGCAGCCGAGGCAGAGCATTCGGCTTTGCCGACCCAATCAAGGGCCGAGCTCCACAACGAGGAGGCGGCGAATGGGACAAGACCTGAGAAGTCCCCGAGGTCCACGGTGCATCGCGCTGGTGGGCCCTTTCCAAAGCGGTAAAACCACTCTCTTGGAGGCGATCCTGGCGCGGACCGGCGCGATCCCGCGCGCGGGCAGCGTCGACGCCGGCACCTCCGTCGGCGATGCCAGCCCGGAGGCGCGTCAGCACAAGATGAGCGTCGCCATGACGGCGGCGACCACGACCTTCATGGGCGACAGCTACACCTTCCTCGACTGTCCTGGCTCGATCGAGTTCATCCACGACATGCGCGCCGCGCTGCCGGCGGTCGATGCCGCCATCGTGGTCTGCGAGGCGGACGAGAAGAAGCTGCCGCAATTGCAGATCATCCTGCGCGAGCTCGAGGAGCTGCGCATTCCGCGCTTCCTGTTTCTCAACAAGATCGACCGCGCCAATGCGCGGATCAGGGAGACGCTTGCCACATTGCAGCCGGCCTCGCGCGTGCCCCTGGTGCTGCGCCAGATCCCGATCTGGAACGGCGAATTGATCGAAGGGTTCGTCGACCTCGCGCTGGAGCGCGCCTTCATCTATCGCGAGCATAAGGCCTCCGAGGTGATCGCGCTCGAAGGCGGCGATCTCGACCGCGAGAAGGAGGCGCGCTTCTCGATGCTGGAGAAGCTCGCCGATCACGACGATTCGCTGATGGAGCAGCTGCTGGAGGACATCCCGCCGCCGCGCGACGCCGTGTTCGACGATCTGGCGCGCGAATTGCGCGAGGGATTGATCTGCCCGGTGCTGCTCGGATCGGCGTTGCGCGAGAACGGCGTGCTGCGGCTGATGAAGGCGCTGCGCCACGAGGCGCCCGGAATCGCCGAGACCGCGCAGCGGCTCGGCGTGAAGGACACCAAGGAGGCGCTCGGTTATGTCTTCAAGACGCTGCATCTGCAGCATGGCGGCAAGCTGTCATTGACGAGGGTGCTGTCCGGCCATCTCGACGACGGCGCGACGCTGCATGCCGCCTCGGGCGAGGCGGCGCGCGTGTCCGGCATCCTGGCTGCCACCGGCGCCTATGACAGCAAGCGCGCGGGCGCCCAGGCCGGGGACACGGTGGCGCTCGGCAAGCTCGATGCGGTCAAGACCGGCGATACGGTTGCGACCGGCAAGACGGCACCACCGCCGCTGGCAAAGGTGGAGGCGTGCCCGCCGGTGCTGGCGCTCTCGATCGCCGCCGTCGACCGCAAGGATGACGTCAAGCTCGGCCAGGCCTTGCAGCGGCTCCACGAGGAGGATCCGTCGCTGACCATGGTGCAGAACCCGCGCACCCACGACACGGTGCTGTGGGGGCAGGGCGAGATGCATCTGCGCGTCGCGCTGGAGCGGCTGCGCGACCGCTTCGGCGTCAACGTCAAATCGCACCAGCCCGCGATCGGCTATCAGGAGACCATCCGCAAGCCGATCACGCAGCGCGGCCGCCACAAGAAGCAGTCCGGCGGGCACGGCCAGTTCGGCGACGTGGTGCTCGACATCAGGCCGCTGCCGCGCGGCGAAGGCTTCCGCTTTGCCGAGAAGGTGGTCGGCGGCGCGGTGCCGCGCAACTACATCCCGGCGGTGGAGGAGGGCGTCGTCGACGCAATGGCCCGCGGCCCCCTGGGCTTTCCGGTGATCGACGTCGAGGTGACGCTCACCGACGGCTCCTATCACAGCGTGGATTCGTCCGACCTCGCGTTCCGCACCGCGGCGCGGGTCGGCGTCGGCGAGGGGCTGCCGCAATGCCAGCCGGTGCTGCTGGAGCCGATTCACACCGTCGAGATCGTCTGCCCGACGGAGGCGACCGCCAGGATCAATGCGATCCTCTCGGCGCGGCGCGGCCAGATCCTGTCCTTCGATACCCGTGACGGCTGGCCGGGCTGGGACTGCGTCCGGGCGATGATGCCGGAGGCGGAGATCGGCGAGTTGATCGTCGAATTGCGTTCGGCGACGGCCGGCGCCGGCAGCTTCACCCGCCAATTCGACCACATGGCCGAGGTGACCGGCCGCGCCGCCGACCACATCATCGCCTCCCATCGCGACGCCGCCTGAGCTGAACGCTCCGCGCCGAGCAGCGCCGGCCCGTCATCCTCTCTCGGGATGGCGGGCCGGATCGCGTCGGGACCTTTGCTCGGGCGCGCAGGGAACAAACGGCGAGGGCCGGGTTCCAGCTTGCGTCCGGGATCAGTTTGTGATGTATTTTACATCATTGTCTTTGTCTCAGACATCATTTATGGTGTCTGCCACGTGAGGCCAGCGTGATCACGTCGTTCCAGATGCGGGCAGCGCGAGCGCTGCTCGGGATAGATCAGAGAACCTTGGCCGAGCTGGCCGGCGTGTCGCTGCCGACGATCCAGCGGATGGAAGCCTCCACGGGCAACGTCCGCGGCGTGGTGGACTCGCTGACCAAGGTCGTCGATGCGCTCAATCGCGCGGGCGTGGATCTGATCGGTGAGCATTCCCGCAGCGAGAACGGCGGGCGTGGTGTTCGCCTGAAGGACCCGGGGCCGCCCCGCCGCATGGGCCGTCAAACTGACATCGCGCGCGATGACGCAAGCTAGGCTCATCGCGCGGGCACGGGGCCCCTGGGCGCTTCGTGTGGGACGCATCGTCGGCTGCGCCGCGGCCCGATGAGGCGACGGGAGCGTGATGGGCATGAGCATCGCAAACGAACACCGTTCGCACGGGCGGGTCGGACATCATGAGCCGACCTTCGCCGAGCTTTATTCCCCCAAACTCCTGACGGTCTTGCGCGAGGGCTACGGCCTCAGCGACTTTCGCGCCGACGCGCTGGCGGGCCTGACGGTGGCGATCGTGGCGCTGCCGCTGTCGATGGCGATCGCGATCGCCTCCGGTGTCTCGCCGGGGCGTGGTCTCTACACCGCCGTGATCGGCGGCTTCCTGGTCTCGCTGCTCGGCGGCAGCCGCTTTCAGATCGGCGGTCCCGCGGGTGCCTTCATCGTGCTGGTCGCTGCGACGGTCGATCGCCAGGGTCTCGATGGCCTGCTGATCGCGACGATGATGTCCGGCGTGATGCTGGTGATCGCCGGATATCTGCGGCTCGGCACCTACATCAAGTTCATTCCCTATCCGGTCACAGTCGGCTTCACCGCGGGCATCGCCGTCATCATCTTTGCCAGCCAGCTGAAGGATCTGTTCGGTATCACGCTTGCGGGCAAGGAGCCGGGCGAGCTGCTTCCGAAGCTCACGGCGCTCGCGCATGGCGCGCCGACCGCGAGCATGTCTGCGGTCGTGACGGCCGCGCTGTCGATCGCGATCATCATCGGCCTCAAGCATCTGCGGCCGACCTGGCCCGGCATCCTGATCGCGGTGGTGGTCGCGGCCATCATCACCTTCGCGCTGCAGCTTCCGGTCGAGACCATTGGGACGAAATTCGGCGGTATCCCGCGCGAGCTGCCGGCGCCGGCGTTGCCGGCGTTTTCGCTCGCCAAGATCCAGGCGGTGTTTCCCGATGCGATCGCCTTCGCACTGCTCGGAGCCATCGAATCGCTGCTGTCGGCCGTCGTCGCCGACGGCATGACCGGCCGTCGCCATCGCTCCAACTGCGAGCTGGTGGCGCAGGGCTTTGCCAATATCGGCTCGGCCTTGTTCGGCGGCATCTGCGTCACCGGCACCATCGCGCGCACCGCCACCAATGTTCGCGCCGGCGCCCGCGGACCGGTGTCGGGCATGCTGCATTCGCTGTTTCTTTTGGTGTTCATGCTGATCGCGGCGCCGCTGGCGAGCTACATCCCGCTGTCGGCGCTCGCCGCGGTGCTCGTCGTTGTCGCCTGGAACATGGCCGAGAAGCACGAGTTCGCCACCCTGATCCGATCGTCCTGGGGCGATGCCACGGTGCTGCTCGCAACCTTCGGGCTGACGGTCTTCCGCGATCTCACCGAGGGCATCCTGGTCGGCTTCGCGCTCGGCGCCGTGCTGTTCATCAACCGGATGGCGCAGATGACCGGCGTCGAGGACGGGTCGCCTCTGGTCGCAAAGGACCGCGCCGACTTCGAGGATGAGGCGCGGGTGCCGTACAATCCGAAGCTCAGCGCCGACAAGGACGTGCTGGTCTATCGCATCACCGGTGCGTTCTTCTTCGGCGCCGCCTCGACCGTCGGCACCGTGCTCGACTCGATCGCCGACCGCCGCAAGGCCTTCGTGGTCGATTTCGCAGCGGTGCCGTTCCTGGATTCGACGGCCGCCAACGCCATGAGCCGCGTTGCCGCCAAAGCCAAGCGCCAGGGCATCCGCCTGTTCATCACCGGGGCGTCGCCGACCGTGCGTCGGGCGCTGCTGACCCATGGCGTGCGGCCGCCGCTGGTGCGCTACCGCGAGACCATCGAGCGCGCGGTGGCCGACATCAAGGGCAAGGAGACGGCACCGGCGGACGTCGCCGATGGGCTCGCCGCGAGCTGACACGCGACCTCAACGCCGCGTCGCCGTTTGGGCCATGGCGCCTGGGGGCGACTGCCGAGCCCCAGCATTGACTCCAGCCGGAGCTTGTCCGATGTCACGGCCATGACCCTTGCCGCCAAACCCCGCGCTGCGTGCCTGATCGGCTGGCCTGCCGCGCATTCGCGCTCGCCCTTGATCCATCATCATTGGCTGCACGAGCTCGGCATTGCCGGCGGCTACACCATCGAGGCGGTGCCGCCGGAAGAGCTGGCGGACTTCGTCATGCATCTCGACCGTCGCGGCTTCGTCGGCGCCAACGTCACGATCCCGCACAAGGAGCGCGTGCTGGAGCTGAGCGAGCCGGACGCGCGTGCCCGCGCCGTCGGCGCGGCCAACACGCTCTGGTACGAGGACCGCATCCTGCGGGCCACCAACACCGACGTCGAAGGCTTCATCGGCAATCTGGACGCCGCTGCCCCAGGCTGGGACCGCACCGACGAGGCGCTGGTGCTCGGCTCCGGCGGCTCGGCGCGGGCCGTCGTGTTCGGCCTGCTCGAGCGCGGCATCGGCCGCGTCCACATCATCAACCGCACCGCGGCGCGCGCACAAGCCCTGGCTGATCAGTTCGGCAGCCATGTCGTTGCCGAAGGCTGGGACCGCGTCGGCGCGCTGCTGCCGCGCGCGGGCCTGTTCGTGAACACCACCTCGCTCGGCATGCACGGTCAGCCGCCGCTCGAGCTCGACGTCGAGCTGTTGCCGCAGCAGGCCGTCGTCGCCGACATCGTCTACGTGCCGCTGGAGACGCAGTTGCTCGCGGCGGCGCGGGCGAGGGGGCTGCGCACTGCCGATGGACTCGGCATGCTGCTGCACCAGGCCGTGCGTGGCTTCGAATTGTGGTTCGGCCGCCGTCCGCAGGTCACGCCCGAGTTGCGCGCGCTGGTCGAGGCCGATCTCACAAGGGCTTGAGCGCGGAATAAGCGCAGATGGTCGGCGTCTCATTGATCGAGCGTCCGCGTAGCCCCGCATTGGACGCGGATGATCTTCTCTCGCCCTCGGAGCCATGCATGTCCGCTCGTCTCATCCTGATCCGTTCCGTCGCTTCACTCGCCATGGTTGCGGCTGCATCCGCGCTCGCCATCGCCCAGCAGGCGCCGGTGCCGACGCGCGTGCGCGGCGCCATCGAAAGCGTCGACGCCAATACGATGACGGTGAAAGCCCGCAGCGGCGAGATCTTCAAGCTGCGCATGGCCGGCGATCTGCGCGTCTCGGGTGTCGTCAAGGCGCAGCTCTCCGACATCAAGCTGGGCTCGTTCATCGGCGCCACCACGGTGCCCGGCCCGGACGGCGCGCCGAAGGCGGTCGAGATCCACATTTTTCCCGAGGACATGCGCGGAACGGGTGAAGGCTCGCGGTCGTGGGACCTGAAGCCGAACTCGAGCATGACCAACGCCACCGTATCCGAAAGCTCGGTCTCGACCGACGGTCACTCGCTGCTCGTCAAGTACAAGGGGGGCGAAAAGCGCGTCGACATTACGCCGGACACGCCGATCGTCACCTTCGTGCCCGGCGACGAGTCCGAGCTGAAAGCCGGCGCCAAGGTGATCGCCACCGTCAAGCAATTGCCTGACGGTTCGCTCGAGACCAGCCGCGTCAGCGTCGGCCGCGATGGGCTGACGCCGCCGATGTGACCTGCCTTTCTCTGTGTGCTCAACTGCGTCTCCGTTGCCGGTGTCGTCCCTGCGAACGCAGGGACCCATACCCCCAGGGAGGAGTTTAGGGCGCAGTGGCAATTGGGCTTTTGCCCAACACGACGGCCGCGGAGTATGGGTCCCGGATCAGCGCCGCGCCGCGCTGACGCGCGTCACGGCTTGTCCGGGACGACAGCTTTTGCATGGTGGAAGTCGGGGGCGCGTAAGCTGATTAGTCCGAGCACCTTGCTCGCCGATTCTCGAGCTAATCCGCCAGCACCTTCCGGTCGATCTCGGCCACCGTGTTGACGCCGCACAGGCCCATCGTCGTCAAGAGCTCGTTGCGGATGATGTCGATGGCCTTGGCGACTCCGGCCTGGCCGCCGGCGCCGAGGCCGTAGGCATAGGCGCGGCCGAGCATGCAGGATTTGGCACCGAGCGCGAGCGCACGCATCACGTCCTGGCCGGAGCGGATGCCGCCATCGAACATGATCTCGATCTTGTCGCCGACCGCTTCCGCGATGCCGGGCAGGACGTGGATCGAGGACGGCGCGCCGTCGAGCTGGCGGCCGCCATGGTTGGAGACGACCATCGCCTGCGCGCCGGTCTCGACCGCGAGCTTGGCGTCCTCGATGTCGTGGATGCCTTTGATGATCAGCTTGCCCGGCCAGATCGAGCGGATCCAGTCGACGTCCTTCCAGTTCAGCGAGGTGTCGAACTGCGCGGCGGTCCAGGCCGAGAGCTTGGTGAGATCCTCGGTGTTCTTCACGTGGCCGGCGATGTTGCCGAAGGTGCGGCGCTTGCCCTGCAGCACGCCCTGCACCCAGGCCGGCTTGGTGGCGAAGTCGAACAGCTTCGACAGCGTCCATTCCGGCGGCACGCTCATGCCGTTCTTGATGTCCTGGTGGCGCTGGCCGATCACCTGCAGGTCGACGGTCAGGCATAGTGCGCTGCACTTCGCAGCGATCGCGCGCTCGACCAGGGCCTTGATGAAGCCGCGGTCCTTCATGACGTAGAGCTGGAACCAGAACGGCTTCTCGACGCTGCCCGCGATGTCCTCGATCGAGCAGATCGACATCGTGCTCTGCGTGAACGGGATGCCGGCGGCCTGCGCCGCGCGGCAGGCGTGAATCTCGCCGTCGCCGTGCTGCATGCCCAGGAGGCCGACCGGCGCCAGGATCAGCGGCATCGACGAGGGCTCGCCGAGGATCGTCGTCGACAGATCGCGCTTGGAGACGTCGACCAGGATGCGCTGGCGGAACTTGATCTTCTGCAGATCCTCGCGATTGGCGCGCAGCGTCTCCTCGGCATAGGAGCCACGATCGGCGTAGTCGAAGAAGGCTTTGGGCACGCGGCGCTTGTGCAGCAGGCGCAGGTCTTCAATGCAGGTGACGTGTTTCATCGCGGTCTTCGGCTCCCCACCGGCGTCTCGTTTCTTAGGGCTGGGGCAGTCATCTAGCATCTTTGCGGCGGCTGCCAAATCCAACTTGGGAACCGCCACGGCGTCTGGGCAAAGCAGGGCGAACTGCGAGCGTCCCGCAACAACATGACCCAGGGCTGCCGGAGCGAGCACCTTCCTGCTGCGGCGGGGCTCCGACGGGTGAGCCCTCCAGAGCCGTCAGGTCGAATGAAAAATTAGTCTTAACAACGGCTTACAGAGGTCATGGCGGTTTCGTGGTAATGATTCATCACATTTTTTGAAGCCATCTTAGCCTTAAGGCGACTATAACCCGCGGGCTGACCGGCAGGGCGGGTCCTGTGATTCGCGCTCGCCGGTAACGAAATCCAGAAGCCGTTGCTGGGGGTCATATGAGCCGTAACTATTTCGGGACCGATGGGATTCGTGGCCGCGCCAACGGCCTGATCACGCCGGAACTCGCGCTCAAGGTCGGGCAGGCCGCAGGTCTTCTGTTCCAGCGCGGCGAGCATCGCCACCGGGTGGTGATCGGCAAGGATACACGCCTTTCCGGGTACATGATCGAATACGCCATGGTGGCCGGCTTCACCTCGGTCGGCATGGACGTGCTGCTGGTCGGCCCGATGCCGACGCCCGCGGTCGCCATGCTCACCAAGTCGATGCGCGCCGATCTCGGCGTCATGATCTCGGCCTCACACAATCTGTTCGAGGACAACGGCATCAAGCTGTTCGGGCCGCAGGGTTTCAAGCTGTCCGACGATGTCGAGAGGCAGATCGAGCAACTGCTCGATGAATCGCTCGACAAGAAGCTGGCGCAGAGCGCGAGCCTCGGCCGCGCCCGCCGCATCGACGGCGTGCACGATCGCTACATCGAATTCGCCAAGCGCACCCTGCCGCGCGATCTCTCGCTCGACGGTCTTCGCGTCGTGGTCGATTGCGCCAACGGCGCGGCCTACAAGGTCGTGCCCGAGGCGCTGTGGGAGCTCGGCGCCGATGTGATCTCGATCGGCGTGGAGCCGGACGGCTTCAACATCAACAAGGAATGCGGCTCGACCTCGCCGGAGGCACTGTGCCGGAAGGTACGGGAAATGCGCGCCGACATCGGCATCGCGCTCGACGGCGACGCGGATCGCGTGATCCTGGTCGACGAGCGCGGCCACATCGTCGATGGCGATCAGCTGCTCGCGGTCATCGCGCAGAGCTGGAAGGAAGACGGCCGCTTGGCGCGCGCCGGTATCGTCGCGACGGTGATGTCCAATCTCGGCCTCGAGCGCTTCCTGCAGGGGCTGGGGCTCGAGCTGGTGCGTACGCCGGTCGGCGACCGCTATGTGCTCGAGCGCATGCTGGCCGACGGCTACAATCTCGGCGGTGAGCAGTCGGGCCATATCATTCTCTCGGATTACGCGACGACGGGCGACGGCTTCGTCGCGGCGCTGCAGGTGCTGGCGACGGTGCAGAGGCTGCGCCGTCCGGTCTCCGAGGTCTGCCATCGCTTCGACCCGCTGCCGCAGATTCTCAAGAACGTCCGCTATCGCAGCGGCAAGCCGCTCGACGCGGACGAGGTGAAGTCGGCGATCGACACCGGACAGAAGCGCCTCAACGGCCATGGCCGACTGCTCGTACGCTCCTCCGGAACCGAGCCGGTGATCCGCGTGATGGGCGAGGGTGACGACCGCGATCTGGTCGAAGAGGTCGTCGACGAGATCGTCGCTGCCGTCGGCAACGCTGCGGCTGCTGCTTGATCGCGGACGGGAATATATCAATCTCTGCGGCCTGCCATCGACGTCGGATGGCAGGCCTTTTTGTTGGTCCCTTCTCTGCTCGCAAGCTGATGGGAGCGGATGTGCCTGAGCGAGCAGGGCGCGTCGGACTGCCGGACGCGATCGCCTGCGCGCCAGCGCCTTGGCTGCGACCGATTGAGATGGGACTCAACTAATTAGTTGTTCTTCATCCTGCGGTCAAAATTGTCGCTAACGAATTGTTAGGAGGGGTTGCTTGGCCGTTAACGACTCCGCGCGCTCATGAAAAATCAACCTTAATTATTAGGGTTAAGCGCTGCTTAAGCATTTGGCGTGATAGTGTGGCATCAGCGTGATGTGGAAGCAATTCTCCGATTGCTTCACCGGCCAAAGGGACGAAAAAATGCGTAGCGTTAAGTTTCTGATCGCCGCCGGAGCGGCCACTCTGTTTTCCACTTCGGTCTTCGCTGCCGACATGCCCATCATGCCCCCTCCGGTCTACGCGCCGCCGCCGGCGGCCGATTTCGGTGGCTGGTATCTGCGCGGCGACATCGGTTTCAGCAATCAGAAGGTCAAGGACGTCCATTACTCGCGCGAATCCGCCTACACGCCGATGACGTCGTTCAACCAGACCTCGGCGTTCGATACCGCGGGCATCTATGGCGTCGGCGTCGGCTATCGCTTCAACAGCTGGTTCCGCGCCGACGTCACCGGCCAGTATCGCGGCAATGCGAACTTCAAGGCCACCGACCGCTTCAATGCAACGGCGGGCGGCGTGCCCTACAGCGGCATCGACAATTACAGCGGCAGCAAGTCCGAATGGCTGGTGCTCGCCAACGCCTATGTCGATCTCGGCACCTGGTGGTGCGTGACGCCGTTCATCGGCGCGGGTGTCGGTGGTGCGCGGGTGACGATTTCGAATTTCACCGACACGGGCATCAACAACCTGCCGTTCACGACCACGAGCTTCGCGACGGCGCCGACCTCCTCGAAATGGAATTTCGCATGGGCGGCCCATGCCGGTCTGGCTTACAACGTCAATCCGAACCTGGTGCTGGAGCTGGCCTACAGCTACGTCGATCTCGGTCACGGGCAGACCGGTGTACTATCCGACTACGTCGGCAACACCACCGGCAACGTCTTCAAGTTCAAGGACATCACCTCGCACGACCTGAAGCTCGGCGTGCGCTGGAATTTCGACAATCCTCCGCCGCCGCCGATGCCGGCGCTGATCCGCAAGGGCTGAATCGAGCGCTCGCCCTCACTGTAAATCGAACGAACGGCGCGGGCCTCCCGCGCCGTTTCGCGTTTCTGATCGGGCGAAGCGCGCGCTTTCGCTGAAAGAATTTCCGTGCAGAGCGCTGCGACAACGAATGATTAAGGTTAACGCGCGATGATCGGAACAGAGAGTCAAGTGCTGATTGGAGCGTTGCGATGCGTAGCCTGGTGGTGGCGGTTTCGGTGTGCGGCATGGTCTCCGCGGCCCAGGCCGCGGACTTGTCCGACCTTCCGATCCTGCGCGGTGGCCTGACCGAGGGCCTGAACAATTCGCGGGTCAACTGGGACGGTTACTATGTGGGCGTCCAGGGCGGCTACGGCTCGTCCGATGAGAATTTCAACGGCTCGACCAAGAACATGACGGCGGCGGTGTTGGCCAACACGCTGATCGAGAGCCAGATGCAGGTATCGTCCTGGAACCCGAATCTCGGCAAGCAATCCTCGCGCGCATCGGGCTTCGGCGCCTTCGTCGGCTACAACAGTCAGTGGGACGACGTCGTGCTCGGCGTCGAGGCGAGCTATCTGCACGGCAAATACGGCGGCATGGCCTCTTCGAGCCGCACGCTCGTCAGCACGGCCGCACTGACCGACGGCAACTTCCACGCCGTGACGTCGACGCAGTCCTCGCAGATCTCGATCACCGACATGGCGACGATCCGCGGTCGTGCCGGCTATGCGATGGGTTGCTTCCTGCCCTACGCATTTTTCGGCCTTGCACTCGGCAACGCAGATATCGGCCAGTCCGTGACGGTTCAGGACCGGGTCAGCACGACATTTCTCGGCACCTACACGCCGCTTGCGCCGCTCAGCGCCAACAACCTTCAGCACAATCACCTGATCTACGGCTACAGCGCCGGTCTCGGCGTCGACGTCAATCTGGTCGGGGGCCTGTTTGCGCGGGCCGAATACGAATACGTCCGCTTCACCTCGACGGTCGACACCAGCATCAATACGGTGCGCGCGGGCCTCGGCTACAAGTTCTGAGCTGATTGCAAGCCTGTCCTGTATGCCGATGTCCGTCAGCATCCGTCCTGCGCAGCGCGACGACGTCGCTGCCATTGTCGCCATGCTCGCCGACGATCATCTCGGCCGGGCGCGCGAGCGCCTCGAGCAGCCGTTGCCGCAGTCCTACTACGACGCGTTCGAGACGATCGCGCGGGATGGGAACATCACCCTGATCGTTGCCGAGGAGGCGGGCCGGGTGGTCGGCTGCCTGCAACTCTGCATCCTGCCCGGGCTCAGCTCGCAAGGTGCGTCGCGCGCGCTGGTCGAGGATGTTCGGGTCGCCACCGACCGCCGCAGCCGCGGCATCGGCGAGCAGCTGCTGCAATGGGCGATCGCCGAGGCGCGCAAGCAGCGCTGCAATCTGGTCGAGCTGATGACGCATCAAAGCCGCACCGACGCGCAACGCTTCTACGGGCGGCTCGGCTTCGCCAAGAGCCATGTCGGCATGGTGATGCGGTTCTGATCAGCGCGGCAGGCGGTAGGCCGCGACGGCGTTCGGGCCGAACGCCTTGTCGCGGATGTCCGAGCCGAGCTGTGTCAGGCAGCGCTCGAGCGCCTGCTTGATTTCACGGTAGCTGCCGGCGAGCAGGCAGACCGGCCAGTCCGAGCCGAAGATCAGCCTGTCGGCGCCGAAGCAGCGCGCCACATGTGTCACGTAGGGCTGCAGCCGCTCCGCGTCCCAGTCGGTCCAGACGGCTTCCGTGGCGAGCCCCGACACCTTGCACCAGACATTGCCGCAAGCCGCGAGCTCGGCGATGCGATCGGCCCAGTCCTGATCGAAGCCGGTTGCGATCGGCGGCTTGGCGGCGTGGTCCAGCACGAAGCGCGCTCTTGGAAAGGCGCGCACCGTCGCAATCGCCGCTGGTAGCTCTCGCGTGCGCACCAGCAGATCGTACGTCAAGTCGTGCGCGAACACGCTGTCGAGGCCGCGCCTGACGTCGCCGCGAAAGATCCACGCCGGATCGGCCTCGTCATGGACCTGGTGGCGGATGCCGACCAGCCTGTCGCCGCCGGGCAGGCCGCGCAGCCGGTCGATCGTCGACCCTACCGACGGATCGGTCAGGTCGACCCAGCCGACGACCCCGCCGACGAATGGCGTCGCATGGGCGATGCGCAGGAACTCCTCGGTCTCGTCGAGCGACGAGCGGGTCTGCACCAGGATGCTGGCGTCGAGAGCGTTCTCGGCCAGCAGCGGGGCAAGGTCGGCGGGACCGAACGGACGGCGGATCGGCGCCAGCGCGTCGCCGGTCATCCACGGATAGTCGGCGCGACCGGGATCCCAGAAGTGCTGATGCGCGTCGATGACACGGCTCATGGCGCGTCTCCCGGCAGCGGCGCCCGGGCATCGACGAGATTGCTGGCACGCAGGTCGCGCCAGAAGGCGGGCGGGATCGGAGCTTGCGCCATCGCGATGTTGTCGGCCGCCTCCTGCGCATTGCGGGCGCCCTGCAGGCCGACGGTCACGGCGGGATGGGCCAGGCAGAACTGGATCGCGGCAGCCTTGAGCTCGGTGCCGTGCTGTCTGCACAGCGCATCGAGCTGGCGCGCCCGCGCCACCAGCGCGGCATCGGCATCTTCGTAGTTGAACTTCGCCGGCCCGTGAGGGTTGGCGAGAATGCCGCTGTTGTAGATGCCGCCGAGAATGATGGCGATGTTGTTCTCGCGGCAGATCGGAAAGAGCGTCGTCAGCGCGCCCTGGTCGAGCAGCGTGTAACGGCCCGCCAGGAGAAAGCAGTCGACCGGAACGGCCTGCGCAAAGCGCGTCAGCATCTCCGACTGGTTCATGCCGGCGCCGATCGCCTGGATGCTGCCGTCGTCGCGCAGCCGCTGCAGCGCGCGAAAGGCGCCGGCCACAGCCTCGTCATAGTGATCGTCGGGATCATGCACGAGCAGGATGTCGATGCGATCGAGGCCGAGCCGGACCAGGCTCTCCTCGACCGAACGCATTACGCCGTCATAGGAGTAATCGAACCGCGGCCGCAGCGGCGGCGTGCCCTTGTAGTGCGGATCTTCGCCCGAGGCGGTCGGGTCCGGCCGCAGCAGCCGGCCGACCTTGGTCGAGATCACATAGCTGTCGCGCGGCTGCCGGCGCAGAAATGCACCGAGCCTCTGCTCGGCGAGGCCGAAGCCGTAGAGCGGCGCGGTGTCGTAGAAGCGCACGCCGCGCGCCCACGCCGCGGCGATCGTGGCTTCGGCATCGCCGTCGCTGACCGGCTCGAAAAGACCGCCGAGCGGCGCCGTCCCGAGGCCGAGTCGGGTGATGTCGAGCGGGCTCCTCCCGAGACGGACGCGTTCCATTCTTCTATCCTTGTTGTTCGGCGCGTGCAGATCGCGTCATTGTGCACGGATGCGTTCGACGAAACAATGACGTCGCATGGTGCAGTACAACGAAGAGGAGAGGACGATGTCGGCGATCAATCCACTGACGGCCTTCGGTGTCGTGCTGGCGACGGCTGCCACCGACGCGGTCTACGTCATGTTCACGTCGGCGGTCGTTGCCAAGCGACGGTTGTCAGCGGCGACCTGGAGCTCGATCTGGTACATGCTGTCGTCATTCGCGGTGATCAGCTACACGGAGAACTGGATCTACGTCGCATTCGCGGCGGTCGGCTCCTGGATCGGCGCCTACGGCTCGATGACCTTCCTGCATCGTCCGCCAGCTGGTCAGGCACCGGTCGGCGCCGCGCCGGAATGAATTGCATTCGCTTGCATGCCAGCACGACCGCGTGAACGCAGACAGGAGGCGCGCGAAGTTCCTTGACGCGGAACGACCCTTACCGTATTCACGCCGGCGGGACACCTCCCCCCAACGGGAGGCTTACTATCTGGAAGGATAGACGATGACTGCAGCGAAACCCTCGCAGCGGCCTGCCGTGCCGCACTTCTCCTCCGGCCCCTGCGCCAAGCGCCCCGGATGGACCTCCGAAAATCTCAAAGACGCTCCCCTCGGCCGCTCGCATCGCGCGAAGATTGGCAAGGCGAAGCTCAAGCAGGCCATCGAGCTGACGCGCGACGTCCTCGAAGTGCCCGCCGACTACAAGATCGGCATCGTGCCCGCGTCCGACACCGGCGCGGTCGAGATGGCGCTGTGGTCGCTGCTCGGTGCGCGGCCTGTCACCACGATCGCCTGGGAATCCTTCGGTGAGGGTTGGGTCAGCGACATCGTCAAGGAGCTGAAGCTCAAGGATGTCACCAAGCTGCACGCCGGCTATGGCGAGATCCCGGATCTGTCCAAGGTCGATCCGGCCAGTGACGTCGTCTTCACCTGGAACGGCACCACGTCAGGCGTGCGCGTGCCGAATGCCGACTGGATCAGCGCGAGCCGGGAAGGCCTGACGATCTGCGACGCCACCTCGGCCGCATTCGCGCAAGCCCTCGATTGGCCGAAGCTCGACGTCGTCACGTTCTCCTGGCAGAAGGCGCTCGGCGGCGAGGCCGCGCATGGCATGCTCATCCTCTCGCCGCGCGCGGTGGCGCGTCTCGAGACCTACAAGCCAGCCTGGCCGCTGCCGAAGATCTTCCGCCTCACCAAGGGCGGCAAGCTCAACGCCGGCATTTTCGAGGGCGAGACCATCAACACGCCCTCGATGCTGTGCGTCGAGGACTATCTGGACGCGCTCAACTGGGGCAAGTCGATCGGCGGCCTCAAGGCGCTGATCGCCCGCGCCGACGCCAACACCAAGGTCCTCGCCGACTGGAAGGCGCGAACGCCGTGGATCGACTTTCTCGCCAAGGATCCCGCCATCCGCTCCAACACCTCGGTGTGCCTCAAGGTCGTCGATCCCGCGATCACATCGCTGTCGGCCGATGCCCAGGCGGAGTTCGCCAAGAAGCTGGTGTCGCTGGTCGAGAAGGAGAACGCCGGCTTCGACTTCGCGCACTATCGCGATGCGCCGGCCGGCCTGCGCATCTGGTGCGGCGCGACGGTGGAAGCCAACGACGTCGCGCTGCTGACGCAGTGGATCGACTGGGCGTTCACTGAGGCCAAGGCCGCGCTGCCGAAGGCGGCGTAGCGCTTCTCGCTTGCCGTCATTGCGAGCGTAGCGAAGCAATCCAGGGCAACGCGGGAAGTCTGGATTGCTTCGTCGCAAGTGCCCCTCGCAATGACGAAGACAGCGAGCTGCGTAGGGTGGGCAAAGGCGCGAAGCGCCGTGCCCACCATCAACGTCAACCGACGCGAAAGACGGTGGGCACGCTGCGCTTTGCTCACCCTACGATTCGATTGCTTCCACCCATTCCGGCGCCGATGCGCTGTCCCTCTCTCGCGAGAGGCGTGAAGGAACATCGTCATGTCCAAACCCAAAGTTCTCATTTCCGACGCACTTTCCCCGGCCGCCGTGCAGATCTTCAAGGATCGCGGCATCGAGGTCGACTTCCAGCCCAATCTCGGCAAGGACAAGGACAAGCTCGCCGACATCATCGGCGACTATGACGGCCTTGCGATCCGCTCCGCGACCAAGGCCACGGCCAAGATCATCGAGCGTGCCAAGCGGCTCAAGGTGATCGGCCGCGCCGGCATCGGGGTCGACAATGTCGAAATCCCCGCGGCGACCGCCAAGGGCATCATCGTGATGAATACGCCGTTCGGCAATTCGATCACGACCGCCGAGCACGCGATCACGATGATGCTGTCGCTGGCGCGCGAGATTCCGCAGGCGGACGCCTCGACCCAGGCCGGCAAGTGGGAGAAGAACCGCTTCATGGGCGTCGAGATCACCGGCAAGACGCTGGGCGTGATCGGCTGCGGCAATATCGGCTCGATCGTCTGCGACCGCGCGCAGGGCCTGCGCATGAAGGTGATCGGCTTCGATCCGTTCCTCACCGAGGAGCGCGCCCTCGATCTCGGCGTCGAGAAGGTCGAGCTCGAGGAGCTGCTGAAGCGCGCCGACTTCATCACGTTGCATACGCCGCTCACCGACAAGACCCGCAACATCATCGATGCCGCGGCGATCGCCAAGATGAAGCAGGGCGTGCGCATCATCAATTGCGCGCGCGGCGGCCTGGTCGACGAGCAGGCGCTGCTCGAGGCCCTCAACAGCAAGCATGTCGCGGGCGCGGCCCTCGACGTGTTCGCCGAGGAGCCGGCGACCAGCAATCCGCTGTTCGGTCATGCCAACGTGATCTGCACGCCGCATCTCGGCGCCTCGACCACGGAAGCGCAGGAGAACGTCGCGCTGCAGATCGCCGAGCAGATGTCGGACTACCTGCTCACCGGCGCGATCTCGAACGCGATCAACTTCCCGTCGATCACCGCGGAAGAAGCGCCCAAGCTGAAGCCGTTCATCGCACTCGCCGAGAAACTCGGCTCGTTCGCGGGCCAGCTCACCGAAAGCAGCATCACCAAGATCCAGATCACCTATGAAGGCCACGTCGCCGAGATGAAGACCCGGGCGCTGACCTCGGCGGTGCTGGCCGGGCTGCTGCGGCCGATGCTGGGCGAGGTCAACGTCGTGTCGGCGCCGGTGATCGCCAAGGAGCGCGGCATGATCGTCGACGAGGTGCTGCGCGCCGGCGAGAGCGACTATGAGAGCCTGATCACGGTCGCGGTCACCACCGAGCATCAGGAGCGCGCGGTGTCGGGCACGGTCTACGCCGACGGCAAGCCGCGCCTCGTCGACATCAAGGGGATCCGTGTCGACGCCGAGTTCGGCAAGTCGATGATCTACGTCACCAACGAGGATAAGCCGGGCTTCATCGGCAAGTTCGCAAGCCTCCTCGGCGACGCGAAGATCAACATCGCGACCTTCCATCTCGGCCGTGTCGCGCCGGGAAGCGACGCGATCGCGCTGGTCGAGGTCGACGGTGCGGTGCCGGCGGATCTGCTCGCCAAGATCCAGGCATTGCCGCAGGTCAAGCAGGCCAAGGCGCTGGCGTTCTGATGACGCGCTAGAGCGCGCGGTGCTTCTTGGTTGAATCGACTTCGCCGCTGGCTCGGTTGACCTCTCCCGTCAAGCGAAGCTTCGCTTCGCCAGAGCGGGGGAGGTCGGCGCGAAGCGCCGGGTGGGGTCTCCCTCCGCTCGGGCAGCCTCAATCGAGGAGGCACCCCCCACCCCAGCCCTCCCCGCAACTGGGAGAGGGAGCGCACATCCTTCGCGGCTCGCAACCAGACCTCAACTCTTCACGCGCTGGGCCAAATTGGCCGACCGGAAAGGGCAGCCCGGCACCGTGGCCGTGCTGCCCTTTTCTGTGCTCGTCTGTGCTCGGCGGAATTTCAACGGCAAGCTTTGCGGTCGCACGATTTGAACCCGCGGACCTCTCGTGGCGTCTAACGCCCCGCAAGGGACCGGCTCATCCGGTTCTCAGGGGCGCTGGGATACGGAGAGATCGATGGCAATGCGAACGACGTGGCTGGTTACGACAACTCTCGTTCTCGGTGCCTCGCTGGCGGCAGCGCCGGGCCATGCGGCAAACCTTGACGCGACGTCCACCGTCGATGCCGTCACCGTGTATCCCGACGGCGCGACCGTGACCCGGGTCATCTCGCTCGACCTTCCCACCGGTGACACGACGGCGATCGCCAAGGACTTCCCGCTCGGACTCGATGCGTCCTCGCTTCGTGTGGAAGGCGAGGCCGGCGCCAAGCTCGTGATCGGCACCGTCGACGCCAAGCCACCGCGTGCGGCGCCGCCCGTCAACCTGCCCGACATCGACAAGCGCATCGAAGCGCTGAAGGACGAGCGCGCCAATCTCGATGGCACGATCGCCGCGGCCCTGGCGCGCAAGAAATTTGCCGAGCGTTTTGCCGAGGCATCGCCGGCCGGGCTCGGCGAAAAGGGCGAGGCGCGTCCGATCACGGAATGGCGTGCCGCGTTCGCCGCCGTCGCCGACGAGGTTGGACAGGCCGACGCGGCGATCCGTGATGCCGAACGCAAGCAGCGCGAGATCGATCGCGAGATCGCGCGCCTGCAGGACAATCTCACGACGAAGCCCCCGAGCAAGCTGGAGGTGCGGATCGAATTGTCGGCTGCGGCAGCGACCAAGGCGACCTTGCGCGTGACCTACGCGGTGCGCAATGCCCGCTGGGTGCCGCTCTACGACGCGCGTCTCGACACGACGGCGAAGGACCGCAAACCGGCTCTCGAACTGGTGCGACGCGCCGAGATCCAGCAGGCCACCGGGGAGGACTGGTCCGAGGTCGCGCTCACGGTTTCGACGGTGCGGACCGGACGCGGCGGCAGCGCGCCCGAGCTCAGGACGATCATCGCGCAATATCCGCCGCCACAGCCCGCGCCGAAGCCGGCCGCCGTCAGCGCGGCACGAGGACTCATGGAGAGCCGGCAGGAGTTTCGCTTTGGCGGAGGGACGACGTTCGGAGATGTCGCGGACAAGGCCGTCGAGCAGCAGACTGTCGCGGAGATCAGCGCCTTTCAGACCGTCTTCCACCTCCCCGGACGCGTCAGCGTCGGTGCCAATGATGGCGCGAAGAGCCTGCGGATTTCCACCGCGACGATCACGCCCGAACTGACGATCCGTTCGGCGCCCGTCATCGATGCCACCGCCTATCTCGAAGCGAGCTTCCCGCAGAGCGAGGAGGCGCCGCTGCTGCCGGGCAAGGTCTCGATCTATCGCGACGGCATGTTCGTCGGCACCAGCAGATTGGCGTCGGCCGGCAAGGACGAGGTCGTTCATGTCGGCTTCGGGGCCGACGACAAGGTCAAAGTCGAGCGCAGTGTCGTCAAACGGAACGAAGGTTCGGCCGGTCTGATCGTGACGACGGCGAAGATCGACGAGCGCGCCTTCAAAACCACGGTCCGCAACGCGCATGATTTCCCGATCAAGGTCGCGATCCAGGATCAACTGCCGGTCAGCGAGAACGAGGAGATCACGGTTGAGATGCTTCCCGCGACCACGCCGCCGGCCTCGACCAACGTCCGCGACCGGCGTGGTGTCGTCGAATGGGTGATCGACGCCAGACCCGGCGAGGCCAAGGATATCGCCTTCGCCTGGCGTGTGCGCTGGCCGAAGGACAAGTCGATCGTGTTGCAGCCGTCGGGCTGATTGCCCGGCGTGGGATCGGCGCCGTTTGATCCATGACAAGCCGCCCGGTCCCGGCCCTGTTATGCGCGAGTGGGACCCCGTTCGATCACGTCCTGTCCGGCCGTGATCGATCTCGACCGAGAGCGCCGACATGGAATCCGACCCGAACACCCGCAAGCAGGCCGTCGCCGTCGGCTACATCTTCCTCGCCGGCGTCGGCATGCTGCTGCTGCAATGGCTTCTGACGACCTACAACACGGTCGAGACGATTCCCTATAGCCAGTTCGAGCAGCTGATCGAGCAGGGCAAGATCTCCGAGGTGTCGGTCAGCCAGGACACCATCCAGGGCAAGTTCAAGGACAAGCAGTCCGACGGCAAGACGTCGTTCATCACCGCGCGCGTCGATCCGCCGCTGGCCGCGAAGCTTGCCGCAAAGGGCGTGACGGTGACTGGTGTGCCCTCGGGCGGGCTGATTCAGGCGCTGCTGTCCTGGGTCGTGCCGGCGCTGATGTTCTATCTCATCTGGGTGTTCCTCGGCCGCAAGGTGATGGATCGCCAGGGCTTCGGCGGTCTGATGTCGATCGGCAAGTCGCGCGCCAAGGTCTATGTCGAGACCGACACCAAGGTCACCTTTGCCGATGTCGCCGGTGTCGACGAGGCCAAGTTCGAGCTGCAGGAGGTGGTGCAGTTCCTGAAGGATCCGAAGAGCTATGGCCGGCTCGGCGCACACGTGCCCAAGGGCATCCTGCTGGTTGGCCCGCCCGGCACCGGCAAGACCCTGCTCGCCCGCGCGGTAGCGGGCGAAGCGGGTGTGGCGTTCTTCTCGATCTCCGGATCCGAGTTCGTGGAGATGTTCGTCGGCGTCGGCGCTGCCCGCGTGCGCGATTTGTTCGAGCAGGCCCGCAAGGCCGCGCCTTGCATCATCTTCATCGATGAGCTCGACGCGCTTGGCCGCAGCCGAAGCGTCGGCGGCCAGTTTGGCGGCTACGACGAGAAGGAGCAGACGCTCAATCAATTGCTGGCGGAGCTCGACGGCTTCGACCCAAGCTCCGGCGTCATCCTGCTCGCCGCGACAAACCGGCCGGAGATCCTCGATCCCGCGCTCATGCGCGCCGGCCGCTTCGATCGCCAGGTGCTGGTCGACCGCCCTGACAGGGGCGGGCGGCTCGCAATCCTCAAGGTGCATGTCCGCAAGATCACGGTCGCCGACAGCGTCGATCTCGACAAGGTCGCGGCACTGACGACCGGCTTCACCGGCGCCGACCTCGCCAACCTGATCAACGAGGCCGCGATCGCGGCGACCCGCCGCAAGGGCCACGAGGTGACGTTCGACGATTTCACGATGGCGATCGAGCGCATCGTCGCCGGCATCGAGAAGAAGAGCCGCGTGCTCAGTCCCGCCGAGCGCCGCCGTGTCGCCTATCACGAGATGGGTCACGCGCTGGTCGCGGCCAATCTCGTCGGCGTCGATCCGGTGCAGAAGGTCTCGATCATTCCGCGCGGCGTCGGCGCGCTCGGCTACACGATGCAGCGCCCGACCGAGGATCGCTTCCTGCTCGCGGTCAGCGAGTTGAAGAACCGCATCGCCGTGCTGATGGGCGGACGGGCTTCCGAGCAGTTGATCTTCGATGGCGATGTCTCGACCGGCGCCGCCGACGATCTGCAGCGCGCGACCGAGATCGCGATCGAGATGGTCACCAAATACGGGATGGATGCGACCGTCGGGCAGCGCACCTACGCGCCGCGTCCACAGGTGTCGTTCCTGCAGCCACAGGATCAGATCGTGTCGGCCGCGGAGGAGACCGGGCGCGAGATCGACCTCGCCGTCCGGGATCTGATTGCAGACGGCGATGCCCGTGCCAGGGCGATTCTCGAAAGCCATCGCCCGGACCTCGAGCGCGGCGTCGCGCTCCTGATTGCCAAGGAGACGCTGACCGCCGATGAGTTCGCGCCGTTGCGGCCGGCCTCCGCTGCGGTCCCGGTCCGGGATGCCGTTGCCCCGAGCTGATCCGGGATTCTACGGAGGGCGTTCGCAACCGAACTCTAACCATCGCCTGATCAGTTAACCAGCGGCTCACCTTGACAGATCGAGGTCGTCGATCGGGGACCGGGCGGAGTTCGTTGCGTGCTGCTGAACAACCTGAAGATTGCCCCCAAGCTCGCCATCGTCGTCGGCGTGGCGATGCTGGGCCTTGCCGCGGCCGGTACGTTTGCCGGCACTCTGATGCAAAAGGAGATGGTCAATGCCCGCATCGAACAGTGCCGGGCGATCGTCGAGACCGCGCGTAACATGGCCCTCGGCCTCATCAAGGATGTCGAAGCCGGCAAATTGACGAAGGAGGCCGCGCTCGACGAGTTCGTCAATCGCGGGAGAACGATGACCTTCGACAAGGGCACGGGCTATCTGTTCGCCTATACGATGGACGGCAATGTGGTGCTGTCCCAGGATCCGAAGCAGCGCGGCTCGAACGTGATCGATTTCGAGCTCAACGGCCGTAAGCTCGTCGTCGAGCTGCGCGACGGCGTTGCCAAGGATGGCGAAGTCACCTTGCACTACGAATACCTGCGCCCCGGCCAGGAGCAGCCGACCCGCAAGATCTCCTATGCCGTGATGATTCCCGGTTGGAATACGTTCGTGGGCACCGGCGTCTATGTTGACGATCTCGACGCGAAGATGAAGCCGCTGAAGTGGCTGATCTGGGTGGCCTGCGCAGGCATCGCGGTCGTCGCCGGCGGGATCGCCTGGCTGATCAGCCGCAGCATCAGCGTGCCGCTCGATCGTCTCGGCGTCCGCATGCGCGAGATCGCCGATGGCCGGCTCGAGGGCGAGATTCCCGGTGTCGGCCGCGGCGACGAGATCGGCGGGATGGCCTCCACTGTCCAGATCTTCAAGGACAACGCGCTGCGGATGCGCGAGCTCGAGCAGGCCGAGGCCGCCACCCAGCAGCGTGCGGCCGCCGAACGGACCGCGGCCATGCAGAATTTGGCCGCCGACTTCGAGCGCAGCGTCAACGGCATCGTCCGCTCGGTGGCGTCGGCGGCCGAGGGCATGCAGCACACCGCGCAATCGATGACCTCGACCGCGAGCGATGCCAGCTCGCGCGCCTCGACCGTCAGCGCCGCCACCCAGAGCGCCAATGACAATGTCGGCACGGTCGCGGCCGCGGCCGAAGAGCTGTCGAGCTCGGTCAATGAGATTTCGCGCCAGGTCGCCCGTTCCAGCGAGATTGCGAGCAAAGCCGTGGGCGATGCGGAGCGCACCAATGCCACCGTTCAGGTGCTGTCGACCGGCGCCGAGAAGATCGGCGAGGTCGTCAAGCTGATCCACTCGATCGCGGCGCAGACCAACCTGCTGGCGCTGAACGCCACCATCGAAGCCGCGCGCGCCGGCGAGTCCGGCAAGGGCTTTGCCGTCGTCGCCTCGGAGGTGAAGGCACTCGCCAACCAGACGGCGAAGGCGACCGAGGAGATTTCGGCGCAGGTCGCGGCGATGCAGACCTCGACCCAGGATGCGGTCACCGCCATCAGCGGCATCACCCAGACCATTGCGCAGATGAGCGAGATCACCAATTCGATCTCGACCTCGATCGCCCAGCAGGGCGACGCGACGCGCGAGATCGCGCGCAACATCCAGTCGGTCGCCGCCGGCTCGAACGAGATCAGCGCGCACATCGGCGGCGTGACCAAGGCGGCGGAAGCGACAGGCATGGCTGCCGCCGAAGTGCTGTCGAGCGCACGTGAGCTCGACAGCCAGTCGAGCCTGCTGCAGCGGGCCGTCGATGGCTTCATGGCGAAGGTGCGCACGGCCTAGTCGCAGCGGTGATGGACCGGGCCTGGCCTTGAAAGCACGGCGTGAGCTTGCAGGCGCTCACGCGACCTTGGTGCGGCCGGTGCGGGAGGCGATGATCACGCCGGCGATGACCAGCGCGTAGCCGATCAGATGAAACGGCTTCAGCTCCTCGCCGAGCAGCAGGATCGCCAGCACCGAGCCGAACAGCGGCACCAGATGCAGAAACGGCGCGGCGCGGTTCGGCCCGATCAGGCCGATGCCGCGATTGAAGAACAGATAGGCGAGCGTCGAGGCGAACACCACGACGTAGCCGAGGGTCAGGAGCGATAACAGATCGAGCTGCAGCACGAAGCCGGACGCGTATTCCCACGCGGCCAGCGGCAGCAGCAGCAGGGCGCCCAAGGCCGTGCAGCACGAGATCAGCGACAGCTGGTGCACGGCCGGCCGCCGCGTCATGACCGCCGAGTAGATCCCGAACACCAGCAGCGCCCCGGCGAACATCAAGTCACCGCGGTTGAACTGAATGGCGGCCAATGCGCCGAGGTCTCCGCGCAGCAGAATGACCAGCACGCCGGTCAAGGATATCGCGATGCCGGCGAACTGCGCCGCCGTCAGCCTGACCCCGAACAGCACGAGCGACCATAGCGCTACGAACAGGGGGGCCGAGGATTGGATCAGCAGCCCGTTGAGCGCCTGGGTGTACTGCATCGCCCAGTAGGACAGCGCATTGTTGATGGCGAAGCCGGTCAGCGCCAGCACCAGCAGCAGCGGCCAGCTGGCCAGCAAGGTACGCCAGTCGCGTACGAGATGCGTCCGCGCGAACGGCCACAGCATCAGGAAAGTTCCGATCCAGCGGATGCAGGACAGGGTCAGCGGCGGCACGTGCCCGGCGACATAGCGCGCCAGCACGATGTTGCCGGCCCAGAACAGCGAGGCCAGCGTCAGAAGCAGATAGGGCTGGTTGTTGAGCCAGGCCAGCGGCGAGGTCGGATGCGATGCGGTGGGCAAGGAATCGGCTTCTCTTGTTGACCGGAGCTTGTGCCCGAAATGGCGGGCGGGACAAGAGCGCCGGGCGGAAGGCCGCCATGTCGAAATACCAATGGGCCTCCTTTACAAAACGAATATTCGTTTTGTATGCTCGTCGCAGACGGGAACGCCATCGAGCCGACAGCCGCAACCCTGCAACGGCTCGGCAGGAGCTGCACATGCCGAAACTCAAGCCCGAGACGATGGCCGCGCGCCGGGACGAGATCCTGCAGGCCGCCGAGGCCTGCTTTGCCCGGCAGGGATTCCATCAGACCACGATCGCCGATGTCATTGCGCAATCTGGTTTGAGCGCGGGCTGCATCTACGGCCATTTCGCCAGCAAGGAAGAGCTCATTCAGGCGATCGGCGAGCATCGCCATGCCCGTGATGCCGCCCTGTTGGCCACGGCGCGTGAGATTTCTGATCCGTTGGAAGCGTTGCGCGCCATTGCGCGCGCCTCGTTGGCAGACATGCAAAAGGAAGAGGGCCTGCGCCACCGGCGCATCGCGCTGCAGCTCTGGGCCGAGGCGCTGCGGGACGATGATATCCGCGCGCAGGTGACGGACGGTGTGCGCAAGCCGGCCGTCTTGATCACCGAGCTGCTGCAGCGGGGCCAGCGGCTCGGCGTCATCGACCGCTCCGTTCATCCACGCAGCATGGCCCGCACGATCGTCGCGATGTTCCAGGGGTTCGTGCTGCAGCGATTGTGGGGCGAGCCGTTCTCGTCATCCGAAGCGATGGCCGCATTCGAGACGCTGCTGACGGGACTCGCGGCGCGGCGATGACCTGAAGCGACTGCCTCTCCAACCGTACCGGGCGGGTCTCAATGATGAGCGTTCCTGATCTCATTGGCGGTCTCGGCACCGGGCTGGTCGGCGGCTTCACTTCGGGGCTGCTCGGCGTCACTCCCGGCGGTGGGCTCGTCGTGTTCGCGGTCATGCTGCTCGGCGCCGAGCAGCATGCCGCGCAAGGGCTCTCGCTGGTCGCGCAGATCCCGCCGACCAGTGCGGCCGGCATCAGGCGCTATTGGGATAGCGGCAATCGGGTGACGGCTGCGGTGTTGCTCTGGCTCGGCCTGGGATTCCTGGTCGGCGGCATCGTCGGCGCACTGATCGCGAACTGGACGACGGCGGCGGTCCTGCAATGGGCCTATGTGATCTACCTATTCTTGCTCGATGCTCTGCTGCTGCGCAGGCGACGGGCGAAGGAGTCCGCCGAAGCAACCGGCGCCGCGCCGGATCCACATCGAGCAGCGCTCCTTGCAGTTGGCTGCGCGGCCGGCGTGTCCTCAGGCTTTCTTGGGATCGGCGGCGGGCTCGCGACGGTGGTTGGCTTGAGCGCGGTGCTGGGCATGGCACAGCACCGCGCCCAGATGATCAGCCTGGCGCTGACGCTGGTGCCCACGACGCTTCCATCCGCCTGGATCTACTGGCGGCACGGCGCCATGCCGGCCTGGCCCACCCTCGTCGCGGTGATCGTCGGCCTCGCGGTCGGCACCGATGTCGGCGCGCGTCTCGCGAACCGCGTTCTGCCGGAACGGTTGCGCGTCCTGCTGGTGGGCTTTGTGTCGCTGATGGCCGTCTGCATGACGCTCAAGGCGCTCGGATGAACCGTTCGCCTCATGTCGCCTGCTTGCGCGAGGCCGCGTAGACGCCGCTCAGCACCAGGGCGAAGCCGATCACGTGGAAGATCTGCGGCCGCTCGCCGAGGAAGACGAACGCCATGATCGAGCCGAACACCGGCACCACGTGGAAGAACGGCGCTGCGCGGTTGGCACCGATCAGAAGAACGCCGCGGTTGAAGCACAGATAGGCGATGGTCGAGGGAAAGATCGCGACGTAGAGCAGTGACAGTAGGTTCTGGGTGTCGAGCGCCATCACCGGGCGCGTGTTGAGCTCCCAGATCAACAGCGGAATCAGGCTCGCGGCTCCGCAGCCGAAGGTGAAGGCGACCATCGACAGGCCATGGATTTGCGGCCGCTTGATCGTCAGCACCGAATAGAAGCCGAACACCGCCATCGCGACCAGGAAGATCAGGTCGCCCTTGTTGAAGCTGATGTCGGTGAGCGCGGCCGGATGGCCGCGCGTGAGGATCAGCAGCACGCCGACCATCGACAGCACGATGCCGATGGCCTGCGCCAAAGTGAGATGCACGCGCAGCAGCAGCATCGACCAGAGCGCCACGATCAGCGGGCCGCCGGATTGCAGCAGCAGCGTGTTGAGCGCCTGGGTGTATTCGAGCGACCAGTACTGCAGCGTGTTGAAGGCGCCGATGCCGGTCACCGACAGCGCGATCATGACGCCGAGCTTGGAGCGGATCGCCGGCCAGTCCTGGCGAAGCTGCTTCCAGGCCAGCGGCAGAATGATCAGGAACGCCAGCGACCAACGCAGGAACGACAGGGTGACAGGCGGAATGTGCCCGGCAGCCAACCGGCCGACGATCGCGTTGCCGGCCCAGCACAGCGCGGTGATGCTGAGCAGCACATAGGGTTGGTTGGCGATCCAGGCGCGCGCGGGCGCGGCGGACGCGGTGGGATCGGCGGCAGACATGCGGCGGTGTTGGCCCCGGTTCGTGCGCCGCGGCATCCGGCCCGGTCATCCCGGCCGCTGGTCCTCCCCGGCCTCGTCGACAGACACCAATTGCAGCTGCCTATCAAGAGGGCAGATGCATCGCGACTATGCAGCGGCGCTGGTCATGAACCGCGGTGGTGATGCCGCCAGTGAGTTCGCAAGGTCGTGGACTGTACGGCGACCGATTTGAGACCTTCGGCGCAGACCAGATAGGCGATAACGAGAGCCGCGATGGTGGCCAGCACGGCGATCGGCGGCACCACGAAGCCGAACCAGGCGCCGGCCGGGGTGAAGGGCACGACGAGCGCGACGGCGAGCGCGGTCAGTGACGACGCAGTCAGCATCGGATCGGCGCGGTTGCTCCATGGCCGTCCGTTGGTCCGGATGATGAAGATGACGAGGATCTGGGTCGCCATCGATTCGAGGAACCAGGCGGTCCGGAACTCGTCGGGCGTCGCATGGAACAAATAGAGCAGGGCGCCGAAAGTGAGAAAATCGAACAGCGACGACAGCGGGCCCATGATCGCGGCAAAGCGCAGCAGCCGCTTCATGTCCCAGCGCTGCGGCCGCGCGGTGGCCTGCGGACTCACACGATCGAACGGGATGCCGAGTTCGGAGAGATCATAGAGCAGGTTGTTGAGCAGGATCTGCGTCGGCAGCATCGGCAGGAAGGGCAGTATGATCGAAGCGACCGCCATGGACAGCATGTTGCCGAAATTCGAGCTCGCGCCCATTCGCACGTATTTCAGGATGTTGGCGAAGGTGCGCCGCCCTTCCTCCACACCGTCGGCGACAACCTCGAGATCGGAGGCGAGCAGGATGATGTCGGCGGCGGATTGCGCCACGGCGGTGGCGCCGTCGACCGACAGGCCGATGTCGGCCACCTTCAGCGCCGGCGCGTCGTTGATGCCGTCACCCAGGAAGCCGACGACGTGGCCCGAGGCCTGCAGCGCCTTGACGATGCGCGATTTCTGATCGGGGGCGAGCCGGCCAAACGCGTCGGCCGAGCGCACCTGCACCGCGAGCGCGTCATCGCTGAGTTCGGCGATGTCGCTGCCGGACAGCACGCGATCCGCCCTCAGTCCGACCAGCCCGGCCAGTCGCTTGACCACGACCGGATCGTCGCCGGAAAGGATCTTCAGCGCGATGCCGGCGCGCGCAAGCTGTGCGATGGCCGCGGCTGCGGTCGGCTTGGGCGGATCGGCGAACGCGCACAGACCCTCGAAGATCAGTTCCTGCTCGTCATCGGTCTCGATCTCGCGCGGCGCGCCGGTCCAGGGCCGTGACGCGATTGCGACCGTGCGCAGGCCCTCGCGCGCCAGCGCGTGAACGCGCGCGCACATCTCGTTGCGGCCGCTGGCGTCGATCGGCGTAGTCGCGCTGCCCTGCCGTTGCTGCGTGCAGAGCTCGATCACCGCCTCTGGCGCGCCCTTCACGATCAGGATCTGATCTGCCCCGCGGATCGCCAGCACCGAGCCGAGCCGGCGCGAGAAGTCGAAGGTCTGCTGTCCGCCCAGGGTCCATCCTGCTGCCGCACGGTCCGCGCCGGCGATGAGCGCGGTGTCGAGCGAGCCCCGATCGCCGCCGAGCGCGGCAGCGATCGCGCCGAGCTCCGCGGCTCGCGGGTCGTCGCTGCCGTCGGGCGCGATGCTTCGGGCGAGCGTGATCTCTGCTGAGGTCAATGTTCCCGTCTTGTCGGTGCACAGCACCGACATCGCGCCGAGATCATGGATCGCCGCGAGCCGCTTCACGATCACCTTGCGGTTGGCCATGCGAAGCGCGCCGCGCGACAGGGTCACGGTGGTGATCATCGGCAGCAGCTCGGGCGTCAGTCCGACGGCCAGCGCCACCGAGAACAACAGCGAGTCGAGCACATCACGGCCGAACACGACGCGCACCGCGAGCACGATCACGACCAGCGCCAGCGTCAGCCGCGCGATGACGAGGCCGAACTCGTGCAGGTCGCGCTCGAACGGCGTGCGGGCCTGCGCTTCGGCCAGCGCCGAGGCGGCAGCGCCGAACATCGTGTTCGGCCCGGTGTTGACGACGAGCGCGACGGCCTCTCCGGTCTGAGCCACGGAGCCACGAAACAGCGCATTCGACGTGTCGTTCTCATCGCTGGGAATACCGGCCTGTTTCGTCACGGGATAGGGCTCTCCCGTCAGCGCCGCCTCGCCGGCAGTGAAGGCCTTGCTTTCGATGATCAGCGCATCGGCAGGAACGATGTCGCCCGCGCGGACGCGCAGGATGTCTCCGGGAACGACGGCGTCGACGTCGATCTCGCGATAGGCGCCGTCCCGCTTGACCTCGGCCTTCAGGGCCACGGAGCGGCGGAGCTCCTCGGCCGCCTTGACGGCATGCCCCTCCTGAACCGTATCGAGTCCGATCGACAGCGTGAGGATGAGGACGATGATGGCGCCGCCGATCACGTCGCCCGTCACCATCGAGATGATGCCGGCCACCAGCAGGATCAGCGATAGCGGCTCGAGCAGGCGGCGGAGCACGGCGCGCATCGGCCCCACGACATGCGATGGGGAGTCGGCATTCCGGCCGTAGCGTTGCAGCCGCTGCTCGGCGTCGGCTCTGCCGAGGCCGTCCAGGTCGCAGCCCAGCGCTGCGCCTGCCTGCGCAGGCGACAGGCGCCAGAACCGGTGTAGGCCGGGGGTCGTATCAGTGCTCACATGCGTCCGTTCATGTTCGTGGATGATTGGTAATGGTCATCATGCCTGATTTGCATGAACGATCGTCCGCCGGTTGACCTAGCGCAACATCCTGCTGTCGCGATCCCCTAGCTTTGTGTGCAATGCGCCGCGGGCTGACGGCCGCACTCAAGGAATGGATGGCGCGTCACTGGGCATCATCCGCATTGACGAGTTTGTGTTGACGACCATGGCCGATCATGCCGCAGCTCTCCCGTCCCCTACGAAAGCCGCCGTTGGTCCGACCGTCCTAGCGGCGGTCTGGGCGCATCGCTGGTTCGCTCTCGCCATCATCGTGCTGCTCGGCCTTGGCGGCTGGCAAAGCGTCCGGGTCATGCTTGGGCCTGCCATCGTGGTCGATCAGGTCCGGCGCGGCGACCTCGTCGAGACCGTCGTTGCCAGCGGTCACGTCGAGACGCCGTTCCGCGTCGAGATCGGCAGCCAGATCACCGGCACCGTCGAGGAGGTGCTGGTGCTGGAAGGCCAGCACGTCACCAAGGGCCAGCCGCTGATCTCGCTGGAGTCGCGCGAGCTGAAGGCTGCGGTGGTGCAGGCACAAGGGCAGGTGGCGCAGGCCGAGGCGCGGATGCGCCAGCTCGCCGAGCTGACCTTGCCGTCGGCGAAGGAGGCTTTGCGCCAGGTGCAGGCGACCTTGCTCAATGCTCAGCAGACCTATGACCGGACGTCGCAGCTGACCGGCAACGGCTATGCCACGCGCGCGGCGCTCGACGAGGCCCAGAAGACGCTCGACGTTGCGCTGGCCCAGAAGCGTGCCGCCGAATTCCAGGTCTTCACGGCGAGCCCCGGCGGCAGCGACTACGTCATGGCCGAGACGCAGCTGAACCAGGCGCGCGCCAATCTCGACACGGCGCAGTCTCGTCTCGGCTATGCGACGATCTCGGCGCCGCGCGACGGCGTGCTGATCACGCGCAGTGTCGAGCGCGGCACCGTGGCGCAGCCCGGCAAGACGCTGCTCGTCCTGGCGCCTGCCGGCGATCTCCAGCTCGTCCTGCAGATCGACGAGCGCAATCTCGGCAAGCTGGCGCTCGGCCAGACGGCGCTCGCGTCGGCCGATGCCTATCCCGACAGGCGCTTCCCCGCTGTGGTCAGCTACATCAACCCCGGCATCGATATTTCCCGCGCGTCCGTCCAGGTCAAGCTGATCGTCAAGGACCCGCCCGACTATCTGCGCCAGGACATGACGGTGTCTGTCGACATCGAGGTCGCCTCCCGCAAGGATACGCTGGAGCTGCCGGTGCGCTCGGTTCACGATATCACCTCGGGACAGCCCTGGGTGCTCGGGGTGAAGGACGGCCGCGCGGTCAAGCAGCCGGTGCGCGTCGGCCTCCGCGGCAACAGCCATGTCGAGATCGTCGACGGCTTGAACGCCGGTGACATCGCCGTGCCCCAGAGTTCCGGCATCCTGACCGGCCAGCGCTTCCGCCCGGTGCTGCCGTGAACCGCTGGCTGCCCTTCGAGTGGATCGCGGCGGTGCGTTTCCTGCGCGAGGGCCGGCTGCAGACCTTGTTCATCATCGGCGGCATCGCGATCGGCGTCGGCGTCATCGTGTTCATGTCGGCGATGCTCGCCGGCCTCGAGGCCAATTTCATCAAGCGGGTGCTGACCTCGCAGCCGCAGATCCAACTGCTGACGCCGGATCAGGTTGCGCGTCCCCTGCGCAACGACAATGGCGTGATCGAGGATGCCATCGTGCAGCGTCCGAGCCAGCGCGTGATCTCGATCGATCAATGGCCGAAGATCCGCAATCAGATGCTGGCGATGCCGGAGATCTCGGCGGTGTCGCCGACCATCTCCGGCTCCGCCCTCGCCATTCGCGGCGACGCCAGCCGCGCCGTGACGCTGTCCGGCATCGAGCCGGAGAGCTACTTCACAATCGTGCGCGTGCCGGACTACATCGTCGCCGGCGAGCCGCGGCTGACCAGCGAGGACATCATCATAGGTACCGAGCTCGCCAGGGATCTCGGCGCGATCGTCGGCGACAAGCTCAATGTTCAGGCGGCATCCGGCGCCAACCGCGTGCTGATCGTGACTGGTCTCGTCGATCTCGGCAGCAAGGGCGCCAATCAGCGCTCCGCCTATGTTGCGCTGCGCACGGCGCAGTCGCTGCTCGGCATGGTCGGCGGCGTCACCACGATCGACATCACCGTGCGGGACATCTATGCCGCTGAGGACATTGCGCAGCGCATCCAGGCCGCCAATCGCGTCAAGGCCGACAGTTGGATCAAGACCAACGCGCAGTTCTTCACGGCGGTGCGCGCGCAGGCGACATCCAACACGCTGATCCGCGTCTTCGTCGCGCTCTCGGTCGCGTTCGGCATCGCGGCCGTGCTGATCGTCTCGGTGATCCAGCGCTCCAAGGAGATCGGGATCCTGCGTGCGATGGGCACCTCGCGCGGACAGATCTTGCGCGTGTTCCTGCTGCAGGGCGGGCTGCTCGGCTTCGTCGGCTCGCTGTTCGGCGCGGCAATGGGCGCGGGTGCGCTGATCTATTGGCATGCGGTGCAGCGCCAGGCCGATGGCTCGGAGTTGTTTCCGTTGATCCTCGAACGCCGATTGTTTCTCATCACGGCCCTGCTCGCGACGGTGACGGGCCTGCTCGCCGCGACCGCGCCGGCGCTGCGCGCGGCCAAGCTCGATCCGGTGGTGGCGATCCGTGGCTGAGGTCCTGCTGCGACTGGAGAAGGTCTGCAAGGCCTACAATGTCGGGCTGCCGACCGAGACCGAGGTGCTGCACGACATCGACATCGAGGTCGACCGCGGCGAGTTCGTCGCGCTGATCGGTCCGTCCGGCTCCGGCAAGAGCACTCTGCTGAACATCGTCGGTCTCTTGGACCGGCCGACCTCCGGCCGGTTGGCGATCAAGGGCCAGGATACTGCGTCGCTCAGTGATACCGAGCTCACCCATCTGCGCGGCCATACCATCGGATTCATCTTTCAGTCTCATCTCCTGATCTCTGCCTTCACGGCCAAGGAGAACGTGATGATGCCGCTGCTGGTCGATCGCGGCTTCCCGGGCCCCGAGATCGAGGCGCAGGCGTCGAAGCTGCTCGACCAGGTTGGGTTGGCGAAATTCGCCGACCATCTCGCGAGCAACATGTCGGGCGGCCAGCAGCAGCGGGTCGCGGTGGCGCGGGCGCTGGCGATGAACCCCGATCTGGTTCTGGCGGACGAGCCGACCGGCAACCTCGACACCAAGTCTGCCGAGGCGGTCTTTGGCCTGATGCGCGACGTCAATCGGGAGGTCGGCACGAGCTTCCTGCTCGTCACCCACAACCTTGATCTGGCCCGGCGCTGCGATCGCATCATCGAGGTTGTCGACGGCCGCATCCAGAGCTGAGGGCGGGCCGCTTCGATCGTAGATTCGCCGCCGTTCGGGGGCTCAATGGAACTGCCCGGGTCGATGCGCCGCCAGAAGCGCACGGCCGGGTCGCCCGATCCGCAGCCGGGGCGGCTTGAAATTTTGGGGCTTATCAAAGGCTTGGTGGCGCTCTTGTGTGCTCCGAAGGCCCGTTCTCGCTTGCCTAGCCCGGCGGCTTCCTTTATCCGGTGGGTCGCCTCGCAAGCGAGCGGTCCTGGCCGCGATTTGGGCTGGGCGCATGGTTGGCCAGGCTGGCCCCTCATCGGAAGCGATTTCGTCCGAACCGATCGTGCTGTTTTGGATCTTGGCAGAGGAAAGAGCTGCGAATGGCTAACGTCGTCGTCGTCGGCGCCCAATGGGGTGACGAGGGGAAGGGCAAGATCGTCGACTGGCTGTCGGAGCAGGCCGACATCGTCGTTCGCTTCCAGGGCGGCCACAACGCCGGTCATACGCTTGTCATCAACGGCGCGACGTACAAGCTGGCGCTGCTGCCGTCGGGCGTGCTGCGCACCGGCAAGCTGTCGGTGATCGGCAATGGCGTCGTGTTCGATCCGCAGGCCTTCCTGGACGAGGTCGGCAAGCTCCAGTCGCAGGGCGTCGCCATCAGCCCGGACAATCTGCGCGTTGCCGAGAACGTCACGCTGATCCTGCCGCTGCACCGTGAACTCGACGCGCTGCGGGAATCCGCGAGCGCGGCGACCGCGATCGGCACCACCCGCCGCGGCATCGGCCCGGCCTATGAGGACAAGGTCGGCCGGCGCGCGATCCGGCTGATGGACCTCGCTGATCTCGATACGCTGCCGCACAAGATCGACCGCCTGCTCGCGCACCATAATGCGCTCCGCCGCGGCCTCGGCCTCGAACCGATCGACGGCCAGCAGATCCTGCGCGAGCTGACCGCCTTCGCGCCGAAGCTGCTGCCCTATGCGGAGACGGTCTGGCGGCTGCTCGACATCAAGCGCCGCGAAGGCAAGCGCATGCTGTTCGAGGGCGCGCAGGGTGCGCTGCTCGACGTCGACCACGGCACCTATCCCTACGTGACCTCGTCCAACACGGTGGCGGCGCAGGCGGCCACCGGCGCCGGCCTCGGGCCGGGCGCGATCGGCTATGTGCTCGGCCTGTGCAAGGCCTACACGACCCGGGTCGGGCAAGGGCCGTTTCCAACCGAGCAGGACAACGAGACCGGCCGCAAGATCGGCGAGCGTGGCCGCGAATTCGGAACGAATACCGGCCGGCCGCGTCGTTGCGGCTGGTTCGATGCGGTCCTGGTCCGTCAGGCGGTCCGGACCTGCGGCATTAACGGTCTTGCGCTGACCAAGCTGGACATTCTCG
Organism: Bradyrhizobium sp. HKCCYLS3070; assembly: GCF_051167575.1. NCBI lineage: Bacteria > Pseudomonadati > Pseudomonadota > Alphaproteobacteria > Hyphomicrobiales > Nitrobacteraceae > Bradyrhizobium > Bradyrhizobium sp. HKCCYLS3070. The sequence continues at coordinate 58,775 of NZ_JBNPTI010000002.1, forward strand.
ATGGTTTCGACACCATCGATGTCTGCACCGGCTACAGGCTGGACGGCAAGGAGATCGATCATTTCCCGGCAGGTGAGGGCGCGCAGTCCAGGGTCGAACCGATCTACGAGACGATCGAAGGCTGGAAACAGCCGACGGCGAACGCGCGCTCCTGGGCCGATCTGCCGGCACAGGCCATCAAATACGTCCGGCGCATCGAGGAACTGGTGGGTTGCCCGATCGCGCTGCTTTCCACCAGCCCCGAACGCGAGGATACTATTCTGGTCCAGAATCCCTTCGAGGCGTGACGGGACCCGACAGCTGAGCGCGCGAATTGAGTTGATATGGCCGACTACTACCCGCTGATAGCCCGTGCCATTGCCGGATTGGACCCCAACGCTCCCGGGGAAAGCCGGCGTGCGCTTTACGAGCGGGCGCGGGCCGCGTTGATCGCACAGTTGCGCAGCGTCCAGCCGCCGCTCAGCGAGTCCGAGATCACGCGCGAGCGGCTGTCGCTCGAGGAGGCCGTTCGCAAGGTCGAGGCGGAAGCAGCCCAGCGTGCCCGCGAGGCGCAGCGGGCGTCCAGTGGCGCTGCCCGCCCAGGCGATGCGCTCCGGCGGGCCGGTGCGCGCAATTCGGATGCTCCGGCACCCCCCTCGGCTCAGCCCACTCCGACTCCAGACCAGGCCGCCACTGCCGCCCCCCGGCCACGACCGGCGGGCCCGGCTGCTGCCCGGGCCGAGCGGCCGCCGCTCGGCGCCGAGACGGCCGAGCTGCGTCCGGCGCGCAATCCGCGACCGGAAGCGCCGCCGGCTGCCGCTGGCGCACCAGCTGTGCCACCGCGGCCCCAGCCGCCTCAAACGCCTCCACAGGATGGGGCGGCGCATCCCGTGCGCGAACGTCCGGCTGCCGCCCGCCGCGGTGCTCAGGACAACGGCAATCCGGCAACGCCGCCCGCCATGCGCGGCTTCCGCGACATCACCGCTGATGTCGACGATCTCGGCAAGGCCACCGCGCAGGCCAACCGCGCGGCGCGCAAGACCTACGCCAACGTTCCGGCCACCGATCTCGATCGGCTCGAGGGCGACGACGATGACCGGCCGCCGCTGCCCGAGGCGCCGTACTCCTATGACGAGTCGGTCCAGGAGGCCGAGCGCTACGCGCTGCCGGCCACCTCGACCCGCCAGCGTGGCGCCGCTCCGGATCGCGAGGGCAAGAAGAAGCCGGAGCGCAGCGGCTCGACCTTTCCGTTCAAGGCCGCCATCGCCGCCGGGATCGTGCTGATCCTGATCGGCGCCGGAATTCTGTGGGGCCGGCCGCTGGTCGGGATGGTCAACGGCCTGTTCAAATCGTCCTCGACGGTCGAGGCGCCCAAGGACACCGGCGCGCCGCTGAGCAAGCCGAAGATCACCGACCGCGTCGGCCAGTCGCCGTCCTCGGACCAGATCGCGCCGGTCGCACAGCGCGTCGTGCTGTATGACGAGGATCCCGCCGATCCGAAGGGCAAGCAGTACATCGGCTCGGTGGTCTGGCGTACCGAGCAGATCAAGGCGACGGGCACGCAGAAGGCTGATATCGCGGTGCGCGCCGACATCGAGATTCCCGATCGCAAGTTCAAGATGACGATGTCGTTCCGCCGCAACACCGACACGTCGCTGCCGGCGAGCCACACCGCCGAGCTCACCTTCATCCTGCCGCAGGACTTCTCGGGCGGCGGCGTCGGCAACGTGCCGGGCATCCTGATGAAGTCCAACGAGCAGTCGCGCGGAACGCCGCTGGCGGGCCTTGCGGTGAAGGTCACCGACGGCTTCTTCCTGGTCGGCCTGTCCAACGTCGACGCCGACCGGACCCGCAACGTGCAGCTCCTGAAGGAGCGCTCCTGGTTCGACGTTCCCTTGGTCTACACCAATCAGCGCCGGGCCATCATCGCGATCGAGAAGGGCGCGCCGGGCGAGCGCGCGTTCAACGACGCCTTCGCGCTGTGGGGTGACTGAGCAGGCCGCACGCGCCTCGCGCGTTCGGCGAATCGCCGAGGCAGGAGATTGGGCATGAAGCGATATCTCATCTTCGTTGCCGTAGGCCCGGCGCTGGGCGGCTTCGCGCTGCTCCTGGTCACGACCTACATGTCCGGTTATTGGACCAACACCAATCCGGGCGAAGTGGCCAAGCTGTTCAAGGTCTTCGTCACCTCGCTGCAATACAGCTACCTGTTCGGCTTCTTGCCGGCGCTGATGATGTGCGCGATCGACGACATCCTGTTCCACGTCAGGCGCATCGGGCCGACGTTGCGGATGCTGCTGGTGGGCGGCATCGCCTTCCTGCTCGCGGCCTTCAACTACGCCTCGCATGGCTCCGAATACGGCATCGTGCAGTGGATCCTGTACGGGCTGGTCGGCTTCATCCCGGCGACGGTGTCATCGTGGCTGGTGCACAGATTCGTTGAGGAGCCGCAGCCGGCGGTCGCTACTGAGCCGCCGACTGCGTAAGCCGATCGCACGAGCCGATCAGCCCTACCTGCCGTTGCCGCGGCAGCGGCCGCCGGGGCCGATGTGAAAGCCGCGCGGGCAGGCGTGCGCCGCCGGATTGGCGTAGTTGCGCAGGCATCCGCCATAGGGACCGCGGTGCCAGCCCGGGCCGCAGCCGCCGGCGACCTGGATCACCTCAGGCTTGGATCCGGCGTCGATCGGCGCCAGCTGCATCGCAGATGCGCCGACGGTGAGAACTCCCAACAGGAGCGCGCTGGTGAGGATGGTTCGCATCGATGGTCTCCCTGGTGTGATTTGCGAAAGGGTCAGCCGCCGGCAGCGAAGGCGATGCCGGCACGCACCTCGGTGATGGCCTGATCGATCAGCCCCAGCGCGCGCTCGCGATGGCCGCCCTTGTTCGGTGTCGCCTGAGCCAGCTCGGCCCGCGCCGATTGCAGCATGGTGATAGTCGCGGTCATGTGCGGCTGCGCGCCGAGCGCGTAGCCGATCCCGATGCAACCCGCGAGGGCGGCGCCGAGGCAGAGCTTGCGGGCCGCGGAAGACATGGTCATTTCAATCTCTCCTCGTACTCATGGCTGTTCGACTTGAAGGGGGCAGGCCGCAACGCATGTCCGCGTGCGTCCATCGGCATCGCTAGTTGAACCCGTTGCCGCTGTCTTGGACTCATCGGCATGAACGGTCGCGCGACTTGGACTGATCGGCGCTCCCGATCCCGTCTTGATGAGCTCTGCCGACTTCAGCGGCCGTTCATCCCGCCGCTGCCACATTGATCGCCTTGCCTTGGAAATTCCTTTGCCTCGGGTCCGATTTCGATGACCATCGTCAGGAAAATGCTGTCGACCGACATGCTGCCGAAAGGGCTCGACGACAGGCAGCGCTTCTTGTGCTTTGCGGAATTGTTCGAGCACTTCTCCAACACGGGCGAGCTCGATCCGGCCGAGGACGTGCCGTTTCGCGCCGCAATGAACGCGATCCACATCGGGACCACCTTGCTCGGGCGCTGCGACGGCACCTTCACCCGTGTCAGGCGCGAACGGCGCCAGGTGCTCGCGACCAATGACGACCGCTATTGCCTGGCGCGCAACGCCGGCAGCCGCGAGGCGATGGTCGTCCATCGCGGACGCGAGTTCGTTCTGCGTCCCGGCGCAATGGTGCTGCTCAAGCTCGATGAGCCTTTCTTCAGCGCCGACGGCGCCAGCCACAAGCGCTTCGTCAACGTGCATCTGCCGATGATGACGCTGCGCTCGATGGTCTCCGGTGTCGATGATCTGGTCGGACGCGAATTGGCGCCGGGCGGCGCGCTGTCGCTGGCGATGGATTACAGCGAGCTGCTGCTCGCCTATCCCGCCGCGGCCGACGAGGCCGGCCCGGCGATCGCGCAGCATCTGCTCGATCTGGTGGCGCTCGGGCTCGGTGTGCGCGGCGACGCGATGCGCAAGGCCGGCCGCGGCGGCCTGCGCAGCGTTCGCCTGGCGGGGCTGCTGACCATTCTGAACAGCCGCTTCACCGAACCGGATTTTTCGGCGCAGAAGCTCGCCGTCGCGGCCGGGCTGTCCGAGCGCTACGTCAATGACCTGCTGCATGAGGCCGGCGCCGGCTTCTCGGCCCGGCTGAACGAGCTGCGCCTGCGCAAGGCCATGGACCTGCTGGCCGGCGGCGGACGCCGCATCAGCGACATCGCGTTTGCCTGCGGCTTCAACGACCTGTCCTATTTCAACCGCTGCTTCCGGCGCCGCTTCGGGCTGACGCCGACCGGCGCCCGGGGCCGCTAGGCGAGACAAGGCGACGGTTCGACGCAACTTGTGCCGAGCCCCGCGCGTTGCCATCTCATGGGTATGCAAGACCACATGGCTCCCTCGCCCCGCCGCGGACGCGCCTCGCAGGCGCACTTCGACGCCAATGAGGCGCGCGGACCGATCATCGACCAGGACGGACGTGAGATCCCGCAGGGCTCCTTCCGGTCCTCGTTCAACGGCGCCTTCGTCGGTCCGGACGGTGTGCGCTTCGATTTCAACACCGCCAATCCCTTCGGCAATCTGACCCGTGAGCAGCGCATCGCGCGGCTGGAGGCCGTGGCGAAGCTGCTCGACGTCGCCTTCGTCCTGCCCGGCACCAACATCCGTTATGGCATCGACGGCATCATCGGCCTGATCCCGGTGGTCGGCGACCTCATCGCGACCGCGCTGTCGCTGTGGCTGGTGCGCGAGGCCCGTGCGCTGGGCGCGCCCTGGCACGTCATTACGCGGATGCTGGGCAATGTCGCGGTCGAGGGGGTGATCGGCATGGTCCCCGTCGCGGGCGACGCCTTCGACGTGCTGTTCCGCGCCAACATGCGCAACGCCAAGATCCTGCGGCGGTGGCTGGATACCCAGTCGCGTTGAGGCGCTGCGAGACCGGGCCAAAACCTCGCAAACCGACCCCCATAAAAAAACTGCCCCGCGCGAGGCGGGGCAGGGTGTTGAAGACTGGTCTGGCAGCCGTCAGGCCGCATCGGCGTCCTGCGCCTTGTCGACCCCCCGGCGCGGCAACGGAAACGCCTCGCTCTCATACAAGGTGCGGATGCCGTTCTGGTCGAAGCGGGCTTCCTCGACCTGCAGGTAGGCGCCATTCAGCGAATCCGCAGGCAACTCCTCCATGGCGAAGCGCACGGCTTCAGCCGCGGTGCCGAACCGCCGGTAGGCGAAGCCCGCCCGCTTCTTCTTGCGGATGGCGGCGGGAAACAGTTCGGCAGAGGTGTTGAAGTTGAACGGACGCAGTGGACGCATGGTCTGAGACCTCTTCTTGTCGGCTGGAAGCGCTGACGCGAGCTTTCAAAACATTCAGCTTGGCAATGACGCCAGCGATTGCGGGGGTGGAGGGCGGGATTTGCCGCTCCAGGCGGCCCGGCCCTGCATAGTCAGTTACGGTCTCTAATATAGGCCGATTTGGCAGAAATGCGAATCCTGCACGCTCACATCGTAAATCCGGCCTCGTTCGGGGCCTACTGAAATATCCTATTTTTTCAATGGTTTAATCGATCCACAACTTGTGAATGCAGGAGAGCCCGATCTGCACGGCTAAAATCTCGCCCCTAGTGGCCGGTTTTGGCCCCCGGCGCCGCGCCGGCCGCCAGCCCAGCGGCCCCGATTACCGTCCGTGACGGAACCGAGGCCGATGGAGACGTCACCGCGGCTTCAGCTTCAGGGCCGCCGAGTTGATGCAATAGCGCAGGCCGGTCGGCCCCGGGCCGTCGGGAAAGACATGGCCGAGATGGCCGGAGCATTTCGAGCACAGCACCTCGGTGCGGACCATGCCGTGGGTATGGTCGGTCTCCTCGTCGATGTGGCTCTCCGCCGCCGGCTGGGTGAAGCTCGGCCAGCCGCAGCCGGAGTCGAATTTGGCGTCGGACTCGAACAGGGTCTGGCCGCAGCCGGCGCACACATAGGTCCCGGCGCGATGCTCATGCTCGTATTCGCCCGAGAACGGGCGCTCGGTCGCCTTCTCGCGCAGCACGGCGTACTGCATCGGCGTCAGCTCCTCGCGCCATTCCGCCTCGCTCTTGATGACCTTGTCGCTCGTCTTGGTGTCGCTCATCCCGTTGTCCTCCGGGCGGACCGAACTGGTCCGCTCCCTGTGATTGCGCTGATCGGCCTCGGTCGCGGCCGCAGGTCGTCGCCTCAGTTCGTTACCCAGTTAGTTCGTCGCCTCAGTTCGTTGCCTTGGCCTCGCCGACCAGCGTCGGCTTCTCGACATAGTTCTCCGCGAAGATCTTCTTCAGATTCTCGATCTTCGGCAGGTCGTTATAGGCAATATAGGGCTGGCTCGGGTGCAGCGTCAGGTAGTCCTGATGATAGGCCTCGGCCGGATAGAACGCGTCGAGCTTGCCGATCTTGGTGACGATCGGCTTGCCGAACACCTTGGCCTTTTCGAGCTGGGCGACATAGGCCTCCGCGACCTTCCTCTGCGCCTCCGAGGTGGTGAAGATCGCCGAGCGATATTGCGGTCCCGAGTCCGGGCCCTGTCGGTTCAACTGGGTCGGATCGTGCACGACCGAAAAGAAGATCTGCAGAATCTTGCCATAGGAGATCTTCTTCGGGTCGTACTTGATCTGGACCGATTCCGCGTGGCCCGTCGTGCCGCTCGAGACCGTGCGGTAATCGGCCGTGGCCTTGGTGCCGCCGGCATAGCCGGACACCGCGCTGACCACGCCGGCCGTGTGCTGGTAGACGCCCTGGACGCCCCAGAAGCAGCCGCCGGCGACGACAGCGGTTTCCAGCGCGTCGGAGGCCGCCTGGTCCTGGGCCGGCGGCGGGATCACAACGGCCTGCTCGGCGGCGTGCAGCGGCTGCCAGGCCAGGATGCCGGCCGCCATCGCACCGAGCACGGCTGTCTTGACGAAAAGGGAGCGGGTGAGGCGCATCTTCGGATCCTCGTGAGGGGGGCTTGTCTCGTCTCGCCGGCCGGAAACACTGGCCCGGTCCGGCCTCTGCTGCAAGATACGTCGGTGCCCGGCCGGCGTTACGGGGGACGTGACACGACTGCGTGAACAGGCGGGTGGCGCGAGGCGTGCGCTATCGCCCAATGGGTGCCGGGACGGCGCTGGGAGTTGTGGCGAGAGCGTTCCAGGCATGGTGATCTGTTCTCGCGGCCCGAATTGCCCGAGGGATGCCGGTTCATTGGCCCTCCGAAAGCGGAGGGCGCAGGGAAGGCCGGACCTCGACTGAGGCCCGTGGCCCGCCTGCGGAAAAAATGCAGGCGGCAGGTACCACAGGTTCAGCCGGACAGATCCGGCCCTCCCTGCGCGATGGTTTTAGCGCTTATACGTGCTCTCCCCGGGGACCGGCTGTCTTGCCCCCGTCGCCGGCGGATCATCACCGCCAGCTTGGCCTCAGCGTCGGGAGGCCAGGACCACACGCTTTCGCCGTCCGCGCCATGCCGTTCGTCGGCAGGCGCTTCGCCCGCTGCAACATGCCGCATCCATCGCATTTCGCTGCCAACGTCCGTGACGATCGCGATACGTCCCCTGCCGTGCAACGAAACGCAGGCATCATAAGCCTGATTTGGGCACGGCGCGAAATGATTTATGTTTTTCAGAAGACCTTGACAGCTTTTGTCGTCGCCGGCCGATTTGCCCGACGGGCCGAACGGCGCTGCCGCATGCGAGGAAGGTGCAGTGATTCATGCATGGGTGGGCAGCTACGAGATTCACCATAGTCGATATCGTCGACGGCGCGACGCGCGACGTCCAACCCGCCAGGTCACGATCCCATCACGCTTCGCCGATCCTCGAACCATGATGTCATTCCATTGTCGCGGTCGTGATGCCGGCGCGGCGGGACGCCGCGAATATTTCCTCCATCCGATGGTCAATACAGAGGCGGTCGCGCCTCGACCGGCAGGGCCCTGACCAGGGCATCGATCAATCGAGTGCGCGCTCTCCGCCCCTTGAGAACCTGGAGAACAATCATGACAATGTGGAAATCGAAGGCGGCAGCCGTGCTGCTGTCGATGGCGACTGCCGCGCCTGCATCGGCGCAGGGTTGGTTCTACGGCGAGCAGGAGCCGGGGGCGTTTCAGGCGATGTATCCCGATCGCGACGTGCTCAACGGCGGCGCACTGACGCCGGCGGGACGAATGGGCCTGGTGCGCGCCTCCGGCGCGGTGCTCGTGTTTCCGCCGCCGGCTCATCTCCGCCCGTATGATCGGCGGCCGCAGCGGCGATGACGCGTCGCCTGGAAGGCGCCCTATGATCTGCTGCCCGGACAGCGGCTGCCGTGCTACGTCTGAGCGATGGCGCGATCACGAACGGCCGTCGGCTCGCGCGGTCGTGATTGGGATGCCGCTTTCGCCTGCCTACATCATCGCCTGCGTGAACTGGTGCGCAACAGGGAAGACCAATCATGATCGCATTCAGGAGCCTGGCGGCAGCTCTGCTGATGTCGACGCTGGCGGCCACCGCGGCATCGGCTCAATTCTCCGAGCCGGCGGCCTATGCGGCCATGCATCCCGAACGCGACGTGCTCAATGGCGGCGCGCTGACGCCGGCGGCGCAGGCGGAACTGGCCCGCCGTGGCACGTCGGCCTTTCCGAATGCAAATGCAGCGATGCCTCCGGCCGATCGCGTGGGGCCGCATCGACGTCATCGGCGCTGAGCGCGTCGCCTCAGTTGGCGTGCTCCTCGCGCTCGTGGATGACGCTGGCGCGGCCGACGATGAGATCGTCGACCTGGCCGATGCGTGAGACGTCCTTCCCGGCATAGGGCAGCGAATGCAGCACGCAGCGCATCGCGTTCAGCCGCGCCCGCTTCTTGTCGTCGGACTTGATCACGGTCCACGGGCAGTCGGCGGTGTCGGTGGAGAAGAACATCGCCTCCTTGGCGCGGGTGTAGTCGTCCCATTTGTCGAGCGAGGCGGTGTCGATCGGTGACAGCTTCCACTGCTTCAGCGGATGCGCCTCGCGCTCCTTGAAGCGGCGGCGCTGCTCCTCGCGGCTGACCGAGAACCAGAACTTGATCAGGTGCATGCCGCTGCGCACGAGGTTGCGCTCGAACTCCGGCACCTGGCGCAGGAACTCGTCATATTCGGCCTGCGAGCAGAATCCCATCACGCGCTCGACGCCGGCGCGGTTGTACCAGGAGCGGTCGAACAGCACGATCTCGCCGGCGGTCGGCAGGTGCTCGACATAGCGCTGGAAGTACCATTGGCCGCGCTCGACGTCGCTCGGCTTGTCCAGCGCCACGACGCGGGCGCCGCGCGGATTGAGATGCTCCATGAAGCGCTTGATGGTGCCGCCCTTGCCGGCGGCATCGCGGCCCTCGAACAGCAGCACCAGGCGTTGCCGCGCATCCTTCATCCAGTTCTGCAGCTTCAGCAGTTCGGTCTGCAGGATGAATTTCTGCTCCTCGTAGTCCTTGCGATACATCCGGTATTTGTAGGGGTAGCCGCCCTGGCGCCAATTGTCGGCGAGCTCGTCGGAGGTGTGGCGCCTGTCGCGCTTGGTTTGTTTGCCTTCGATCAGCGCCTTCATCAGCTTGGCATCGTCGGGTGCTGCGCCGTCCAGCATGGCCCTGATCGGTGCGCTGTCGGCGTCGAGCGCCGGCGGTCCGTTCAGTACGGTCTCGAACGCCGACAGCCCGGTGATCTGCGCAGCCTGCATCTGTTCGTCGACCAGCGACTGGGCGATCGGATCGAGCCCCGCAGCCGATTGCCGGCGCGGGGCGTGCACGGTGGCGGCTGCGCGCTTCATGCGTTGGCCATTGGAGGCCTTGGCTTTCGTGGTCTTGGACTTTGCCATGCGATTCCGCTGCCTGCTGTTGGTTTAACAGAGATGTGAATCGATTTTTATCCGCCAAGGACCCTGCGTCAGGTTGACGTGGATCAACCGGCCGCAGGTGGGTACCAGCGAGGCGAGCGAAATCGTCTCGCGCGGTAAAGCCGGCGTTACACCACGATCGACAGCCGCTTCGCGGCCCGTGTGATTCCGGTGTAGAGCCAGCGGGCGCGGCTCTCCTGGAAGGCAAAGCTCTCGTCGAACAGCACGACGTCGTCCCATTGCGAGCCCTGCGACTTGTGCACGGTCAGCACGTAGCCGTAGTCGAACTCGTCGTAAGGCTTGCGCTGCTCCCACGGGATGTCCTCGATGCCGCCGCCGAAGCATTCGCCGCGCACCGAGACTTTCGTCACCTTGCGTCCGAGATCCTCGTCGGGCGCGACCCGCATCGTCACGATCTTGGATTTCGAGGTCGCGCGCGACTTCACCCGCCATAGCCCGCCATTGAACAGGCCCTTCTTGCGGTTGTTGCGCAGGCAGACCAGCTTGTCGCCGGCGACGGGGAGGGCGTCCTCGATGTCGAGTCGCTGTCGAAAGCGGTTGTTGTAGGCGCGGCGGGTGGCGTTGCGGCCGACCAGCACCTGGTCGGCCTCCATCACGCGCGACGGATCGAGCTCGCGGCGCTCCACCACCTCGCTCTCGCCGTAGCGGCCGATGTCGAGCGTGTTGCCTTCGCGCACGTCCATCGACATCCGCACGATCGGATCGTCCTTGGCCTGGCGATGCACCTCGGTGAGCATCACGTCGGGCTCGCTCTCGGTGAAGAAGCCGCCGCCCTTGACCGGCGGCAGCTGCGCGGGATCGCCGAGCACCAGCAACGGGCAGTCGAAGGACAGGAGATCACGGCCAAGATCGGCGTCGACCATCGAGCATTCGTCGATGATGATCAGCTTGGCCTTGGACGCCGGCGCGTCGTCCCACAATTCGAAGTTCGGCTGCTCCTCGCCGCTCTCCTGCGCGCGATAGATCAGCGAGTGGATGGTGGAGGCATTGTCGCAGCCCTTGCTGCGCATCACCAGCGCCGCCTTGCCGGTGAAGGCCGCGAACTTGACCTCGCCGTTGACGTCTTCGGCGATGTGGCGGGCCAGCGTGGTCTTGCCGGTTCCGGCATAGCCGAACAGCCGGAACACCTGCGGCGTGCCGTTCTTGCCCGGCTTGGCTTTCAGCCAGTCGCCGACGGCCTTGAGGGCGGAATCCTGATGCGGAGAGAAGGTGGTCATGGCTCAACGAAATGGAGCCGCGCGGCGACTCGGGGACATTCCGTGAACCTAAGGGCTGACGGGGAGAGATCAAGCGCTCGATGTGAATGGGTCCACGCCTCCCCCGCTTGCGGGGGAGGTCGCATCGCATCGGAAGATGCGATGCGGGTGGGGGAACGCTCCGGCGGGACTGCCCGTGTGGCGCCCCCACCCCAGCCCTCCCCCGCAAGCGGGGGAGGGGGCGCAGCGTGCCTGCGGCGGCCGCTCGTTCCCCTCCAGAGGAAGCCTACTGCCAGCCCGGCACGCCGCGCATGTCGGGCAGGTGATGCGCGATGCCCTTGTGGCAGTCGATGCAGGTCTTATCGCCGGTGAAGAGGAAGCGCTGGTGGGCTTCGACGGCGCGCGGCGACTGCTTGGTGATGTCCATCGACTGCGCGCTGTGGCAGTTGCGGCATTCGAGCGAGTCGTTCGCCTTGAAGCGCGCCCATTCGTGCAGCGCCAGTTCCAGCCTTCGGTCGGTGAACTTCTCGCGGGTGTCGATCGAGCCGAACAGATGGCCCCAGACCTCCTTGGAGGCCTGCATCTTGCGCGCGATCTTGTCGGTCCAGTTGTGCGGCACATGGCAGTCCGGGCAGCTGGCGCGCACGCCGGAGCGGTTGGAGAAGTGGACGGTCGATTTCAGCTCGGCGAACACGTTGTCGCGCATCTCGTGACAGCTGGTACAGAACTTCTCGGTGTTGGTGATCTCCAGCGCGGTGTTGAAGCCGCCCCAGAAGATGACGCCGGCGAGGAAGCCGGCGAGCACCAGCACGCCGAGCCCGAACACGGAGCTCGGCTTCAGCAGGACGTCGATGAGGTCGAGAATGAACTGCCGGGCGCGGCCGGCAAGGCCGAGCCGCTTTTCGGGGACGGGCGCTTTGGCGCCCTCCGGGATGTCGGCGCTGCTCATCGCTTGCCACCCGGCCTGTCGTGCGCCAGCAGCGTGTCGATGTCGACGAAGTCGTTGCTGACAGGCGGATTGGCGACGTTCTGCGGCACGTGGCACTGGGTGCAGAAGTAGCGCCGCGGCGACACCGACGCCAGGAACTGGCCGTCGCGATCCATGAAGTGGGTGATCGACAGCATCGGCGCCTTCGACTCCGCCGTGCGCGCCCGGGCGTGGCAGGACAGGCATTTGTTGCCCTGCATGTCGACCTGATAGCCGTCGATGGCATGCGGAATCACCGGTGGCTGCTCCGGATAGTTGCGCACCTCCTTCTCGGCGGTGTTCTTCATCGGCTGCATCGGCGGCGCAGGACCCTCGTCGTTGAGCGGCGCAGGACCGCGCAGCGAGGACGAGACGCTCTGGGCGAGCAGGGCGCTCGATCCGGCCGCAACGCTGGCCGCGATCAGCATGACAGCGATTTTTCTCATCATGATGGTCACACCCGCTCGATGCGCACGGCGCATTTCTTGTAGTCGGTCTGCAGCGAGATCGGATCGGTGGCGTCGAGCGTCACCTTGTTGATCAGCTTCGACTCGTCGAACCACGGCACGAAGACGAGGCCGCGCGGCGGCTTGTCGCGGCCGCGGGTCTCGACGCGGGCGCGGATGAAGCCGCGGCGCGAGGCGACCTTGACCTCGTCACCGCGCCTCAAGTTCGCGGCCTCGGCATCGTCCGGATGCATGAAGCAGACGGCTTCGGGGAACGCCTTGTAGAGCTCGGGCACGCGGCGCGTCATCGTGCCGGAATGCCAATGCTCGACCACGCGTCCCGTCGACAGCCAGAACGGATAGTCCTTGTCGGGCGATTCCGCCGGCGGCTCGTAGGGCAAAGCGAAGATGCGCGCCTTGCCGTCGGGGAAGCCGTAGAACTGCACGCCGGTGCCGGCCTTGACGTAAGGATCAGAGCCCTCGCGAAACCGCCAGCGCGTCTCCTTGCCGTCGACCACCGGCCAGCGCAGGCCGCGCTCCCGGTGATAGGCCTCGAACGGCGCCAGGTCATGGCCATGGCCGCGGCCGAACGAGGCGTATTCCTCGAACAGGCCCTTGTGGACGTAGAAGCCGAACGCCTTGGACTCGTCGTTGGCATAGCCCGGCTCGATCTGGTCGAGCGGAAACTTGTCGACCTGGCCGTTCCTGTAGAGCACGTCGAACAGCGTCTTGCCGCGCACGTCGGGCTTCTTGGCGATCAGCTCCTCAGGCCAGACCTCCTCGATCTTGAAGCGCTTGGAGAACTCCATCAACTGCCAGAGATCCGAGCGTGCCTCGCCCGGTGCCGACACGAGCTGGTGCCAGAACTGGGTGCGGCGCTCGGCATTGCCATAGGCGCCTTCCTTTTCCACCCACATGGCCGTCGGCAAAATGAGATCGGCGGCGAGCGCGGTGACCGACGGATAGGCGTCGGAGACAACGATGAAATTGTCCGGATTGCGGAAGCCCGGATAGGTCTCTTCGTTCGCGTTGGGGCCGGCCTGCAGGTTGTTGTTGACCTGCACCCAATAGGCGTTCAGCAGGCCGTCCTTCAGCATCCGGCTCTGCAGCACGGCGTGATAGCCCGGCTTGTCGGGGATCGTGCCTTCCGGCAACTGCCAGATGTGCTCGGCCTTGGTGCGGTGCTCCTTGTTGGTGACGACCATGTCGGCGGGCAGGCGGTGCGAGAAGGTGCCGACCTCGCGCGCGGTGCCGCAGGCCGAGGGCTGGCCGGTCAGCGAGAACGGGCTGTTGCCGGGCTCGCTGATCTTCCCGGTCAGGAGATGGATGTTGTAGACGAGGTTGTTGCACCAGACACCGCGGGTGTGCTGGTTGAAGCCCATGGTCCAGAACGAGACCACCTTGGTCTTCGGATCGGCATAGAGCTCGGCCAGCGCCTCGAGCCGATTCAGCGGCACGCCGGACATCTCGGCGGCCTTCTCCAGCGTATAGTCGGAGACGAACTTGGCATACTCGTCGAACGAGATGTCGGTGGCGTCGTTGGCCTTGGCTGCGCCGGTGGCCTTCTTCTGCAGCGGATGCTCCGGGCGCAGGCCGTAGCCGATGTCGGTCTGGCCCTTCTTGAACACCGTATGCGCCTGGACGAACTCCTTGTTGACGCGGCCGGTCTTGATGATGTGGTTGGCGATCGCGTTGAGGAGATAGAGATCGGTCTGCGGCTTGAACACCATGCCGATGTCGGCGAGGTCGAACGAGCGATGCTCGAAGGTCGAGAGCACAGCGACCTTGACATGCGGCGCCGACAGGCGCCGGTCGGTGACGCGGCTCCACAGGATCGGATGCATCTCCGCCATGTTGGAGCCCCACAGCACGAACGCATCCGTCGCCTCGATGTCGTCGTAGCAGCCGGCCGGCTCGTCGATGCCGAAGGTGCGCATCATGCCGGCGACGGCCGAGGCCATGCAGTGCCGCGCATTCGGATCGATGTTGTTGGAGCGGAAGCCGGCCTTGAACAGCTTTGACGCAGCGTAGCCTTCCCAGATCGTCCACTGTCCCGAGCCGAACATGCCGACGCCGGAGGGACCGCGCTTCTTCAGCGCGTCTTTGTACTTCGCGGCCATGACGTCGAACGCTTCGTCCCAGGAGACGGGGGTGAACTCGCCGTTCTTGTCGTACTTGCCGTTCGTCTTGCGCAGCATCGGATGCGTCAGGCGGTCATGGCCGTACATGATCTTCGAGAGGAAGTAGCCCTTGACGCAGTTGAGGCCGCGATTGACCTCGGCCTTGATGTCGCCATGGGTGGCGACGACGCGGTTGTCCTTGGTCGCGACCATCACGCTGCAGCCGGTGCCGCAGAAGCGGCAGGCGGCCTTGTCCCATTTCAGCTCGCTGGCTTCGCGCTCGGTGACGAGGTTCGCCGCAAGCGAGCTGCCGGGCATGCCGGCGGCGGCCGCGGCAATCGCGGCGGCTTCCAGCTTCAGCATCTGGCGACGATCGATCTTCATGTCGGTCATTGGTGTCTCGTGTGATTAGCCGGCGTCGATGGCGTGGAAGACGAGGCAGGCGGAGTGCACGTGCGGCAGCAGGCCGATCCGGTTCATGGTGGCGCCGAGCGCGCCGGCATCGGGCGCATCGACGACGACGATCAGCTTGCCGCGTGCGTCGCGGCCGTGAATCTCGCAGCCGGACAGCGCGAGGATGTCGGCTTCGACGCGGTCGAGCTGCTCGGGCCGGGTCTGCACGATGATGCTGGCGATCTCGCCCTTGGCCGGTGCGACGACGGGATCGGCGGTGAGGACTCGGCCGGTGATCAGAGCACGGCGGTCGAGGGAGGTGCGGTGTGAGAGCATGGCGGGGTCCTTCCGATCAGTGCGCCGCGGGCGGCCCGGGTGGCCCGGCCATCATCTGGTAAACCCAGACCGTGAGCCCGTAGGAGCCGACGGTGGCGACCGCGAGCGCGGGCATCAGCACAGCGGTGAGAAACAGGAAGGCAACAATTTCCATGCGTCTGCGACGCGCACGCGCGTTCGCATCGCCGCCAACGAGCGACATGAGAGAATTCTCTGCTAGGGGAGGTTCAGTTCAGGAGGGATTGCGGCATCCGGGCCGCGCCTGATCTTATGTTTAAGAAGGCTCCGGAAACCGGCGTTGACCTGGATCAAGCGGGCGGAACCCCGCGCACACCGGCGCACCGCCAGAGCGGAGTCGCGCCGGTCCCCACTGAGCTCTTGGTTGACGGGCTGTGAAGACGCGTGATCGCAGCTTTGCTTGCGAGAAATTCTCGCTGCTCTGCGCCGCGGTCTCGATACGAACATCCCCTCCGGCCGTAAGCCGATAGGACCCGCATCGCTATTTTTCCGGGACGCTCGACACGCGTTGCGCCTGCCACCATCATTCCGTGCATCGCATCAATGCGGATGCAGTCTTGGTCGGAGAGGGCAATGAAGCGTCGTGATTTTCTGAAATTGTCGTTGGCATCGGCTGCGGTGATGGCCTCAGCGGCGCCGCTGCGCGCCGAGGACAAGCCGAAGGAGATCCGCATCGGCACCCAGAAGGGCGGCTTCTTCCCGGCGGTGAAGGCGCGCCGCACCATCGAGGATACGTTCAAGCCCGTCGGCATCGACATCGTCTGGGTCGACTTCCAGTTCGGCCCGCCGCTGCTGGAGGCCATCAATGTCGGCAGCGTCGATTTCGGCTATGTCGGCGACGCGCCGCCGATCTTCGCGCAGGCCGCCGGTGCCAAGATCCGCTACGCGGCGGCCGTCAAGCAGAACGGCAGCAGCCAGGCGATCATCGTGCCCAAGGACTCGCCGATCAAGTCGCTCGCCGATCTCAAAGGCAAGCGCGTCGCCTTCGGCAAGGGCTCGAGCGCGCACAATCTCCTGGTCGCCGCGCTGGAGAAGGCGGGCCTGTCCTGGACCGACATCACGCCGGCGCCGCTCGCGCCCGCCGATGCCACCGCCGCCTTCGTCAAAGGCTCGGTCGATGCCTGGTCGATCTGGGATCCGTATCTCGCGCTTGCCGAGCTCAAGGAGAATGCGCGCGTGATCGTGTGGGACAAGGATGTCCACAAGCCGAACTCATTCTACATCGTCGGCTCCGACTTCGTCGAAAAGTATCCGGCCGTCGTCGCCAGGCTGAACGCGGCTTTCGCCGCCGAAGGCGTGTGGGCCAACAGCCATCACGAGGAGGTCGCCAAGGCGCAGGCCGAGGCCACCGGCGTCGATCTTGAGGCGGTCAAGCGCTTCGTCGACCGCTCGGTCTATAGCGTCGTGCCGATCGACGACGAAGTGATCAAGAGCCAGCAGGCCGTCGCCGACCGCTTCGCCCGTGTCGGCCTCATTCTCAAAGCCGTCAACGTCGCCGACATCGTCTGGAAATGGACGCCGTCCACCTGACGGCTGTCCCGCCACTCAAATCCGAAAGAGAACGACATGAGCAACGCTTCGTCGAAGCCCAATGTGCTTTGGTTCCTGCCGACCCATGGCGACGGCCGCTATCTCGGCACCTCGCAAGGCGGCCGCGAGGTCAACTTCAACTATCTGCGCCAGGTGGCGCAGGCCGCCGATCAGCTCGGCTATTACGGCGTGCTGATCCCGACGGGACGCAGCTGCGAGGATTCCTGGATCGTGGCGTCGGCCGTGGCGCCATTCACCGAGAAGCTGCGGTATCTCGTCGCGGTGCGTCCGGGTCTGCAATCGCCGGCCGTGGCCGCGCGCATGACCGCGACGCTCGACCGCGTCACCAACGGTCGCCTGCTGGTCAACGTCGTCACCGGCGGCGATCCGGTCGAGAACAAGGGCGACGGCATCTTCCTGTCGCATGAGGAGCGCTACGAGGTCACCCGCGAGTTTCTCACCGTCTACAACGCGCTGCTCGAAGGCGAATCCGTCAACTTCGCCGGCAAGCACATCAAGGTCGAGGATGGCCGGCTGCTGTTCCCACCGGTGCAGTCGCCACGCCCGCCGCTGTTCTTTGGAGGCTCGTCGGATGCCGGCATCGACGTCGCCGTCGATACGGTCGAGAAGTATCTTACCTGGGGCGAGCCGCCGGCAGATGTCGCGGCGAAGATCGCCAATGTGAGAGCAGTCGCCGACAGCCGTGGCCGCAGGCTGTCGTTCGGCATCCGCCTGCATGTGATCGTGCGCGAGACCAACGCGGAGGCGTGGGTCGCCGCCGACGACCTCATCAAGCACGTCACCGACGACACCATCGCCTCGGCACAGAAGATTTTTGCGCGGATGGATTCGGTCGGCCAGCAGCGCATGTCGCAGCTGCACGGCGGCCGGCGCGACAAGCTCGAGATCAGCCCGAACCTGTGGGCCGGCGTGGGCCTCGTCCGCGGCGGCGCCGGCACCGCGCTGGTCGGCGATCCCGATACGGTCGCGGCGCGCATCCGCGAGTACCAGGAGCTCGGCATCGACACCTTCATCCTGTCCGGCTACCCGCATCTCGAAGAAGCCTACCGCTTCGCCGAGCTGGTGTTTCCCAAGCTTGGGCTGAACGTGTCCGAGCAGGCCGGCAACGTGACCAAACTGCGCACCAACACCGGCCCATTCGGTGAGACCATCGCCAACGAGCATCGTCCGTTGCAGAGAGCCTCGCAGTCATGAGCCTGATCGAAAGTCTTCCCAAGGTCGGCAAGCTCGTGGTGCCGCGCGCGGATGCGCTGATCCCCTGGCTGGTGCCGCTCGCGATCATCATGATCTGGCAGGCGGCCTCGGTCGCCGGCCTGGTGTCGCCGCGGGTACTGCCGGCGCCGACCGACGTCGCACGCGCCGGATGGAAGCTGCTGCTATCAGGCGAACTCGGCCGTAACATCTGGGTCAGCTTCTGGCGCGCCTCGATCGGCTTCTTGATCGGTGGCGGCATCGGCTTCGCCTTCGGGCTCGCCAATGGCCTGTCGCAGCTGTCGGCGAAGCTGACGGACACCACGCTGCAGATGGTGCGCAACGTGCCACATCTGGCGCTGATCCCGCTGGTCATCCTGTGGTTCGGCATCGACGAGAGCGCAAAACTGTTCCTGGTGGCCCTCGGCGTGTTCTTCCCCGTCTACCTCAACACGCTGCACGGGATTCGCACCGTCGATCCGCAACTCATTGAAATGGGCCGCGTCTACGGCATGACCGACGGCGAACTGTTTCGCCGCGTGATCTTCCCCGGTGCGTTGCCGTCGATCTTCGTCGGTCTGCGCTTCGCGCTCGGCATCATGTGGCTCACCTTGATTGTCGCCGAGACGATCGCGGCGTCCTCGGGGCTCGGCTACATGGCGATGCAGGCGCGCGAGTTCATGCAGATCGACGTCGTCGTGCTTTCCATCCTGATCTACGCCCTGCTGGGCAAGGTCGCCGACAGCGCTTCGCGGGTGCTGGAACGGATGACGCTGTCCTGGCATCCGGCCTTCAGCAAACATTGAGGTTCGTAAATGCAGCAAGCGCTCCGAATTTCCGTGTCCGGCGTCGAGGCGATCGACGGCACTGACGTGATCGGGCATGCCGAGGCCTTCCGCCACGCGAGGAAGGCCGGCGTGACCCCGGCCAAACCCGCGACGCGCGGCCTGCCGCTGGTGATCCGCGACCTTCGCAAGGCGTTCGGCGACAACGAGGTGCTGCGCGGCATCGATCTCGAGATTCCGGGCGGTCAGTTCGTGGCGATCGTCGGTCAGAGTGGCTGCGGCAAGAGCACGCTGCTCCGCCTGATCGCAGGTCTGGACAAGCCGACGTCGGGCAGCATCAGCTTCGGTGAAGCCGCGGCGCGGCCCGAGGACGTCCGCGTCATGTTCCAGGAACCGCGGCTGCTGCCGTGGGCGCGGGTGCTCGGCAATGTCGAGGTCGGCCTCGGCCGCGAGCGCAAGGCCGCCGGCGCCCATGAGCGCGCGCGGCAGGCGCTGGAGGAAGTGGGTCTCGCCGACAAGCGCGACCAATGGCCGGCGGTGCTGTCCGGCGGCCAGAAGCAGCGCGTCGCGCTGGCGCGCGCGCTCGTCAGCGGTCCGCGCCTGCTGGCGTTCGACGAGCCGCTCGGCGCCCTCGATGCGCTGACGCGGATCGCGATGCAGCGGCTGCTGGAGCGGGTCTGGGCCGATCAAACCTTCACCGCAATCCTGGTCACCCATGACGTGGCGGAAGCCGTGGCCCTGGCCGACCGGGTTCTGGTCATCGAGAATGGCCGGATCGCCGAGGATATCATGGTCGATCTGCCGCGCCCGCGCCAGCGTGGCTCTGCGGAGCTTGCGGCGCAGGAAGGCTCGATCCTGGGCCAGTTGCTTGGACCGGGCGCGGCGGGTTAGGAGAGAATATCGCAATGAACTCCATCGTCCGCCTCATGCCCGACGCCACCGCGCTTCAGCCCGATTTCCGCTCCGCGATGCGCCAGCTGGTCGGGGGCGTGAGCGTGATCACCGTCGGGCGCGGCGATGAGGTCACCGGCATGACGGTGAGTTCGCTGTCATCGCTCTCCATCGAGCCGGCGTCCGTGATCGTGAGCCTCAATCGGAACGCCTCGTCTTGGCCGATCCTGCAGCGGGAGCGTGTTTTCGGCGCCAATCTGCTCGCCGCGGACCAGATCGGCGTGGCCGAGCGGTTCTCGGGTAAAGGCGGTCTCAGAGGCGCCGAGCGGTTCGCCGGCGCGGAGTGGCGCAAGCACGTGACCGGCGTGCCGCTCCTGGTCGGGGCACTCGCCGCGCTGGACTGCGAGGTCGAGGAGATCATCGAGCGGCACTCTCATGGCATCGTGATCGGCCGCGTGGTGCATGTCGAGGTGGCGCCGCAAGCGGCAGCCCTGGCATATTGGCATGGCGGCTATGTGCACGTCGACCGCGACGAGGACGTGGCCCGGCTCGCCCCCCTCGGCGGGCCTGATCCGCAGGACGAGCCATAGGCGGTGAGCGGCGGTTGGCCGCAGGGTGGCGTCCCGAAGCTGGACGCCGTAAAAGCACCGCGGCCTTGAGGCGGTGTTTGCGGCGGAGCTGATGAAACGGATCGGAACCTGGGCGCTCTATCTGATCGGCACGGCCGCGATCCTGTATCTCGCGCTCTATGCCTATGCCGTGCTGACGCAACGCGAGTTCACGCCCGGCGATCCCATTCACATCTTCCGCAATCCCGAGGCGCCGAACTATTCGTGAGGCTGTGCCCGGCGACGACGCGCCGGCGTATTCTCGCGAACCCACGGATCCGGGGACTGTTCACAGTCCTGTAGCTGCATCCAATCGTCGGTCAGAAACTGCACGCGGCAGCGGCGCCACACTTTGATGTGTTCGCCATCCGGCGACGTCTCGACATCGGATAGCGACAGGGTGGGCGGCCGCCAGCGATAGCTGCGTTCATTGTCCCAGCCGTCGCAGCCCTCCCTGCCACAGGCAACCGTTCGCGAGATCAGCTTGCCCTTGCCTGCGAAGCACCAGCTCCGGGCGCCCCATTCCTGACCCGACGACGGATTGACGAGCGGCGCGTGCGACGTCTGCTCCCAGCAGCCTGACAGCACGCCGCGCGTTGCGGCATCAGCCGGCGAAACGGCAAGCGGCGCGCCGAGGGCCAGCGCGCCGCCGAGAACGAACCGGATGGGCAGATTATACGGGGCTCGGCATGCGCGGCGTATCGCCGGAGCCCGGCGGCGGGATCGGCACGCCGCCGTCGGCATATTCGTTGAGCTTGTTGCGCAACGTGCGGATCGAGATGCCCAAGATATTGGCCGCATGTGTCCGATTGCCCAGGCAGTGCTTCAGGGTCTCCAGGATCAGGTCACGTTCGACATCGGCGACCGTGCGGCCGACCAAGGCGCGCGTGACCTGCTCCGCCGCCATCGTAGCATGCGCTACGGCGGGTTGGGTCTTGCCGATGTCGAGGCGGGTGCCGTCGGGCGTGAGGATGGCATCCGGCCCGATCTCGTCGCCCTGCGCCATCAGCACCGCGCGATGCATCGTGTTCTCCAGCTCGCGCACGTTGCCCGGCCAGCGGTTGGTGGTGAGGATGCGCTTGGCCTCCGCCGAGATCGGCCGCAGCGGTACGGCATTGGCCTCGGAATATTTGCGCGCGAAATGCTGCGCCAGCTCGAGAATGTCGGCGGGGCGCTCGCGCAGGGGAGGGATCTTCAGGTTCACGACGTTGAGCCGGAACAAGAGGTCCTCGCGGAACGAGCCCTCGCGCACGGCGTCGGCCAGGTTGCGGTTGGAGGTCGCGATGATGCGGATGTCGACGGGGACGGGGCGGGTGCCGCCGACGCGGTCGATCACGCGCTCCTGGATGGCGCGCAAGAGCTTCGACTGCAGCCGCACGTCCATTTCCGAGATTTCGTCCAGCAGGAGCGTGCCGCCATTGGCCTCCTCGAACTTGCCGATGCGGCGGGCGACGGCCCCGGTGAAGGCGCCCTTCTCATGGCCGAACAGCTCGGACTCCAGGAGGTGCTCAGGGATTGCGGCGCAGTTGATCGAGATGAAGGGACGCTTGGCGCGGGCCGAGCGGGTGTGGACGTAGCGCGCCAGCACCTCCTTGCCGGTGCCGGACTCGCCGGTGATCATCACCGAGGCATCGGAGCCGGCGATCTGCTGGGCGAGCTTGATCACCTTCGCCATCGCCTCGTCGCGATAGACGAGGTCGCGGCTGTCATTGGCGACGGCGGCGAGCACGGCGGCGATCAGTTCGGGATCCGGCGGCAGCGGAATGTATTCCTTGGCGCCGGCATGGATGGCGGCGACCGCGGCGCGTGCATCGCTGGTGATGCCGCAGGCGACGATCGGCACGTGGATGTGCTCTGCATCGAGCCGCATCACCAGGTCGCGGATGTCGAGCGCGACGTCGACGAGGAGCAGGTCGGCGCCCTTGCCGCCGCGCAGCACCCGCATCGCCTGCTCGTTGTCCTCGGCATGGGTGACGGTGGCGCCGTTCTCCATGGCGATCTTGGTGGCCGTCGTCAGCTGGCCCTTCAGCGTTCCGACGATGAGAAGCCGCATGTTGGTCTCCTATTCGGTCGTGCCGCTCTCGATCGGCACGCAGGTCATGTCTGTCAGTTGCGGTCGGACTTGATGATTTCGGTCATCGTCACGCCGAGCTTGTCTTCGACCAGAACCACCTCGCCGCGTGCCACGAGCCGGTTGTTGACGTAGATGTCGATCGCCTCGCCGACCTTGCGGTCGAGCTCGAGCACGGTGCCGGGCCCGAGCTTCAGGAGCTCGCCGACATCCATCTTGGAGCGGCCGAGCACGGCCGAGACCTGAACCGGGACGTCGAACACCGCCTCGAGGTCGGCCGCGATGCGCGCGGCATGCTCTTCCTCGTTGTAGCCGACGTCCCCGCCCAGCGGAGGCGCGTCCGCCGCATTGAGGTCGGGAAGCGGGATCTCGTTGTCGCTCATGACTTAACTCCCTCGGCCACCACAGCGGCCTAGTTCTTCTTGGACGCCATGTAGCGTCCGACCAGCTCGTTGATCTTGGCGTCGATCGCAGCGCGCTCCAGCACGACGCCGCCATCGGCCCATTCGATACGGCAGTCGCCGGTCGCGATCTCCGGCTCGGCGAGGATCACGAGGCGCCCCTCGAAGCCGCTCTGCTTGGCGAGCTTCTCGATCTTCTCGCGGGCGAGCTCGTACAGCGTCTCGTTGATGCGCAGCACGAGGTGCGGCGTGGCAACCAGATGCGCGAAGCAGTCGTGCACGAGTCCAATGATCTCGCCGAGCGGCTCCGCCTCGACCAGCGCCGCGCACAGCTTGCGGGCGACGGCGACCGCGACATCGACGGCCTCGGTTTCCATCCGCTGCTCGATGCCTTCGAAGCGGGCGGAGATGCCCTGCAATTGGATGTTGATCTGCTCCAGCGCCGAGGCGACGCGGCGGTCGGCCTCGACCTTGGCTTCGCGCTGTGCCGCCTCGTAGCCGTTGCGATAGGCGGCGGCTTCGGCGGCCGCGACCTTCTGTGCGATTTCCGCGGACGTGGCTGCACGCTCCCGCGTCGTCTTCTCCGGCGCGGCGAAGTCGGTATCGAACAGGAATTTCGCAGGCTGAGCCATCAATACACCAGTTCGTCGTCGGCGCGGTTCTTGCTGAGCATGATCTCGCCCTTTGCGGCGAGGTCCTTGGCGAGATTGACGAGCAGGGCCTGCGCCTCGTCGACGTCGCGCAGCCGCACCGGCCCCATGGCGGCCATGTCGTCCTGCAGCATCTTGGCGGCGCGCGACGACATGTTGCCGAAGAAGAAGTTGCGGACCTCCTCGTTGGCGCTCTTGAGCGCCACGCCG
Organism: Bradyrhizobium sp. HKCCYLS3070; assembly: GCF_051167575.1. Classification (NCBI taxonomy): domain Bacteria; kingdom Pseudomonadati; phylum Pseudomonadota; class Alphaproteobacteria; order Hyphomicrobiales; family Nitrobacteraceae; genus Bradyrhizobium; species Bradyrhizobium sp. HKCCYLS3070. The sequence goes on from NZ_JBNPTI010000002.1 coordinate 82,385, forward strand.
AGCTTGTCCTTGTCGACATTGCGCAGCAGGGTCTGCGCCGAAGCGGAATCGAGCTTGATCAGGTCGTCGAAGGTGAACATCAGCGCCTTGATGCGCTCGGCCGACTCGCGGTTCTCTTCCTCCAGCGAGGTGATGAAGCGGGTCTCGGTCTGGCGGTCGAAATTGTTGAAGATTTCGGCCATCACCTCGTGGGCGTCGCGGCGGCGGGTCTGCGACAGGTTCGACATGAACTCGACGCGCAGGGTCTGCTCGACGCGCTCGATGACCTCCTTCTGCACCGCTTCCATGCGCAGCATGCGGCCGATGACGTCGAGCGCCATGTCCTCGGGCAGGATCGCGAGCACGCGGGCAGCATGCTCCGGCTTCAGCTTGGACAGCACGACCGCGATGGTCTGCGGATATTCGTTCTTGAGGTAGTTGGCGAGCACCTCTTCCTGGACGTTGGAGAGCTTCTCCCACATGTTGCGGCCGGCGGGGCCGCGGATCTCGTCCATGATGCCGTTGACGCGTTCCGGCGGCAGGTATTGCTGCAGCAGGCGCTCGGTGGCGTCGAAATTGCCCATCAGCGCGCCGGAGGCCGACATGCGCGAGACGAATTCGAGCATCAGGTCCTCGACCACGTCGGCTTCGATGGTTCCCAGCGTCGACATCGCCAGCGACAGTTCGCGCACCTCGTCGTCATCGAGCTGCTGCCAGATCTTGCCGCCATACTGCTCGCCGAGCGCGAGCATCATCACGGCGGCGCGCCGCGGGCCGCTCAAGGGCTCGGTCTTCTCGCGCTGCGCCTGGCGGCTCGCCAAGGTCGCGATGACCGTGGAAATGTCGTTGTTGTTGGCGTTGGCGTTCTGGGTCTGCGGCAGCGACATGGCGTCTACGTTCTTTTCAGTTCAGGCGGTTCACGTCGATTGGGTCAGCTCTGCGGCTCGGCGAGCCACTGGCGGATGATGGCGGCGGCTTCGCCCGGGTTGCGGTCGGCCAGCTCGCCCACCCGGTGGACGGACTGAGCGTGGACCTGGCCCTGGACCTGGGCGACGTCGATCATGTTGGCGGTCTGCTGGGCGTGAGCGGCTGCCTGGATGGTTTCGTCGGTGAGGGCCGGCAGGCCGCCGCCCGGGGCGGCGATCTCCTCGCTGGCGATGATCTTCTTCACCAGCGGCCGCACCACCATGAACACGACCACGATGCCGAGCAGCATCATCACCGCGAGCTCGATGACGTACATGACGTCATCCTTGGTGAAGTGGAGCATGCCGAGGAAGCCGGTGGGCTCGTTGATCTGCGGCACGGTGGGAGCGTCGGCGAATTTCAGGTTGACCACCTCGACCTGGTCGCCGCGCTTCTGGTCGAAGCCGATGGCGGAGCGGACCAGTGCGGCGATGCGGTCGAGCTCGTCCTTGCTGCGCTCTTGATAGACCAGCTCGCCCTTTTCGTTCTTCGAGTAGGCGCCGTCGACCAGAACCGCGACCGAGATGCGGTTGACCCGTCCGGCCTCGGTGACTTCGGTCTTGGTGGTCCGGGAGATCTCGTAATTGTTGGTCTCTTCGGTCTTCTTGCTCTGGTCCCGCGGCTGTTGCGGCGGCGCGTTCTGCTGGTTGCCCGGCAGCTCGTTGTTGACCGTGACCTGGCCGTTGTTCTCGTTGGTCGCCGACTGCTCTTCGCGGGTCTGGCTCGAGCGCAGCACGCGGCCTTCCGGATCGTAGCGGTCGGAGGTCTGCGTGATGCGGTTGTAGTCGAAGTCGGCGGACAGCTGGACGCGGGCGCGGCCCGCTCCGACCACCGAGGAGACGATGTCCTCGACCTGCTTGCGCATCCGCTTCTCGAAGGCGTTGCGGCGCTCGTCGCCGACCTGCTGGTCGATGTCGGTCTGGGTGCCGTCGGCAAGCAGCTGGCCGGCCTCGTCGACGATCGACACCCGCTGTGGCTTCAGGCCGTTGACGGCGGAGGCGACGAGGTGGCGGATGGCGCGGATCTGCGCCGGCTCGAGGGTGCCGCGCACGCGCACGACGATCGAGGCGGACGGCTCCGGAGTCTCGCGCGAGAACAGCGGCCGCTCCGGCAGGACGAGATGGACGCGCGCCGCCTGGACACGGTCGATGGCGCGGATGGTGCGGGCGAGCTCGCCCTCGAGCGCGCGGAGATGGTTGATGTTCTGGACGAAGCTCGTGGTGCCCAGCGCGTCCGACTTGTCGAAGATCTCGTAGCCGACGCCGCCGCCCTTGGGCAGGCCGCCCTCGGCGAGCTTCATGCGCAGCCGGGTCACCTTGTCCTTGGGCACCAGGATCACGCTGCCTTCATTGCGCATCTCGAAGGGAATGCCCTGCCGCTCCAGATCCTTGATGATGCTGGAGGAGTCTTCCATCGTCAGGTCGGTGAAGAGGGTGGTCATCTGCGGCGCGGTCACGCGCATGATGACGAAGCCGAAGAAGCCGATTAAGGCAGCGGTGACTGCGATCATGGCGGTGAGCCGCGCGGCGCCCAAACCCTTCAGGAAGTCCAAGAGACCTTGCAAGCAACTGCCCCATAGTTCGGCATTCGACGGGTGGCCGCTGAAAGGTGATTTGAGCTTCGCGGGCCTTTACGGCCGGTTGCATAGATCGCGAAATTCAATCCTTAACCTTCACCAGCACCCGCATTCCAGGTGGCGATCCGATGTCAGCCGCTGCCCCGCCATTCGCGGGACGGGGCGCGGAGGTTGAATCGAACCACTGGGCAATTATTGCCTATGGGAAGGTTTCGATATGGTTAACGGTGGTTAAAGGGTCCTAACAAAGTGTAGACATGCAAAAAATCGGCTTGGCAGGGCCAAGCCGATTTTCGAAGAAATCCCGTCGCGTCGGCAACGATCTATTGGCGATATTGCTGAATTCGGGTGGTGCGCAGGCCGGCGAGACCGTGCTGGTCGATCGAGAACTGCCACGACAGGAATTCGTCGACGGTCAGGGTGTAGCGGCTGCACGCTTCCTCGAGGGACAGCAAGCCGCCGCGAACGGCGGCAACGACTTCAGCCTTCCGGCGAATGACCCACCTCTTGGTGCCTGGAGCAGGCAAATCCGCGATGGTGAGTGGGCTGCCGTCAGGCCCGATGACGTATTTCACCCTCGGGCGATGGGGTTCTGTCATGGCGTACTCACAAACTCTTAACCACTGAACTCACGGTAAGACCCTACGCCGCCTCGCTTAAAATTTGCCTAAGCCGAGGGCGCGAATCCGGCGTTGCGCGCGAACGCCGCCACTTCCGGTGGCGCTGCGCCCCGGGAGCGGAATCGTGGTGAATGATTGGTTAAGAATTTCCGGCGCTTACGCTGACAGGTCGCCGCGGCGGCTGAGCTTGTTCAAGTCCAGCCGGGATCGGTTCAGATGGGGTGGGAGCTAGCTCACGATCCGCTGGATCTGGTTCACCGTGTAGGTCTGGCCGCCGATCGTCAGCAACGGCGGCTGCTGGGTCAGGTCGACCGAGGACACGGTGCCCTGGACCTGGGTCGAGATCGCCACCGGACTGCCATTGGTCACATCGGTCGCGACCGTCGTGATCTTGTACTGCCCGTCCGGCCATTGGGTGCCGTCATTGCCCTGGCCGTTCCAGTTGTAGGTCTGATTGTTGCCGGCGCTGGCGGTATATTTGCCGGTGAAGACGGTCTGGCCAACGCTGTTGGTGATGTTGACGGTGAGGTTGCAGTCCTTGGGGATGCTGAGGTCCCAACTCGCCTTTCCGCTGGCCATGGTCGTCGTGGAGCCGCTGACCACGGCGGTCTTGCCGACGAAGGCCAGCGCCTGGGTCGCCTGCGTCGCCTGCTGCATCGTGAGCAGCGATGCGAGCTGGTCGTTGGTCTTGAGCTGCTGCTCGACGCCGGCAAACTGCACGAGCTGCTGGGTGAACTGATTGGTGTCCAGCGGATCCAACGGATTCTGGTTCTGCAGCTGCGTCGTCAGCAGCGTCAGGAAGGTCTGGAAATTACCGGCAATCGTCGAGCCTGTGCTCGAGCCGAGGCTGTTGTTGCCGGTTGACGAATTGGTGTTGGTCGTGCCCGAGACTGGCGGGCTTGACGTGATCGCGTCGCCGATTGCCATGGAAGCCTCCTGTTAAACCCTGATATCCACGCCGCCTTGCGCGCCGAACATCCGTCCATAGGACCGTCCGGCGAGCTGGACCGGGACGTTTTCGTCCTCGGTCACGATCAGGCGTTGTGCGTTGCCATTCTGTTGATAATCGCCGCCATTCTGGCCGGACGAGTTCTGGTCGCGCAGCGAGAACTGCAATCCGCTGTTGTTGCTCTTGAGGCCGGCGTCCTGCAGCGCCTGCTGGAGCTGCGGCGCCGTCTGCTGCAGCATCGCCAGCGTCTCCGGCTTCTCGACCCGCAGATGCGAGGTCACCTGGCCATTGCGGTCGACGTCGATGCGGACGTCGATGCGGCCGAGCTCGGCCGGATCCAGTCGGATCTCGAAGCGGCTCTTGCCGTTGAGCGCGGAGGCTGCGATCTCGACCGCAAGCCCATGAAGCGGCACAGCGGCCGCCGTAGCGGCCGTCGCGGTCAGGTTGGCCGCGGTGATCTGGCTGGTCGATGCAGCCGGCGTCGACAGCTGGGGCTGCGCGGCGGCCGTGGCCTGTGCGCTCGGATCGGGAGCCGGCGCGTTGGTCTGGCTGGTCGTCGGCGCGGCGTTGCGATCATGTGAGGCCGGTGCCTGCAAATTGCCGTTCGCCTTCCCGTCGCCGGCCTCGACCGAGTCCGGCTTGGCTGCAACAGCGGGTTGTTGCGCGAGCGCGCCCTGGCCCGGCTGCTGAGTGGACTGGACGTTGCCATTGCCCGGTTCGGTGACCTTGCCGGCTGCGCTTTCGGCGAGCCCCGTCTTGGTCTGGGTGCCCGGCTTGCCCGTCGTCTTGGTGCTGCCGGGAACGGCCGCATCGAGCGCGGCGGTGAAGGTCTGATCGGCAGATGCGGCAGCGTCGCCGGAGGCCGCCGCTGCCGTCTCGGGCGTCGTCGCGGTTGATCCGGCGCCGTCGGCATCCTTGGCCGCCCCGGTGGATTTCGCTGCGGCCGCCAGCAGACCTACCGCGGCATCGACCGAGCCCTGCGGGCCAACACCGGCCGCTCCGACGGGCGCGGCCGCGCCGGGCGCATTGGTTTTGCCGTCGCCGCCCGCCGTGCCATCGCCGGTGGCGGGGTTGGCGAGGGTGATGTCGGGCTGGATGACGACGGCGACCGGCGTCGGCACGGCCACGGTCTGCTCGGCTATAGCGGTCGTCGCAGCGCTCGCATCCGTGCTGGCCTGATCGCCGTCCTTCTTGTCGCCCGTCTTGCCGTCGCTGGTCTTTCCGTCGGCGGTCCCGGCCGCATCGGTCTTGGTCGGTGTGCCAGTGGTCGCGTCGGCCGTGGTATCGGGACCGCTGGCGTCGGCGCCCGCAGTGCTGCCGTCGGCCTTGTCCGCCGGCTTGTCCTGCGACCTGGCCTGGGTGGTGCGATCGGCGTCGCCGGCGCGCGCCGGCTCGCGGCTCGGGGTGGAAGCGCTGCCGGGGCGCGGTGACGGCGACGGGGAGGTGGGCGGCGACGCTGTCGACGGATCCGGAGTCGCGGCGTCGACCAGCGCCGAGAAGCTGTCGGACGGCTGCGGAGCGTCCTGACGGGACTGTCTCGGCGCCGTGGTCTTGAGAACCGTGCCTGCCTGGATGTCTGACGTGACGCTGAACACCTTGGACCCTCTCGCGATGAACTCGACCAAGCAGTTCAGCAAGGAGCGGGCCAAGCCGGCGCCACTGAAAATAGTCAATAAATTCAATTTCTTATGGAATCGATCGCGGCGCGGATCCGCCGCCGCGTCCTCGCCATTTCTGCCCGGCCGGCAAGATTTGCCGCCGGCATCTGCGACCGGCGCAATTGCTTCGCAGGAAGTGCGCCTATATTAGAGACAGATGCTTTCGTGTTGTTTCCGATCAGGACATCCTGTCCGGAGATCGCCCGAAGCAAGCCATCCGCAAAGACGGCGCATGCGAGGCGTTCCCGCGCCGGGAACCCGTTGCCTGACGCCGCGATCGCAGTGACCGGATCATGCTCAACAGTCTCGATCTCGAAGGCCGTCCTGAAGACACCAGGGTCGTCGTCGCCATGTCCGGCGGCGTGGACTCCTCGGTGACGGCCGCGCTGCTGAAGTCGGAAGGCTACGACGTCGTCGGCATCACCCTGCAGCTCTACGATCACGGCGCGGCGACGCACCGCAAGGGCGCGTGCTGCGCCGGCCAGGACATCCACGATGCCCGCAACGTCGCCGAGCGCCTCGGCATCCCGCATTACGTGCTGGACTACGAAGACCGCTTCCGCGAGTCGGTGATCGACAATTTCGCCGCCAGCTACGCTTCGGGCGAAACGCCGGTGCCGTGCATCGAGTGCAACCGCGCCATCAAGTTCGGCGATCTCCTGAAGACCGCGCGCGAGCTCGGCGCCTCCGTGCTCGCCACCGGCCACTACGTCGCCTCGCGGCGGCTGGCGGACGGATCGCGCGCGCTCACTTGCGCGGCGGACAGCGATCGCGACCAGAGCTACTTCCTGTTCGCGACCACGCGCGAGCAGCTCGATTATCTGCGCTTTCCGCTCGGCGACATGACCAAGCCGGAGGTGCGCGAGCTCGCGCGCCGCTTCGGACTGGAGGTCGCCGACAAGCACGACAGTCAGGACATCTGCTTCGTGCCGACCGGCCGCTACACCGACATCATCGGCAAGCTGCGCCCGAACGCGATGGAGCCGGGCGAGATCGTCGATCTCAATGGCCGCGTTCTCGGCGTGCATCAGGGCATCGCGAACTACACGATCGGTCAGCGCAAGGGCCTCGGCATCGCTGCCGGCGCGCCGCTCTACGTCGTCAAGCTGGACGTCGCCACCCGCCGCGTCGTGGTCGGCCCGCGCGAGGCGCTGCGCACGCATCGCATCACGCTGCGCGAGGTCAACTGGATCGGTGACGGCGCGCTCGACGCCGCCGCGCGCGAGGGCCTCGAATTGTTCGTGCGGGTGCGCTCGACGCGGCCGCCGCAGCCGGCTTGGCTGCGCGGTGCGGACGGCCGTTACGAGGTCGAGCTGGTCGCCGGCGAAGAGGGCGTCTCGCCGGGCCAGGCCTGCGTGTTCTACGATGCCGCCTCCGGCCGCGCCCGCGTGCTCGGTGGCGGCTTCATCCAGAGCGCTGTTGCGGAAAGCAGCAGCTTGGGCGGCAACGTGATCAGGCCGCAGCGCGTGGCCGAGCCGGTCCGCGGCTGATCAGCATCCATCATTCGGGGCAGGGGCATGGGGGACATCGACCGCGCGGGGGTCGAAAAGGCCTATGAGCGCTGGGCGCCGATCTACGATCTGGTGTTCGGCAAGGTCTTCGATCAGGGCCGCCAATCGACCATCGCGGAAGCCGATCGCATCGGCGGCCGCATTCTCGACGTCGGCGTCGGCACCGGTCTGTCATTGTCGGACTATGCCCGGACCACGAAGATCTGCGGCGTCGATATCTCCGAGCCGATGCTGCGGCGGGCGCAGGCCCGCGTGCGCGAGCTGAAGCTCCTCAATGTCGAGACGCTCGCGGTGATGGATGCCAAGCATCTCGCGTTTCCCGACAATTTCTTCGACGCGGTGGTCGCGCAATACGTCATCACCGCTGTGCCGGATCCCGAAGCGACGCTCGATGATTTCATCCGCGTGCTGAAGCCGGGCGGCGAGCTGATTCTGGTCAACCATATCGGCGCCGAGAGCGGCCCGCGCCGCATCTTCGAGCTCGCCTTCGCGCCGATCGCGCGCCGGCTCGGCTGGCGGCCGGAGTTCCCCTGGGCCCGACTGGTGAACTGGGCCGCAAAGCATGGCGGCGTCACGCTGGCCGAGCGCCGGCCGATGCCACCGCTCGGACACTTCTCGCTCATTCGCTACCGCAAGGGCTGACCGCCAGATCCTCTGGCCGTGCGCTTTGCCACGCCATCCGCGCGGAACGCGAACGCGGGGTTTGCGTTGCCCCGCCATGAGCATCAGGCAATCCTTGTTCCTCTCCTTCGCACTGGTCTCGGCCGCGGCTGCGGCCCACGCCCAGGCGCCGCCGACGGCGGCCACACCTCCGCAGGCGACGGCGCCGGCCCCCGACGCGAATGCCGCCTGTGCGCCGAATGTCCGCGCGACGGCGACGCCCGACGGCATCACCACCGGCAGCGCCAGCGAGCCGCTCGGCGACAAGCTGGCGAAGACCAACGGCGTGTTGTGTCCGCCGAGCGGGGTCGATCCGGAGATGCACGCGCCGACCCCGGAGGGCGGCACGACGCCGGTGATCCCGCCGCCCGGCAGCCCCGGCGGCTATCCTAACGTGCTGCCGAAATGAGCCTCTTGTGATCTGCATTGCCGACCGCCGCTCTTGGCGCGCACATCGGCCTGTGGCCCTCGACGACCAGCGGATACATGCGCAAGGCCTTGGAGAGTCGTCCGGAAATCCCCTGGTCCGAAAACCGCTGCTGCCCGCGAGCTTTGCTTGACAGGGGCGGAGACGCCTCCTTATATGCCGCCCGTTCACAAGGCCCGGCGCCCGCTTCGACCGGTCTTGCCTTGATCGAACATCGTGGCGGGGTAGCTCAGCTGGTTAGAGCACGGGAATCATAATCCTGGGGTCGGGGGTTCGAGTCCCTCCCCCGCTACCACGCGTGACCCACTATTGTAGCTGCCGTCTGGGAACACTCCTTTCCCGAGTAAAGCAGCTAGCTTTCCCTTCACTTCGATCTCAAATCCTTCCCTGGGTCCCTTCGGGTAAATCGTGACGCTGTGCACGAGAGCCCGGAAATCGTCGATGAGCGTGCCTCGGTCGTCCTCGGCAATGGCGTGGTCCGCCAAGGTTTCCGCTAGCGCATCGACGGTTGCGACATATCGGTCCAAGGTTGCCGGGTGAAGGGCAACCGGAACAGGCGCTTCCTCGAGCGCGGCCAGTTCCGCCTCTACCCGCTCTCGCTCCTCTTTGAGCTCGGCGATGCGTTGCCGAGCGTCGTCCTCCGAAATGACGTATCGGACGACAAGATCGATGTTGCGCTGCCGCTCGCCCTCGATCCGATCGCGCTTCGCCTCCAGGCGCGTGCGTGTTGCGGCGGCGTCTCCGGCAAGGCGCTCTCGTTCACGATTATAGTTGCGCACATAGGTCTCGATCAGCCGAGGATCCTTCAGTTCTTCGGCCATGCCGCTGAGGACCAGATTTTCGACGTCGCGAAGGTACAAGATTCTGCGGTTCGAACAGCTGCCGCTTTCGCGCACGGCCGAGCAGCGGACGCGGGTCTTGCCCGTTTTGTCCCGGTCATGCACCGACAGGCCGGATCCGCAGCAACCGCAGCGAAGAAGTCCGGAAAGCAGATGTGGCGTTCGGCGCTTGACGTGGCTGGCGAGACGGCTCTTCTGCGACTTCAACAGATGAGCCTGTTCCCAAATGGACTGTTCGACGATCCGCAAATGGGGGGCTTCGATGCGCTGCCACTCGTCCGGCGGATTGGGCCGAGACAGCCGCTTTCCGGTGTCGGGATCTTTGACCATCCGGACCTTGTTCCAGACGATGCGACCCGCATACAGCTCATTGAAAATGAGGCCGTTCCCGCGCTGCGCGTTGCCGTTGATCGTCGATGCATTCCACCGCGGGCCTCGCGGCGGACGAATTTCCTCGCGATTGAGATCCCGCGCAATGTCGCGAGGTGTTCGTCCGTCGGCATAAGCGGCGAAGATGCGCCGAACGACGGCGGCCTCCTGCTCGACGATTTCGAGCTCGCCGGGTTTGCCGGCGACCGCACGATAGCCATAGGCGCGCCCGCCAGCGTGGCGGCCATCGCGTATCACGCCGGCCATACCGCGCCGGACTTTCTTCGCGCCATCCTCGCGTTGCATCTGTCCGACGAGACCGCGAATCCCTATCAGGATGGAGTCTGCCGTGCCGTCATGCACCGCTTGGATCTGGATCCCCTGAAAGGACAGCCTCTTGTGAATTCCGGCGAGATCCTCCATGTCGCGCGAGAGCCGATCCAACGCCTCCACGACTACGACATCGAATGTGTGCAGGCGTGCAGCATCCATCAGCTGCATCAAGCCATCGCGTCCAAAAACCGAGGCCCCAGACCGGGCCTTGTCCTCGAACGTAGCGACGACTGAGAGCTGATGACGCGCCGCATAGGTCCGACACAAAGCGATCTGATCTTCAGTCGATCTTTCGCTTTGGAGCTCGGTCGAGAATCTGGCGTAAATGGCTGCGCGCTTCATCATGAACACCATTGCTGCGGCACCGAGAGTTGACCGCATCAAGATGGCATTTTGTCAGCGGCTCTCTTTCCCGCAGATGATCGCGCCTCGCATCGGCAATCGCAAGCGCTTCAACGAATTTGGCCAGGGCATTGTCAGTTTCGGCAACACAGCCTGTTGCCCGATGCGATCCCTGTCCGGTCTTTTGTCGCGCCATCTCAACAGGATGCTGCGCGGGGAGAGCCGAGGCGAGATCGGGGAACGATGAAGCGTAGCATTGGATAGAATCGAGAACAGAAACGTCGTTTGGATGCGGATCGCTTTGACCTTGGGCACTGTGCCTGCCGTCGGCACAGTCAAAAGAGGGGTGTCCGGAAACGGAAGAGGATCGGAGACGCGCTCGCCGTTTAGGATGCGCTGGCGAAGGAAAGGGTCCGGGATCGAAAGTGGGCGGTGTATGAAGTGAGGATACGAGAGCACGAGTCTTTACGTTCTGCGGCCGGTTGAAGGATCGGAAATCGAGCTCACCGCGGCTTCCTCGAATCGACCTTCCGCACGCCATCCGGCTGGATCTGCGATCCATCGGTTTATATCGGATTCATGCCAGCCCGAACCGTTGCTGCTGATTTTGAGCTGGGCCGGGAACGTGCCCTCGGCGATCTTGCGGTAGATTGTGGACCGGGACAGCCCGGTCCTGGTGAGGATGGTCTTCAACCTGATGATCTGGTTCGCGCATGGCCGTGATGCCCTTCGCTGGTCGATTCTGAGGTGTTGTGAGACCAGAGAGGCCAAACAGATGCAGGCGGACAATAAGAGTTCGCGCGTTGCCAAGCGTGGCGTAGAGCCGGCGGCAAACGGGATGGGTCAAATTCCAAGGCTTCGGCCTCTGCCGAGATCGATGCCATGGACGAAGGCCAGATCCTGGCCGAGCCGGCGGCCTGATTCGAATGCAATGCCGAGATCGTTCTTGCGACCGGCGAGAATGGATTCCAATTGCGGGTCGCGTTCGAGACTTTTCGCCATGTCGCCCATCGCGGACCGCGTGGCCTTGTAACCGGACATGTCCCCGGCCTGATATTGTCGCTGACTGGTGTGCTCGAGCTTCTGCCAGCGCTCTACGAAGCGATCGGCGCGGCGGCTCGGATCGGTGCGCAGTTCAGTCTCGAGCTGGAGCGCGCGGATGGCGCGGTTGAGGCGTCCGCCAGCGGCCTCGCGGGCCAGCTCGGGGTTCTTCTTGTAGGCGGCCTCAGCGTCGTGGGAGCCATAGGGGCGCACCTTTTCGAAGGCCTGGCGGGCGGTCTGTAGCTCTTTGACCTGTTCGGGGCTCGCTCTGCCGCCCATCTCATGCGCTGCGAAGATCGCATCCACGGCGCGAGCATGGCGCACCAGCGCTCGGGTCCGCACACGACGGGCTTCCGCTTCGGGATCTTGCGCCACGGTCCTTGCCGGCACTTCGGCTTCGCGCCGGTCGGCTGCCGTGCCGCTGTTTTCTTTTTCGGGGGATCCCCGCTCGGGCCGTCGTCCGCCATCCCGGTCGAGCACCTCTCCAGAAACGCTAAGGCCGTCGAACATGCCGCGCAGCGTCTCTGGCACGGCCTTGCGCACGATCTCGGCCACGCGCTCGCGGAACGTGATCCCGCGCCGCTCGGCGTAGCTCTGGACGGGATCGGCACGGTCGTAATCCAAGGCCATGTCCTTCGACCGGTCGCGCGACAGAGCACGGTTGAGCCGATCCGCATCGGTAAAATCGTTGCGGCCATAATGCAGGTCCACGCTGTCGCGATGCCGCGACAGTGCGACATAGCTGCTGTGGGCGTCCATGCCGGGCGTTGCCAGTACATGGACCCGGTCGACCGTCATACCCTGCGCCTTGTGGATCGTCGCGGCATAACCGTGGTCGATCCGGTTGTAATCCTTGAGGTCAAAGCGCACGGACCGGCCATCGTCGATCTGCACGGTCATGGATTGCGCGCTGACCAGTTCAATGGTCCCGAGTGTGCCGTTCTTGACACCAAGCCCACGCTCGTTCCGCAGGAACATGATGCGGTCTCCGCCGGCGAAGCTTCTCGCGCCGCGCTCGACCGTTACACCCACCTCATTGCCCAGAGCGCCGGCGGCCCGCATCCGTCCGCGCGCCGCCTCGTTCAGCGCGCGCACCTCGTCATTGGTATGGGTCAGGATGATCCGGCTCCGGTCCGGCGATACCTGCCGGTCGCGGTCCCAGCGCGCGATCAGATCGCCCCGCGCCTGCTCGCGGGTCATCGCCTCATGCACCATGCCGTTGGCCCGATAGGCTTCTAGCGCATGGCCGACCTTGCCGGTCGCCAGATTGCGCGTGGCGTCGCGCTGCCAGTCTTCGCGCTGACGGCGTATTTCGCCGATCTCCGCCCCGCCGTGACGCTCATGGATCGACCGGAAAGCTGCGCCCGCCTCGATGGCCTGCAGCTGCTGCGGATCGCCGACCAGCACGACCTTGGCGCCCGCCTCGGCAGCACGAGACATCACGCGCTCGAGCTGGCGCGTGCCGACCATGCCCGCCTCGTCGATGACGAGCACCTCGCTCGATTTGAGTAGATCACGGCCCTGCTCCCAGCCATGCTCCAGACTGGCAATCGTGCGCGACGCAATGCCCGACCCGCCTTCGAGGTTTTCTGCTGCAATGCCGGACAGCGCCACGCCCCGGACCTCGAAGCCGGCTGCTTCCCACGCCTCCCGCGCCACCCCCAGCAGCGCGCTCTTTCCTGTCCCGGCATGGCCGACCACGACGCTGAGACCGCGTCCATCCGTGACGTGCGCCAAGGCGTCAACCTGCTCGGATGACAGCACCAGGCCGCGTGCTTCCGCACGCGCCAAAGCGGCCTGGCGATCCTCGTCGCGCACCTGGTGGCGCTCCCGTTCTGCCATCAGCTCAGCGGCCCGGTGCAGGCGCCGTTCTGCTTCGATCATTCCGCGGGTGGTGAACCGATCCTCGCCGCGAGCGTCCTTGCCGAGGTCGACTAGATCTGGCGCTCCCTGCATTGCGCCCAGCACTTCATTGAACTGGTCGAGCCCGTCACTGTGCCGATGCGCAAACTTTGCGAGGTCACGGCGTGTGAAGGTCGATTGCTGTTGGGTGATCGCGTCCAGTCCAAGGGAGGGATCGGCGATGATCCTCCTGCCGTTGTTTCGCGCGATCTCGCGGTGCATCTCGGCCCGGTCAGCCTCAGCGCCCTCGCCTCCGCCTCTCCGCCCCTCAATGCGCTTGGCCGGTGCGCCGATCTGGCTTTGCGGCTCGAGCGCAATGCCCTGGGCTTCCAGGCTGCGGTGATCAATCCGCGCGTCGATGTCGAGCTCGGCCAGCCGCTCGTTGGCAATCTCCGCCCAGCGTTCGCGCCAGCGCTCGACCATCTCCGTGCGGTTCCACTCTCTCACCTTCTGACCAAAGCCGTTCTGATCGACCGAGCGCATTGTCAGCATGACATGGGCGTGCGGCTTGGGCAGGCCGTCTTCGGCCCTGTCCCAATGCACATTAAGATCGGCGATCATGCCGCGACGGACGAACTCGCTCTGAACGAAGTCCCGAGCCAGCTCAATGCCCTGCGCCTCAGTCAGTTCTCGCGGAAGGGCGAACTCGATCTCCCGGGCCAGCTGGGCGTCCTTGCGGACTTCGAATGCTTCGACATCGTTCCAGAGCCGCTCGCGGTCACTCCACGCCTCCGGCGCATTCTCCGGCAGCATCACCTCGGAATGGACGACGCCGCGCTTGGCCGAAAAATCCTGCTCACGGCCCAACCGCTCGTCGCGCAGCCGCGAGCCCGAGCGGTAGGCCGCCGATGCCACCGCGCTGCTCCCGGCCTTCCGGCCAATGACCTTGACGTGAAGATGATAGATCGCCATCGCGAGCAGAGCATCTACACAGCGAAGCGTACGTCGGCACGACGTATAAGCGCGCCCTCCCTCGAAAAAATCTCGGGAGGGATTATCCCATCTCAGCTCGTCCTGACGACCTTACGGCAAGGCGCCGCTAGCCGAGTTATCATTTCTCCGCCGACGTAGGGAGACGACAATGCGCAAACCAAGGGACTTTGATGCGGACCTGAAGGCACTCGACGACAAAGCGCACGAGCTTAAAACCCGCAAGGTGCGGCAGCTAGGCGAGCTCGTCATTGCCACGGGAGCTGACGCGCTTAGCGCAGACGAACTCGCTGGTGCGCTGATCGTGCTGGTCGAGACCAAGGAGGCCGGAAAGAGGGAGGCATGGGCCAAGCGCGGCGTCTCGTTCTTTCAAGGACGGTCGATGCGGAATGCGCCAGCAACTGACCGCGACGCTAATGTGGTTTCGACGCAACCGAGCGGCGCGCAACCGGCAACAAGCCGCAAGGGCACGGCGTGACATGCGCTCTTGGCAGATCACGCGCCGAAAGCGCACCCGCCATCTCATCGAACTCGGTGGCCTCGTCGTCAAAGCCGGTGTCGTGGAGCAAACCGGCGATGATCGCGCCATCATCTATGGCGCGCTGCTCTGGGTTGCTGACAAACTCCAAAGTGATCAGCGCGAACGGGCGCGAGCGCTATGGATGGCAGAGGGGAAGCGGGTGTTTGAGGCGGAAGCGGCGACACCAGACAAGAACGATCAAAATGGCTCAACACCAAGCAAGAGCTGAAACTCTGCCTGCCCAATCGCCAGTGTCCTTGACGCGCAATTGGCGGCTGTGCGGTGTGAGCTTGAGCCGGCGAGAGGCATGGCAGCAATGCCGCTTAGCGCTCCGGCAAGCCGGCGGCGATCATCAGCTTGATCATCCGATCGGCGGCCTGGACGAAGACCGGGCTGGTGTTCTTCATCGGCGGTGCAACGTTGAGGGCCGTCGTGCCAGGCCGCAACCTCAGGCCCTCCTGCATGGCCGCCTTCGCCTCCTCGGTCCGGCCCAACTGCTGGTAGGCCGCCGCCAGATTCATGTGCGGTCGCCCCGAGGCCGCGGTCTGCGCCGCGACGGTGGTCGGCGCATCGTTGCTCAGGCTGCATCAGGGCCACGACGGTCTGATTGGCAACGACCTCGTCACCAGCAACGTCGCCATGCTTGAACATGTCTTCAAGCCAAGTGAGGATCACGGGCTGCGCGTAACAGCTCGCGTCTCAATTATAGAACCGAGCATCCCATTCCTGGAGCTGGACAGCTAGTTTGGAAACCCCTTGAGTTTTCCCCAACGGGATTGGTGTGGAGGCAAAAGGGTGAAGGGCGTAGCGCAAGCAAGTCCGCTAGGAAGCGAAGGCGAAGAATGCGACTCCGGCGTCAACGACACCAGCACGCGCCTTGGGAGCACGTCCGCTGAACGTGTATCGAGATCAGCCTGGATCGCGATCGCGCTCAGCTTCGCAGCGGTCCTGCTCGACGGGCTTGATACCAGTTCGATCGGCGTGGCGGCTCCCGTCATCGCAGCCCACTTCATGGTCTCGCCGGCGTCGCTCACACCTGCGTTCGTGCTGACGAGCGTCGGCGCCGTGCTCGGATACCTGGCGTCCGGCCCGCTGGTCAGCCGTTGGCAGGCGCGTCCTGTCCTGATCGCAAGCGTGGCGGCGTTTGGCGTTCTCTCGCTGGCAACGCCGCTTGCGGGTTCCGTGGAGCAGCTTGCAGCGCTGCGCCTGATCACGGCTATTGGGCTCGGTGCAGCGTTGCCGTCGGCGATTGCCATTGCGACGTCGCAATGTCCGCCAAGGCTGAAGGAGACGGCTGCCGTCATCGTCGGGACCGGGCTCGCCGCCGGCGGCATCCTGGGCGGTGTGCTCGGTGCAGTCCTGACCGCGCGTTTGGGTTGGCAGTCCATCTTCATCATCGGCGGTGCCCTGCCGCTCGGACTCTCCCTCGTTCTGCTGTTTTGGTTACCCAGGCTGACCGCCGCGCGCGATCCGTTGTCGACCAATCAACGCGACCTGCACCTGGGCGGTTTGAAGCTGATCGGAGATCTGCTCGCCACTGGCGTTGCGAGCCGGACCGTCAGCCTTTGGATATTCTCCTTTCTGATCTTCGCTGACGGCTACGCACTGGTGTTCTGGCTGCCGGCGCTGCTCGTCAAGCTCGGATTCTCGACCGAATATTCGCAGCTTGGCATCAGCTTCTTCAGCGCCGGCGGCCTGGTCGCCAACGTCCTCGTGATGCTCCTCGTGAGCAGGCTTCCGATTGCGCGTATCCTGGTGTCGGCCGTGACCCTTGGGGTCATGTCTGCGGCGGGGCTTGCGGCGCACGACGTGGTCCCGCTCGGTGTCTGGCTGCTGATTGCCGGAACCGGTGCAGGTCTGATCTCCTGCAGCGTGGGGCAGTCCGCTCTCGCTGTCGCGATCTATCCCGAAGCGCTTCGCACCCACGGTGTCGGCTTCTCCGCTGCCGCCGGCCGCATCGGCTCGATCGTTGGGCCCGCGTTCGCAGGTCTCCTCGTTTCGAAGGGTGTTGCGCCGAAAGCGATCTTGCTCGCGGCCACGCTTCCCGCATTGCTTGCGATCTTCGCTCTGCTTCCGCACTTGCGGACGACGGAGCGGTCATGATGCGGCGTTTCAAATCTGGAACGCTGCTCGCCATTTTCGGACGCTGGCTGCATTTGGTGAGAGAGCTTAAGCCGTGGGGCCGGGAAGTGCCTTGTCGGAATAGGAATGACCGCTGTGGAGCATGTTGAGCTGGAAACGCCGTTTGGTCGGCTGCGCGGCGCGCGATCAGAAGGAGTGACCGCGTTTCGGAGAGTTCCGTATGCGGAAGCCCCCGTCGGCCCATTGCGCTTTGAGATGCCGTCAGTGCCGCCGCGAT
This sequence comes from Bradyrhizobium sp. HKCCYLS3070, assembly GCF_051167575.1. Taxonomy (NCBI): domain Bacteria; kingdom Pseudomonadati; phylum Pseudomonadota; class Alphaproteobacteria; order Hyphomicrobiales; family Nitrobacteraceae; genus Bradyrhizobium; species Bradyrhizobium sp. HKCCYLS3070. The sequence continues at coordinate 99,366 of NZ_JBNPTI010000002.1, forward strand.
GGGGCGGTGTTCGCGACGCCGTCGCGGCCGGGCCGATTCCTCCGCAGAATCCGTCGCGTCTCGACGTGGTGATGGGGACCTACGACGTCGAGCAAAGCGAGGATTGTCTCCATCTGGACGTCTGGACCGGTCATGCGGCAGGCGACCGCGCTCCGGTCCTGGTGTTCATTCATGGCGGCGCCTTCATGACCGGAGGCGGATCGCTGCCTTGCTACGACGGAGGCATCCTCGCGAAGGACAATGGCCTCGTCGTTGTCAACGTCAGCTATCGGCTCGGCATTCTCGGCTTCTTCCCGCATCCCGGCCTCGGCGGTCTGAACCTCGGCCTGCACGACCAGGTCGCAGCGTTGCGCTGGATAGCACAAGCCATCAGCGTGTTCGGCGGAGATCCGCAGCGGATCACGGTGATCGGCCAATCGGCGGGCGCATTCAGCATCGCGGCCCTTGCCGGCATCGAAGCTGGATCGGGGCTGTTCAACCGGGCGATCCTGATGAGCGCGCCGGTCGGCGTCAAGCTGCGTACCGTCGAACAGTCGCGACCGGTCGCCAATGCAATCCTCGATGTTCTCGGCATCGCCGCTGACGAGGTCGACAAACTCCGAACGATCCCGATTGGTCGCGCCCTCGAGGGCTTGCGCATGCTGCAAAGGCGGCCGCCGGCGACCCCGGGAGATATCACGCCTCCCTTCATGCCGGTTCTGGATGATGCCCTCGTGCACCGCGATCCCATCGAGTCAATTCGAAGCGGCGGCGCACGGTGGTGCGACATGATGATCGGCTTGACGCGCGAGGAGTATGCCGCGTTCTCGATCTCGAATCCGTCGCTCGACGAACTGTCCGATGATGCGCTCGAGGACGTGATCCGATCCCAGGGGGACGACGACGCAAGTGCGACGCTGGCACGGCTGCGTTCCTCGCGCGTGCCTGCGACACCTCGCATGCTCCTGGGCGACTTCTACAGCGAACGGATGTTCACAAAGCAGAGCCTGGAGATCGCCGCCACGCAGTCCAGCCTCGGTCGAAAGGCCTTCACCTATCTGTTCGACTGGCAGGCGCCCGTTCCGGGCCTGGGAGCCTGCCATTGCATCGATCTTCCCTTCCTGTTTGGCAACTTCAACATCTGGCAGTCGGCTGCCATGGTCAAAGGCGCGGACCGGCGCGAAGTGCAGGACCTGAGCCGCCTCTTCAGAGGCTCGATCGCCGCGTTCGCGGCAGCGGGAGACCCGAACGCGCGCGGTCTCCCGGAATGGCCCGCCCACGCGGCGGATCAGGCGGTCCTGCATTTTGATCGCCGCATCACGGCATCGCGATACATCGCCTGACTCGAGCAGGAACGGCCGGGAGTTCTCTCAACGCCTGGCCGGTCTGGGCCTGCGCTTCTTCACGGCGCGTTGGGATTTGCGCCTCACGGCGGACGCCGGACCCGATGGCTGCGGACTATCGGACGAGCGCAGCCTGTCCTGAAGAAATTTGGCGAGACCGGCGAGGAACAAACGGCCGGCGACCGTCAGGGATCGGCGCGAAGGATAGAGCGCATAGAACGTCACCGGTGGCGGCGCCCAGTCGGGAAGCGGCAGAACGAGCCGGCCATCGAGCAGGTCGGCGTCGCACATCGGCATCGGCAGTCGCGCGAGACCGAGGCCGCGTAGCGCAGCCTGGCGAATGATGTTGAGGTTGTTGGCTGAAAAGTTGAGCTTGACGTTGATCTCCGTCGTCGCGTCGCTTGCGCCTAACAGACGCCAGCGCGCCATGAAGCCGTCGGCGCCCCATCCGACGCCCGGGAGGCCTTCGAGGTCTGCGGGGGTCGTGCGCGGGCCGAGGCGCGCCATCAGGGCGGGCGCTGCGACTAAGCGGTAAGGCGCTGTCGCGAGCTTCTGGCAGATCAATTCGGAATCCGCCAGATCTTCGCGCACAGGATGGATTGCGAGGTCGTAGTGATCGATCTTCGGGTCGAACGTCCCTTTGGTGTTGTCCAAGGTCAGGCGCACATCCGGATAGGTCTCGGCAAACTGGATGGCAAAATCGGCGACCAGAATCTCGGAGAGGACGGCCGGGCAGGAGATGCGCAGCATGCCCGAGGGGCGGTTCGTGCGGTCCTCCGCAAGCGCCTTGATCGCAACCAGCTCTTCCCTGATCTTCTGGCTCCGCTCGTAGATAGAGAGGCCGATTTCAGTCGCCGCGAAGTTGCGCGGGCCGCGATGAACGAGATGCACGCCGAGCTGACTTTCGAGGTCGCCGATCCGTCTGCTCAAGCTCGACTTCGGAATGCCTGTCTTGCGGCTCGCCGCCGACAGGCTGCCGGCCTCGATGATTTCGACGAGAAGTGTCAGGTCATCGACCGTTCCCATGAGTAATCCTCTGCGGAGATCTCAGACAGAAGTCCGGATTCGATGAGACGATCGAAAGCGGCACTCCAGCAAGCAGGTCGTCGTTCCAATCCTGGAACGTGACTGTACCGATTGCCGGACTTTTTGTCCCGCGTCCACTGCCTATGCTGTTTCACCGAACTGAACGGGGCGGTTCGAGGGACAACACGCCGGACCACGACAGCGTCTGATGTCTTGGACCTGGGCTTAGAGGACATTGGAGGGGGACTTGAGGCATCATATTCAGCCATTACTCATGGCACTGGCTTTTGCGTCGTGCGCAAGCGCGGCAGCTGTCGCGGAGGATTTGCCGGTCAAGGCAAAGCCAGCGGCCTCCGGTCAGCCATTCTTTTCGCTGATCGATGATCGCCTCACCTTCTCCTATATCCCCAAGGCGACGGACCCCGGCGTGTTCTCCAGGAATCCGGACGGGTCGCTCAACAGCACGACCGCGATGCAGGTCTACTCGTTCACGCATTTCGACATCTGGCAGTACGGTACGAACTTCCTGAACATTTCGATGTTCAAGGCGGACCATAACGATCCCGCCAGCCCCTGCACGAACGCGGGCGTCGTGGTCAATCCGGGCACCGGTGTTGCAACACCGGCCAATTGCGCGGGTGCAATCTTTTTCACCGGTCAGAGCCGTTCGACATTTGGCTGGAATGAAATCTTCGATACCAAGGCGTTCACGGTCGGCCCGCTCCGCAACATCTCCTTCGAGGTCGGTTTGGACCTGAGCACGTCGAACTACTATCGCGCCGCCGCTGCGCAGGCCGTATCGGCCGGCCTGCAGTTCCAGTTCGATCTTCCCTACAAGGGTTACGTCAACGTCGCGCCGCTCGCGACATGGATCTACATGGCACACATGGGATTCCTGCAGTGCGGTGGTGGCTTTGCCCCTCCGGGGCCCGGCGTGAGCTGTCTGCCCGACGGCAACCGGCGGTATCAGCCGACCTGGGCGATTGAAACGAACTACTACATGGACCTCGGCTTCTTACCCGAGAGCATGCGCTATTTATCCATCAGCGGCCGCGCCCAGTTGCTCGGCGCGCTCGGCCCCGAGAACAGCCCACTTCCCTATAATCCGCTGCCCGTCGCGGCGCCGGCCAACTCCATGACCAAAGTCTCACTCAACTCCGAGCCGATCCGCCTTACCTTCGATGCCTCCAAAGCGATGTGGGGCCCGAAATTCTCGCACTATCTCGATGTCTGGGTGGCCTATCGCTACTGGCAGAACAAATACGGTCTCGATCACAATGTCAGCAAGCTCTGCACGAGATCGCCAGGGGTGAGCAACAACACCTGCACCGAATCGAGTCTGTCCAGCGGCATCAGCGTGAAGTTCTAGTGCGTCGACAAAACGGGGGAGAGCGGTTTACCTGCCGCGCCTGATGCGACCGTCGTCAGCTTTTTGGCGTCGCACAGCACCGCCCGATGGGAAACGATGTTCGGAGAGGCCTTGTGCGAGGCCGCGGACAGCAAGCAGATGTCCCGCCATGGGTTCGGCACTCAACTGCTTCGGATCCAGGAATTTTCTGGCCGTCGTGATGAACAGCGTTTTGAGGTCGCTGCCTCCAAAGCACACGCAGGTCGGGTTCGTCACCGGCAATGGGACGATGGTGTCGATCTGCCCGTTCGGGCGGTAGCGTACGACGCGGCCGCCCGAGAAGAAGGCTGTCCATAACCCGCCTGCGGCATCGACGCAGGCGCCGTCCGGTCTTTCCTTCGACGTGCTATAATCTGCAAACAGGCGCCGGTTGCTGATGATACCGTCGTCGAGATCGAAGTCGAACGACCAGGTGCAGTATCGCCGCGTATCGGTGAAATAGAGCGTGCGGTTGTCCGGCGCGAACGCGATCCCATTGGTCACGATGACGTCGCCGAAGATGCGCGTCACCTGGCCGTCTCCGGTCACGCGATAGAGCGAGCCGTTCGGGCGATGCAGCTGGTTGTCCATGGTGCCGATCCACAAGCGGCCGCGCGCATCAACCCGGCCGTCGTTGAGGCGGTTGTCGAGGCCGTTTTCGACCTCGACAAACTGCTCCGGATGATCGGCCGCGCGACGGTACAGAGTCAGATCCCGTGCGAGCAGATGCGAGCCGTCCGCCGTCAGCGCCTGGCTGCCAAGGAATTGACACTCATGGGAAACAGCGTGGTGCGCGCCAGTTTCCGGATCGAACGACTGATGCAGCCTGCCGTCGATATCGATCCACCACAGCTTGCGGGTCCGGTCGCACCATAATGGCGTCTCGCCGAGGAGATCGGCGTTGGCCACCGCAATCTCGACCCGATCAGCGGAGATCGAATGAATGGTCATGTCGGAATCCCGTTCCAGCCGCGCGCGCTATCGATCTCAGCTTTTCCAGCGGGCGCATCGCCTGGACGAAGCGGCAGTTCCTTGCGCAGCAGGTCCGCGGCGTCGGCGGAAGGAACGACAACTCCACGCCGACAGCAAGCCCCGGCGTCGCGACGGATCGGACATGCCCGAGCGCGAGCGTCATGGCCTCGACCGAGGTTGACGATCCGAACACGGCCGGCGGCATCCAGTATCCGGCGTCCGTCCTATTGGGGATGCTGTCCCGCTCGTTCCGGTTGGCGGTGTAGACCGTCTTGTCCGGCTCGCCCTTCACATAGATGAGGATCGGCAGGTGCCGGCTGATGCCGATCGCGTCCATGAAGTCGAACTGGAAATGGTAGTAGCCGCCGAGAAGGTACTGATGTTGTGCTTCGACGTGCAGATCAGGACGTCGATGCCGGCCGCGTCGAGCAGGCCGTCGAGCCGGGCGGTCGAGAAGGGAATGTTGGCGCGCATGAATCGTTCTCTGCGTCGACCACCCGGGGGGCGGCAAGGTGAGGGCGATCAATTGCCGGTCCAGGAGGACAGGGCATGCGCGACACAGTTGTTGATGTGCTCGCTCAGGACGGTCCTTGCGCCCTCGATGTCGCGCCTCAGGGCGCATTCCAGCAGCGCCTTGTGCTGGTTGATCGTCTCGCTGCCGCGATAGCGCAGTGCGTAACGGAAATATTTGTCGAACACGATGGAATGCGTATGCATCAGCTCGCGCGACCCGCAACGCGAGATCAGCGCCTGGTGGAATTCGCCGTCGTAGCGCTTTCGCAACTCGGGATCGTCGCCCTCCTTCAGGATGGTGCGCTCGGTCGCGGCCAGCTTGTGATGCGCTGACACCACGCGTCCTTCCCACTCGACGTCTCCGGCGCGGAACGACTCGGCCATGGCGTGATGCTCCAGCAGGATGCGCAGCTCGGCGAGCTCGCGCAGGTTCTGGAGCGAGACCGGTGCCACCTCGAAGCCACGCTGCCCTTCGGCGACCACGAAGCCTTCGGACGCCAGGCGATTGAGGATCTCGCGCAGGGTCGAGATGCTGACGCCGTAATCCTCCTTCATCGCCTCGAGCCTGAGGCGTCCCGACGGCGTGAGCACGCCGAAAATGATGTCGGAGCGGATGCGCCGATAGCCGCTGTCGCCCGCCGACAGCGGCCGTTCCTCAAGATCCGTCATGCCTTCTGATCCCGCTCGCCCGGAGCGCCGCCCTGTGGGAGCGGGCCACTCGCCGGCATTATAGCAGAGTCGCGGCATCTGATGTCCATTGAAATCTCATATGAAATTATGATTGTCGTTTGACATCGATATTGATGTGTGTTTTCTCGATAAACAGAGGGTACGGAAAATAAGCGCTCAACCCGCCGCGTGCCCCGAAGAAACCAGGGAGGACACGATGAGCTTGTTCGCACGGGCGCTGTCTGCCGCCGCGATCTCGGTGGCGCTGACGGTCGGCGCATCTGCCGCCGATGACATTCAGGAGCGGACGATCCGGTGGGGGCACCTGAACAACACCGATCACCCCGTCAGCTTCGGCGTGCAGAAGTTCGGAGAGATCCTGCTGGCCAAGAGCGGGGGTAAGATGAGGGTCCGCGAGTTCGCGGCCTCGCAGCTCGGCAACGAATTGCAGCAGCAATCCGCGCTGCGCGGCGGCACTCAGGAGATGCTGTCGGCCTCGACCACGTCGCTTGCGACCGTCGTGCCCGAGTTCGGCCTGATCGATTTCCCGTTCCTGTTCAACACGACCGAGCAGGCCGATGCGCTCGCGACCGGCAAATTCGGCAAGGCCATGCTTGAGGGCCTGCCGTCGAAGAACCTGATCGGCCTCGGTTATTGGGGCCTTGGCTTCCGCAACGTCACCAACAGCACCCGGCCGATCACCAAGGTCGAGGACTTCGCCGGCCTGAAGCTGCGCGTCATTCCGAACCCGGTCTATCTGGAGAGTTTCAGCGCTTTCAAGGCCAATCCCGTCCCGATGGCGTTCGGCGAATTGTATTCGGCGCTGGAGACTCGCACCGTCGACGGGCAGGAGAATCCCTACACCGTCATCCTCTCCAACAAGTTCTACGAGGTGCAGAAGTACGTCTCGGCCACCAACCACACCTTCACCCTCAACATCATCCTGGTGAGCAAGACGTTCTGGGACAAGTTGTCGCCGACCGAGCAGCGCCTGATGCGCGAGGCCTATGAGGAAAGCCGCAACTATCAGAAGGAGCAGACGCGCCTCCAGACCGAAAAGGCGCTGGCGGAATTGCAGGCCAAGGGCATGCAGTACAATGCGATCGCTCCCGAGGAGACCGAGCGCATGCGCAAGGCGGTTCAACCGGTCGTGGACAAGGTCTCGGCCAATCTTCGGCCCGAGACGGTGAAGCTGTTCAACGAGGAAGTCGAGCGCATCCGCAAGGACGTAAAGTAATCGCCTCTCCATCACGATAGGCGGCGGAGCCGGCCCATGCCGGCTCACGTCCCACATCTGCTCGGACCTGACGCATGGCGCAGTTTCTCGACCTCTATTGCTCGTTTCTGAAAGCCGTCATTGCCGCGTGTCTCGCGGCCATGGTGGTGCTGGTCTTCGGCAACGTAGTGCTGCGCTATGGCTTCAACTCCGGCATCACGGTGTCCGAGGAGCTGTCGCGCTGGCTGCTGGTGTGGCTGACCTTCCTCGGAGCCATCGTCGCGCTGCGCGAGCACGCCCATCTCGGCGTCGACAGCCTGGTGCGGAAGCTGCCGGCCTCCGGCAAGCGCATCTGCTTCCTCATCAACTACGGCCTGATGCTGTTCGCCGATTGGCTGCTGCTCTCCGGCAGCTGGCGTCAGACCCTCATCAACATCGACGACCGCGCGCCGGCGACCGGTCTGTCGATGGCCATCTTCTACGCCGTCGGCGTGATCTTCGGTGTGTCGGCCGCAATTATCCTTCTCTACGACCTGTACCGGGTGATCAGCGGGCAGGCGAGCGAGGAGGACATGGTGGCGGTCAGGGAATCGGAGGAGCAGTGATGGCCTCGATCGTCTTCGCGCCCTCTCACTCTCTCCGCGTCACCCGGATCATGCCATGACGATCGTCGTCTTCACCGTCTCTCTGCTGGGCGCCATGGCGCTGGGCATGCCGATCGCCTTTGCGCTCCTCATCTGCGGCGTCGCCCTGATGAGCACCATTGACATGTTCGATCCCCAGATCGTCGCCCAGAACGTCATCAACGGCGCCGACAGTTTTCCGCTGATGGCCATCCCGTTCTTCATGCTCGCGGGCGAGATCATGAACAAGGGCGGACTGGCCAAGCGCATCGTCAATGTCGCACTCGTGGCGGTGGGGCATTTCCGGGGCGGCCTGGGCTACGTCACGATCCTGGCCGCCTGCATCCTGTCGTCATTGTCGGGGTCGGCGGCGGCCGACGCCGCCGCGCTGGCGGCGCTGCTGGTGCCGATGATGGTGGCGGCGGGACACAAGAAGACCTATGCGGCGGGTCTCGTGGCGGCCGGCGGCGTGATTGGCCCGGTGATTCCGCCCAGCATCGGATTCGTGATCTTCGGCGTGGCCGCCAACGTCTCGATCTCGAAGCTGTTCCTTGCCGGCATCGTGCCCGGCCTTTTCCTGGGATTGGGCCTTTGCGCCGCCTGGTACTGGGTGGTGCGCAAGGAAAACCTGTCGCCGCCGCCGCGCGCCGCGAGGTGTGGCATGCGATCACCGACGGCTTCTGGGCACTCATGCTCCCCGCCATCATCATCGTCGGCCTGCGCTTCGGGATCTTCACGCCAACCGAGGCCGGCGTCGTCGTCGCCGTCTATTCGATGTTCGTCGCGACGTGCATCTATCGCGAGCTGAAATGGTCCGAGATCTACGCGGTCCTGGTCTCGTCGGCCGTGACCACGAGCGTCGTCATGTTCCTGGTCGCTGCGGCCTTGGTGTCGTCCTGGCTGATCACGGTGTCTGAGATCTCCAACCAGGTCGTCGATCTCCTGAAGCCGTTCATGAGCAACAACACCATCCTGATGCTCGCGATCATGGTGGTCGTCGTGATCGTGGGCACGGCGCTCGACATGACGCCCACCATCCTGATCCTGACGCCGATCCTGATGCCAATCATCAAGGCGGCAAATATCGACCCCGTCTATTTCGGCGTGCTGTTCATCATCAACAACTCCATCGGCCTGATCACGCCGCCGGTCGGCATCGTGCTTAACGTCGTCTGCGGCGTGTCCAAGATCAGCATGGAAGACATCATCAAGGGGGTCTGGCCCTTCATGATCGCGCAGCTGATCGTCCTGTTCGCGATGGTCCTGTTTCCCGGCCTGGTGACGGTGCCGGCGCGATGGTTCGGCGGCTGATCGGGCTGCGTTGGCAAAGGAGTCGAACATGGCCGCACGGATCGTGATCTTGAATGGACCCAATCTCAATTTTCTCGGCATTCGGGAGCCCGACATCTACGGCTCGACGACGCTGAAGCAGATCGAGGACAGCTGCCACGCGCTCGCGGACCAACTCGGCGTATCCGTCTCGTTCCACCAGTCGAACATGGAAGGCGAGCTCGTTGGTCTGATCCAATCCGCTCACGGCCAGGCGGATGCGATCATCATCAATCCGGCAGGCTATTCTTTCACATCGGTCGCGCTGATCGATGCGCTGAACATCTTCGATGGGGTGAAGATCGAGCTGCACATCTCCAACATCCATGCGCGGGACGAGCTGCACCGCCATTCGATCACCTCGCGGGCCTGCACAGCGGTGATTTGCGGACTTGGCGCTTACGGCTATCTCGCTGCGATCCTGGCGGTCGTCCAGCGGCTCGGGCAATTGCCTGAAACGATTCCGCCGGCCCTGCACGGGCTTGCGCTAACCGGCAAGATGTAATCAGGAGACAAGCATGCGCGGAACAGGGTTTCTCGCCATCTGGAGCGACGTCGAGGCGCATGATCTGACCGACTACCGGCATTGGCTGACGCGCGAGCACACCACCGAGCGCGTGACGACGCGGGGCTTCCTGGCGTCGCGTGTGTTTCGTGCCGTGCGCAGCGACGTCAACCGCTTCTTCATCCTGTACGAGCTCGAAACGCCCGAGGTCCTCGACGGCAAGGACTATCTGGCGCGGCTCAACGCGCCCACCCCGTGGTCGCAGCGCATCATGCCGAAGCTCGGCAATTTCATGCGTGGCGGCGGTGTGATCGTCGCGCGCGCCGGGCGGGGCGAGGGCGCCACGATCGTGGCGCTGCGGATCGACAAATTGCCCGCCGACCCGCAACGGCTGGCCACCGCGCTCGTTGGCTGCGACGGGATCGCTGCCGTGCAGATCGGGGCGACCGACGCGCCGCGGACATCCGTACCGACCGCTGAAAAGGGCATGCGGAAGCACGAGGGCTTCTTCTCGGGGCTTCTGTTGATCGAGGCGCTCGATGACGCTTCGTTGCAGAGGGCCTTGCGGCAGGCGCGGACACTTGCATCCGATGTCATGGAGGGAGCCAGCGAGCCTGACTTCTATCAGGGCATGTTTGCGCTCGACGCACGCATCGCGGATGCTTGCTGATGGCGACCTTTTCGCTCGCTGCGCTGACCGTGCTCGACTTGGCGCCGCCCGAGATGATCGATCTGGCGGCCCGCTGCGGCTACGACAAGGTCGGCCTCAGGCTGCTGCCGGCCGTGCCCGGTGGACTGGCCTATCGCCTGATGGATGACGCCGCGCTCCTGCGTACGACGCTCCAGCAGTTGCAGTCGACGGGTGTAACCGTTGCCGATCTCGAGGTCGTCGCCTTCAGACCTGAGACGAGCGTCGCGTCGTTCATGCCGTTCTTCGAGACAGGCGCACGCCTCGGCGCCAGGCACATCCTTGTCGCCGGCTATGACCCCGACCTGGCGCGGTTCTCCGATCGTTATCGGCAGTTTTGCGAGGCGGCTGCTGCGTTCGGTCTGACCGCCGATCTGGAATTCATGCCCTGGACCAGCGTTCCTGATCTGACAACCGCGATGCGGATCGTTGACGATGTCGACCATCCCGCGGCCGGCATTCTGGTGGATGCGCTGCATTTCGATCGATCGCGAAGCAAGCTCGCGGATCTCCGCTCCATCCCGGCCGATCGGCTGCACTATTGGCAGCTCTGCGACGGTCCGGCCGAGCGCCCCGCGACGACTGAGCAAATGATCCATGCCGCGCGCGAGGAGCGCATGTTCCCGGGCGAGGGCGGCATCGATCTCGTCGGTCTCACGCGGGCGATGCCGGACTGCCTGACCATCAGCATCGAGGTGCCGACCGTTGTGCTGGCGAAGACCGTCGATGCTGAAACGCGGGCGCGGCGCGCCCTTGCAGCGGGCAGGGCCGTGGTCGAAAAGGCGCAGGCGCTGTGACGGAAGAGGCTGGTGATGGCGCACAACGATCGCCCGTGGGACGTTGAGACCGATCTGCTGGTCGTCGGTACCGGCGCTGCCGGCATGACGGCCGCGCTGGTGGGCGCGCTCGAAGGGCTCGACGTCGTCCTGTGCGAGAAGTCGGACATGGTGGGCGGCACCACCGCAACCTCCGCCGGCACGGTGTGGATCCCGGGCAACCGGCAGGGCCGCCTTGCGGGGACGCCTGATACGGTCGAGGCCGCGCGCACCTATCTCGCTGCAATGCTCGGCGAGCACGCCGCCGACCGCCGCGTCGACATGTTCCTTCGGGCAGGGTGGGTCGTGCTTGATGATCTCGAGCAGAAGACGAGCGTTCGATTTGCGGCGCCTCCGATCCACCCCGACTACAAGCAGCTTCCGGGCGCTGCGATCGGCGGACGCGCGCTCACGGCCATGCCGTTCGAGGGCCGAAAGCTCGGACCGGATTTTGCCCGTGTCAGGCCGCCGCGTCGGGAGTTCATGGTGCTCGGCGGCATGATGGTGAGCAAGGCGGACATCCCGGCGCTGCTGGCGCCATTCCGCAGCTGGAGCAGTCTTAGGCATGTCCTGGGTCTGCTCGCCCGGCATGCGATGGACCGGATCAGCCACACGCGCGGAACGCGCCTGGTCATGGGAAACGCGCTCGTCGCGAGGCTCCTCGACAGCCTCCGCCGCGTCGCCGTCGACCTGCGCTTCGAGACCGAACTTCGCGATCTCGTTTGCGAGGGGGATCACATCATGGGTGCGGTTCTTTCGTCTCCTGGCGGAGAGCTCAGGATAAGGGCCCGCAAGGGCGTCGTGCTGGCGAGCGGAGGCATCGGCTGGAGCCGTGAGCTAAGAGAGCGTCTATTCCCCGAGCCGGCGCGTCGACTTTCGCTCGCGCCCACCTCGAACACCGGCGATGGCATCCTGGCGGCGGAGCGCGTCAGTGCAGCGATCGCCCGAGACCTCGACAGTCCGGCGTTGTGGATGCCGAGTTCGGTGATGACGCAGGCCGACGGTCATGTGTCGATCTTCCCGCACATCATGCTCGATCGCGCCAAGCCTGGATTGCTGGCCGTGAACAGGTCAGGCCGCCGTTTCGTGAACGAGGCCGATTCCTATCATGACTTCGTCGCCGCGATGCTGCGATCGAACGCGCCGTCTTCAAGTCCGGCCTTCCTGATCTGCGATGCGACGTTCATCAAGGATTTCGGCATTGGGCTCGTTCGTCCGGGGACGCGAAACCTGAAGGCGTTCGTGCAAGCCAGCTATCTGGTCGAGGCGGAGACGATCGAGCAGCTGGCGCGAAGGATCGGCGTCGACGCCGGGCAGCTTGCGGCAACGGTCGAGCAGTATAATCGCTACGCGGACAGCGGGATCGACGAAGACTTCGGCCGAGGGTCCAGCGCGTTGAACCGGTTCAATGGCGATCCGGAGACCAAGCCGAACCCATGTCTGCGGCGGATCGGTCAGGGGCGCTATTATGCCGTCGCCGTGTGGCCGTCGGATCTCGCCAGCAGTTGCGGTCTACTTACGGATGAGCGCGCCAGAGTGTTGTCACGCAACGGAACGGTCTTGCCCGGACTGTATGCCGTCGGGACCGATGCATCCTCCATTTTCCGCGGCATGTACCCCGGACCTGGAACGATGATCGGCCCCGCCATGGTCTTTGCATGGTGCGCCGCGCTCGATTGCGCAGGAACGCTCGCTGACCGAATGAGGCTGTCTGAGTGACCAACGGGAGGTTCGCAGGCGATTCTGATTCGCGACAATTTTGCCTTCGGGTTCAGGCGCCGGGTTGGCGCCCCCGGAGTCGCGGCTCGGCTGCGCCGCACAGACCCATGAGCCGCTGACGGTACCGATTGTAGACTAAGGCGGCCCCGGGCTGCCAACAGAGAACGATAAGCAAGAGGAGAGAACTGATGCCGATCGCGCGAGGAATTTTTTGGGCAATGCTGCTGGTGGCTGCGACTTGCCAGGTGACATCGGCGTTCGCCGAGCCGATGGCTTGTGACGACGGCATCAAAGCCGCCTTCCATCCCGACGAGATCACGACCGTGATCGCGGTCCGCCGGGTCAACAAGGGTGAGGAGCTTTTGGCGCCCGATGCGCCGAAGCCGATCACGGCGGCAGCCGATCTTTGCCTCGTGAAGCTGTTGGTCGGTCCCGGCGTCACAGCGGAGAAGGACAAAAACGCGCGCTCCTATTCAGAAGGTATCGGCATCGAGGTCTGGCTGCCGACGCAGGCCAACTGGAACGAGCGCATCCGTAACTATGGCGGTGGCGGCTGGGTCGGCGGCGGCCATCGCTTCGCCGACAAGATCGGGAGCAAGGTGCCGGCAATTGTCAACGCCAATATCGGCTATGCTTCGGGCACAACGGATGCCGGCCAGCCGTGGTATCAGGACGGTTCGTTCGCCTTCCTCTCTGACGGCAAGGTTAACGTCGAGGGCCTCCGCGACTTCTCGGTACGGGCGATGGTCGAGCAGGCGATCAAGACCAAAGCGCTGGTCAATCTCTACTATGGCAAGGCGCCGAAATTCGTCTACTACGATGGACACTCGCAGGGCGGCCGCCAGGGCCTGAAGATCCTGCAGGAATATCCAGAGCTCTATGACGGCTACATGATCGCGCAGCCTGCGCCGAACATCGCGCGGTTCGGCACCACCAGCCTCTATCCGCAGATCGTGATGAAGACCGAGCTCGGCTTCTCTGCCATCAACAAGCCGGAGGCTGCCGCGTTCGCCGCCAAGGTCGACGCTGCCAACAAGCGCGCCGTTGCAACCTGTGACAAGGCCGGGCTCGGCTTCCTGCTTGATCCCTTCGCCTGCGACTACAATCCCGCCCGCGACGCGGTGCTGCTCTGTACGGGCGAAACGAGCGACGGCGTCACCGGAAGCAACGCCGACAAGGCAGCTTGCATGAGCTCGAAGGAAGCGGGTGCGCTCAACAAAATCTGGTACGGCGCGACCCGCGATGGCAGCGTCGATCCGGCTCAGACGGCGGAAGCCCGCAGCGGCAAGGCGCTCGGCGTGAAGCAGATGTGGTGGACCTTTACCAAGGGCACGTCGATCTCAACGCAGATCACGAGCCCGTCGACTGACAATTTTGCGCTCGGCATGGAGGACGTCAGCTACGCCGCTGATGCCAGCGCGACCTCAGCCATTCCGATCACCAACACCTCGACCGCAAGGCGCAACCGCTGGCTCGAGCTCGATTATGCCGCCTTCGCTGCTGGCGTCGACAAGAATGTCGAACTGCAGCCCACGCTGTTCAGCAATCTGATCACCGACAAGGCCGATCTCTCGAAGCTGCGCGATCTCGGCCGCAAGGTGATCATATGGAGCGGCCTTGCGGATGATGCGATCCCGCCGGCCGGCAACGTCAATTATCACGAGCGCGTGCTTGCTGCGATGGGCGGCGACGCCGAGGTCTCAAAATTCATGCGGATGTATCTGGTCCCGGGGGCTGCGCATTCCTCGCAGGGCCGCTCGTACACCGTGACCGGCAAGAACGACGCCGTGCCGCTGCCGAAACTGCCGGGCAATGCCAACCAGACGCCGACCCGCGACAAGGATCAGTTCTTCTCCGCATTGACGGATTGGGTCGAGAAGGGAGTGCCGCCGGGCGAGATCACGTTGACCTCGCGCGATGGCAGCGTGAGCTATCCGGTCTGCGTCTATCCGCAGCGGACGACGTGGGATGGCCGCGGCCCTGCGACGCAGCCTTCGAGCTTCAGCTGCCGCTAGTCACTACAATCAAGAAATTCTCGACAGAGGGGAGACAGACGAGAGGCGATGGCGGTCTCAGTTGTCGTTGGAAGAGCCTGACTCTTTCACCGTTGCATGTCGCAGCTCCGTCGTCAAAATAGGAATGAAGAACCATTGGTTTGGGATTGGCAGCGGACTTCGCTACCAATCCTACTATCTCATGCGCCAAACTACGATTTTTCGTGATTCGTACTCCCGCTGCTGGCAGTCCTCGTCCGCGAACGGCACGCAATTTCCGCCGAAGGACGTTGAAACAGGTCAGTCGCTCTCAGTCGGACGTCCGCGCAGTGAAGTCTCTGCGCTGTCCCAGGGCGGTTCCGGCCGCCAAGCCTCTATCAACGCATCGATGAATGTACGCACCTTCGGCGACAAGTGCCTGCTCGAAGGATAGACGGCGCGAATGGGTGCACCATCGGCGTCGACCTCTTTGAGGATCGGCACCAGCCGACCTGCACGCAGATCGTCGCTGACCAGGAATGTGGCAAGCCGAGCGATGCCGAAACCCGCAATCGTCGCGTCGCGCAAGGCTTCAGCGTTGGTCGCGACGAAACGCCCATTGATGGCGATCACGCGAGCTTGTCCGTTCTCGTTGAATCGCCAGTCGACGGAGCGCCCGCCGTGCACGAAGGCGAGGCAGCTATGCTGCGCCAACGCGTCGATGTTTCTCGGCGTTCCTCGCTCGGCAAGATAGGCCGGCGACGCACAGGTCACCAGGCGATGGCGCGCCAGAAACCTATTCATCAGCCGAGAATCTTCGCTGCTGCCGATCCTGATCGCGAGATCCACGCCCTCGTCGATGAGATCGACATAGCGATCGCCGAAGGAGGCGCTGACGGATATCTCCGGCCATTTGCGAATGAACTCATTGAGGACCGGAAGCACGTGCAGCCGGCCGAAGGATACGGGCAGATCCAGCCGCAACCGCCCCCGCGGCGCCTGCGAGTGACTGAGCATCGCCATCTCCGCTTCGTCGAGATCGGCGAGCAGCCTCACGCACCGCTCGTGGAAGGCGGCTCCCTCTCCGGTCAGTGAGACGCTTCGCGTGGTGCGCTGGAGCAGCCTGACCCCGAGCCGGTCCTCGAGCCGAACGATGCTCTTGCCGACTGCCGATCGCGAAAGGCCGATGCGTTCGGCCGCTGCCGTGAAGCTCTTGGCTTCGGCGACATGGACGAACACGCTGATGTCCTTCATCCGGTCGATAGCCATTGCGCCTCCTGAAACAGCCCCGAGCTGCAGCCGCGGCCATTCAAATCCGCCACGAACGGTCCGATCATTGGGGCAATACGTTCCCCAGTGAAGGGAAATCACCGGATATTGTGGCTCCAAGGCGCCTATTCTAACCTTTTTGAAACTGGCTGCACCAGCATGGGAAGTAAAATTCCCCATTCAATCAGATCAATGCAAACCGGTAACATGGTAGTGCGAGGCCAATAACCTGCCGCGCAGAAGGGGAAGCGCACCGTGAAGGCTGTTCGCTATTACGGACGGAAGGACATCCGTGTCGAAACCGTCGATGAGCCCAAGGAGATGGGCGCCAGCCAGCTCCTGGTGAAGCCGCTGTGGACCGGCATCTGCGGCACGGACCTCCACGAATACATTGCAGGGCCGATCGTCACGCCCGCGTCGCCGCACGTGTTCACTGCAGCAACCTTGCCGCAGATCCTGGGACATGAGTTCTCGGCCGAGGTACTGGACGTCGGGCGCGACGTCACTCATGTGCGGCGCGGCGACCGTATTTCGGTGCAGCCGCTGATGATGCCGATGAACGACTATTACAGCCGGCGGGGTCTCAACCATCTCAGCGAAAAGATGGCTTGCATCGGCCTCAGCTGGGCCTGGGGCGGCATGTCCGATCTCGCCGTCATCAACGACTACAATGCGGCGAAAGTGCCCGACTCCATCACCGACGAGGAAGCCGCCATGATCGAGCCGGCGGCGGTCGCGCTCTATGCGGTCGACCGCGGCGGTGTCCAGGCTGGCAGCACCGTGCTGATCGCAGGTGCAGGCCCGATCGGCGCGCTGACCATTCTGTGCGCCCACGCAGCCGGCGCCGCCAGGATCTACGTGTCGGAGCCCAACGCATCGCGGCGTCGAACGATCGAGAGCTGGGGTATTTGCGCCGGCGTCTACGATCCCAAGACGACGGACGTGGTCGCGCGCGTCAAGGAGCAGACCGAAGAGAATGTCGGCGTCGACGTCGCCATCGAATGCGTCGGTAACGAAAGCGCATTGAACACCTGCGTCGAAGCCGTGCGGCGGCGCGGTGTCGTGGTGCAGGCCGGCCTGCACGTCGGCAAAGCCTCGACCGATCCGATGTTGTGGGCCCTGAAGGACATCACCATCGAGGCAACCTGGTGTTACCCGATCACGATGTGGCCGCGCATCATCGGACTGGTCGAGTCTGGCAAGCTGCCAATCTCGAAGATCATCGATGGCCGTATCCGCGCCGAGGACGTGGTCTCGAAAGGCTTCGACGTCCTCACTGCGCCAAGCAACGACAAGCTGAAGATACTCGTGTCGACGCAGCTGGCGGCACCGTCGTGAGGCGGCGTAGGCAAGACCAGGGTTGATTGTCCAGAGCGACGCTCAAGTCGCCACGATCAGTGAAACCAAAGGGGAGGAACACCAATGAGAGTGACTATCGCGAGCTGCCTGTCACTGGCCTGCCTGGCCATGGTGACACCAATTGCCGTCCAGGCGGAATATTCCGGCGCGCCGCGCACGTTCCTGTTCAATCCAGCGCTCGACGTCTGCATTCGCGACACCGCGAAGTTCAAGAAGGCGCCGCCCTACACCATCGGCTTCTCCAATGCCGGCCTCGGCGACAGCTGGCGCGTGGTTGGCCTGCACTCGCTTCAGAAAGCTGCGCACGACCATGCCGACGTCGTGAAGAAGCTGCTGATCACCGATGCGGGCCATGACGATGCCAAGCAGGTCGCCGACATCCAGGATCTGGTCTCCCGCGGCGTCGATCTCCTGATCGTCAGCGCCAACACGTCGCAGGCGCTCGATCCCGCCGTCACCCAGGCGACCGAACGCGGCATCCCCGTCGTGATGGTGGACCGCCGGGTGGATTCTGACAATTTCGTCACCTTCGTCACAGCGTCCGACGCGATGATGGGGCGCCTGTTCGCGCAATGGATCGTCGAGAAGCTGAACGGCAAGGGCAACGTGATCATCCTCGGAGGCCAGGCCGGCTCCAGCCCGAACGAGAACCGTGTCAAACCAGCGATGCAGGTGTTCTCGGCCTATCCCGGTATCAAGATCCTGGAGACCGTCTACTCCGACTGGAGCCCGGTGAAGGGCAAGCAGGTGATGCAGGCCATGATCGCCAAGTACGGCCATAGCATCAATGCCGTGTTCTCGCCGCACGGATTGCAGGTGCCCGGTGCGATCGAGGCCTTTCTCGATGCCGGCTGGAAGGGAAGCGAAATTCCGCCGATCACCTCGGCCGACATGAACGGACCGATGAAGATGGCTATCAAGAACAAGTTCCCGCTGCTCGACATCGACTATCCGCCCGCGATGATGGGCACGGCGCTCGACGTCGCGCTCAAGGTGCTGTCCGGCGCCGCGGTGCCCTGCGTCTATACCATCAACAGCAATATCGTTCTGACCCACGGTGACGAGACGCCTTCCATTCCGAAGCCTGACATGTATGCGGAGCAGCACATCGTGCCCGACGGTCCCGACGACATGCTCGTGTCCGGCGGCATGGGCCCGACCTACAATCCGAGCACGTTCAAGATCGACTATCCGCACTGAACCCGGAACAATGGCGTACCGGCGAGGCCGGCACGCCAAAGGGGCAAGACGGACCGAATGCTCACACTCAAGGCCATTTCCAAGAGTTTTCCCGGCGTGCGCGCCCTCCACGGCGTAAACTTAGACGTCAAACCTGGCGAAATCCACGGCTTGCTCGGCGAGAACGGCGCCGGCAAATCCACCCTGATCAAGATCATCGCCGGCGCGGTTGCGCCCGACGAAGGCGAGATCACCCTCGCCGGTCAACGCGTGAGATGGTCGTCACCGCGCGAGGCGAAGCTCGCCGGAGTCCACGTCGTCTATCAGGAGTTCGCGCTGTTTTCGCAGTTGTCCGTCGCCGAGAACATCTTCCTCGGCAACGAGCGGCGCAACGCGCTCGGCCTGGTCGATCACGGACGGACACGGAAAGAGGCCGCTGAGCTGATGCGCAAGCTTGGCATCACCCTTGACCCTCGCGAGACGGTGGCCTCTCTCTCGGTCGCCGACCAGCAGATGGTCGAGATCGCGCGCGCGATGACGCACAATGTCCGCCTGTTGATCCTCGACGAGCCCACCGCCGTCATTGCCGGGCGCGAGGTCGAACTGTTGTTCGAGCGCCTGCGCCGGCTGCGCGAGGCCGGTGTGTCCATTCTCTTCATTTCGCATCGGCTCGACGAAGTCTTCGCGCTGTGCGATCGTGCCACGATCCTGAAGGACGGCCGTCTGGTCGGCACGACGGATACCGTCGCCGTCACGCGCGAACGGCTGATCTCGATGATGGTGGGGCGCGATCTCGGCGAGCTGTTTCCCCCGCGCTCGACCGCGTCGCGACCGGATCAACCCGTGCTACGCACCGACGGCATCTGCGTCGGCGACCGGGTCCGTGACGTCTCGATAGAACTGCATGCAGGCGAGGTCGTCGCGCTGGCGGGCATGGTCGGCGCCGGACGCACCGATCTGGCGCTCGGTCTGTTCGGCGCAGCTCCTATCTCGAAGGGCACTCTCCACATCGCCGGCGAGCGCTTTACGGCAATGACGCCCGCCAAGGCGATCGGGCTCGGCATGGGCCTCGTCACCGAGGATCGCAAGTCGCAGGGGCTTGCGATGCTGCTCGACATTGCTGCGAACATCACTGGGCCAGCACTCGGCGAGGTCACCCGCTACGGAGTGATTGATCGCGAGGGCGAACTGGCGATCGCCGCCCACGAAATCGAACGATACC
Organism: Bradyrhizobium sp. HKCCYLS3070; assembly: GCF_051167575.1. Lineage (NCBI taxonomy): Bacteria > Pseudomonadati > Pseudomonadota > Alphaproteobacteria > Hyphomicrobiales > Nitrobacteraceae > Bradyrhizobium > Bradyrhizobium sp. HKCCYLS3070. Next base: position 119,152 of record NZ_JBNPTI010000002.1, read on the forward strand.
GCATCGCCTGCCGCGGACCGGCAACGCCGGTCGCAACCATGTCGGGCGGAAATCAGCAGAAGGTGATCATCGCGCGCTGGGCACGCCTGTGCAGGTCGATACTGATCCTCGATGAACCGACACGCGGCGTCGACGTCGGCGCCAAGGCCGATATTTACCGGATCATGCGCGAACTTGCCGATTCAGGCCTCGCAATCCTGATGATCAGCTCGGAAATGACCGAGGTCATCGGCATGGCCGATCGCGTGATTGTCATGCGCGAGGGACGGATCGCCGGCGAGCTGCCGGGATGCGACGCCACGGAGGAAAGCATCATGTACCTGGCCACGAGCGAGCGCGCCGCATGACCGCGATCGCCGCCCGTCTCGCGATGCCTTGGTGGCTGCGCAGCAATGCGGGGCTTGCCGGCGTGCTCGTCCTGATCTGCGCGGTATATCTTGTTGGCGCAACGGTCTCCGACCGATTCCTGACGCTGGGCAACCTGCTCAATGTCTATGAGCAGACCACCGACCTTGCGCTGGTCAGTATCGGGCAAACCCTGACCATTCTCAGCGGCGGCATCGACCTCTCGGTCGGCTCGCTGATCAGCCTCACCTCCTGCCTGACATCAGGCCTGATCAACGGCAATCCGGATCGGGTCGTTCCGGTCGTGCTCGGCGTGCTCGCGCTCGGGACATTCGTCGGCGTGCTCAACGCCGGCCTGGTCGTCACCTTGCGCGTTCATCCGCTGATCGTGACGCTCGGCATGGGCGCGGTCCTGCAAGGCGTGACCTTGCTCTACGCACTGGGACCGGTCGGTCGGGTGCCGCGCAGCTTCACCGTGCTCGCCTATGGACGCATCTCGGGCATCCCCATCGGAGCGACGCTTGCAGTCGTCCTTGGCATCCTGGTCGCGCTGCTGCTGCGATATTTGCCGCTCGGCCGCCAGATCTACGCCCTTGGCGATGATGCGAATTCCGCGCGTCTCGTGGGATTGCGGCGGACGCGCATCCTGATGCTGGTCTACGGCATCTCGGGCTTCTGCTGCGGGGCGACCGGGCTTTATCTCGCCGCGAGGTTCGGCGTTGGACAGCCCTACACCGGCGTCAACTACACCTTGGCTTCGATCACTCCGGTCGTGCTCGGCGGTACCTTGCTGAGCGGTGGCAAAGGCGGCGTGATCGGCACGCTGTTCGGCGCCTTTCTGATCACGCTCCTGAACAACCTGCTCAACTTCATGGACGTGTCGAAGCACTATCAATTGGTCGCGCAGGCGGTCATCATCATCCTTGCCGTCTCCATCTATGTCGAACGCCGCAGGATCGGGTGAGCAGGATGTCAGGCTCCGTAGAAATCGCCGGCTCCGTCACCCCGTCCTGGTCGGTCCGCAGCGTCATGGAAAGCTATGGCACAGCCCTCGCTCTGCCGCTGCTGCTCGCGCTTGGTGGCGTGATCTCACCGGCCTTCGTCAGTCCCGGTAATTTGTCCAACCTGCTGCTACAAGTCGCGCCGCTCGCGATCGCAGCCATGGGGCAAAGCCTGGTGATGATCGTTCGCGGCCTCGATCTCTCTGTCGCCTCGATGATGGCGACCGCCGCCGTGATCGCGACCGGTTTCTCGGGCCTCGACCAGAATGTCCCCGCCATCGTCGCGACGGCCTTGGTGGTCGCTGTCAGCGTTGGCCTGCTCAACGGCTTTCTCGTCACCAAGCGTCAGGTGTCCCCGTTCCTGGCAACGCTCGCCACGATGATCCTGCTCCAGGGATTCAGGTTCGCCTACACGCAGGGCGCGCCGTCCGGCAACGTGCCGCCGGTACTGCGGCTGCTCGGCTCCGGAAAATTTCACGGCGTGCCCTATAACGTACTCGTTCTGCTGTTCGCAGCGGTCTTGCTGGCTGGGGTCCTGCACCGTTCCGCTTTCGGAAGGAGGATTTTCATTGTCGGCGGCAATCCAGTGACGGGGCGCCTGTTTGGCATCCGCTCCGACGCGGTCATGATCGGCTGCTACCTGATCTCGAGCTGCCTTGCGGCGCTCGCCGGGCTGATCCTGAGCGGTTATGTCGGGCTCGTCGACAACTGGGTCGGGCAGGGGTACGAGCTCGACTCGATCGTAGCCTGTGTCGTCGGACGGGTGTCGCTGCGGGGCGGCCGCGGCTCGATCCTTGGCGCCCTCACGGGAGCCGCCATCATCGTCATCCTCGCCAACGAAGTGGTGCTGCTCGGCGTGCCGGTCCAGGTCCAATTGATCATCAAGGGCGTCGTCATTGTCCTCGCTGCTGCAATCTACACTCGTAGAGATGCACCATAGCGTTTTCTAAGGATGCGATGAGAGGAAACCCACCATGAGCGAGCATTGAGAGGAAACTGTTCCGGGTAGAAAACCGGGTACTCTCAAAAAAGTCCAATTGATTGTGCCGCTGCACCGAAGTTTGTTGCACGAGCGGACAGACCGGAGCGTTGCACGTGTTGTAGCCCCTGCGGAAGAGGTCTCCACAAGCGCATTGTTATTCGGCGATTGCTGAGGACATTCCGTGTTCATTACGATTGCCGTCAGCGACAATATTGGCTGGTTCATGGAGAACTTGCCGAGCGTTGGATGTCAGCCACCAGCGGCCATGACCCACCCCACCCGCACGTGCACATGATCGTACCGGGCGGCGGCATCTCGCCCGACGGCCAGCGCTGGGTGTCCTGGCGGCCAGGATTCTTCCCTGCCAGTGCGGGCGCTTTCACGCCTGTTCCGTCGGCTGTTCCTGGAGCGCCTGGCCACCCTCCACCAGGCCGGGCGCCTGATCTTCGGCAACGACGCCCACCTCGCCGGAGAACAATCATTAGCAACGTTGCTGGCAGCGTCGGGCAAGATGGAATGGGTCGTTTATGCCAAGCGTCCGTTCGGTGGCCCCGAGGCAGCGCTGGCCTATCTGTCGCGCTATTCCCACCGCGTCGCTATCGCCAACAGCCGCCTGCTCGCCTGCGGCCAGCAAGGCGTCACCTTCAGATGGAAGGATTACCGCGTCGAAGGGCCGCGACCGTCAAAAGCGGATGACGCTCGCGACGGACGAGTTCATTCGCCGCTTCCTCATCCACGTGCTCGCCTCCGCCGCATCCGCCACTACGGCCTGCTGGCGCGAGGCGCCTGCACCGACAACGTCGCACGCGCGCGCGAGCTGCTCTTCTCGCCATAGGCGGCTCCAGTCAGCCCGGCGACCTCCATCTCCATCAACCGCTGGGCGGCAAAGCCGATCATCTCGCGCAGAAGATCCGCGTCCGGGGCCTCCTCGACGAGCGCGCGAAGGTTCATCATCTCGTCGGTCATCGGTGGTTCCTCGAATCGAGTTGGTGTCAGCAACCCGACCCTACCGGGCAATCACCGGTGACCACCGCAAAGCCGTCCGCCCGCTACGGCGCTATGGGAGAGCGCGCGGGCGGACGGCTTTGCTCTACCAAGTTACACCACGCCCGGGAACACCGCCCTTAAAAGTATCGCAAAGCGGCAACCCGGACAAGCGCAACGACGGCTCTGGGTCGCGGGCGGAAGTCTCATGCAGAGTAAATCTCGTCTGCACAACCTCGGGCAACTGATACGCGTGGCCCTGACGGGCTTCACCTGAACCGCCTCCGTACCGCGATAGGAAATCTGTGCGTCTTCTCCGTCGTGACCGAAGCGCGACCCTTCTGGCGCCCTAGCGTCCACCCGAAGTCGCCTCCGGATCCTCACCAAGGGCCTACCTCGCCACCCTCGGTCTCGCCGCTTGGCGCGGCAAAGATCGATGTTTGATAATGCGATAGGCCCCGGACGGCTAAGGCCTTGAGCCGGTTCACGGCCTATCGGGTGCTGCGGCGCTTGGTCCTGCGGCCGAGGTCCATGCCGTCAATTGGCCAGGAGACTAAGGCCGCTATCCTACTCGACTTGCCGGCCGACCATTTGGCGGCCACTGATCGCTCACGAACGGCGGTTTTTGGGCGGGTCTTCGAGATCCGACCTTCCGAATTAGGCTGCTCTCCTGTAACAAAATAGGGCTTCTGCGATAGTGGGCTTCACGATGTAGCGGACCCCCGCTACCACCTTTCCCACACTCCCTTTACTCTGCTTGGGTATGCCTCCCCGCCAATCAGCGAGTTGAGACGGCCAGCAATTTCAACACAGACCCCGCCCGGGCGCGTGTCATCTCTCGACACCGTCACCGTCTCCACAAGATCTCGAATTGCTTCGGCAGCCTCCTCGTCGCCTGCGCTCACACCTTTGCCGAGCGCATTTTCGAGCCGCACCAATTGCTCTTCGTATCGCCGAAGAATGACGGGGTGGAGCGCAATCGGCTGCGGAGCGGAGGGCTGGCTTTGCAATTCAGCCATGATCCGCTTCCGATCGGCATCCAGAGCCGTGGACCGCGGGCCGAGAATCGAAGGATCGCCATGCCCCTTGGCGATGGCGTCAGCTGGATGCCGCAGCGAAGAAAAAGAAGCTCAATTATCCAGTATGATTGCGGGAACAGGTTTGCCGGCCGCTTCACAGACTGCCTCGATAAGCAGGCGAACCGCTTTGGCATGCCAATAGATTTTCGCTCACGAATGAACGATTTGCGGGATACTGTTGCTCGGAATTTGCGTCGCCTCCGAACGGGGAAGGGCTGGACGCAGGAGGAGCTTGCGTTCCGAGCAAAAGTCGATCGGAGCTATGTCAGTCAGCTGGAGACAGGGGTATACAGCGCATCTGTGACGATGCTCGGTAAGCTGTCCAAGGCGCTCGGCGTAGAGCCCAGCGAATTTCTAAAACCTTGACCAGAGCCTCTGGTGCTCGTTTCGCTGGGGTGCTCTGGCAGAATTGGCGACAATCGCTCGGGCTGTCCCCTATAGTGAAGACCAGCCACGTCGGCCGATCGGCCAGCGCCAGTAGCCCTCTATACTTGGGAGTCGCGCGACCGGGCCCAGCTTGGTGCGGTATTGGTGCGTGAGGATTTGAAGTAAGTACTGATCCCGCTAACGCGTTGATCGTCCATGAGACCTTATCACCCTAGGGCTGCGACCGGGCCGTTATGGGCGGCAAGCTATCGATCGGCTTCGTTGATTTTGCTGCGTTCTCGTTCGATTTCGATTGAGTTCGTTGCGGCTTGTTCGGATCGTTCTGGTGCGAGACTGGTGCGGCCCGTTGGGGGCAACATCCTCTCTAGGCTGAAACAGAGGGCGATTCTAGGAAACCTTAAGATCACTTGGCAATCAGGGGGCCACCTCGTGTTGTCCGGAAGCCATCATTGGTACACAATGCATTTTCCGAGAGCTGGGAAGCGGGTATCGACAAATTCACGATACACGACTTGAGGCGCAGCTTACGCACCGTCATGCCGCGCGCGTCTACGTCCCATCAATAAGAAGCCCGCCGGCAATCTGGGCCGTCAGCGCGAGAGCAGGGGGGTCCGGCAGAGGGCAGCGGACGAGGCACTGACGACTGCACAGTCGATGACTGCGCCCGGGGTTGCGAGAGTCTATGCTGCGGGATCGGGGCCGCCTGCTGCTGGGACAGCGACGAAGGCGGGGTTGTCGACATTCTCTGTCTGATGTCGTCTGCGACAGCTTGCAGCGTCGCAATGTTCTGGGCCATCAGCTCTTGCTTGGCGGTGAGTTGCTCTACGCTGCGCCGCACGACATCGAGATTGAACGCCAGGGGCTCAAGCTGCTGCATCGGGTCCGGGGCAGTTGAAGCAATGGCTGGCGACTTCGTCGTCGAGACGGATAACAACCAGCCCAGCGATGGAACCCGGGCCACTACCTTGTCCCTTGCTGCGTCACCGTAGGACTGCCAGGCAAGGGTGGCGCCGATACCGATGAGAACTGCAATAACAAACCGGGCAAGGGTATGGAGTGTTCGCCTGCCAGTCGACGGCCGGTCGCTCGCGATATTGTCGTCGTTGAGGCCGGAGGGGCGAGGAGAACGGCCAGGCGGTTTCATGGGCCGTCCAATCCGCGGATCGAATCGGGCGTTTGGATCGCGCGCAGGCCCGTCCCACGCATTCTCTACGAGAGGTATGCTTTGCGAGTACATAAGTAGCTCCTTCCTGACTATTCACGGATCGTGATCGCGAGCTGAGCCGGCGCGACGAGTTTCAGCACAATCAGTCTCAGCAATGTCGTTTTTCCGGACCCGTTCCGATTGTTCCGGGACGTGAAGCCAGGGTCGACCGGCTTGATGCCTTGGTCGTCACGGCATGGCGATAGACAGTTTCGATTCCTTTCCCGAAGGCGTCGACGGAATATTGCGTCGTTGCGCGAAGCCGGGCGGCATGGCCCATGCGCCAGCGCCGCTCCGGATCGCGGAGCAATGTTTCGATCGCTTCCGCCAACCGAACATGATTGCCGGGTGGAACGGTAATGGCCTCGATGCCGTGGCGCGCCACGCGTGGAACGGCCGTGTCAAGCCATGTATTGATGATCGGCCGTCCCGCCGCCATCGCTTCCAGTTGAGCGATGCCAAATGTTTCCGCATTGGTCAGGGACGGCAGGACAAAGACGTCCGCTGTACACATGAGACTGGCGAGTTTGGCCTTCGGAGCGGAGCCGAGCAGGCGGACGCGATCCGCGACGCCGAGGCTATGAATCATTCGTTCAAGCCGTGCCCGTTCTGGACCCTCGCCGATGATCCAGACCTCAAAGCGGTGGCCGACCGCCGCTCGCACCAGCACATCGAAGCCCTTGTAGGGGACGAGTTGCCCGCAAGCCAGCACGAGCCGTCCACGATCGCGTTCGGCAGCGTCATTGTCGCGCGGCTCTGGCCAATCGTACTTCGAGGCATCGACGCCGAACGGAACGACGTGACATTTCTCAGCGAATTCCTGCAGCAGCGGGCTGCTGTACAGCAGAATGGCATTGGACACGATGATTGCGTCCGCCTGCCGCAGCGTCCGGCGCAACAGCGGTTTCATAAACCACCTCAGTCCGGCATGCGAAGCGATGTCCGCATGGTAGTGCACGACCAAAGGTCGATCGCGGCCCAACCCCAGGGCGAGCATGAGATCGGCGAGCGAAAACGGTGCATGAAGCGCGAGCAGATCGTGATCGGCGACCTGGCGCCACAACCGCAGCGGATAAGTCGGCGCGGCCGGAAGCGAACCTACATCGCCGAACGAGCGCACGCGCTCGATCGTAACGCCGTTCACGACGATGCGCCGTTGCCCGTTCGACTTGGAGCAGACCAGCACGCAGGCGGTGAACGCGTCTTTCAGTCCTGCGCATATGTCGCGGATCACCGACGGGGCTCCGCCGAACAGGTCGGGATAGCAGTCATTGAAGATGTGAAGCACCGAGAGGCGCCGAGAGGGAGCGAGCATGGCCGAACTCTCCATGACTGAGCGCCTCCTTTATATGTGGGAAAATTTCACACGTCAATTGATCTCGACGGAAAAGTGGGATTGTATCCCACGGGACTCGCCGCTACAATTTCGCCATGAACGCCAAATCCCGGAGATCGAAGTCGGCTTCGCATCAGCCGATTGCGGCGGCGAGCCTGCGCGCGCCCTTGGCGCGCCTGCTGCGCCCGCTGGTGCGGCTATGCATCCGCGGTGGAATGACATTTCCTGAGCTGGCTCAGCTGTTGCGAGAACTCTTCGTCAATGTTGCCGAGCACGACTTTGCCCTGGAGGGAAAGGAGCAGACTGACAGCCGCGTGAGTCTGCTCACCGGAATTCACCGCAAGGAGGTTGCGCGGCTGCGCGGCGCCGGTGCGCCGGTCAATGAAACGCCTGCCACTCTGTCGCTGACCAGCGCGATCATGGCACGCTGGCTCGCCGCTCCGGAGTTCACGGACGCGAACGGCGATCCGCTGCCCTTGCCGCGCATGGCCAGTGGCGATGCGCCCTCGTTCGAGCAGCTTGTCAGTTCGATCACGAAGGATGTCCGCCCGCGCGCAGTGCTGGATGAATGGCTGGACCGCGAGCTCGTGACCATCAACGGCGATGAAGAGATCGTGTTGGTGGATACCGGCTTCGTTCCGCGCGGCGACGACGAGCGCAAATGGCACTATCTCGGCCGTAACCTGCATGATCATATCGCGGCAGCCGCCGAAAACGTATCCGGGCCAGCACCCCGTTTCCTCGAACGCGCGGTGCACTATGACGGCCTTTCAGCCAAGCTCGCAAAACGTCTCGAAGGGCGTTCGCGCGAACTGGCCATGGACGCCCTGAAGATCGCCAACCGGGAAGCAAACCGCGCGCTCGCCAGGGACAAGGGCGGCGACCACCGCTGGAATTTCGGCATCTACATTTACAGCGAAGGTCCGGACGACGCGGCGAATGGTGATGCTGACGAAGGCGGCTCGTCATGACCAGGCAGCCCGTCATCTCGCGCCGCTCGTTGCTTATGGGACTCTGGCTTGCCGGATCGTCCTCCGCCTGGGCGCAGGTGCGCCGCGGCAGCGATCAGGGTATCGGCGGCACCGGTATCACGCGTGGCCACGATCAGGGCATCGGCGGCACCGGCATTGTTGGCGTCATTCAGCGTTTCGGCAGCATTTTCGTCAACGGCCAACGCATCAGCTATGCGCCGAACGTCCCGGTGCGGATCGATGGCGAACCGGTATCGGCGAAGGCGCTCAAGATCGGACATCTGGCTCGTGTGCTGGCGCTGCCGCAGGCGAACGGTTCGCTGATCACCCGCGGCGTCAACGTGGTCAGCGAGGTGATGGGGCCGATCGAAAGCGTCAGGGACGGCGAGATGACCGTGCTGGGCCAGCGGATCATAGCGGCCGGCCACGAAAGCTGGCGCCATCCGGGCGTCAATGTCGCGGTCTTCGGGGTGCGCCGCATCGACGGCGTGATCGTCTCAAGCCTGGTCGAGCAACGCCTTAACGCGACAACGCGGGTTTCCGGACCACTCGAACGTGATCGCGGCGGCCTGCGAATAGGCGGGTTGCGACTCAACGGCGCCGATGCCGCACTCGTCGGACAACGTGTTCAGGCTGAGGGCCGCGTTACGCAAGGCGTGATGCAGATCTCGCGCATAAGGGCTGACGACCTCTCTGATTTCTTCGGCGCGAACCGTCTGTCGATCGAAGGCTATGTCCGCCGCGTCGGCAGCTATCTGCAATTCGGCTCGGGCTATGTCGCGCATGACAATAGTCGCTTCGCATCCTCAGGCAATGCCCGCGTGGTCGTGAACGCCACCTTTGACAGTTCCCGTGGCTTGCGGGTTGAATCCATCCAGTCCGTCAACAAATTTCCGGGTGACTCGATCCAAGGTACGAGATCCGAGCAAACTCCGGGCGCGACGCCCGGCGGCTCGGACGTCCCGGGCGGCGCTACTGTGCCAGGCGGCGGTCCTCCCGGGCTGGGCGGTGGCGGTCCTCCAGGCCTTGGCGGCGGCGGTCCTCCCGGCCTTGGCGGCGGCGGTCCTCCCGGCCTTGGCGGCGGCGGTCCTCCCGGCCTTGGCGGTGGCGGTCCTCCCGGCCTTGGCGGCGGCGGTCCTCCCGGCCTGGGCGGCGGCAGTCCTCCCGGCCTGGGCGGCGGCCGCGGCCGGCGATGAACAACGAAGATATGGCAGAGCGGGCGAGAGGCGCGCGCTCGCAGCGTCGTCCAGCTTCGCTATGCGATTCATCGCGAGCAACTTGCGCTGCGAACAGCTAGCCCGAGTTCGCGGATTCGCGCTCGAAAATCGGGATTTTGCGATTTTTTGGCGAGCTAAGTAATTGATCTGCAAAGGGTGGGGTGTTCGATTTCGGGCGAGAATGGTTGTAGTGAAGACCTCCCCGATTCCCAAGGGCGTGGCGATGCGGGTGGATCCGCCGCGCGATGTTTCTGCGACGCACGGAGCGACGAGCCCGCGGCTGAGCAGAATATGAACAACCCGACGGCGCTCGCCGCTCTGGCGAGCGCCGTCTCGCAGACGGTGCGACGACAGAAGATTGGCTGAGTTTCCGCTGATCGGCGGAGAGACGTTTGGTGGATCGAAGCGGATGCGGAGAGCACGCTATCTTGCCGGCGATGACAACTCGATTGAGACGTCGAGCGCGCTATTGTGTCTGTGTTGCCCCGCGATCCTGACGAGGACATGTGCGCCCGCTTGGCAGGCGGGGCTGAGCACGGACTCTCGGATGGACCACCAGATGTCATCACCGCGAGATCACGACGGAAGCCGGACCAATGCTATGTTGTCGACCGCTCGTGTGCAGCCGTGTAGTATCGAACAGAGGAGACGATCACGTCGAAGATGAAGGCGGAGAGACGCCCGATGTAAGCGTCCGGCCGCTGCACATGGCCTCAGATCTTGACATGATCGGCCGGCTCGATCGCCGCCGGGTGCACGGTGACGATGTCGGAACCGGCCGCGATCTGTGCAAGCTCGGCCTCTACGCGCTTACGTTCTGCCGCGAGCTCATTGACCTTCGGGTTGTGCGCTGAGCGGGATCAGCAGTCCGAGACGAGCTATGGACAGTCGTCTTGGTCAGGCCGCGCGCTCGAACTGCGGCTGCCAGCGGAGCAAGTAGGATTGCAGCGACTGGACGGCGAGCGCCAGCAGGATGCCGACGAACATCATGATGAAGATCGCCACCATCATCTCGCTCGCATTGGCGCGGGCCTCGGCCTCGATGATCAGCTTGCCGAGCCCGCGCTCGGCGCCGATGAACTCGCCGACGATGACGCCGACGAGCGCGAAGGAGACCGCTGGAAGCAGCGAGGCGAACACCCAGGCCAGTGCGGACGGGACGACGACGGTGCGCAGCACGGTCAGCTCGCTCGCGCCCAGCAGCCGGGCCGCGGCGATCTGGTCGCGGTCGACCGCGCGGGTGCCCTCGAAGGTGTTGAAGAAGACGACGAAGAACACGACGAGCCATGCGGTCGCGATCTTGGAGAGATCGCCGAGACCGAAGATCAGGATGACGAGCGGCACCAGCGCGATGCGCGGGATCGAGTTGAGCGCGATGATGTAGGGACCGAACACGCGGGCGAGAAAGTCCGACCGCCCGAGCACCACGCCGGCGGCGATGCCGGTCAGCGCGCCGAACAGAAAACCCCACCAGGTGTTCTTGAGCGTGACGAGGGTCGCGGTCCACAGATTGTTGTCGGTGGCTCCGATGCAGGCGACGACTCCGGCGGGGTCGCTGAAGCAGCCGAGGCGCAGAAAACTCTGCCAGATCAGCGAGGGCTTTGCGACGAAGTAGGGATCGAGGATCTTCGGCACATAGGCTTTGGGCAGCAGCGCTTTGCTCCACTCGAAGCCCCATTGCCAGACCACGAGCACAATGACCAGGATGGCGATCTGCCAGAACAGGATGGCGGCGCGACGGGTCGACATGATCGGTCAGCCTTCTCAGTCAGCCTTGGTGCGGCGGAATTCCTCGCCGAGGGAATGCCAGATATGGGAATAGAGCCGGCCGAACTCGGCGGTCTCACGCAGGCTCACGGGATCGCGCGGCCTGGGGAATGACACTTCGAAATCGTCCTTCAGGCGCCCGGGCCGGGCCGACAGCAGGATGATGCGGCTGGCGAGCGTCAGCGCCTCGCCGAGATCGTGGGTCACGAACAGCACGGTCTGCCGCTCGCGCTCCCAGATCTCGAGCAGGGTCTTGTGCATCTCCAGCTTGGTGTGGGTATCGAGCGCGCCGAACGGCTCGTCCATCAGCAGGATCTCCGGCGCGAGGATCAGCGTGCGCATCAGCGCCACGCGCTGCCGCATGCCGCCGGACAGCATGCGCGGAAAGCTGCGGCCGAAGCCGGTCAGCCCGGCCTTGCCGATGGCCTCGGTGACGCGCTGCGCGCGCTCCGGCTTCGGCACGCCGGCGATCTCCAGGCCGTAGCCGATGTTCTGCTCGACCGTCCGCCACGGAAACAGCGTGTCGCGCTGGAACACGTAGCCGACCCTTGGATTCACCTTGCCGGTCTCGACCGTGTCGCCGTCGATCAGGATGCGCCCGCCCGAGCGCGGCAGCAGCCCGGCGACCATGTTGAGGATCGTGCTCTTGCCGCAACCGGACGGACCCAGGAGGGCAACGAATTCGCCCTCCCGCACATCGAAGGACACGTTGTCGACGGCGACGAATTCGCGGCCGCCGGTGCTGTAGGTCTTCATCAAGCCCTGCACTGCGATCCGGGTGCGTTCCGCGGCAGGGCTCTCCGCGCCGCGCACCGAGGCGAGGCCTGCGCCAGAGGGCGGCATCATTTGGTCTTCGCCTTCGCCGCCGCGAGGAAGCTGGGATCGACGATGTCCTCGTACTTGATCTCGGGAATGTCCGTCCCCTTGCGGTACCAGGGCTTGGCGCCGCGCGCATAGGACGCGGGGTCGATGCTGCCGTCATAGGCCCAGGTGGCGGTGTCGAAGCCGAGCTCGGCGCTGACCGCTTCGGGATCGATGCCGGAGAAGTACTTCGGCGTCACCAGCGCCTGGACCTCGGTGAGCGGCGTGGCCTTGACCCAGGCCATGGCGCGGGTGATCGCATTGACGAAGGCCTGCACCAGCGCCTTGTCCTGCTCGATCGTGTCCTTCAAGGCGTAGATGACGAGCACCGGGACCGTGCCGCCGAAATCCTTCTCGAACAGTCCGGGCTTGGAGGTGTCGTAGATCACCTTGCCGAAGCCCTTCTTCTCGACCTCGATGATCCAGCTCGGCGGCGCCATGATGGCGTCGAACTGCTTGGTCTGCAGCGATGGGAACATCGTGTTCGGTCCGCCGCCTGCGACCCAGTTCACCCTATCGCCCAGGCCGCGCGACTCGAACACATAGGTGCCGTAGACCCAGGTGCCCGATCCGATCGCCGTGGCGGCGACGATCGGCTTCGCACCGTCGGCGCGCCTGGAGGCGGCGAGCGCCTCGACCGAGGTGATGCCGCTGTCGTAGAGATCCCGGCGCACCACGATGTTGGCGTAGGAGCACACCATCTCGGTCGCCAGCAGGATCTTGCACGGCTTGCCGCGTGCCGTGAGCTGCAGTGGGTGGCTGGCGTCGCCATGCGCGAACAGCACCTGGTCGGCGGCGAGCGTCTGGCGGCCGAAGGTGCCGGAATTGCCGGTGAGGAGCTTGGGATCGAGGCCCTCGTCCTTGAAGTAGCCCTTCAGCTCCGCGATCATTGAGATGGCGTAGACCGGCGACACCGGTCCGAACGCGATCGACGCAGGCCGCGTCTCGGCCAGCAGCCGTCCTGGCAGCAGCGAAGCGCCCGCGAAGGCCGCGCCGGACGCAAGCGCGCGGCGCCGTGTGATCGTCATGGAATCCTCCCGCAGTTCTTATGTTCTCGACGATGTGCGACGTGACCGCTCACCCCGGCGGCTTCACAGGCGAAATCGTTCTGTCCGCTTCCAGCACGGCAATCTCGTCGGACGACAGCCCGATCTCGGCCAGGACATCGCGCGTGTGCTCGCCGACATCAGGCGGATCGTAGCGGTTCGGCAGCCGCTGGCCGTCGAGCGACACCGGCAGCACCGGCGTCTTGGCACGACGACCGTCCGGCATGCGGATCTCGGTGAGGCCGCCGGATGCGTTGAGATGCGGATCGTCGAACAGGTCGCCGGGCTTGTTCACCGGCGCGTAGGGCAGCTCGAGCCGCTCCAGCACCGCGGCGAGATCGTCCTTGTTCCATGTCCTGAAGATCGCGGCAATCTCCGGGATCAGCCAGCCGCGATGATCGACCCGGCCCTGTGCGGTGGCGAAACGCGGATCGTCCAGCCATTCCGTGCGCTCGAAGGCGCGACAGAACGCCACCCATTGCTCCTCGCCGACGATGGTCACGAACAGCTTCGAGCCGTCCTTTGTGTCGAACAGGTCGTAGACCGGCCACGGGCTGTCCTTGATCGAATAGGGGATCGAGGGCTGGCCGGTGACGACCTCGTACATCATGGCCTGCGCCATCAGGAACACGTTGTTCTCATACAGCGCGCTCTGCACGTAGCGGCCACGCCCGGTGCGCTGACGCTCGGCCAGCGCGGCCTGGATCGCGATCACCCCGAACATGCCGCCCATGATGTCGTTGACCGATGCACCGGCGCGCATCGGACGATCCGGCAGGCCGGTCATGTAGGCAAGGCCCCCCATCATCTGCACGACCTCGTCGAGCGCGAGGCGGTTCTCGTAAGGCCCGGGCAGATAGCCTTTCAGCGAGCAGTAGATCAGCTGCGGGGCAAACGCCGCCACGGACTCGTAGTCGAGTCCGATTCGCTTCATCAGCCCGGGGCGGAAATTCTCGATCAGCACGTCGCTGCGCGCGATCAGCCTGCGCGCAACATTCTGGCCCTGCGCCGTCGACGTATCGAGCGCGATGCTGCGCTTGTTGCGGCAGTAGGTGGCGAAGAAGCCGGCCGCCGGTCCCTTGAAGGAGCGGGTGCGATCGCCCTTGATCGGCTCGACCTTGATCACGTCGGCGCCGAGATCGGCGAGGATGAGTCCGCAGCTCGGACCCATCACCATCTGGCTGAACTCGACGACGCGCACGCCCTCGAGCGGCCGAAGCGGAGCGTCGTGCTCTCGGGCCGCGCCCATCACGCTGCCCTCCGCAGCACCTTGGGGATGCCGGCCTCGTGCAGATGGCCGGTGAGGTGCTTCGGCGCGATGTGACGGGCCAGGATCTCGCGCGTGAGCATCAGCCGGTCCAGATCGATCCCGGTCGATAGACCCATGCGTTCGAGCATGAACACGAGATCCTCGGTGACGATGTTGCCGCGGGCGCCCGGCGCGAACGGACATCCGCCGAGCCCGGAGACCGCGGCATCGAAGCGGCGGATGCCGGCCTCGAGGCCGGCGACCGCGTTCGCGAGGCCGGCGCCGAGCGTGTCGTGCAGGTGCAGGCGCAGCGTGACGTCCGGCCCGATCTCGCGCCGGACGGCCGCAACGACCTGCTTGACGAGCATGGGCGTCGCGTAGCCGACGGTATCGGCGAGCCCGATCTCGTCGGCCCCCGCCTCGGCGAAACGGCGCGCCAGATCGCAGACCGCCGCCTCGCTTACATCGCCTTCGAGCGAGCAGCCGAACGAGGTGGAGATCGCGCCCATCAATTGCGGCCGCTCGGCGGCCGGCCGGGCATCGATCGCGGCGCGCACGGCATGGAAGGCTTCGACCTGCTCGGCCACGGTGCGGCGGACATTGGCGCGGTTATGGGTCTCGCTGGCCGAGATCACGAAATAGATGGTGTCCACGCCTGCGGCGATGGCGCGCTCCGCGCCCTTGAAATTGGGGACCAACGCGCCGATCCTCGTCGCCTGATGAGACAGCGCATGGGCCATCACCGCATCGACATCAGCGAATTGGGGCACGACCTTCGGCGGCACGAAGGAGCCGGCATCGATCTCGCGCACCCCTGCGGCCGCGATGGCGTCGATCAGCGCGCACTTCGCTTCGGTCGGCACGAACATGTCGAGGTTCTGCAGACCGTCGCGCGGCGCGACCTCGCAGATATGGACGTCCGGCTCACGGATCATTGGCGTTGCTTCCCCGTCGCTCGCTTCTCGATTGTACATTTTTCATATAAAGAACAATCCGGCAGACGATCTGTCAAGCTGAAAGAGGTTTCCTCGGCATCATGACCGATTGGGACACATCGCCCTCCGCTGCACGGACGGGCACGACCGACCGCGCCGAGCAGCTCGCCGGCCTGATCCTGGCGTTCGCACGCCGCGAAGGCATGAAGGCCGGGGACCGCCTGATCGAGCAAAGGCTGGCCGATGCGCTCGACGTGTCGCGTGCGCCGATTCGGCTCGGGCTGAAGGCCCTGGAGGCGGCGGGGCTGGCGCGGGGCGAGCCCCATCGCGGCTTCGTGCTGACCCAAAACCCGACGAGCGGTGCGGCACGCCCGACGCTCGCCGCGGTGAGCCGCGCCGAGCAGGCCTATGCGGACATCGCGGCCGACGTTCTCGACCGGCGCATCGAGGCCGACGTCACCGAGGCCGAGCTGATGCGCCGCTACGAGCTGAGCCGCACCGAGCTGCAGCGCCTGCTCGATCGCATCGCGGCCGAGGGCTGGATCGCCCGCCTGCCCGGCTACGGCTGGCGCTTCGCCGAGACGCTGTCGAGCCCAGAAGCCCAGGACCAGGCTGCGGCCTTCCGGGCCGTGATCGAGCCGGCAGCGATTCTGCAGCCCGGCTTCGGGCTTCAGCAGGACGTCATCGCGAAGCTTCGCCAGCATCAGCAGCGCGTACTCGGTGGCGAGCTCGACAAGATGACGATCGGCGAGGTCTATCAGTCGGGCTGCGAGTTTCACGAGGAGATCGCGCGCGGCGCCCGCAATCCGTTCTTCGTCGAGTCGCTGCGACGCGTGAACTCGATCCGCCGCCTGTTCGCCTATCGCAGCTTCGCCGATCGAGATGGCATGCGCCGGCACGTCGAGGAGCATTTGCGCCTGCTTAATCTGCTCGAAGCAGGACGTAATCAAGATGCCGCCGAGCTGATGCGCAGTCACCTTCAGCGTCCGCTATCATCGCGCTTGCCTTGAGCTTTTTGGTTCCGCGGCATGTAGTCGGAGCGGAACAGCAAGTAGCAACTTCTGAGCCGTGCGATTGCGATCCCTGGAATGAGTAACAGCCGGCCCGAGCCGGCGCGTGCGCTTGTATCCGTTATACGGGCGACGTCGACTGAATCGGACTCGTGCGTTCAGCTTGCCTACAAAGACGTGCCGTCTCTTCCAAAGGCATTTCAACTGAGGCACCTGCCTTGGGTGGGAGCGGGTACCAAGCTTCCAAGCGCAGGTCGAGTATTCGTCTCAACCAGACCCGAAGCAAGCTGCCAGGATCGGATCGCGTCTGCTCCGAAGCAGTCACAAGCAAATCGTATTTTGCTCGAAAGTCGCTGGTGGGGCCATCTGCCGTGAGAACATCCGCGAACGGTCGTATACGCACAGCGAGTTTCGTCGCACGAGCGCCAATGGCGTTCAAACGGCGGTAAATCGGACGGGTGTCCTTGGCCCGATCCCGCGAGAGGTACGGACAAGCCGATCCTCATTGGCAAAGTCGTCGCGGCCATAATGCAGGTCCATGCTATGGCGGTGCCGCGACAGGGCTGCATGGCTGCTGTGGGCATCCATCCCCGGCGTCGCCAAAAGTTTCCCGCGCCGCGCTCGACCGTCATGGACACCTCGTCGCCCAGATCGCCGGCGGCCCGCAGCCGCCCGCGCGCAGTATCGTTGAGTGCGCGGACCTCGTCGTGATCAGATCGCCGCGCGCCTGCTCGCGGGTTTGGGCTTCATGCACAAAGCCGTTGGAGCGATAGGCCTCAAGCGCAACAGCGGTTTTGCCATTGGCGAGATGGCGTGTGGCGTTGCGCTGCCAATCTTCTCGCTGGCGGCGTACCTCGCCGATTTCCGCGCCGCCGTGTCGTTCGTAAATCGAGCGGAACGCCGCGGCCGCCTCAATGGATTGCAGCTGCTGGGGATCGCCAACCAGCACGACTTTCGCGCCAGTCTCTGCCGCATGGATAGGACGCGCTCCAACTGGCGCGTGCCGACCATACCAGCCTCATCGATCACCAGCGCATCGCGGGTCGTGAGCAGGTCGCGGCCCTGTTGCCAGCCATGCGGTGCGCTGCTTTGGATGGCCGACAAGCGCCCAAGCGGTCAGGGCGAGCGAGCTATGGGCCGCAAAGGGGAAGCAAGCGTTCGAGGCGGACCCGACGACATACGAGGGGACAGATTGAAGTGTGCCAGAAGTTCGTTGTGATGCACGCCGAATAACACTTTTGAGGTTTTTCTTTTGAGCTTCTGTAGCGCGCAACGATAGTGGTAATACTATCAATTATGGCTACCGGCACGGCGTTTCCTGATCTCCGCACCAAGTTGATTCATACCACGATCAAGCTGCTGGCCGAGCAAGGTCCGGCGGCCGTTCAAGCTCGGTCCGTGGCCAACGAGGCTGGCGTCTCTACGATGGCTGTTTACAGCCATTTCGGAGGCATGCCGGAGCTATTGCGCGCAGTTGCCGATCAAGGGTTCCGATATCTGGCCTCTGCCTTTGAGGGGACGCCGAAGACCGATGATCCCGTTACCGACGTCTTCCGTTTGGCGTTGTGTTACCGCGACGTGGCCCGGCAGAACCCGCACCTCTACGATCTCATGTTCGGGCTATCAACTCGAGGAGCCTATCGGGCGATCGAGTATGATCCTACTCCGCCGTCTCGCTCGGAATCCCCTGCATTTCAAGAAGCCTTTGGCCATGTGGTTCGAGCCGCAACTCGTCTTATCAAGGCTGGCCGGATCCGCGACGATGATCCGAATGTCATCGCGGTACAGCTGTGGGGCTTCGTGCACGGGTTCATTACCCTCGAATTGGCTGGCCTCTTGGCTCGCTTTGATGACAGCGTCGAACAGATCCTTTTCCCGATGGCAATAAATATGTTGGTTGGCCTCGGCGACACGCCGGAACGCGCCGTCACCTCCATGATGCCATGCCTCAGGTGAGGGCATCCGCTCTCTGTTGATCCTTACGCCCGTTCCCTGAAACGAATAGGGACATTCAGCACTCCTTGCGTCTGCACTATAACGATGTTATTATCGGTTAATAACATCGTTATGACTGCTCAAGCAGTGAGACGCCAGCATCTGAACTGGCGCTCGTAACAGAGGGAGGATTTGTATGGCTGTATCAGTTCTGCCTGATTCGCCTCAGGGCCGGTCGACGCCGCTTGTTCGGCTACCAGCAATTCCGTTGCGCGTCTGGCTGCTCCGCGCCATCGCGCTGGCGCTCCTCCTGGCTGCGTCCCTTGATGGGTTCGCGGCGATTATGGCGGGGATCGCGTATTACAAGGGAGCCGGGAATCCTGAGATTGCTGCAAAGCGCATCGCGCTGCTGAACGCCGCCGAAGCCGGACAAGCCGTGGATACTCCCTCAAAAGTCGAGGAGTACGCTGGCAGCACGGTCGCGCTGGTGGGATCGGTCAGTTCGTCCACTTATGCTTATGGCAAGGAGAGCATCGCCGAGCATCTCCTTGTCTACAATGTCATGAGCAAGGAAAAGGCCGCAATGCTCATGGTCCATTCCTTGCTGGGCGGCGTGTGCATGCTTTTCGGCGGCCTGCAATTCTGGCCCGCTTTTCGCCGCCGCTTTCCCAAGTGGCACCGCATATCCGGTGGCATCTATATCGTCGTACTGCAGGGCACGATGATCACCGCCATGATCCATCTTGTGCGCACGTCGGTTGCCGACACGCTGGATCATCTGTTTTTCCACGTGGGACTGTGGGGCCTGGCCCTGGGCATATCGTTCAGCCTCTGGATGGCCGTACATGCGTTGTGGCGCAAGCAGATTGCCAACCACCAAGCCTGGATGTGCATAAGCTACGGGCTCTTGCTGAGCACACCCATCCAGCGTTACGGCTGGCTGCTTTTTGGAGCGCTGGATCCGGACATCCGCTTTACCGAAGCAAATTATGACGTCACAGGGGTGCTGATCCCCCTTTCTTTGACGGTCGGCTACCTTCTGTTTACGATCAACCGCTGGGTGCAGCCGGTTCGCCGGGCCGAGTCCGCAAGCATGACTGCGGCTTCCGAAAAGCGCGCGCGTCTTGCACGCAACCTCGCGCTCGTGAGTTTCCCCGCCCTCGTCGCCGCCGCCGCCATTGTTGTTCAATACTACATGGTGACCCCCGCGCTGGAGCAGGCTTTCAGCGCCCGAGAATTGGTCCCGGCGGGTGTCATCCACCTTCATGACACCGTGATTGCAAGCGATGTCGTAAGCCGCGCCACGTTTGCTCTGGCGACGTTAGTTGGTTTGTTGAGCGGAGCGCATCTGCTGTGGATCGCCTTCGTCCGACGGCAACCGAAAGGTGTTCTGGTTGCGTCGTCCTGGGCGTTGGCGTTCTCCGGCGCCGTCGCGGGAATTGTGTTGATGTACTGGGGCCTGCGGATGGGTATGCCGAGCTTCGCTACCCTTGCAGGCGGTTCGATGCACATGATTGGAGGAGCCGCCACTCTGTTGTTCGCGGTTCTGCTTGCCTTCGCCTTGCGCCGCGGAGAGGTGGCCTGGGTCAAGGAATGGGGCGTATTCGTCCTCGCCTGCATCGCGGCTACGCCCACCTTCTACTTTCTACTGCCCGTTATGGGCGCGTCCGGATTTGACGCACAGTGGGTGAGGGAGGGCCACATCTTCCGCCTGGCCCTCGCTGGCCAATGGTTGGTGGCGATAATGGGCGCCTTCATCTACGCGGCCTATGGACAAGCAACCCAAAGCAGACTGGCTCGCTGAAACCGGAGCCGCGGTGGCCATCAAGGGCGGGGACGAGTCCTCCTCGCCCACGCGCCGCGACGTGCAGAGCCCGACCCCACCAGTCCAACTGGTGCGATAACCAGAGGTTTCTCCTGATGGGAGAGGCCACCTACAAAAAGGAGTGATGTCAATGCCAACCTATTATTGCTCCAGCATCGAGGGACGCCTTTCGGGCAGGCAGAAGAGTGCGATTGCGGCTGAGATCACGCGGATCCATGCGGAGGTGACGGGAGCGCCGACCTACTTCGCGCAAGTCATTTTCGACGACGTGAAAGCTGAGAACTACTTCATGGGCGGCGCGCCACTGACGCATGACCAGGTGTTTGTCTACGGTCACATCCGAGGCGGGCGCGCCGCGATCGACAAGACACGAATGATCAAATTGATGGCAGAGGCCGTCGCGGTTGCCGCCTCTGCCGCGGATCACCGCAGCGTATGGGTATATGTCGGCGAGCTTCCAGCGCGGCAGATGATCGAATTTGGTCACGTACTGCCAGAGGCCGGCGATGAACCGGCGTGGACGGCCAATCTGCCGGCAGCGGATCGCGATTTCATGCAATCCGTGGGACCGCAGACAAAGGGCAAATGACAGAAGGGCGGCAACGCCCGCGCCGCGGTTAGCTCGTCGGCAAATAGCGCTCGGACTGCCTGCAAGAGGCTGGCGATTCGATACGCGAAAATGTCAATCAGGGAAGGTCTTCAATGCGTGGCTATACCCGATTCGACATCGACGGCGCTGGGTGGAACCGCTTGGTGGCAACGCGATCCAGGTGATCAATCCCGCCGGCGAGCAGCCGGCAGGACTAATCACTCTAGGAGCGGCTGCGGACGTAGATCGCGCTGTGAAGGCCGCGCGAACGCATTTGCCAGCGTCTCCCGCGGCAGCCGCCAGGAACGGATCGATATCCTTTCCAGAATTTTGAACGTGTACGCGAGGTGTCATGCTGATCTCGGCGCCGCTCGGCAGCAGGTCCCAGCAACAGACCCGGCGGTCGTTGCGCGCACGGTCGGAGATGAACGCGCGGCGCCGGCTCGTCCAGTCCGTAGTAGTTGAGCCGAGCCCTCGCATGGTCGTTGAGGGGAACTCATATCGTGGGCGAGCCTTTCGGCGGCGACTTTGGTCGTCCGAAGGAGCCAACCGAAGTCGGTATGGACGATCAAAATCGAGAGATGTGGCTTGGCTGCGGCGCGTAAGAGCGTGAACGTCTGCTCGCCACCGGTCGGACCCGAAGTAGTTCTATAAAAGAATTGAAATCAGCTTTCGAAGGCGAGCCTCCAGGAGGTACGGTGGGTCAGGGGGCAGCGCACGCATAATCGCGGGCTGCAACAAGTAAATAGTTCAAAGATGACTTCATTTTTCGCTTTTTCGGCCGAAGCGAGCGTGCGCCTAGGTGGTCGTGAGCTTGAGCGGATGGGTCCCGCTCTGGCGATCGAGGGGAAGACTCGAGCGGCTTGACTAGTTCCAAAAAAGAACGTTAGATCGGCGAGGAACGACGGTCGATCAAGGCCGCGCTTTGTTGGATCGTGCCACTCGGGCATGCAATCCTCATTTTTGGGAGGAAGTGATGCTGGGGCTCTTCAGGTCTGCTTTCGCGGTGCTGCTTCTGGCGTTCGGGTCATCGGCTTCTGCTGCCGATATGCCGGGGATCACGCCAACGGAGATCAGGATCGGGGGCATCTTTCCCTTTAGCGGTCCTGCTTCGTCGATCGGTCTCGTTGGTCGAGGGCTTCTCGCGTATGTCCAGTCGATTAACGACCGCGGCGGAGTAAACGGCCGAAAGGTCAACTACATTGCGTATGACGATGCCTATAGCCCACCAAAGGCGGTTGAGCATGCGCGAAGGCTCGTCGAAAGCGATGAAGTGGCCTTCATGTTCAGCCAGCTCGGCACGCCCGGCAACTCGGCCACTGCAAAGTATCTGAGGTCGAGGGGCGTGCCGGCGATCGGCATCGTCTCGGGATCGAACAAGTTCACGAATGTGGCGGAGTTTCCGCTGACGACGACCAGTCTGGTCAGCTTCGACACCGAAGGGAAAATCTACGCCAGGTTCCTGACCAAGACGCTGCCGAACGCGAAGTACGCGATCCTGTATCAGAACGATGATCTCGGAAAAGACTACCTCAACGCTTTCAAGGGGGTCCTTAAAGACGAGTTCGACAAGAAGGTCGTCGCAATTGCCTACGAGGTCAGCGAGCCGACGGTGGATTCGCAGGTGGTGAGTCTCAAGAGTTCGGGCGCCGAGGCATTGTTGGTGGCTGGTACCCCGAAGTTCGCGGCGCAGGCAATCCGCAAAGCTGCCGAAATCGGCTGGAAACCGATGATCGTACTGAACTACCCATCAAGCTCGGTTGGCGCCACGCTGAAGCCCGCAGGTCTCGATAATTCAATAGGCGTCATCGTTGGAACGGTGGCGATGGACCCGACCGACTCGCAGTGGGATAACAACGACGGAATGAAGAACTTTCGAGCATTTGTCGCACGGTACTTGCCCGGAATCGATATCGCCGACACGAACTATCTGTTCGGGTATACGCAAGGCATGCTGCTCGAACGCCTGCTCAAGCAGTGTGGGAACGATCTGTCGCGCGAAAATATCATCGGGCAGGCCAAGAACCTCAAGAACGTCGCGCTTCCCACGCTGCTGCCCGGGATCACGGTCAATACAAGCGACAAGATCAACATGAATTTCACGCAAATGAGGCTACAGCGCTGGACCGGGACGCGGTGGGATCAATTCAGCGAGGTTCTCGATGCCAGCTCGGAGTGATGAGGTTGGTGGTGTCTCGCTAACGCCGGTGGCGTCAATCGCTGCAGCTGAAATGAGGTTATCGTGAAAGGATTGATGCAGAATCAGCCTTTGCTGCTGTCCTCGCTCTTGAAGCATGCGGAGCGCTTCCATTCGCGGACGGAGATCGTTTCGCGCACCGTGGAGGGCTCGATTCATCGCTATACGTATGGGGATGCGGCGCGTCGCACCAGAAGGCTTGCCGATGCTTTGACCCGCCATGGCATCTTGCAGGGCGATCGTGTCGCAACTCTTGCCTGGAACACGTTCAGGCATTTCGAGATCGAGCATGGCGTCACGGGAATCGGTGCAGTATGGCATGCGATCAACCCGAGACTTATCCCGGATCAGATCAGCTACATTGCAAATCACGCCGAAGACAAAATCCTGTTCTTCGACAGCTCGTTTCTTCCCCTCGTGGAGAAGCTGGCGGCCGGGCTTTCCTCCGTGAAGATGTTTGTCCTGATGGCGGATCGAGCCGGCATGCCAAGGACGACGCTGCCGAATTTGCTGTGCTACGAGGAATTCGTGGACTTGGGAAAGGAGGAGTTTGAATGGCCGGTATTCGACGAACTTTCGGCCTCCTCCCTGTTCTACACGTCGGGGACCACAGGCAATCCCAAGGGCGTTCTCTACTCGCATCGATCGGATATCCTGCATTGCCTCTGCATCTGCGGTGCGTACGCAATGGGCATTGCGCCGCGCGACACTCTTCTGCCGATGACCCCGATGTTTCACGCCAACGGGGCCTGGGGCTTGACCCATGCAGCTCCCATGGTCGGTGCCAAGATGGTCCTGCCAGGACCCCAAATGGACGGCGCCGCCATTGCGGAGTTGATAGACAGGGAAGGCGTGACCATGGCCGCCGGGGTCCCGACACTCTATTCAAACCTGCTCCAGTACTTAGAGTCCAGGGGTACCGGTGCTGGGACGCTCGAGCGCATCATAGTTGCCGGTTCGGCGCCCGCGCCTAGCCTGATCGAGGGTCTTGAGCGCCTGGGCGTCTCGGTCAACCATCTGTGGGGCATGACCGAGACGAGTCCTTGCGGTACGTCTTCGCAGCCGTCGCGACGCACGGCGAGCCTTTCCCCGCAGGATCGGCTTCGACGCAAGACCAGCCAGGGGCAGCCGATCTACGGCGTCGACATCAAGATCGCTGACGAGCGGGGCAGCGAGATGCCACGCGACGGAAAATCCAGCGGCCGATTGATGGTGCGTGGGCCGTGGATCATCAGCGGTTACTACGGGGAGGACAAGCCGCTGCTGGAGGACGGCTGGTTCAATACCGGGGATCTCGCTGTGATGGATGACGATAATTACATCCAGCTGACCGATCGCGCCAAAGACGTTGTGAAGTCAGGCGGTGAATGGATTTCGTCCATCGACCTGGAAAACCTGGCGAAGGGATGCCCGGGAGTCACGGAGGCGGCCGTGATCGGCGTTCCTCATCCGAAATGGGAGGAGCGACCGCTGCTTATCGTCGTGCCGACATCCGGAGCGACCGTAACGGCGCAATCGATCAGGGCCTATCTGGACAACAAAATCACCAAATGGTGGATGCCTGACGATATCGTCTTCGTTGACGCGCTCAGCTATGGCGCGACGGGCAAGATCCAGAAGATGGAGCTACGCCAACGCTTCTCAGGGCATTATTCCGCGCCAGCGCGAGGGGACAGTGCAAGAGTGCCACAGGGCACTTCAGCGCAGAGCAACGCATCGTGATGCGAACCTCATCGAGCCGTCGCCAGTCCCCGCCGAAAGGCAAACGCCCGGGATCACGCTGCTTGTCTGCGGGTCCTTGCCTTGCTCGGCTTCTGTTCGGGAGAGGCCTTCTCGAGCTTCGCGCGCGCGCCGGGGCCCGGATGGGTATGAACTTCCTTCGCCGACAGCGGTTCGCCGCATTCCGAGCACACCATTACGGGATCGAAGACCTTGCCGCATTTCTTATGCTCATGCAGCAGAGGTCGCCCGCGTTCGTCGACCATGTGCGTGTCGCCCCAATGGACGAGCGCCATCATGATCGGATAGAGATCGAGGCCCTTTTGCGTCAGGATGTACTCATGGCGCTTGGGTGAATCCTGATACGGAATTCGCCGCAACACGCCGTTCCGCACCAGCTTCTTCAGCCGCTCGGCAAGCAGATGGCGCGTGATCCCGAGCGCAGACTGGAAGCCTTCAAATCGTCGGGTGCGCAGAAAGCATTCGCGTAAAATCAGAAGGGTCCAACGGTCGCCAATTACACCTATGGTTCGTGCCAGTGAACATGGCTCTTCCTCGAGGGCATCCCACTTCATTCGTACTTCTCCACTCTTCCAGCGACGGGGCGCTCGAATCGCCAACGCAACCGTCTTTTCAAGAACCATTCTAGATAGGGACTACGTTCCAAACAACCTCTAACCGATCTGGGCCAAAATAGCAGAAACTGCCAGTTTATTGACAGTTCGTTTTTAGAACTGTATGAGAGTTGGCGATACGGTTCGTGCGGACCAAACATGAACACTTCAACAATGCCTATGCGGGAGAGGCCGGCGTGACAGCTCTGAAGGTTGAATTCCAGTTCGATTTCGGCAGTCCCAACGCCTATCTGGCGGAACGCGCAATACCTGGCGTCGAGCGACGGACAGGCGTGAAGTTTGATTATGTGCCGATACTTCTCGGCGGCATCTACAAGGCGACCGGCAACATGTCCCCGGCGGAGTCGCTGCACGGCATCAAGAACAAGCCCGAATACATGGCGCTCGAGACGCAGCGCTTCATCCGTCGCCACAACATCACGACATTTCGGCAAAATCCGTTTTTCCCGGTGAATACGCTGATGCTGATGCGCGGTGCGGTCGCCGCTCAGTTCGAGGGTATGTTCGAGCCGTATTTCCGGGCTGCTTACCATCACATGTGGGAGGATCCGAAGAAGATGGACGACGTCGAGGTGTTCCGCGCGGCTTTCAAATCCTCAGGGCTCGACATCGACAGGCTGATGGCACGAGCTCAGCAGGACGACGTCAAGAAGAGGCTCATCGACCTGACCACGGATGCGGTCAACCGCGGAGCATTCGGTTCGCCGACGTTCTTCGTCGGCAAGGAGATGTTCTTCGGCAAGGACCAGCTCCGGGACGTCGAGGAATCGATCGTCGAGCAGATGCGACAGCCTGCCGCCAGCATTGCGTGACTCGAAACGCAGCACGAGATAATGCGCCTGGCCGAAGGAGTTGGCGTAAAGGCCGGAAGAACCAGCCAGGAGAGGGGAAACGTCATGCCAGGGCCGCTTAGCGGAGTTCGTGTGCTCGATCTGACCGGTGTGGTATCAGGTCCGTTCGCGACGATGTTTTTGGCCGATCAGGGCGCCGACGTGATCAAGATCGAGCCCATTGGTGGCGACATCACCCGCCGCAGCCGCGCCACCATCGACAAGCGCGGTGAGTTCTCGGCGTTGTTCATCTCATCAAACCGTGGCAAGCGTTCGCTTGCGCTCGACGTCAAGAGCGAAGCCGGTCGCGAGGTGCTTGCCAAACTTGTCGCGCAATCCGACGTGCTGGTGCAGAATTTTCGGCCCGGCACGATGGAACGCCTCGGGCTCGGCGCCGCCGAGTTGCGCGGCCGCTATCCGCGGCTGATTTACGTTTCCATCAGCGGCGTCGGCGAAACCGGCCCTTATGTCAAGAAGCGCGTCTACGATCCGATCATTCAGGGTCTCTCGGGGTTCGCCGACATCCAGTCGCAGCCCGTGACCAACCGGCCACAGATGATCAGAACCATCGTTTGCGACAAGACCACGGCCGTCATGACGGCACAAGCGGTTGCAGCAGCGCTCTATGCGCGAGAGAAGAGCGGACAAGGGGATCACATCCAGGTCGCGATGCTGGATGCAATGATCTCTTACCTCTGGCCAGAAGGTATGATGCAATACACTGTGGTGGGCGCCGAGGCTGCTGCGGCCGATCCCAATGATCGCCCCGACCTCGTGTTCAAGACCAGCGACGGCTACATCACTTGCGGTACTATCTCGGACTCGGAATGGCAGGGGTTTTGTCGCGCGACAGGTGATCCGGAGCTTGGCACCGACCCACGTTTTGCGACGCCGGCGGCGCGTTCCGTCAATGCGACTGCTCGCATCAACAAGATGGCTGAATACATCGCGCAGCACAACACCGCCGAATGGCTGGAACGGCTCGATGCAGCGGACGTCCCCTGCGCGCCGATCCTGCGCCGTGGGGAGATCATTCACAACGAGCAGGTGATCGCGCGCGATCTCATTGCCGAGTTGGACCAGCCCAGTGTTGGTCGCATTCGACAGCCCAAGCCGGCCGCTCGCTTCGAAGTCAATCCGGCTGCGATCGGTGGTCCTGCCCCCCGAATCGGCGAGCATTCGCGCGAGATCCTGGGTGCGCTCGGCTATGACAATGCCGCGATCGAGAAGATGGCGACCGAAAAATCGGTCCGGATCTTGGGTTAAGCCGGCGGAGCTTTTGGCAGCACCGGCGTAATTGGAACGAGCGGAATGTTAGCTTCCTGGCCGAGCCGATAGGCAGGCCGGGCGTGGATGCGCTCCAGATAGGGCAGGGCGTTATCGCAGACGCCCACCTCATAGGTGATCGCCCATTCGAGACACGTGGTCAGCAGGATATCGGCGCTGGTGAACTGATCGCCCATCAGGTATCGGCGTCCATCGGCAAGCGCGACCTCCACATGGCGCAATTGCTCGCGGAAATACTCGCCTGCCCTGGCGACGACTTCGGGAGCAATGCCGTAGATGGTGCCAAGCCCATCTGCCCGATGGCGCCGCATTACATAGAGGCTAGTGGAATCAAGCTCTGCAACGATGAAGAAGCACCATTCCAGCCAGGCAGCATAGTCGCGCTGCTTTTCTGGGATCAGCGCCCGGTCCCGCGTGGAGTAAGTGCGTGACAGGTACGCGACGATGGCGGCACTCTCGCCGATGCAGAAATCGCCGTCCTGTAGCAGCGGAACCTTCTGCCGCGGATTGAGCGCGGTATATTCCGCCGTCTTGGTTTCCCCAGTACGCGGCCCAATCGGCTTGCTCGTGTAGGCGAGACCGAGCTCGTACATCGCCCAGTGCGCCCGTACGGTCCGGCTGGTGCCTGCTCCCCACAGCGTCAGATTCGGCATGGTGTCCATCTCACCATTTCTCCGCGGAAGGACGGAGGTCGAGTTCATGGGTCCAGCCATCTCTGGTCTGCTCGTGCGCGAACCAATAGGCTTCCGCGATCGATGATGTTTTCGTCAGGCTGTCCGGTGGAATCTCGCTCGCCTCCATGCCTTTAGCCGCCTTCATTCGGGCATGGATCGCCGGGCTGTCGACGCCGGCATCGATAATGAGGTGCACCACGTGGATATTTTTTGGGCCCAATTCCCGGGCCATTGACTGCGCGACAGCGCGTAGACCGAATTTCGCGCTGGCGAAGGCCGCATAGCCCGTTCCGCCGCGGAGGCTGGCGGTCGCGCCGGTGAACAGGATGCTGCCCCGACCGCGCGATACCATGTAGCGTGCGGCCTCGCGGCCGACCAGAAATCCGGCGTAACAGGCGAGTTCCCACGCTTTAGAGAACAGCTTCTCGGTTGTCTCCAGTAAAGGCTTGTTGACGTTCGATCCGGCGTTGAAAAGGCAGACCTCGATTGGCCCGATCTCCTTCTCGATGCGCGCGAATATTTCCTGAACCCCGGATTCCTGGCGAGCATCGACACTAAAGGCGTGAATCCTGTGACCCGCCGCTCTCAGCTCCGCCACGAGCGCCTGCGATTTTGCTGCCTCTCGCCTGCAGATACAAACGGTATATCCGCCCTTCGCAAAGCGGCGGGCGACGGCCGCCCCGATCGCGTCGCCAGCGCCGACAAGTATCGCCACTCCGCGGGCTCTCGCCATCTCAATTCCTCCCCCATAAGTTCGTATTTGAAACTGTGTAAATAGACTGTGTCGACGATGCTGTAAACGGCGTCTGCGAGTGAGAGAACCAGTTTCGATGCACAGGCCAGGTAAATCAATCTGAAAATGTCGATTGACTAGTTCTAAAAAAGAACGTTCAATCGTCGTTAGATGCGGTGATTGAGCGGGCTGCCGGCGCTAAGCCAAAGACGCCAGACCTAGCCTGATCGGAGGAAGAGCCATGCAAAAGCGGAGCGCGACCGTCGCTGTGATCGGCGCCGGTGACTATATCGGTGCCGAGATCGCGAAGAAATTTGCTTCGGAAGGCTTCACGGTCTTCGCCGGTCGCCGCAACGGCGACAAGCTGGAGCCCTTGGTCAAGGAAATCGAGAAGGCAGGGGGCGAGATTCATGCGCGTTCGCTCGACGCGCGCAAGGAAGATGAGATCGTTTCATTCCTCGGCGATGCCGACAAGCACGCTCCGCTCGAGGTCTGCATCTTCAACATCGGCGCCAATGTCAATTTTCCCATTCTCGACACCACTGAACGGGTGTTCCGCAAAGTTTGGGAAATGGCGTGCTATTCCGGCTTTCTCGCGGGGCGCGAAGCCGCGCGGCTGATGCTGCCCCGCGGCAAGGGCAACATCTTCTTCACAGGCGCGACCGCCAGTCTCCGCGGCGGAACGGGCTATGCGGCGTTCGCCAGCGCAAAGTTTGGCCTTCGCGCGGTTGCGCAGGCGATCGCGCGCGAATTGGGCCCCAAGAACATCCACGTCGCGCACCTCGTCATCGATTCCGGCGTCGATACCGAATGGGTTCGCCAGAGACGGATCGAGGCGCTTGGGCCGAATGCACTGGACAATCCCGACCTGCTGATGCCCCCAGCCTCCGTCGCAGAATCGTATTGGCAGCTCTATCAACAGCCCCGCAGCGCGTGGACGTTCGAGATGGAAATTCGACCGTTCGGCGAAAAGTGGTAACGAGGCCTTTCGATGGAGCTTAAGCTTTCGAAAGAGGATGCTGCTTTCCGCGATGAAGTGCGTGCATTCATCGTGGAGCACTATCCGCAGGAAATGCGGGTGCCGAACCCGGAGACCGACCTGACCAAGGAGCAGACGCTCCTTTGGCATCGCATCCTCTACAAGAAGGGCTGGATCGCGCCGCTGTGGCCGAAGGAATATGGTGGGCCCGGCTGGTCGATCACGCAGCGCTTCATCTTCGAGCAGGAAACCAGCCGAGCCGGGACGCTGCCGCCTTTGGCATTCAGCGTCACCATGGTCGGGCCCGTCATCTACACTTTCGGTAGCAAGGCGCAGAAGGAGAAATTCCTGCCGCGCATTCTCTCCGGCGAGGACTGGTGGTGTCAGGGCTATTCGGAGCCCGGCTCAGGATCGGACCTTGCGTCGGTCAGAACCAAGGCCGTACGTGATGGCGACCATTACGTCGTCAACGGCCACAAGACCTGGACGACGCTGGCGCAGCACGCCGACTGGATCTTTTGCCTGGTGCGGACCGACCCGGCGGCCAAACCGCAGGCCGGCATATCCTTTCTCCTGATCGATATGAAATCGCCCGGCGTGACCGTGCGCCCGATCATCACCATCGACGGCAGCCACGAGGTCAATGACGTCTTCCTGGAAAATGTCCGCGTTCCGATCGAAAACCTGATCGGTGAGGAGAATAAGGGCTGGACCTACGCAAAATTCCTGCTCGGAAACGAGCGCACCAGTATGGCTGGCATCGGCCGTTCGACGCGCTACCTGGATCGGCTGAAGCAAATCGTGAAGGCCGAGATTCCCGAAGAAGATCCGACGTATCTCGAATTCGTGCGGGATATCGCACGGATCGAGCTGGACGTGTTGGCCTTGGAAGCAACCGAGCTTCGCGTGGTGGCACAAATGGCCCGCGGGATCGATCCAGGCGCCGCCGCGTCGTTGTTCAAGATTCGGGGTACGGAGATCTTCCAGAACATCACCGAGCTGACGCACCGGGCAATCGGTAATTTCGGTCTGGCGATCCGGGAGCATCCCGTCAGTGCCAACCACTTCATGCCGGGCCCGGCCTACGGTCACACTGCGTCCGAGAAGTACCTGAACTCACGCAAGCTCTCGATCTACGGCGGATCGAACGAGATCCAGCGCAACATCATCGCCAAGGCCGTGCTCGGACTTTAGGCCGAGCGGAGTACGGGGGATCGGATGGATATTCAGTTCACGGAAGAGCAGGAACTATTGCGGTCCAGCGTGCAGCGGCTTCTGCGGGATCGATACGACTTTGAAGCGCGTCGCAAGATCGTAGCCAGCGAAGAAGGCTTCAGTCGCAAGCACTGGGCCTCGTTCGCCGAACTCGGCCTGCTTGCCGCACCTTTTTCGGAGGATGCGGGCGGCCTCGGCGGTGGTCCCCTGGCGACCATGATCGTGATGCGGGAATTCGGCCGTCACCTCGTGGTCGAGCCATTTTTGGAGACGGTCGTTCTGGCCGGCGGCCTGATCGAGAGTGAAGCCTCGCCTGCACAGAGGGATCAGTTCATTCCCAACATCATCTCCGGGAAATCAATCTGGGCGCTGGCCTGGGCAGAAAAGAGCTCGCGCTACGATTTCGCTGACGTCACCACAACGGCGCGCCGCGAAGGTACTGACTATGTCCTGAACGGCGAAAAGGCGGTCGCGATCGCGGCCCCCTGGGCGGATTACCTGATCGTCTCAGCACGCACCTCGGGCCACCGTCTCGATTCGGAAGGCGTCAGTCTGTTCATCGTTGATCGTCGCGCCGCCAATCTTCACCTGCAAGGCTTCAAGACGATCGACGGCCGCCGAGCGGCCGAGGTCAGCCTCAAGGACGTGCGCGTCGGCAACGATAGCTTGCTAGGCGAAGAAGGAGGGGGCGCCGCCGCGCTAGAAGCGATTTCCGAACGCGTCATTGGCGCGCTGTGTGCCGAGGCCGTCGGCGCGATGGCCGAATTGAACTCGGCGACGCTGGAATACACCAAGACGCGAAAGCAGTTCGGCGTGGCGCTCGGCACCTTCCAGGTTTTGCAGCATCGGATGGTAGACATGTTCATCGCGCATCAGGAAGCGGTGTCCCTGATGCAGCATCTCAACTTAGGTCTGGCGGCAAACGAATCGGGCCTATCGAGACTGGCGTCGGGAGCCAAGGCAAAGGTCGGCTACGCCGCTAGATTCGTGGCCGATCAGGCCGTGCAACTGCATGGCGGCATGGGCATGAGCGACGAGCTCAATGTCGGCCACTACTTCAAGCGGATTTCTTCCATCAACATCCAGTACGGCGATCCCGCATTCCATGTTCTGCGCTATGCGCAGACCGATGCGGCCGCTTAAATCAGAGGCAAAATATGACAGAAGCAGTCATCGTATCGACCGCGCGCACCGGGGTCGGGAAGGCCTACCGCGGGGCGTTGAACAACACCGACGGACCGACCATGGCGGGCCATGTGATCGCGGAAGCCGTCAGGCGCGCCAAGATCGAGCCCGGCGAAGTCGAGGACATCGTGATGGGTTGCGCGATGCAGCAGGGCACCATGGTTATGAACGTCGCTCGCAAAGGCGCGATCCGTGCCGGATTGCCGGTGACGGTTGCCGGCACGACCATTGATCGGCAATGCGCATCCGGCTTGCAGGCCATCGCGGTCGCCGCGCGCTCGATCATGCTTGACGGCGTCGATGTCGCCATCGGAGGCGGCATCGAATCCATCAGCCTCGTCCAGAACGAGTATATGAACAAGTTTCACGCTGTCGACGCCGATTTGATGGCGATGAAGCCGGAAATGTACATGTCGATGCTGGAGACCGCCGAAGTGGTCGCCGAGCGCTACAAGATCGGGCGCGACCGCCAGGATGAATATTCGCTCGAATGCCAGCGTCGCGTCGGAGCCGCGCTGCAGGGTGGGCGCTTCAGTGACGAGATCGTTCCGATCACGACGAAAATGGCTGTCGTCGACAAGGACACCAAGGAGATCTCCTACCAGGAGGTTACCCTGGCACAAGACGAAGGTCCGCGCCCGGAGACCACGGCCGAGGGCTTGGCCAAAATCAAGCCGGTGTTCGAAGGCAAGACCATCAGCGCCGGCAATGCCAGCCAGCTCTCCGATGGCGCGTCGGCTTGCGTAATCATGAGCGACAAGATTGCTGCAAAGAAGGGAATCCAACCGCTTGGCATTTTCCGCGGCTTCGTCGCCGCGGGTGTCGAGCCCGACGAGATGGGGGTCGGGCCGGTGGCCGCGATCCCTCGCTTGCTGAAACGGCACGGCTTGCGAATCGACGATATCGATCTGTGGGAGCTGAACGAGGCCTATGCGGTTCAGGTGATCTACTGCCGCGACAAGCTGGGCATTGATCCGGACAAATTGAACGTCAATGGTGGGGCGATCGCCATCGGCCCCCCCTATGGCATGACGGGCTCGCGACTGGCCGGCCATATCCTGATCGAGGGCCGGCGCCGCAAAGCGAAATTCGGCGTGGTGACGATGTGCATCGGCGGCGGCATGGGCGCGGCCGGGCTTTTCGAGATCGTGCACTGATCGGAAACTGGAGGCTTACGTGAAGACAGCTATCACTGAACTATTTGGCATCCAGCATCCGATTATTCAGGGCGGCATGCATTATGTCGGCTTTGCCGAACTGGCTGCAGCGGTGTCCAACGCCGGCGGCCTTGGCATCATCACCGGCTTGACGCAGAAGACGCCGGAGCTGTTGGCCAAGGAGATCGCGCGCTGCCGCGATATGACGGACAAGCCGTTCGGCGTAAACCTCACCTTCCTGCCGACCTTTTCGGCGCCACCCTATCCCGAATACATTCAAGCCATCGCCGAAGGCGGCGTCAGGGCCGTCGAGACCGCGGGCCGCAGTCCCGAGCAATACATGCCAGCGCTCAAGGCGGCCGGCATCAAGGTGATCCACAAGTGCACGTCCGTCCGGCATTCGCTCAAAGCCCAGGAAATCGGGTGCGACGCCGTCAGCGTCGACGGTTTCGAATGCGGCGGTCATCCCGGCGAAGACGACATGCCCAACATGATCCTGTTGCCGCGCGCCGCCGATGAGCTGTCGATCCCATTCGTGGCGTCGGGCGGCATGGCGGATGCCCGCAGCCTAGTCGCGGCGCTGGCGATGGGCGCGGCAGGCATCAATATGGGCACGCGTTTCATCGCTACCAAGGAAGCGCCGGTGCACGACAACGTCAAGAACGCGCTGTTGGAAGCTACCGAACTCGACACCCGCCTTGTAATGCGCAACTTGCGCAACACCGAGCGTGTGTTGAAGAACAAGGGCGTCGATCGCCTGCTAGAGATCGAGCGTGAAAAGGGCAAGAGCCTGAAGATCGAGGACATCCTCGACCAGGTCGCGGGCGTCTACCCCAGGGTCATGATCGATGGCGACATGGATGCCGGGGCCTGGAGCTGCGGCATGGTCGTCGGCCTCATCCATGACATTCCAACGGTGAAGGAACTGATCGATCGCATCATGACCGATGCGGATGCGATCATCCGTCAGCGACTAACCGGCTTCCTCGATGCCGACGAAAATTCCGTCCGAAAGGGGGCTTGAGGCGACAGACGTCCGCTAACGAGGTGGCGGATTGCTGATGGTCCTGGGCCGGGAGGCTGCGTATCATGACCGATGGATCAATTTCGATCGACACCGGAACGAACGAACTACTCTGTTCGGTCCGAGATCGCGTTGCCATTATCACGCTGAACCGGCCCGAAGCGCGGAATTCACTATCGGACCATTTGACGCCGGCGCTGCGCCGGATGATCAGGCAAACTGGCAGCGATCCTGATGTCGGCGCTCTGCTGATCACCGGCGCCGGCACCGCGTTTTGCTCCGGCGGTGATGTCAAGGGTATGGGCACAAAGTCGTCCACGAGGCCCATGGCCTATGGAGACAAGGTCGTGCGCCTGATGGAAGGGCAGCGGACGCTGACCGGGGCGCTTGTTTCTCTCCGCAAGCCAACGATCGCGGCGCTTCCGGGGCCGGCCGCCGGCGCCGGCCTTGCCATCGCGCTTGCTTGCGATATCCGGATTGCCTCCGAATCTGCCTTAATGACTACTGGTTATGCCAAGATTGCATTGACCGGAGACTACGGAATTTCCTGGCTGCTGACCCGGTTGGCCGGGACGGCGCGCGCGAGAGAGCTGATGTATTTGTCAGAACGGATCGATGCCCGCCGCTGCGAGGCGTTGGGCCTTGTCAACCGTGTAGTACCCGATGCAGATCTGCTAAGCGAAGCATTTGTCATCGCAAGAACGCTCGCGAATGGTCCGGCCCATGCGTATGCAGCGATCAAAGACAATCTCGATCTGGCGCTGTCGACAGATTTTGTGACATCGCTGGACCATGAAGCCAAAAACATGGTCATGGCGGCGGAGACTGCACAGCATACTGAAGCCGTAAAGGCGTTCATCGAGAAGCGCTCGCCTGATTTTCGAGGCATTCCATGAAGACGGCAATTGTCATCGGAGTGGGCCCAGAGCGGGGACTGGGGGCCCAGTTGTGCAAGAGATTCGCCGCTGAAGGTTTGAGGGTGATAGTCGCCGGCCGTACGAAACTCGCGCTTGAGACGATCGCAAATGACATTACCTCATCGGGCGGACAGGCTCTCCCGATAGTGGCGGATGCGACCAACGAAGCCGATATAGTCGCAATGTTCGACAGAGCCGGCGATGAACTCGATCTGGCGATCTATAATGCGGGCAACAACACACCCGGGCGTATTCTGGAGATGGAAGCGGGGTACTTCGAGCAAAGCTGGCGTGTCGTCTGCTTCGGTGGGTTCCTGTTTGGCCGCGAGGCCGTTCGCCGCATGCTGCCGAACAAGGCCGGCACGCTTTTGTTTACCGGCGCCAGTGCTTCGCTGCGCGGAAAAGCGGGGTATGGCGCGTTCAATTCGGCGAAAGCTGGCCTGCGGATTCTCGCGCAGGCCATGGCAAAGGAATATGCCAGCGAAGGGATCCATGTAGGGCACGTCGTTGTCGACGGAGCCATCGCCGGTGACAAGATCTTCAGGCGCATACCCGACGCAGCCCAGCGGGAGAACAGCCTGGTCAGTATCGAGGGCATAGTCGACGCATTTGCGTTCCTCTACCGGCAATCACCGCGAGCATGGTCATTTGAAGTTGATGTCCGTACCTCCCAGGAAAGGTGGTGATCGCCGTCAGGCCGGTGCGTCATTCATGGGAGGCGGGCCCGTGGCCACCTGAAATTTCTCAGCGTCATGACGTGCAATTGCAAGCCGTGGCCTATGCTCCGCCTCCCGGTGCAGGAAGGTGATGGACTACGGGCTGGCGTTCGGAATCGTCACTAAGGGTAAAGGCGCGAACATTTCGGCTGCGAAGGCGCGCGATCACATATTTGGCTACACGATTTTCAATGATTTTTCCGCGCGAGATGCCCAGCTCATAGAGATGGCAGGCCGGCTGGGGCCGGCCAAGGGTAAAAGCTTTGATGGGGGCAATGTGCTGGGGACCCTGGATCGTCACGCCTGACGAAATTGACGACTCCGACAAACTCAGGATGGAAGCTCGCGTGAACTGAGAACTTCGTTCTCAAGGTACCAGCGAAGGCATGCTTTTCTCGTTCGAGGAAATCATTGCACACGTCACCCTGGATGAGACGTTGATGCCCGGCGAGTTCATCGAGTCCGGCACGGTTGGCAACGGCTGCGGCCTCGAACTCGGCTGGTACCTCGAGCATGGAGAGAGCATTGAGCTCGAAGTCGAGAAGATCGGCATTCTGAAGAACCGCATGGAACGCCGGACTGGTTGATATCGATGATGACTTGCAAAACGCAAGTCATCATGTATTGTGCCTGCAAGAGCCGGAGTGTGCATCTGCAGGTGCGGGGCCGGAAAACAGGAGGCAACTTTGTCCGAGGAAGCGATGGTTGCGCGCGAGGAGCGTGGCAATATCTCCGTTTTGACGATGGTTTACCGGCCGTACAATCTGCTCGGCCCGAAGCTCATCAACGCTATCGTGGAGCAGGTGGAAGCATCGCGAAAGGCGGGTAGCCGTGCCATCGTGATCAGAAGCGGATTGCGCCACTTTTCTGCCGGCGCCGACCTGGACATCTTTGACAAGCGCGTAGCGGCGGGCACATCTGATCAGAGCGGTGAAAATCGGCTGCTGAGCGGCGTCGAGTTCCTCCGCTTCATGGAATTATTGCCGATTCCGTTGATCGCCAGCGTTCATGGCGTTTGCCTCGGCGGCGGGCTCGAGCTCGCGCTGTCATGCGACTATGTCATCGCGGCTTCGTCAGCAAAGATCGGCTCGGTCGAGGCGACGCTTGGGTTGCATCCGCTACTTGGCGGAATCCAGCGGCAAGTTCAGCGGATCGGGGCACAGCGAGCCAAAGAGATGTCGATGCTGGCACGGCGCTACGATGCGCCGACATTGGAGAAGTGGGGCCTGATTAATCTTACCGTGCCCGAGGAATCCTTGGAAAAGGCGACGATGTCTATCGCGGAGGAGTTCGCTCAGGGGCCGACGGTGGCACACGCGGCGACCAAGGAGCTTGTGCATATTGCGGTCAACGACGGTGTGGTGGCGGCAGACGAAGCGATGGCAAGAGTGCAGGCGCCGATTTGGGCATCGGAAGATCTGAAAACCGGTCTTGCGTCATTCCGCAAGAACGGCCCGGGTCTCGCCAAGTTCGCGGGGCGCTGACATGGGCGGTCCTCTCAACGGAATCCGTGTCGTCGACTTCTCCCGTGTGTTGGCAGGCCCCTTATGCGCGCGAACCTTGCAGGATCTCGGTGCCGAGGTCATCAAGGTGGAGCCGCCAAGCCCGGACGTCTCACGCTTCGCGTTTCCCTCAACCGACGGGATGTCGGGCTATTACGCGCAGCAGAACGCCGGTAAACGCAACGTCAGCATCAATCTCAATGTTCCCGGTGCTTATGAACTCGCACTGAAGCTCTGCGATACCGCCGATGTCGTCGTGGAAAACTTCCGCGCGGGCACGCTTGGTTTCTTCGGCCTTGATTATGAAACCCTGTCCAAGCGCAATCCGCGATTGGTATATGCCTCGATCACCGGCTATGGCCAGGGCGGACCCTGGCGCAGCCGGATGGCCTATGCGCCGACCGTGCAGGCCGAGGCCGGCTTCACCGAAAACAGCATTCGTCACTATGGAGAGGCGTTGACTGAACCGCGCACGGACAGCCTCTCGCACGCGGACGTCTACGCCGGCCTGCAGGCCACCATCGCGATTCTTGGCGCGCTGAATAGCCGCCAAAGGACAGGTCAGGGCCAATATATCGATGTCGCGATGGCTGCGACACTGCTCGCGGTCAACGAACGTGCACATGTCGATCTTTCCGACGATGATATTGGAGCCGAGCCCGCCGTGCTCGGCGCGACGGACTGCTCATTCTTTACCGGACCTAATGGAGAGCATTTCACGGTTGCGACGAGCATTATCGGCAGCCGGACCTTCCCATCCTGGCTGCGCGCGATGCGTCGCGTGGATTTGATGGACGACCCGCGCTTTGCGAGCGCGGCCGCGCGTCGCTTGAATTTCGGTGTGCTGCACCAGATGATCCAGTCGTGGATCTTGACCTTCCCCGACATGGCGACGCTCGATGCCCAATTCGACGAAGCCAAGATCGCGATGGGCGAGATCCGCTCGATCAAGGAACTGAGCGCGTCGGAATGGAGCGATTATTGGGGCGCAGTGCAGCACGTGCCGGACCGCAGCGGCGGCGAATATCGACTGCCGGGTCGGCCGTGGCGGTTCTCGGCGGAGGAGTTGAAGCCGATCGGAGCACCTGCGTTCCAGGGAGAGCACAATTTCGAGGTGTTCAGCGAGCTGGGCGTGAGCCAGGAGGAACTGAGACGCTTGAGCGAAGCGGGTGTGCTGGTCACGCATCCCCGCGCTCTGGAGCCCGAGATTGGCGTCAAACCGCCGGCCGAGTCGGGCCATGCGGCATGAGATCCGAGAGAACCATTCGGCTGCGAAGGTTTGCAACCCGCTAGCTGGCACTGGACATACTGGGATTCCGCTCAATATGGTATGAGCTGAATTCGAAGCTAGGAAAACTATGTCCGGTGCGAAGCAGAGCCGTCTTGCCAATAAGGAATGCTCCATGGCTCGTGCCATGGAGGTGGTCGGCGACCGCTGGTCCATCCTGATTCTCCGTGAAGCCTATTATGGCGTGAAGCGGTTCGATGAGTTCGAACACTACATTGGCATTGCTCCCAATATCTTGAGCAATCGCTTGAAGAAGTTCGTCGATGCTGGTGTGATGACGCGCGTGCCGCTGCCCGAACATTCCGGACGATACGAGTACGTACTGACCGAGAAGGGGCGCGCTTTCTTTCCGGCCTACCTGGCTCTCAAGAAGTGGGGCGATGATTGGCTCGCAGAGCCTGAGGGACCGCAGGTCGTCTTCCGCGATCGTGTCGCTGGGCGCCCGATTGAATTTCCCGTACTGCGGACGTCCAGCGGCAAGCCTCTGCGGCTCGAGGACGTCGAAGTGGTGCCGGGCTCGGGCGCCGTTCCCTTCAATCGCAAGCGATTTGGTGGCACGGCTTCCGCGGAAGCCTCGGCTGGTGTGAGGGCAAGCGCCCAAAGACGAAAGCGGAAGTAACGGCTTGCCAAGATGTAGCTAAAGCGGCCGGGAGAACGCAGCAGCCGTGGCCCGCTCCGCTTTTGCTGGAGCTGAGCCCCGCTCTACTGCCAGCGCCGAAAAATGATGCTCGCGTTGACGCCCCCAAAGCCGAAACCGTTGGAGATCGCATGCTCCATCGTCATGGGCCGGGCCTGACCGGCGACAAGGTCGACACCTGCCGCGGCGGCATCGCAAGTTTCGAGATTGAGAGTAGGTGGCGCGACTTGATCGCGCAGCGCCAGAATCGTGAAGATTGCTTCCGCTCCGCCGGCCGCTCCGAGCAGATGGCCAGTTGCGGATTT
Source organism: Bradyrhizobium sp. HKCCYLS3070 (assembly GCF_051167575.1). Classification (NCBI taxonomy): domain Bacteria; kingdom Pseudomonadati; phylum Pseudomonadota; class Alphaproteobacteria; order Hyphomicrobiales; family Nitrobacteraceae; genus Bradyrhizobium; species Bradyrhizobium sp. HKCCYLS3070. The sequence goes on from NZ_JBNPTI010000002.1 coordinate 158,875, forward strand.
GGTGGCACTCACGGCAATCTGCCCCTCGCGGCCGAAGACCGCCTTGATCGCCTCCAGTTCGGAAACATCGCCGACTGGCGTTGACGTGGAATGCGCGTTGAGGTGCTGGACGTCACCGGGTTTGAGGCCGGCCTGCCGCAATGCGCCTTCCATGGCGCGGCGCGCACCGTCGCCGTCCTCGGGCCCTGACGTGATGTGGTACGCATCTGCCGTCGTTCCGTAGCCGACGATTTCCGCAATCGGCTTTGCGCCGCGGCGGATCGCATGCTCCAGCTCTTCTATGACCAGGACGCCCGCGCCTTCGCCCATGACAAAGCCGTCGCGATCACGGTCGAAGGGACGGGAAGCGCGGGCGGGCGTTTCATTGAAGCCGGTCGAAAGCGCACGCGCAGCGGCGAACCCGCCCAGGCTCACGAGATCGATGCAGGCTTCCGAACCGCCGCAAACCGCGGCGTCGACTTCTCCAGATCGGATCAGGCGTGCGGCATCGCCGATTGCCTGCACGCTCGCGGCGCAAGCGGTGACCGGCGCGCCGATGGGACCCTTGAAGCCGTAGCGGATCGAGATGTGGCCAGCCGCGAGATTTGCGAGAAAGGACGGCACGGTGAAAGGCGAGAGACGCCGGACCCCGCGCTGGTCTGTGGTGCGGACCGCTTCCACGATCGCCGGAAAGCCTCCGATGCCGGAAGCGATCACTGTCGCCGTGCGCTCAAGCGAATGCGCGTCGGACGGAGTCCATTCCGCCTGGGCAATGGCCTCGGCCGCGGCGGCAAGCGCGAACAGGATGAAGCGATCCATCCTTCGCTGATCCTTAGGCGCGACGGTCAGATCCGGATCGAATCCGCCCTCTTGATCTTTGGCCCTTGTCGGCACCATTCCTGCGACCCGCGCCGGCAGGGCGGCCGCCCACTCGGGAAGGGCGGCAAGCCCCGAACGGGCCGCGAGCAGCCGTGACCACGCCAGCTCGCTGCCGCAACCCACCGGCGATACCAATCCCAATCCCGTAACGACGACTCGGCGCATCACGGATTCCGTCTCACAAGGAAAGCGCAAGTAGCGCGCGTCTGGTCTCGGTCCGGATCAGATTCGCCCGATACTCCGCTGAAGCGTAGCGATCCGAGAGGCATTCGGTGGTCTCGCTCAGCAATGTGGCCGCCTGGTCGATATTCTCCCGCGACAACGTCTTTCCGGTCAGGAAATCGGCAGCGGCCTGGCCGGCGAAAGCGTGGTTCGCCGCGCCTGTCACGCCGAGGGAGACCTCGGCCACCACGCCGTCTCGCATGCGCACGCCGACCGCAATGCCCACGACAGCAAAGCCGCTCGCGGGATGCCGGATCTTTCGGTATATGAAGCGCATGCCGGCTGTCGGCCGCGGGATATGAATGCTGGTGAGAACCTCGTCCGGTTCCAGCACAGTAGAAAAGATATCGACAAAGAAATCCTGCGCCGCGACCCGTCTGTGGCCGTTCGCGCCGGCGATCTCGATCTCTGCCTTCAGCGCGACGACGACCGCCGGCCAGTCAGCCGCCGGATCGGCATTCGCAAGCGAGCCGCCGATCGTGCCACGGTTGCGCACCTGGGGATCGGCTATCAGACTCGCCGCCTGGCGAAAGATGGGCAATTCCTCGAACAGCGTCTCTGATGCAAGCAGGTCGGCATGCCGCGTCAGCGCGCCGATCCTGACTCCGGCTTTGCCGATCTCGATGCCCTTGAGCTCGGTGATGCCTCCGATATCGATCAGAAGTTCGGGCGACGCCAGCCGCAGCTTCAGGGCCGGAAGCAAGGTATGGCCACCGGCCAGGAGCTTCGTTCCGTCGGGATCTTCCCGCAGCAGATCGATGGCCTGGGCGAGCGAAGCCGCGCGGACATAGTTGAAGGCTGCCGGGATCATTGGAGTTCTCCCGAGCGCGCCTCTTGTACCGCCTTCCAGATTCGCGGCGGCGTCAGCGGCATATCGAGATGTTTGATACCGAACGGTGACAACGCATCGAGTACGGCGTGGACCATGCAGGGGGGCGCCGCGATCGAGCCACTCTCGCCGATGCCCTTGACGCCAATCGGATTGGTCGGCGAGGGCGTCTCCTGGAACTGCGAACGGATGTTCGGCACGTGCTCGGCGCGCGGAACGGCATAGTCGAGCAGCGAGCCGGTCAGGAGTTGTCCATTGTCTGGATCGTAGCTGACCTCTTCATAGAGCGCCTGCGCGATGCCCTGCACGACGCCACCATGAATCTGGCCCGCCGCGAGACGTGGATTGATCAGGGTGCCGACGTCGTCAACCGCGACATAGTCGAGAATGTCGACGATGCCAGTCTCAGGATCGACCTCGACGTAGGTGAGGTGGACGCCTGACGGCGAGCCCATACCGGTTGGGTCGTAAAACTCCGTTTCGTCCAGGCCCGGTGTAACGCCATCCGGCAGCTTGTGGCCGACATAAGCCATGCGGGCCACCTTCGAGAACGTTAACGGCGCGATATCCGTGCCAGGCACGCTGAACGCACCGGCGGAATAGGAAACGTCCTTCTCATCCACTTCCAGCATGCTCGCCGCGATCTTCTTTGCTTTGGCCACGACGCGCTGCGAGCACACATGCACACTGGATCCGCCGACCGCCATCGAGCGGGAATTGAACGTGCCGTGGCCGGCCTGCACTTGCCGCGTGTCCCCCTGCACGATGTCGATGTCCTCAACGGGAATCTGCAGCACGTCCGCGGCAATCTGCGACAGCGACGTGATATGGCCCTGACCCTGGCTCATCGAGCCTGAATAGATCGTAGCCCGGCCGCTGGAATCGATGCTGACCCGCGCACTTTCCCAGCCGCCGCGATCAAATCCGCTGAGCGCCAGCCGCCGCGACGGCGCCATGCCACACATATGCGTATAGGCGGCGATGCCGACGCCGCGATAGACACCGCTGGCACGCAAGGCATCACATTCCTTTCGGCGCCCTTCGTAGTCGAAGGCGGCAAGCGCCTTGTCGAGCAGTCCCTGATAATTGCCGCTGTCGTACATCACGCCCGTGCTGCCATACGGTCGATACGGAAATTCCGCTGCTTGAACGAAATTCTTCCGCCGCACCTCGACCTGGTCGAGATGAAGGTGGCGCGCGACCGCATCGATCGCCCGCTCGGCGATATAGGCGCCCTCTGGTCGTCCATAGCCGCGATAGGCATCCACCGGCACCGTATTGGTGACAACGACTCGGGATATCGCCTCGTAGTTATCGATCTTATAGGTTCCGGTACCGAAGTTGACGGTGTTCACGGTGGGACCGCCGCTCGCCATGTTCGATAGATAGGCGCCGACATTACCAAGGGTCTCGACTTTCAGGCCTAGGATCTTGCCGTCGTTTTTGAACGCGATCTCGATATTTTCCGTGTGCGCGCGACCGTGGCTGGTCGATTGATGGCTTTCGGAGCGGCTTTCCCACCATTTGACTGGCACGCCGAGCTCGCGTGCGAGATAGGGGCAGAGCAAGTCTTCAGGGTAGAGGTGCATTTTGGCGCCAAACCCACCTCCGATATCAGGCGCGATCACCCGCAACTGATGCTCGGGAATGCGAACCGTCTCGGCGATCCAGCGCCGGTGCATGTGCGGAACTTGGCTGCCAATATAGACCGTCAGCGTCCCGTCTGGCTCCGGCGTGGCAACGATCGCGCGCGTTTCCATGCAGGTCGGGATCAGGCGGTTGTTGACGACGCGCAGTCCGATGACCTGATCGGCCTCGTTGGCGGCCTTCTGGTAGTCGCCGCCACGCACCTTGTAGATCGTAGTGATGTTGCCGGGAACGTTGTCATGAAGTTGCGGCACGTCCTGCCGGATAGCGGTCTCTTCGTCGATCACGGCAGGCAGCACTTCGTAACCGACGTCGATCAGCCCGACGGCGTCGTAGGCTTCGGCCAACGTTTCCGCCACTACCAACGCGACGCATTCGCCGACAAAGCGGACGCGGTCGGTCGCGACTACAGGGCGGAACGGCACCTTGCTGCCCGGAAGAACCCAGTTCGGAACAATCGGGCCAATCTTGCCGGCGAGCGCCATCCCGGAAAGGACCAAGCGAACCCCTGGTGCGGCTTTTGCTGCAGAGAGATCGACGCTTCTAATCTCGGCGTGGGCGTGCGGCGATCGCAGTACCGCCATGTGCAGCATGCCCGGCAGCCTGACGTCATCGACGTAGCGGCCCTTGCCAGCGAGCAGCTTGAAATCTTCGCGCCGCTTTAAGGGCCGACCGATATGGCGGATCGCAGGCGTGTCGTTCAAGGCTGCTGCTCCTTCGCTGCGAGGCTTTCAACGGCGCGGACAATGTTGTGATAGCCGGTGCAGCGGCAGATATTGCCGGCAAGTCCATGGCGGATGTCGTGCTCGCCGGGATTGGGATGATCCCTCAGGAGCTGCCGTACGCTCATCACCATGCCCGGCGTACAGAAGCCGCATTGCAGCGCGTGATGTTCGTGAAAGGCGGCCTGAACAGCGCTGAGTTCGCCACCGGGATCGGTCAATCCCTCGACTGTGGTGATCGACGCGCCGTCCGCCGTCACGGCCAGTACCGTGCAGGATTTGACCGCCAGTCCATCGATTTCGACGGTGCAGGCACCGCATTGGGAGGTGTCGCAGCCGACATGGGTGCCGGTGAGGCCAAGATCCTCCCGGATCAGATGGACCAGCAACTTTCGCGCTTCAACGAAAACCGTCTTGCGCGATCCGTTTATCTCGAATGTCACCAAGTGCCGGCTGTGAGGGTCGGGCATTTATCCTCCTGGGATCGGCGCGCGGTTTTTGTTATCCAATAGCCACTCTAATAATAAGAGTGACAAAAATGCAAGACATTTCTTGTCGATGTTCGCGGCTTGGCGCTTGGATGGCGTCCCGAGCATGATTATTCTGCTGAGAAGTGTTGTTAGGAGGGATGATGCGCTCGAAGGGCTTTGAAGGAATGGCGTGCTCGATCGCCGGCGTATTGAACGCTGTCGGTGACCGCTGGGCCATGCTCATCCTGCGCGATCTGTCACTGGGATTGAGCAGATATGAGGAGTTGAGGAAGTCGACCGGCGTCACACATGCCACCCTGTCCGATCGGCTCAAGCATCTCGAAGAAAATGAACTGCTCGAGCGGCGTCGGTATCAGACCGGCCCTGAACGCTACGAATACCTTCTGACCCGAAAGGGCAGGGACATTATCCTGGTGATCCAGGCGCTTGCCCAGGTCGGGGACAAGTGGGCGATTACGGGGGATGCGGGTCCGCCGCTCAAATTCATCAACAAGAACAGCGGACGTCCGGTTAAGCTCGCTCTTGTCGATGACAAGTCGGGCGAATTGGTACGCATGAGGGATGTCCGGCCGCTGGCCGGACCAGGGGCTGACGACCTTGTTCGGTGGCGGCTCGCCAAGTTCGACCAGCGATGATTCGGATTGCAGAAGGTGGACCGGGGCTGAGCTTCCCGATAGAAAATCGGCAAGCGACACCATTTGGGCCGCTTGCCAAGTGCTTTTTGCGAGCTGGCCTCGACTAGCGAACGATACGCTGGACGGCGATTGCAGTGGCTTCACCGCCGCCGATGCAGAGTGCGGCGACGCCGCGTTTGAGGTTCTGCGCTTCCAGCGCATGCAGCAGCGTCACGATCAATCGCGCGCCGGTGGCGCCGATCGGGTGGCCGAGCGCGCAGGCGCCACCATGGACGTTGAGCTTTTCGCGGGGAATGCCGAGGTCCTTCTGCGCGGCCATCGCCACCACCGCAAAGGCTTCGTTGATTTCAAACAGGTCGACGTCGCCGACGCTCCAGCCGACCTTGTCCAGGAGCTTGCGGATCGCCGGGATCGGCGCGGTGGTGAACCATTGCGGTTCTTGGCTATGGGTGGCATGGCCCCTGATTTCCGCCAGTGCCGGCAGTCCCTCGCGATCGACGAGCGAGCGCTTCGCCAGGATCAGGGCGGCGGCTCCGTCGGCGTTCGCCGAGGAAGCGGCAGGCGTGATGGTGCCGTTGGCGCGGAACGCCGCCTTCAAGCCTGGGATCTTGGCAGGGTCTACCTTCAGCGGATGCTCGTCATTGGCGATGACGCGCGGCCCTGCTTTTTCGGTCAGAGTGATCGGTGCGATCTCGGCCTTGAACGCGCCGCTTTCCACGGCCTTGCGTGCTCGGATCAGCGTCTCCATCGCATAGGCGTCTTGGTCCTTGCGGGTGAACTGATAGGCTTCGGCCGTGGCCTCGCCGAAGTCCCCCATCGAACGGCCGGTCTCATAGGCATCTTCCAGGCCGTCCATCAACATGTGGTCGATGATCCGGTCGTGGCCGGCCCGATAGCCGGCGCGCGCCTTTGCCAGCAGATATGGCGCGTTGCTCATGCTCTCCATGCCACCGGACAGCACGATGGCGGCAGAGCCCGCATTGATGATGTCGTGACCGAGCATGGTCGCCTTCATGCCGGAGCCGCAAACCTTGTTGATCGTGGTGGCCCCGGTCGCATCAGGCAGCCGGGCGCCGCGCGCAGCCTGGCGGGCCGGCGCCTGACCCTGGCCGGCCGGCAGCACGTTACCCATAAAGACCTCGTCGATCCGCTCCGGCGCGAGCTTGGCACGCTCCAGCGCTGCCGCGATCGCGTGAGAGCCGAGCTTATGTGCCGAGAGCGGCGACAACTCACCCATGAAACGTCCCAAAGGCGTGCGTACGGCCGAAAGAATGACAACGGGATCGGTGACTGCGGACATGATGAAATCTCCCCGACAAGCGGTGTTGTTTGTATGACGATAATCATATAACTTGGCTCATCTTGCAATGAAATGTTGCGGGGAGGCATGGCGCAAAATCCAGGACTGAAACGCCGTCGCCGATGCTTAGATGTCGGCTGGAATCGGAGCGGCCGGCCATGGGGCGTTTGGCGTCTGATGAGCCGCCCAACAGATCTTCTGCAAATCGGATGAAGCACGATGCGTTACGTGAGAGATCATAAGCGTCAGACCCGCAACCGGATCGTCGAGAATGCCTCCTACGGTCTGCGCAAGAAAGGTGCCGAAGCGCTCAGCGTTGTCGATTTTATGCAGCTCGTTGGTCTGACACATGGCGGCTTCTATAACTATTTCGCGTCCCGTGCGGCTCTCGTTGCTGAAGCAACCGGCTTTGCAATGGATCAGACTATCGAGCGCTGGAAACGGCTGACGAATGGGAGCGCTGTCCCGACGTGCGTTGATGCGATCGTTGCCGATTACCTCAGTCCTCGCCACCGTGACGATCCCACGCACGGTTGCGCGCTTCCGGCGCTCGCCGCCGACATCGGGCGATCAGAAGCGCGGGCACGCCGGAGCTTTGAGCGTAAGCTGGATCAAATGGTCGACGTCCTAGCTGAGCTAAATTCCGGCGCTTCTTCTCAAGAGGCACGCCAGATCGCCACAGGCATCATCTCGACCATGGTAGGTTCAATTCTGCTCGCCCGTGCTGTCAACAGCAAAGCAGCTTCTGACCATATTCTTGGGGCCGGTCGAGAGATCGTTGGTGAACTTGGTGCTCGACGGTCCGACCGCGCGGCCAGCAGCTTAGTTCGAAAAAATGATCGTGATGGCGCTTCTGCTCCACACCGAGGTGCTCGGTGAGGCCCGCTCCTATGTTTTCGCCGGATCTTCGCGCCCCACGTTCTCCGGAGACTTCGGTAGTGTAGGATAGTCGGTATAACCGTGGGCATCCGGACCGTAGAAAGTTTCGGGGCGGGGCTGATTGAGCGACGCGCCGAGCGCCAAGCGCTTAGGCAGATCCGGATTGGCAATGAATGCCTTTCCGAAGGCAACCGCATCGGCCCAACCCGCATCGAGAACCGCCTGGGCGGTTTCCGCAGTGAAACCTTCATCTGCAATATACTTTCCGCCGAAGGCGGCCTTGAGAGACGGTCCCAAGCTGTCGGGTCCCAAGCGCTCGCGAGCGCAGATGAAGGCGATGCGGCGCCGTCCGAGTTCAGCTGCCACGTATCCGAACGTCGAGGCACGGTCGGAGTCGCCCATGGAATGCACGTCAGCCCGAGGCGCAAGATGCATTCCCACCCGGTCGGGTCCCCATACCGACACTGCAGCATCTGTGGCCTCGAGCAAGAGCCTGGCGCGGCTTTCGATTGAGCCTCCGTACCGATCCGTCCTTTGGTTGGAGTTATCTTGGAGGAATTGGTCCAGCAAATACCCATTCGCGCCGTGGAGTTCCACGCCATCGAAGCCAGCTATCTGGGCAAACTTGGCAGCATTGCGAAATGCTTCGACAACCTCCAAGACTTCTTCTGTCGTAAGCGGGCGCGGCACGCTGAAAGCCCGTTCCGGACGGACAAGGCTGACGTTGCCTTTCGCGGCGATGGGGCTGGGGCCGACCGGCGCCTGACCATCCAGGAATATTGGATCGGAGATCCGGCCGACGTGTCAGATCTGCATGAAAATCCGCCCCCCACGTGCCTTCACCGCGCGTGTAACGGCTTTCCAGCCCTCGACGTGGTCTGCCGACCAAATGCCGGGAACGCCGGCATAGCCCACTGCCTGAGGCGAAACAGGAACACCTTCTGTGATGATCAGACCCGCCGAAGCCCTCTGCGCGTAATACTCCGCCATGATCGCATTGGGGATCCGGCTCTGGCCTGCGCGTAGCCTGGTCAGCGGGGCCATGATGACCCGGTTCGGCAGATGCAGATCGCCAATAGTTACGGGGTCAAACAGCGACGGCATTTAGCCTCCGGAATACGGTTGCAAGGCGTTCGCGCGAAGTTGTTGATCGGGAGGTTCAAACATCCTGTCGCGGCGATCGTGGAAATCGCTCGCGATCGACTGTTTCGACGGGATCACCCCGGCAGCCCCATCTGCTTGCGAAGGCTTTTGTCGAACATTCCTTCAGGCACAAAACGACGAAGGATGCTCACCTGGCGCGCAACCTTTCCGCAGGTGTATCGCCGACGAGGTGATGGCGTTGTCGCGGCCAAAATCACCTTCTCGGCAACAACCTCGGGACTCTCGGCTGTATTCATCACATCGCGTAGCAGCGCGCTGGCTCGGGTTCGCGCCGACACATATTCCTTCAGGTTCCGGTCCGGAAGCACCATGTTCTGCTCAAACGAGGTGCGGGTATAGGCCGGCTCAAGCAGGCAAACGCGAACGCCAAAGATCCGCACTTCGTGGTCGAGAGATTCGGAGTAACCCTCGATGGCATGCTTCGTAGAAGAATAGAGGGCGGAAAACGGCGCAGGTATCAATCCCAGGACAGAACTAATGTTGATGATCCGTCCGGCTTTTCGATCTCGCATGGTCGGGAGGACCGCATTTGTCATGCGCATCACTCCGAAGACGTTCACGTCGAACAAGGCCTTGGCCTGATCGGCCGAGGATTCTTCGGCCCCGCCCAGCAAGCCGAAGCCTGCGTTGTTCACCAGAACATCGATCCTGCCGGTCGCAGCCAGTACCTTGTCGACGGCCGCTTTCACCGAGGCGTCGTCCGTCACATCGCAGCTTAGCATCTCAGGATCGCTCGCGGCAGCTCGTCGGCTGGTCCCGAACACCCGGAATCCCGCCTCGCGCAATGCTCTTGCGGAGGACAGCCCGATTCCCGTCGAAGCCCCGGTCACGGATCGCCACTTTTCCGTCCTGTCGCACAGAAGCTCTCCGTTGACGCAGTTGAACCCTAGATTAGATTAAGATATACATATCACATGATTTACATCATACAATAGGCTGTTCGTTCGGAGGGCCTGCATGCGGTATGCCAAGGGGCACAAGGATAGTTCGCACGAACGGATACTGAAGGTCGCCGCAAGGAAATTCCGGCGACAAGGCTTTGCGGCGACTGGAATGACGGGAATTATGTCCGAGGCGGGCCTTACGAATGGCGGCTTCTATTCTCACTTCGGCTCGAAAAGCGATCTCGTTCGGGAAGGGCTTGAGCGGGCGCTGGACGAGCAGTTGCGGCGACTGAGTGAAGCCGACGTTGTCCCCGGGGAACTGAGCACGCTGATCCGGTCTTACCTGTCTGCGGAGCATCGCGATCGGCCGGACGTTGGATGCGCCTCGGCTGCACTGCTTCCAGAGATCGGTCGCCAACCTCGATCCGTCCGAAAGGCCTACACAGCTAGATTGCGCGAAATATTCGAGCAGCTAAAGAGGCGATTGCCGCGGAAAACGTCCAGCCGCGCCGCGCAAGAGGCCGCAATCGGAATTTTCGCTGTACTCGTCGGCTCTCTCCAGCTTGCTCGTGCCGCCGAAGACTCGTCGATGTCGGATGCGATACTTGCGGCTGGCATTCATGCAGCAAATGCGCTCGCGCTCGTACCTCAACAAGAGCGCTGAGCTTGTCTCGTCCGGCTTTCAGATAATCAGACCAAGTAAACGATCGAGATCAGGGAGGACACGAGTATGAAGAGCAAGGCGCCAATTCTGGTGACGAGCGCCGGTGGACAAACCGGCTCGGTTGGCCGAACCATTGTTCGCGGCCTGCTGCAGCGCGGCCTTCCCGTCCGTGCGTTCGTGCGGAAAAATGACGAGCGGGCGCAGAGTTTGCGCGACATGGGAGCCGAGGTGTTCGTGGGCGATCTCCTAAATCCGCGTGACGTCACGCAGGCCGTCAAGGGTGTGCGGCGCATCTATTTCAGCATGAGCCTGAACCCGTCCTACGCCGATGCCACCATCTTAATGGCCGCAGCGGCCAAGAAGGAAGGAGGCACCGAGATATTCGTCAACATGTCGGACTATGAGCAATGTTACATGACGCTCGAGACCATGTCGGCGCCGGACGCGGAGCGCATCGCCGTGCTGGGCGTGGACGTCCAGTGGTCGCCCCAGCAAAGGGCGCATTGGGCGGGCGAGCGAGCCCTCGATTGGTCAGGCCTGCCGATCGTTCATATCCAGGCGGCGATGTTCGTCGAGAACCCAATCACACTGTGGGTGCCGGCTATGACCATCAAGGAGGACGGCACGATCCGTCTGCCATTCGGCCTGGGAAAGACCGCGCCGGTGGCAACGGCCGACGTCGCTGATGTCTGTATTGAGGTGTTAGCTGACCCAGCCGGCCACGCTGGGAAGTCCTACGAGTTGACGGGGCCGGAACGAAAGGACATGTACGGGTTTGCCGAGGATTACTCGGCGGCGCTCGGTCGAAAGATCGAATACCTGCCGACGACGATGGAAGAGTTTCGGCAACGTATGCGTAAGCTCATGCCTCATATCGCTGAGCATCCTGCGTTGCATCTGGAAAACCTGTGCATGCAAAATGGCGGTGATCGGTATATTGCCGAGGTAACGCAGGACGTCGAGAAGCTGCTCGGCCGGCCGGCCACCACATTCAGGAAGGTCATTGAAAAGGAGGCGTGGCGCTTCGAGAGGGGGACGCCAAACCATCTGCAGCACCGCGAAGTGAAGGATCTGAACCCGACCCGTGTCTTGCAGGCATAGCGGCTTTGCCTCGCTCAAAACTCCGGACCTGAAAGCCCTAGAATGGAAAGCAGCGCATATAGGCGGCGAACAGATCTGCATCGCTTGGAACGATGAGCCGCGACTCGATCGCCTCCGCAAGCTCGAGATCGCGGCTAAGCACTCGGAGCCATGCCTCGCTATCGGCCGTGATCGAAAGCCGGGCGTCGCCGGCATGGGTTCCGGGCGTTACATCCAGAATCTTGTCGTTGATGCGCACTGTCCCTTGGAACGGAGTTTTTCCCGTAAAGGTCCAATGAGTGACCAGATCGAGCTTCTTTGCCTTTCCACGCTGGAAGCCGAGCCTCAGTGTAAAGAGGTACGCCTGAACGCTTCCGATCGGACGTCCTGCGCGCACATGCCGGATCGTCTTATTCGGGAACCGTCGTGGCGCACTCTCCTCGGCGTCCGATCCAGGAATCACGAACAGCGTCTCTTCTTTCTCGAGCAGAGGTTTGACCACATCATTCACATAGGACACCCGGTCATCAAGATATGGTCCGATTACATCCTCGCCAGCCGGGCAGACCGATACGCAATATGCAGCCTTGTACCCGGGCTTGAATGAGAGAGATTGCCAAATGCTCTGAGTCTCGGAAGGGCTCACGCGGGACCTGTAGTCCTTCGCGTCACGCGAGTCCGCAACCTCTTCGACCCATTTGGTAAAGTTTCCGAGAAAATCGTGGTAGTTGTGCGTGAAGCAGGTCTGAAAATCGAAGTACCCATCGTGCTTTATCGCGCCGACGGGGCAAGCTCCGACACATAGTCGGCATTCCAAGCAAGGATTATAGTCGATCGGCTGGTCATAGGCATCGATCTCGTCCGCCAGCAAGATCGTTCCAAGCAGGATGAAGCTGCCAAATTTCGGGTGGATGATGTTGCGATGAATCCCCATGCGACCCAGCCCGGCCTCGACGGCGACCGGCTTGTGCTGCACCATCATGATGCGTGCCTGGTCCATCTCCATGGGAAATGCGGCAACCGAATTGCAGGCCGCGATGCCGTGCTCCGCCAGGGCGCGGACAATTGCGCGCGAAGTCTCGTTCACATGGTCATAGGTTCCATGAAATTCCTCATTAGCCACCGAGCGAGTGGGAGAGCGTACCGGCTCGCGATTCATATGACATGCGATCGCCATCAAGGACTTCGTGCGGCCATAGACCTTTCGGATGTAGTCGACTTGGGGACTGATTGCCGGACGGCCAATCTCGACCAGCCCGACATCGTCCGCTCCACAGCTTATCGCGATCCTCTTGACGAGCTCCGCCGACAGCGGCGCCGCGTCGGTCCGGGCCAGGCTGCGCGACCGAAAGGCCTTTACCGTCGGATGATCCTCAATGGTCAATTTTCGTCTCCTCAGATGCGTCGAGTGTCATTCCGACTGGGAAGCGACCTGCGATTGATGCAACGAAAGAATGCTGAGACTGCCACCAGGCGCTGCCCCATCCTCGATAGTGCTTGGCCCTGCACATCACACGGCAAATGACCAAACATTGCGCGGACGCTCATGTGTTTTCGCGACATCGGCGCCCTCTGATGACGGGGTAGGCCATCGACAGAGAGCCCAGCCGTGGTTCATGATCGCGCCGCTTCCTGCGGCTCCGAGAGAATGGCCTGCAGCTCTCCAGACCGGAACATCTCCGTCACGATATCGCAGCCACCTACGAATTCGCCCCGTACATACAGCTGTGGAATGGTCGGCCAGTCCGAGTAGTCCTTGATACCCTGCCGCAACTCCTCCGACTCGTAGATGTTGTGCGATTTGAACGAAACTCCCAGATGATCGAGGATGCGAACTATCTGCGCCGAGAACCCGCAGGCCGGCGACGAGGGCGTACCTTTCATGAACAGGACGATCTCGTTGGACTCCACCTCACTGCGAATGAACTGCGCAACGCTCATGTTGGTCTCTCCATCTGTCCGTCGCATCAGTTCGAATTTAGCACTTAATGGTCGGGCCAGAAAAGAGCAAAATTGCCTTGAAGCCTGCTTGGCCGGCCTCGCGCTAAGGCGCGGTAGCTATTATTTTCCGCAGAGTCCACGAAAGATGCCGGTCGATCGGACAGTCGACCATCGCTTGGAGGGATTAGAACGACCGGGCGCTCGATTAGATCGAATATCAATTCTAAAAAGGAATTGACGAGCGTTCTGTGGCAGCTAAAGTCGGGTCAATCACAAGAAGAGACTGATGGCTGTCGTCTGCGCCGAAGCCACTGTTTCAGGAGGGAAAATGGGCGCTCGACCCCAATTTTTGGAATTTGGAGGTTGTCCGCGCATCAGGGGGCGGCAAGCTCAAGGCGACCGGGGCGGTCGAATTCGTCTGGCCCAGACTCAAGGCGTCTTAACATTCCGTCTTGGCAGGCTCCGCTGCTTCTGCCGGGGAGTTGGATGACGAGCGCAATGACCAGCATCGACTTCTATTTCGACTTTCGCAGTCCTTATTCCTATCTCGCCAACGCTCAGCTCGGCACGCTGGATGCTGAGCTGAGCGACCACCCTGTAGATATCGTCGCAGTCATGAAGCAGGTCGGTAACAGGCCGACGACCTTGACCTGTCCGGTCAAGGGCAAATACGCCGGCGCAGATCTACAGCGCTGGGCGAAGAGATACGGCGTACCGCTGAGCCGGCATAAGGACATAAAATCGATCGACGGCCGCAGGCCGCTGCGCGGCGGAAGATTGCGGTCTCGCCAAGGAGGTCGTTGCGGCGATCTTTCCGGCGTTCTGGCGACATGGCTTGCCGCTGAGCACAGCCGGGGATCTGGTGCGGATCCTTGAAGCTTCCGGAATACGTGACCCCCAAGTTGCTTCCAGTGTCGATAGCAGCGAATTGGATGATCGGTTGACGCAGAGAAATGAAGCAGCGGGAGCGCGTGGCATCTTCGGCGCGCCGACTTTCATCGTGAACGACGAAATGTTTTTCGACAATGACCGCCTTGAATTCATTCGCGAAGAACTGAGGGCAGCATGAGCAAGATTGATGCGCAGCCGCTGGCAATTGTCACCGGAGTCGGACCTGGTACCGGCTCTGCTATCGTCAGGCGGTTCGCGGCCGGAGGGTATCGCGTCGCGATGCTCGCGCGCGACAAGGCGCGCCTGGACGCGCTATCGGCGGAGATTCCGTCGAGTATTCCGATGGCGTGTGACGTCTCGGACTCGGCAGCGCTCGCGCGGGTGCTCGACGAGATCGACCAGCGGTCCGGCCCGCCGAAGGTCGTTGTCCATAATGCGGTTGGCGGGGCGTTCGGAAAGTTTCAGGAGGTAGGTCCCGAGGTTCTCCGAGCCAATTTCGAGACAAACGTGATGGCACTGCTCCATCTCGCGCGGCACGTCGCGCCCCCAATGATAGCGGCTGGCGGCGGAGCGCTCCTCGTAACGGGCAACACGTCGGCTCTGCGAGGAAAGGCGAACTTCGCGGGTTTTGCGCCGACGAAGGCAGCCCAGCGTATCCTCGCCGAGTCGATCGCGCGCGACCTCGGCCCGCAAGGGATTCACGTGGCTTATCTGGTCATCGATGCGGTCATTGACGTGCCATGGCAGCGGGAGCGAATGAAGGACGCGCCCGACGATTTCTTCATCAAACCCGCGGCGATCGCCGAGGAAATCTACCACATCGCGCATCAGGACCGCTCGGCGTGGTCTTTCCTCTCGGAAGTGCGACCGTAACGCGAACCCTGGTAGATCCGGGGCGAGCGGTCCGTCGTCGTTCGCGGTGTTGGCGCCGCGCTCCACATCTGAACGTCATCGGGCAGCCCGCCTGACTGATCGGGAGGAAACAGCCAACTCCCGGTTGGTGCGACGACAACCTCTTTTTAGGAGAGAGCCCATGATCAAGGTTGGACTTCATCAATATCCCCCGATGGATCAGGTGATCTTCGGAAAGCCTGCCGGGCAAGCGCTGGCCGAGGAGGCGGAGCGGCTCAACGCGCACAGGGTGTTTCTGATTGCCAGCCATACGTTGAATACGAAAACCGACGAGATCGAAAAGATCCGCAAAGCATTAGGTTCCAGGTATGCGGGGACGTTTGATGGGGTCCCGCAGCACACCACACGTACGTCTGCCGTAGCTGCAGCCGCAAGGGCGGTCGGGGCGGGCGCCGACCTGATCGTGGCCGTCGGCGGTGGTTCTGTCGTCGACGCGGCAAAAATCGTTCTGATGTGCATTGAGCACAAGATCACCGATGAGGGCGGCCTCGACGGGTTTGAAGTAGTCTCGACCCCGGAGGGCCCGCGCCCTGGTCCGTTTCGAGCTCCGAGCGTCAGGATGATCGCCATCCCGAGTACATTGTCCGGCGGCGAATACAACGCCGGTAGCCTCGTTACCGATACACGGCGGAAACTGAAGCAGATCTTTCACCATCCCTTGATGATGCCTCGTTCGATCATCCTCGACCCCGCGATTACGGTTCACACGCCCCAGAACTTGTGGCTCGGCTCCGGAACGCGCGCGATGGACCACGGGATCGAAGCCGTCTGCTCGCCGAGAGGCAATCCCCTCGTCGAAAGCGTTTGCCTGCGAGGACTGCGCTATCTCTATGACGGGCTGCTCGCGACAAAAATGAATCCGGACAATCTTGAGGCCCGGCAATCCTGCCAACTCGGGTCGTGGCTGTCCGCCTTCGGGCTGCAGTGTCGGGTTCCGATGGGGGCGAGCCATGCTATCGGACACGTGCTTGGCGGTACATGCGATGTGCCGCATTACTTTTGCACCGCGGTCATGATGCCCAGCGTGCTGGAGTTCAATCGCCCGGATACGGCTGGAGCACAAGACAAGCTCGCCGAAGCTTGGGGAGTGCCGGGGGCGAAAGCAAGCGAGACGTTCGCCGAATTTATACGACAGTTGGAGCTCCCGCGTCGATTGTCTGAAGTTGGCGTGACCGAGGACAAATTCGATCTGATCGGACGGAACGCGATGCTTTCGGTTTTCACGCGCGCAAACCCGCGTCCGATCAAAGGCCCCGAAGACATCGTTAAGATTCTCCGGATGGCCGCTTAGCGCGTGTCAGCCCGGCGGCCAGGGATGCGGTGGGCCGTACGGTCGGTACAAAGCTCGTCTATTTCAATCGGATAGACCGGCCGAACGGAAGGCGAGCAAATTGCAGAGTGTTCAAGTCGCTCGTGAATGGGAGCGGAGGAAATCCATGACGACGAATGTTGCCGCGCGCGCCACGTCTGACGTCAACTTCGCTCCACGCGAGGTCAGTATCGAAGTGCATCCCGATGGAAGCCTCATCCTGAGGTCGCCGATCAACTTCGTCGAGCCGAGCTGGTCGGTCACCGACTTTCTACCCGTATGGGCGATGCAGGAGCCCGATCGCGTCTTTCTGGCGCAACGCGAAGCTGCCGGGTGGCAAAAGATATCGTATCGGCAGATGTGGCTACGGACTCAGTCCGTAGGTCAGGGGTTGATCGATCGCGGAGCTCAGCCGGGCGACAGGATTGCAATTCTCTCGGGGAATTCGATCGAGCATGCAATCGTCATGTTCGCGGCCATGTCGATCGGGATGGCCGTCGCTCCCATTTCGCCCAACTATACATTGATGCCGGGCGGGCTGTCCCGCTTGACGGACATCGCTCGGCTGCTCAGGCCATCATTTGTATTCGTCCAGGACGGCAGCGCCTTTGCGGCAGCCCGATCAGTTAGTGGGCTGGAGGAGGCGACTTGGATCGCATGCGGTGGATCCGACGGGCTTCTGCCGCTTGAGGCCCTGTACGAGGGACGACCAACCTCGGAGTTTCAGCGGCGGTTCGGAAACCTCGATCGTGACGCCATCGCAAAAATTCTGTTCACGTCGGGCTCGACCGGCCTGCCGAAGGGCGTCATCAACACGCATCGCATGATGGCATGCGCCCTCGAAATGGGCAGTCTGCTGGCGCCGGCAAACCAAGCTCCGGTTCAGGTCGAGTGGTTGCCCTGGCATCACACGATGGGGGGCAATGTCATTCTGCAGGGCACCCTGAAGAATGGGGGGACGCTCTACATCGACGACGGACGCCCCGTCCCACAACTCTTCCATAAGACCATCGCCAACCTGAGGGAAATTTCCCCCACAGCGATGTTCAACGTGCCCGGCGGCTACACGCTCCTGTGTGATGTTCTCGAAGCGGACGAGCATTTCAGAAATACATTCTTCAACCGCATGGAGCGAATGACCTACGCCGGAGCGGCAATTCCGCAGCCCACACTGGACAAGCTCTATGACCTGTCATTTCGTGCGACCGGCCGCCGCATTCCCGTCATGTCTGGGTACGGCACGACCGAAACGGCCCCAACGATCAGCACGACGCACTGGGCCACCGAGGAACCGGGAGAGGTCGGCCTTCCGGGACCTGGTCTCAGGCTCAAGCTGCTGCCTGCGGGAGATAGTTACGAGGTTCGCGTAAAGGGACCGAACGTCACGCCGGGATATTTCGGCAGATCCGATCTCACGGAAAGTGCATTCGACGAGGAGGGCTACTACCGGGTTGGAGACACCGTGGCTTTCCTCGACCCGGAGCGGCCGCATCTCGGATTGAGATTCACGGGCCGTCTTTCCGAAAACTTCAAGCTCACGAACGGGACCTGGGTGGTTGTCGGGAACCTCAGGGCGACCATCCTGGGCGCAACGCGTGGCGTTCTTCAGGACGTCGTCATTGCGGGCGAAAACCGGGACCAATGCGCGGTTCTTGCCTGGCTAAATCCCAGCCAAGCCAAACAACACGTCTCCTGGCCCGTTGGCGATCTCGAGCGAGATCCAGGCGTGCTGGCATTCCTGAGAGAGTGCTTTCGGGCACACAACGAAACAGTCGGAAGCAGCGAACGAATCCGCTCATTCAAGTTGCTGAAGGAGCTTCCGTCGCTTGCCGCTGGTGAAATCACCGACAAGGCCTATGTAAATCAGCGGGCTGTACTCGGCCACCGAGCGCATAGCGTTGAGGAATTGTATGCCGGGTCACCTGCTGAAGATGTGACCTTCATCTGAGTGCCCCGACTTCGCAAGGAGTGCTCCTGGAAGTGAAGGTCCGAGGTGGCACTGAACCGGCTCTGAGCAAGGTTCCTCCATCTCAGACGTTGTCATCGCGGCGAAGCCATCGGCTGAAGTTGAGACGCTCGCCGGCGCCGGACAGTCGACCTCATCAGAGGAGAGCCGATGGTCGGTGCCGCGCAGACTCGGCTCACGCGGAATAAATCATCGGTCTCTAACGAGGAAGAGGGCAATGAAAGGATCGAGCCTGCCTGACATTTCGCCGAAGGAATATGCGGCAATGGTGGGTAAGGAGGTCGGCGTGTCACGCTGGTTCGAGATTGACCAATCTCGCATCGACCAATTCGCCGACATTACGGAGGATTGGCAATTCATCCACATAGATCCGGTGAAGGCCGCCGAGACGCCGTTTGCCGGAACCGTCGCTCACGGCTTCCTGACGCTTTCTTTGCTTGCGCCGATGGCGTTTGACGCGCTTCCGAAGCTTTCGGGGAGAGTCATGGCGGTCAACTATGGTTTCGACAGGATACGATTTGTGTCCGCCGTACGATCCGGAGGTCGGGTGCGGGCCAGATTCAAACTTCTGGATATGACGGCTCGCAATCCGAAGGAGGTGGCCACCAAGTTGGAGGTCTCTGTTGAGATCGAGGGGGCGCAAAAACCCGCGTTGATCGCCGAATGGCTCGGAGTGGCCTATTTCGCCGAAGCAGTCGTCGTCTAATTTGCCGCGGATACTTTCCACCTGCGTCCGGTCGACATAGCGAAGAAGAGCCGCGAACATTATGCTCTGCTCGCAAGGTCTGCCGCGGAAGAGAGGGAGCAGTTAGCGGTTATCTCTTTTGTCCAACTGCCCCTCGCTCCGCGCCCTCGAAAATGTTCAGCCCTTGCTGGTGGCCTTGATGAAAGCGCCGATTTGGGCGGAAGCCTCGTCCGGATATTGATGATGCGGCCCGTGCCCGGCTCGCGCATAGGTGATCAGATGAAGGGTCGGCAGCTGTCGATTCAACGCATACCAGTTCTCGATCGGGAACACGATGTCGTGGTCGGCTCCCAGGTGCAGGATCGGAACCGACGTCGTCTTCAAGAGCTGCAAAATCTGGTCTGATGGAAACACCGGGTTACGCGGCGTGTTGCCGATCTGCGCCATGGCCCAGTCGGCCGGAACGTCGGGGCTGCGGTCTTTCTTTCGCGCCATGATGCGATCGAACGAGCGCTTTGAAGCCGCCCGGCTGCCTGCGTCCGCAGGTTCGAAGAACACAGTCGTGAACTGCTCCAATGCGATGCCGGGGATTGCCGCGGTATCATAGAAGAGTTGTTCGCCCGTCTTGACCAGCGGGCCCGGAGGTGTCGTGGCCAACAGAACCACATGAGTTGCCATCGGCCCGGTCATTGCCAGCAAGATCTGCGCGGCGATCCCACCGATCGACCATCCACCGATCGCGACGTCCTTGAGGCCGAGTGCCTCGATGAGATCCTTACCATCCTTCGCGAGCGACATCGGATTGTAGGATTTTTCGCCAGTCGACTGGCCGAGACCTGAATAGTCGAAGGTTACGACCTGAAAGCCCTGAGCGGCCAATCCGTCGATGAAGGCGGGATCCCAAAGATCGAGGACGCCTCGAAAACGGTTGCACAGGACCAGCGGCTTGCCCGTGCCGACGGATCGATAGGCGAGGCGGCGTCCGCCAACGTCGACGAACTGGGTGGAGGCGGTCGCCGAACTGGCGGCGGCCTGCGCCTTCAGCGGTAGCGCAAGTGCCGCAGCGCCCAGCGCTCCGGCGGTGATCATCGTGCGACGAGATTGAGAGTTCATGTCCGCAATTCCTGATGAGGCAGCATTGAGGCTGCACGCTGGATCGAAGGGATGGCTACGCGTTTCGAGATGAGGAGCGGGAGTACCGATCGGCCGGTATCGCCGGCCGATCGGAGCGTTGTGACTAGGCGCTGGCGCGCGCGCGGTAGCGCTCGGCGGGCTGCGCCCCCAAACCTGAGGGCAGAACCGCTCGTGCGCCCTCGAACGCCTCCCAGAGGCCCAGGTCCGAAAGGGGCGGTATCGTCACGGCTTCGCGGCGATCGAAGCCGACCAGCGCCGCGTCGACCAGGTCCTCGACGCCCATGAGATTGGGAATTTTCGAGAGATCGGCACCCGCCCGTTCCCAGATTTCGGTCCTGGTTGCCGCCGGTACCACGGCCTGGACGTAGACGCCCTTGGGCCCGACCTCGGCCGCCAGCCCCTGCGAGAACGTGAGCACGTAAGACTTGGTCGCCGAATAAATCCCCGGAAAAAACGCGGGCATGAACGACACCACCGAACCGAGATTGATGATGGCGCCGCTTCCGCGTTTCACCATGCCCCCGATCGCCGCCGAAGCCAGCAGCGTCGGCGCAGTCACATTGAGCTTGAGCAGTTGCTCCATGGCGGCGGGATCCGCCGCCTCGAACGGGCCGAGCAGCGCCGCGCCAGCGTTGTTGACCAGAATCTCGACTGGGCTGCCCAAATGGAGCCGGTTCGCCACCATTTGCAGCTGCGCGGCATCCGTCAAATCCGCTGTCAGGACTTCGACGGCAATCCCGTGCGCCTTGCGCAGTTCCGCGGCCAGGGCCGCCATTCGCTCCGTCGCGCGAGCGACGAGGACGAGGTCATGGCCGCGCGCGGCGAGGCGCCGCGCATAGACGGCGCCGATGCCGCTGGAGGCGCCAGTAATGAGTGCAGTAGACATGTCTTCTTCTCCGTGGGAGGGGCCAATCTGTCCCCAAAATGTAGATGACAATCATCATCTACTTGCAAAGATGATGTTTGTCATCTACATTTTTGAACTGAGGGAGATTTATTTTGGCAAGAAGCCGGGAGCAGAAGGCGGAGAGCAGGCGGGCGATCGTGAACTCGGCCGCTAAGTTGTTCCGGGAGAAGGGAATTGACGGTGTTACCGTCGCCGAGATCATGGACGCAGCGGGGCTGACGCACGGCGGCTTTCCAAGGCACTTTGCGAGCAAACAGGAGCTCGTGACCGAGGCCCTGGCGGACGTTTTCGAGGCCAGCAGGCGTCAACCCCTGCTGCCGACGGATGTCCGTGGCTTCGCCCGCGCGTATCTGCGGCCAGAACATCGGGATGCGGCGGGGGCGGGATGCGTCTTCGCGGCGCTCGGGCCCGAGATGTCGCGGGCGCCGGCGCCCACACGCCGCGTCCTGACCGAGGAGATGCGACGGCAGATCGAACAATTCATGGCCTCGGCGCCAGGTGACGATCCGCACCAGAAGCGTGTCGCGGCGATCGGCAGTTGGGCAGCGATGATTGGGGCGATGTTGCTCGCGCGCATCTCCGATTCAGAAGAACTGTCGGACGAAATCCTACGGGCGACCCGCGCGTTCCTCGGCGCGGAGCCCTGAGAGCTGGAATTCCCAAAGTGCGGTCATAGTCGCCTGTCCAAAGCCGTCGCGCAGATCCTCGCTGGCGAAGCGGGCGGTCAATTCGATACGTGCGCGAAGAGGGCGCAACGCCGAAGATCGCCAAAAGACGGTCCTGAAGGTGCTCCCGTCTAGTAGGCGCCAAACCTTTCTGTGCGCATCGCAATCACCTCTGCCGATGTCGGAACGCTTCATGGACCGCTTAGCGCAGAAATCCAACGGCGGCCCGAGCCTCGCCTGGAACGCGGGTCCGAGGCCGGAAGCGATGGTCCAGCATGAGGTGCTGACCGAGCCAGCACCAAGGAGCCTCGTTGTGCGTAGGATTGCAGGAAGTATCGTAGGTCCGCCGGCTGTGGGGAAAGGCGGTAGCGCTCCCCCGCGACCACCTTTCCCTGCACTCGCTTCATTCGGCTCGGATACGCCTCTCCGCCAAGCGGTGAGGCTGTGACCGTTTCCACCGGGTCCGGTTTGCTTTCCTCGGCATCGCCCGCGATCACGGCTTTGCCGGCCGCACGTTCCAGGGCCCATCGGTTTCGGGGCGTCCCAGCGACTGCCACGCGGGGTGGGTGTGCGGCGGAGAAGAACTATATCGACGGCTCCGTTTCCGTACTCTGCTGATTTGCCGTTCCCAACAGAGGGGCAGGACCGATCGCAAAAGAAGCCTACGAGCCGGGATCGTCGATCAGGGGCTTTGGCCGGGCAAACAGCTCCAACCGCTCCTTGTGGTCGATGACGATCTCTCGTCCGCGGACGCGAACCCCATGGCTCGTAAGTTGGGCGAGACTGCGTGACAGGTTTTCGCGCGTCGTGCCGATGTGGGAGGCCAGCGTGCCGCGGTCGAATGGGATGACGATATTCGCATGCCCCGGCTCGCGCTGGGCCTCGGCGAGGATCCAGTTGGCGAGGCGCTCGATGCTCGACCGGGCCAGGGTGCCCTTCAGCTTCTTGACAGAAGCGCGATAGGCATACGCCAGCTCCTGAGCAACAATCCGTGCGAATGCGATGTCTTCGTCGAAGAGCGCCCTTACATCGCGGGCGGGGATCAGCAGCACCCGCGACTCCGTCAGCGTGCGGGCTGAATTGAGATACGCCTGATCGACGACGACTGCAGCAAGTATGAAGGTCGACACGGGACGCAGCAGTGAGATGCCCCACTCGGCCTCGTCGAGCTCGGTGTAGATTTCCACCAACCCGCCAATCAGCACATGCAGGAAGTCGGCCTGATCTCCCTCGCGAGCCAACCGCACCCCGGGCGGAAATTGCTGCAGCAGAGCCGCGCCGAGCAGCCGCTTCAGGTTCTCCTCGCTGAGGTCCGCAAACAGCGGCAGCGTCTTCAACTGGGCGAGTTCGTCGGGGCGCAAGCGAAGCTCCAAGAGTCACTCATCCGCTATCGCGCCGAACTGTGACAAAAGTCAATTGCATACGTGCAGTCTGACAATTCGATCTGGGACATTTGGCAGATTGTGGCCGACCGGACCGTCCGGTTGATGCATCGCAAAACCTTTTCCCGGTGCCCCGAATAACTGCTGTGGCGTCGAAGCCATACGTCGAGGCCACCATGGACGCCGTAGATTTCAG
This sequence comes from Bradyrhizobium sp. HKCCYLS3070, assembly GCF_051167575.1. Lineage (NCBI taxonomy): Bacteria > Pseudomonadati > Pseudomonadota > Alphaproteobacteria > Hyphomicrobiales > Nitrobacteraceae > Bradyrhizobium > Bradyrhizobium sp. HKCCYLS3070. Next base: position 182,238 of record NZ_JBNPTI010000002.1, read on the forward strand.
CCCTGAGCACCGAACGCGAGCACTCTGGCTCTCAACAATCTCGTTCACGATCTGCTTTGCGGTGTGGACGATCTTCTCGATCATCGGCATCCGGATCAAGCAAGAGCTGGATCTGAACGAAACCGAGTTCGGTCTCCTGATCGGCACCCCGATCCTGAGCGGCTCGCTGATCCGGCTGGTGCTCGGCATCTGGACCGATCAGTATGGCGGGCGCCGCGTCTACACCGTCGTGATGCTCGCCGCGGCGGTCGCGACCTATCTCCTGACCTGGGCGCATACCTATCCGCAATTTCTCGTCGCCGCGCTCTTCGTAGGAATCGCCGGTGGCTCGTTCGCGGTCGGCGTCGCCTATGTGTCGCGGTTCTATCCGACGGCCAAGCAGGGCACTGCGCTGGGAATCTTCGGCGCCGGCAATGTGGGCGCCGCCGTTACCAAGTTCGTCGCGCCGTTCGTGCTGGTCGCCTATGGCTGGCAGACCGTGGCCCAGATATGGGCGCTCGCGATCGGCGTCATGGCGATCGTCTTCTGGCTGTTCTCCGAGGAGGACCCGGTGGTCCGCTCGCGAAGGCAGCGCAAGCAGAAGGCCGGCAGCGCCTGGCTCGAGCTCGCGCCGCTCAAGAACATACAGGTCTGGCGCTTCGCGCTGTACTACCTCTTCGTTTTCGGCGCCTTCGTCGCGCTGTCGCTGTGGCTGCCGCAATACCTGATCAAGGTCTACGGCGTCGGAATCCAGTCGGCCGGCATGATGGCCGCCATGTTCTCGTTTCCGGCCAGCGTGTTTCGCGCCTATGGCGGACACTTGTCCGATCGCTTCGGTGCCCGTCGCGTGATGTACTGGACATTTCTGGTCGGTGTCGCGGCGACCTTCCTGTTGTCCTACCCGCCGACGGACTACGTCGTGACGACCGTCAACGGAAAGGTCGGCTTTCATCTGGAGATGGGGCTCGTCCCGTTCGTCGTCATCGTCTTCGTGCTCGGCTTCTTCATGGCGCTCGGCAAGGCCGCCGTCTACAAGCACATCCCCGTCTACTATCCGAACAATGTCGGAGCCGTCGGCGGCCTGGTCGGCATGATCGGCGGGCTCGGCGGATTCGTGCTCCCGATCGCGTTCGGCGCGCTGGTCGATCTCACCGGTCTGCGAACCAGCTGCTTCATGCTGCTCTTCCTGCTCGTCGGGGTCGCGCTGGTCTGGATGCATCTCTCGATCCGGCAGATGGAGCGCGGCGTTGCCGGCGAGGCGCTGAAGCGGCTGCCGGAGCTGCCCGAAATGGAGGAGATCCACCGGCCCGAGCACATCGGAGCCCTGTCCGGCGCGGTTCTCACCGACTGGCGGCCTGAGGACGACACGTTCTGGAGGGAGCAGGGCCGAGCCATCGCGCGACGCAATCTCTGGATCTCCATTCCGGCGCTGCTGTTGTCCTTCGCGGTCTGGCAGGTCTGGTCTGTCGTGGTTGCGAAGCTGCCTTCGGTCGGCTTCAAGTTCACGACCGATGAGCTGTTCTGGCTGGCGTCGCTGCCTGGGATCTCCGGTGCAGTTCTGCGCATCTTCTACTCCTTCATGGTGCCGATCTTCGGCGGCCGGCTGTGGACCACGCTGGCCACGTGGTCGCTGCTGATACCCGCGATCGGAATCGGCTATGCGGTGCAGAATCCCGCAACGCCCTATCCGGTGTTCCTGATACTGGCGCTGTTGTGCGGCTTTGGCGGCGGCAATTTCGCCTCGTCGATGGCTAACATCTCCTTCTTCTTTCCCCGCGCCGAGAAGGGCAACGCGCTCGCGCTCAATGCCGGCCTCGGCAATCTCGGCGTCAGCGTGGTCCAGTTCGTGGTGCCAATCGTCATCACGGTCGGCGTGTTCGGCTGGTTCGGCGGAGATCCGGCGATGGCAACGAGCGGGTCGCAGCCGATGCCGATCTGGCTTCAGAACGCCGGCTTCGTCTGGGTGCCGTTCATCGTCGCCAGTGCTTTCGCCGCCTGGTTCGGGATGAACGACATCGCCTCCGCGAAAGCGTCCTTCGCTGATCAGGCCGTCATCTTCCAGCGGCGGCACAACTGGATCATGTGCTGGCTCTACACCGGCACGTTCGGCTCGTTCATCGGCTATTCTGCGGGCTTCCCGCTGCTGGCGAAGACCCAGTTCCCGGCCGTCGACGCGTTGCAGTTCGCATTCCTCGGGCCGCTGGTGGGTGCCTTGTCGCGGTCCGCGACGGGCTGGATGGCCGACAAATGGGGCGGCGGGCGCGTGACCGTCGGGGTGTTCCTGCTGATGATGGCCGGCGTGCTCGGGGTGCTCTACTTCCTCGGCATCAAGGATCAGCCCGGTGCATTCTGGGGCTTCTTCGCGATGTTCCTGCTGCTGTTCTTCGCGACCGGCGTCGGCAATGCATCGACCTTCCAGATGATCCCCAACATCATGCGCCAGGAAATGACCCGGCTCATGCCGACCGCGGACGCGGAGACGCGGCTGCGCCAGGCCGAAAAGGAATCCGCCGCCATCACCGGCTTCACCTCCGCGATTGCCGCCTTTGGCGCATTCTTCATTCCCAAATCCTACGGCACCTCGATCGACCTCACCGGCGGCGTGCAGGCCGCCCTATGGGGCTTCTTCGGCTTCTACGTCACCTGCGTGCTGATCACCTGGGCCGTCTACACCCGCAAGGGCGGCGTCCTGCACGATGTCGAACGGCGCCGGGCGATCGCGGCCGCTGCCCAACCCGCTGAATGAGGACGTAAAAGATGAGCCATTTTCTCGATAGGCTGACCTTCTTCACCCGGGCCAAGGAGGAGTTCGCAGGCGGACACGGCGTGACGACGACCGAGGACCGTTCCTGGGAGGAGGGCTATCGCAAGCGCTGGCAGCACGACAAGATCGTGCGCTCGACGCACGGCGTGAACTGCACCGGCTCCTGCTCGTGGAAGGTCTACGTCAAGGGCGGCATCGTCACCTGGGAGACCCAGCAGACCGACTACCCCCGGACGCGCCCTGATCTTCCCAATCATGAGCCGCGCGGCTGCGCCCGCGGCGCGAGCTACAGCTGGTACCTCTATTCCGGAAACCGGGTGAAATATCCGCTGGTGCGCTCGCGGCTGCTCAGGCTGTGGCGCGAGGCGCGAGCGCGGATGACGCCGGTCGCAGCCTGGAAGTCGATCGTCGAGAATCCGGGCAAGCGCTCGGACTATGTGCAGAAGCGCGGACTGGGCGGCTTCGTGCGGGCGAGTTGGGCCGAGGTCAATGAGCTGATCGCGGCAGCCAATGCCTATACGGTCAGAGCCCATGGTCCGGACCGCGTGTTCGGATTTTCGCCGATCCCGGCGATGTCCATGGTGAGCTACGCGGCCGGCGCGCGCTATCTGTCGCTGCTCGGCGGCGTCTGCATGTCGTTCTACGATTGGTATTGCGACCTGCCGCCGGCCTCGCCACAGACCTGGGGCGAGCAGACCGACGTACCTGAAAGCGCGGACTGGTACAATTCAGGCTTCCTGATGCTGTGGGGCTCCAACGTGCCACAGACGCGTACGCCGGATGCGCACTTCTACACGGAGGTACGCTACAAGGGGACCAAGAGCGTCATTGTCTGCCCGGATTATTCCGAGGCTGCGAAATTCGCCGATCTCTGGCTGTCGCCGAAGCAGGGCACCGACGCGGCGCTCGCGATGGCGATGGGTCACGTGATCCTCAAGGAGTTTCACATCGACCGGCAGACGCCGTACTTCAACGACTATGTGCGCCAGTATACGGATATGCCATTTCTGGTGCGGCTGGTGAAATCCGAGGGACGGCTCGTTCCTGAGCGGTTCGTGCGCGCCTCGGATTTCGCCACATCTCTCGACGAGGCCAACAATCCCGAATGGAAGACCGTCGCCTATGATGAGATCAGCGGGGCCATTGTCGTGCCCAAGGGATCGGTCGGCTTCCGCTGGGGCGAAAAAGGCAAGTGGAGCCTGGAAGAGAAGAGCTCGGCGAACAACGACACCCGGCTGCGGCTGTCTCTGGCCGGCATCGAGGACGACATCGCACCGGTGGGATTCCCCTATTTCGGCAACCGTCAGCACGATCACTTCAGCGGCACCAATCATCCGGATGTGCTGACCCGCAACGTGCCGGTGAAGCGACTTCGTCTTGCCGATGGCGAGGCGGTCGTGGCCACTGTGTTCGATCTGTTCGCCGCCAATTATGGCGTCGATCGCGGCTTCGGCGGCGACCACCTCGGCAGGAGCTACGACGATCTGGAACCGTACACTCCGGCATGGGCCGAGGCGATCTGCGGCGTGCCGCGCGGCCAGATCATCGCGGTTGCCCGCGAGTTTGCCTCGAACGCGTCCAAGACCCGGGGGCGCTCGATGGTCATCGTCGGGGCCGGTCTGAACCACTGGTACCACATGGACATGAACTATCGCGGCATCATCAACATGCTGGTGATGTGCGGCTGTGTCGGCCAGTCCGGCGGTGGCTGGTCGCATTATGTGGGGCAGGAAAAGCTGCGGCCGCAGTCGGGCTGGACGCCGCTCGCCTTTGCGCTCGATTGGGGGCGCCCGCCGAGGCAGATGAATTCGACTTCGGCGTTCTACGCTCACACCGACCAATGGCGCTACGAGACGGTCAATGTCAGCGAGATTCTCTCACCGACCGCACCGGCCGGTTCTTGGGAGGGAGCGCTGATCGACTACAATGTCCGCGCGGAGCGCATGGGATGGCTGCCGTCCGCGCCGCAACTGCAGGCCAATCCGATCGAGGTATCGAAGCGCTCCGCCGCCGCGGGCCTGGAGCCGAAGGACTACGTCGCGAAGGCCTTGAAGTCGGGCGAGCTGAAGCTCGCCTGCGAGGATCCCGACCATCCGAAGAACTGGCCCCGCAACCTGTTCGTCTGGCGCTCCAATCTGCTCGGCGCCTCAGGCAAGGGCCACGAATACTTCCTCAAGCATCTGCTCGGCACCAAGCATGGCGTGATCGGCAAGGATCTCGGCGACCAGGGCCACAATAGACCGGTCGAGGTCGCTTGGCACGAAGAGGCCCCGGAAGGAAAGCTCGATCTGCTGGTCACGCTCGACTTCCGGATGTCGACCACGTGCATGTATTCGGACGTCGTGCTGCCGACGGCCACTTGGTACGAGAAGAACGACCTCAATACGTCCGACATGCATCCATTCATCCATCCGCTCTCGGCGGCGATCGATCCGGTGTGGGAATCGCGCAGCGATTGGGACATCTACAAGGGGATCGCCGAGGCCTTCTCCAGGGTCGCGCCCGAAGTGCTCGGGGTCGAGAAGGACGTCGTGCTGACGCCGATCATGCATGACAGTCCGGGCGAAATCGCGCAGGCGTTCGACGTCAAGGACTGGAAGCAGGGCGAGATCGATCCGATCCCCGGCAAGACCATGCCAGCGGTCACCGTGGTCGAACGTGACTATCCGAATCTCTACAAGCGCTTCACCTCGCTTGGACCGTTGATGAACAAGCTCGGCAATGGCGGCAAGGGGATGGCCTGGAACACCGACCATGAGGTCGAGCTTCTGAAGCGCCTCAACGGCGTCGTCGCTGACGACGGACCGACCCAGGGGCTGGCTCGCATCGACAGTGCGGTCGACGCTTGCGAGGTGATCCTCAGCCTGGCGCCGGAAACCAATGGCGAGGTCGCGGTCAAGGCGTGGTCGTCCCTGGAGCAATTCACCGGCCGCGACCATGCTCATCTCGCCATTCCGAAGGAAGACGAGAAGATCCGATTCCGCGACGTCGTCGCGCAGCCGCGCAAGATCATCTCGTCGCCGATCTGGTCGGGGCTCGAGTCGGAGAAGGTCTGCTACAACGCCGGCTACACCAATGTCCACGAGCTGATCCCCTGGCGGACGCTGACCGGCAGGCAGCAGCTCTATCAGGATCACCTATGGATGAGGGCCTTCGGCGAGGGCTTCTGCGTCTACCGGCCGCCGATCGATACCAAGACCGTCAAGCCGGTGATCGATCGCAAGCCGAATGGCAATGCGTCCGTCATCCTGAACTTCATTACGCCCCACCAGAAGTGGGGCATCCACTCCACCTATACCGACAATCTCCTGATGCTGACCCTGTCGCGCGGCGGTCCCATCGTGTGGATCAGCGAGATCGACGCAAAGGCTGCCGGTATCGCCGACAATGACTGGATCGAGGCCTACAACACCAATGGCGCGCTGGTTGCGCGCGCTGTGGTCTCCCAGCGGGTCAAGCAGGGCATGTGCATGATGTATCATGCTCAGGAAAAGATCGTGAACGTGCCGGGCTCCGAGCAGACGGGGCTGCGCGGCGGCATCCACAATTCGGTCACGCGTGTCGTTCCGAAGCCGACGCACATGATCGGGGGCTACGCTCAGCAGGCCTATGGCTTCAACTACTACGGCACGGTCGGCGCCAACCGCGACGAGTTCGTCATCGTCCGGAAGATGTCGAAGATTGATTGGCTGGACCAGCCGACTGCTGACCGGTCGGCCACGACCCCCTCGGAGGCTGCAGAATGAAGATCCGTGCTCAGATCGCAATGGTGCTCAATCTCGACAAGTGCATCGGCTGCCACACCTGCAGCGTGACCTGCAAGAACGTCTGGACCAGCCGCGAGGGGATGGAATACGCGTGGTTCAACAACGTCGAGACCAAACCAGGCGTTGGCTATCCCAAGGATTGGGAGAACCAGTCCCGCTGGAAGGGAGGCTGGTCGCGCAATCGCGACGGGTCGATCCAGCCGCGGATCGGCGGCAAGTGGCGGGTTCTGGCGAATATCTTCGCCAATCCCGACCTCCCCGAGATCGATGACTACTACGAGCCGTTCACCTTCGACTATCAGCACCTGCAAAGTGCGCCCGAGGTATCTGCGATGCCCACGGCACGGCCGCGCTCGCTGGTGTCTGGAGAGCGGATGGAAAAGATCGAGTGGGGACCGAACTGGGAAGAGATCCTGGGCGGCGAATTCGCCAAGCGCTCTCAGGACATCAATTTCGACGGCGTGCAGAAGGAGATCTACGGCCAGTTCGAGAACACCTTCATGATGTATCTGCCGCGGCTGTGCGAGCATTGCCTCAATCCGGCATGCGTCGCATCCTGCCCGTCCGGCGCGATCTACAAGCGCGAGGAGGACGGCATCGTCCTCATCGATCAGGACAAGTGCCGCGGCTGGAGAATGTGCGTCTCCGGCTGTCCATACAAGAAGATCTATTATAACTGGTCCTCGGGAAAATCGGAGAAGTGCATCTTCTGCTATCCTCGGATCGAGGCGGGGCAGCCGACCGTGTGCTCCGAGACCTGTGTCGGGCGCATTCGCTATCTCGGTGTCGTGCTGTATGACGCGGACCGCATCGCAGAGGCCGCGGCCAAGCCCGACGAGGGCGATCTCTACCAGGCCCAGCTCGACATCTTTCTCGATCCGAACGATCCGAACGTGCTTGCGGAAGCCGAGCGCCAGGGCATCCCTCATGCATGGCTGGAGGCGGCGATACGGTCGCCGATCTGGAAGATGGCGATGGAATGGAAGGTCGCCTTCCCCTTGCACCCGGAATATCGGACCCTGCCGATGGTCTGGTATGTGCCGCCGCTGTCGCCGATCACGTCGGCGGCCTCGTCCGGCAAGATCGGGCACGATGGCGAGATGCCCGACGTCAAATCCTTGCGCATTCCGATGCGGTACCTCGCCAATCTGCTGACTGCGGGCGACGAGAAGCCGGTAACGTTGGCGCTCGAGCGAATGCTGGCCATGCGTGCCTATATGCGGGCCAAGACCATCGACGGCGTGGTCGACGAGGCGATCGCGAGGCGCGTCGGCCTGAGCGGCCCGCAGATCGACGACATGTACCACATCATGGCGATCGCCAACTACGAGGACCGCTTCGTGATCCCGACCGCGCACCGCGAGCTCGGTGCCGACGCGTTTGATATCCGCGGCTCGTGCGGCTTCTCGTTCGGCAACGGCTGCTCCGGGGGCGAAAGCGAAGTCAACCTGTTCGGATCGCCGCGTAAGGCCAAGAACCCGATGGAGGTCGCCTGATGAAGACGTTCAAGGTGCTGTCGGCATTGCTGAACTATCCGAGCGGGGAATTGATCACGGCCATCCCGGAGCTCGCGCGGGTGCTCGACCAGGAAGGCCTCGTCCAGCCCGGCATTCGCCGGGAGCTCGATGTGCTGCTGCAGGAGATCGCCACGGGCGACGTCTACGACCTGCAGGAGCGCTACGGCCTGCTGTTCGACCGCAGCAAGACCCTGGCGCTGCATCTGTTCGAGCACGTCCATGGCGAAGGCCGCGACCGCGGCCAGGCCATGGTCGACCTGCGGGCCATGTATGACCGTGCGAACCTCGTCATCGCCGGCAACGAGCTGCCGGATTATCTGCCGCTGTTCCTCGAATTTCTCGCCACCCGGGAGCTTGCGGACGCGCGCGAGTTGCTTGGCCAGACCAGCCACATCATCGCCGCGCTCGCGGAACGATTGGGGCGTCGGCAGTCGAGCTATCGGGCGGTGTTCGATGCGCTGCTCCAGATCGCCGCGGATCAGCCCCGCGCGGAGATCGTCGATGAGCTGCTGAAGGCGGCGGACGTGGATCCGATGGACCTGCACGCGCTCGACGCGGCCTGGGAGGATGAAGAGGTCAGGTTCGGCCCGGGAGGGGGCGACCAGGCAGCCTGTGGGCACGACCATCTGATCGCAAAACTGCGCCACGCCAAACGTGCGGTCAACGCGCCGCCGTCACAGTTGCAATGAGGGATTGGCCATGCAAACGCTCAATGCCATCGTCTTCGGCTGGTATCCCTATCTCTGCCTGACAGTCTTTCTGGTCGGCAGTCTGATTCGGTTCGACCGCGAGCAATACACGTGGCGCTCAGGCTCGAGTCAGCTGCTTCGGCGGCGCCAATTGATCTGGGGCTCGAACCTTTTCCATGTTGGGATCCTCTTCATTTTTGCGGGTCATTTCGTCGGGCTGCTGACGCCGATCTGGGTGTTTGACATGCTCGGCGTGTCCCACGGCTTCAAGCAGATGCTCGCGATCGTCGCCGGTGGCGGTGCCGGACTGATGTGTCTGGTCGGCATTTCACTCCTCGCGCATCGCAGGCTTTTCGATCCCAGGATTCGCGCGACGTCGTCTTTTGCTGACACGGGTATCCTTCTGGTGCTGTTCGTCCAGTTGCTGCTTGGCTTGGCGACCATCCCCGTGTCGCTCGGTCATCTCGATGGTCATGAAATGGTCAAGTTCATGGCCTGGGCGCAGGGCATTCTCACGTTGCAGCCCGGAATCGCCGCCAACATTGTCGACGTCCATCCGATCTTCAAGGCGCATCTGGTCCTGGGAATGACTATCTTCCTGCTCTTCCCCTTCACCCGCCTTGTCCACATCTGGAGTGCGCCGGTGTGGTATCTCGGCCGCCGCGGCTATCAGGTGGTGCGCAGCCGCGACGGGCGCCGTCATCTTGTGCAACCAATTCAGCCCGCGGAGTAGCCGATGGACTGTTCATTGGGCGCGGCGCTTCCAAAGCCGAAGCTGGTCAGTGTAAACGGGGTCGTGATCGAACGCGACGTCATTGCCCGGGAAGTTCAGAACCATCCGTCGGACAAGCCGATCCTCGCCTGGCAAGCGGCGGCGCGCGCGCTTGCGGTGCGCGAATTGCTGAGACAGGAGGTCATGCGGCTCGGCATAACGGCCGCTCCTCTGCGCGATGCCGAAGGTCGCAGCGAAACCGAGGAAGAGGCGGCGATGCGGGCGCTGATCGCGCGTGAGGTTCTGATACACGAGCCGGACGAATCGACGTGCCGTCGCTTCTACGATCAGAACAGGCAGCGGTTCCTGGTCGGAGAACTCTACGAAGCGTCTCACATCCTGCTGATCGCGCCGAGCAGCGATTCGCTGGCTCGGTCGGCTGCGCGAGACGAGGGGCGGACGATCGTGGAGGCCGTGCAGAGAAGCCCGGAACTGTTCGAGACCATCGCGCGCGATCGCTCCGATTGCAGGGTCTCGGCGGAGAATGGTGGCAGGCTCGGGCAGCTGTCGCGTGGGCAGACGACCGCAGAGTTCGACGCCGCGCTGGCCCGGATGTCGGTTGGAGAGGTCGGTCTGATTGAGACACGCTTTGGTATCCATGTCGTGCGCCTCGACCGACGGGCCCTCGGACAAGTCCTGCCGTTCGACATGGCAAGGGCGCGCATTTCGCAATATCTCACCGAGCGTGTGCGGCATCAGGCGCTCGCGCAATATGTAGCCAATCTGGCAGACCGCGCGGAGATCGTTGGCGTGACGTTGCCGGCGCCGCAATCGGTACTGCCGCAGTAGGGGGGCGATCATGCTGCTCGGGGATCTCATTCACGATCTCAGTGACGACGCGAAGTCGAGTGCGGTGTTGCAGGGGTGCGGCGACCTCACGCTCCTGGTGCGCATCAGCTCTGTCGCGGATCGCCTCGGCGAGGATGTCGGTGAGTATGCGTCGGCTGCTGTCCGGCGCTTTGCAAATCTCGCAGAGAATGAGGATTGGCTCGGGTTGATGAGCGCTATCGACCGCGCCGCCGACCCCGCGATCGTCTGTCTGACGTCCATGATCAAGTGGTCGCTGCAGAGGGATGAAATCGAGCTCTCCTAGAACGGATCCACCGCAGGCTATCCGTGCTGGAGGGGCGGGTCAAAAATGTCGAAGCGTCAAATTGATGTTGGGATTCGCATGCACGATGTGATGGTAGAGAAAGTCGGCGTTGCGGCCGCGCCGCTCGTGGCGCTCGTATACGACGACGGGAAATATCCCTACGAGACGTTCGATCACCTCGTGGATCACTCGCGTCGAGCGCGATTGAAGGTCGCCGGCGCACTGCAGCGAAGGCTGTTCCTCGACGAAAATCGCAGGTGCGACGTCCTGCTCGAGGAGATCGACACGGCAAATCAAACCCCGATCTTCGAGGATCGTGGATCGGGAGCGAGAGGTTGCCGGCTGGATGAATCGGCGCTTGCAGAGGTGACAGTTCGGGTCCTCGCCAGCTTGGATGCGCGTCCAAACATCCTGGTGTTGAACAAATTTGGTAAGGCAGAGTGCGGGGGAGGCGGAACGCTTGATCTGATCGCCCGCGCGTTGGACCTTGCGATACCGACGATTGTCGGCGTGCCGCGCAGCAATATCGATGCCTGGAGAGATTTCGCCGGAGATATGGGGGTTGAGCTCGAAGCCCGCGGAGACGTGGAGCGGTGGCTGGAAAGTGTTCGGCAGGATCGAACCATAGACTCAGCCAGCCAGCTGCGCTGATTGCGATTGCGAGCAATCGAGGGGTCGGGGACACAGAACTGCCAAGCCAGACCGTCGAAGATGTCTGCCGGCTGACATGGATGTTCCTCGACGAGACAGGAAACCCGCCGGTCGATCTGGAGTGGTCATCACGACGCTGATGACACGGAATGTTGCGCTCCGACAAAGAATGGCCGGTCGCGCCAGTTTAGCATCTTTCCGATCGCCGGGGATTGTATGGCGCAAGCTCATTGTTCGCGCCCCCTTGGCTGCGTTCCTCCGGGCGCCACGGCAACTGCCGAATGGCGCATCGTCGTGGCGAGTGCTGCGTCCGCGATCAACAACTGGAGCCGCTCATGATTGGGGCGAAGATCTCGCGCTGGACGATGAGCTATTTCGCGGCAGCGCTGGGGTGGCTGCTCGTTGCCTTGGCAATGCTGGTCGGCGGACTCGGTTACCCCGCCGCAGAGCTCGGCGCTCCCGATACGCTTGTCGTTGTGCATGCGGTCTGTATCGGTTGGCTCAGTCTCTCGGTATGCGGCGCCTTGTTCCAGTTCGTTCCCGTTCTCGTCGCAAGGCCGCTCCCCTTCGACAAATGGGCCTTGCCGGCCTTGTTCCTCATCAACGTCGGTCTGGTCTGCTTGATATTGGGCTTCCTCTCGCTGGCCGGACGAATTGCTCCAGCCGTTTGGCTTCTGCCGGCCGGCAGCGTGGTGCTCGGCGCGGGTCTGGCGATGGTCGCGCTCGATCTGGGCCTGACCCTCTTCAGCCAGCCGAAGGGATCTGCTCTCTTTGTCATCGCCGGACTTGGCGCGTTATGCGCAACTGTCGCGCTCGGCGTCGCGTTCGCGTTTGCTCTCGCCGGATCGGCGGGCGCCTACGGCGACGCGCTCCTGGCCGCGGCGATTCCGATCCATGCGATTGCCGGGCTGGGAGGCTGGCTGACCCTGACCGCCATGGGGGTGAGCTATCGCCTGCTGGCCATGTTCATGCTCTCGGCGGACCTCGGCGAGCGACAGAGCACATCCGCGCTGAAATTTGGTGCGCTCGCGCTATCGGTCGGTGTCGTGGGCGGATTGTTCGCGATCGGTCTCGAGGCCGGGCTCGGAGCCGTGCTCATCCTCGCCGCCGTTCTTGGGGTGATCTCGCTTGCGCTCTATGGACGGGACATCGCGACGATCTATCGCTCCCGCAAACGGCGCCAGCTCGAGTTGAACATGCGGATGGCAACCGTGTCTTTCGCCAACCTGGCGGCGACGGTGACGCTCGGCGCCGTCATCATCGTCAGCGGAAAGGTCGGCGTTCATGTCGGCGCGTTCGCGTTCTTGGCCGTGTTCGGCTGGCTGTCTGGTCTCATATTCGCGAAGCTCTACAAGATTGTCGCCTTTCTGACCTGGCTCGAAACCTACGGTCCCGTGATGGGGCGCGCCCAGACGCCACGGGTTCAGGACCTGGCGGTGGAACGTCGGTCCGAGAAGTGGTTCATCATCTATTTTCTAGGCGTCTGGGCGGCGACCATCATGTTGATGATGGGCGAGGGCCAGGCGTTTCGCGGCGCCGCGGCGGTCATGGCCGTGGGCAGTATTGGAATCATACACGAGCTTGTGCGAGTCCGACGTCTTTCCGATGTTGCGGGCTCCCGTAGGCTTCCGGCCGGAGCCATCGCGCCAAGCCTGTTGTTCGCCAGAAACTAGGAGGAGAGCCATGACCGCGTACATTGACGTCGACGTCCGACCGATTCTCAGGGCCGGAGGCGAACCGTTCTCCATCATCATGGACGCGGTCGACCGGCTGGCGCCAGGCCAGGGTGTGCGGCTGATCGCGAGCTTCAGGCCGGTTCCGCTGCTCTCCGTCATGGCAAGAAAGGGCTTCGCCCACACCGATCGACCGCTCGACGATGGCGATTGGGAAGTGCTGTTTTCGCCGCTGGCTGCCGAGGACGCCGGTCAGGAAGACGCTGGTGCCGGCCTCGCCTTCGAGCAATGGCCAGATCCCGTAGTCACGCTCGACAACCGAGAGCTCGACCCACCCGAGCCGATGGTGCGCATCCTCGCGGCTGCGGAGGAGCTGGGCCCTGGAGAGACCTTGTCGGCACTTCTGGGCCGCGAGCCGGTCTTCCTGTTCCCTGAACTTGAGAAGCGCGGCTTTCGCTGGCTCGGCGGGTTTACGCCGGATGGATCGACCTACGAACTGTCGGTGAGGGCTCCGCTATGAGCCGCGATGTCATCGACCGCATCCGCGACGCAATGCGCGTGGTCATCGATCCGGAACTGGGGGAAAACGTGGTCGATCTCGGCTTCATCTATGAGATCACGGCGACGGATGGCGTCGTGCATGTCACGATGACGGCCACAACGCCCGGGTGCCCCGCAACAGGTTTTCTCAAGGAAGGGGTCGCAAGCAGCATTGCGGAGATTGCGGGCGTCGAAGCCGTGGACGTGACGATGACATTCGATCCGCCGTGGACCCCATCCAGAATTGATCCGGCCGTTCGTGCTGCGCTGGGTTTCGACAACGTCAATTGACCGAACGAAAGCGAAAAGCTGGCAGCGCTCGGCCGGAGAGGCGGCGTCGTTACGCCCGCTCGTCGAAGAACACGTCAACCGTCGTGGACGCCTTCGGCCCATCGCCCGAGTGGATCTGTCGTGTTCTGTCTTCAAATCCTATTGCCTGTCTTGCTTCCCTATCTCAACAAGGTTGCCTGCTTCGGTCGTCCGGTCCGGAAGCCACTCCCGCGCGTTGGCGTGGAGCCCGGGGACGCCGAGCAGGTTGATCGCGCGACAGGCGATCTGCTCGATGACGTCATCGAGCGACTGGGGCTTCAGGTAGAACGCCGGCATTGGCGGCGCGATGATCGCGCCGATCTCGGTGGCCTGCGTCATCGCTCGGAGATGACCGAGATGCAGCGGGCTCTCCCGCACCAACAATATCAGCCGGCGGCGCTCCTTGAGTTGAACGTCGGCGGCGCGGACCAGCAGGTTGTCGAGTTGGCCCCAGGCGATCGCCGAGAGGGTGCGGATCGAGCAGGGCGCCACGATCATGCCGGCTGCAGAAAACGAGCCGCTGGCGATGCTCGCACCGATGTCGGCGACATCATGAGCATGCGCCGCCAGTTCGCGCAGCCGCGCGAGGCCGCCCTGGCCGACCTCCTCGTGCAAGGTGCGCACGGCAGCGTCGGACACCACGAGATGGACCGCGCATTGCGGCTGCTCCGCGAGCCGTTCGACGATGCGCGCACCGATCGCGGCGCCCGAGGCGCCGCTGATGCCGACGATGACGTGATGCCGCCCATTCATGTCGAGGCCGTTCGGTCGGCCATGGCGTCGCCGAGGCCGAGGCTCGGCCACATCGCGTCGATGCGCGCGGCTACAGCAGGGTCCATCGCCAGCACCTCGCCCCAGGCGCGTTCGGTCTCGACCCCGAGCTTGGTTGTGGCGTCGATGCCGAGCTTCCCGCCGAGGCCGGATTTTGGCGAGGCGAAGTCGAGATAGTCGATCGGCGTGTCGGCAAGCGGCACGAGGTCGCGCGAGGAGTCGCTGCGCGTCGCGACGGCCCACATTACCGCGCGCCAGTCGCGGACGTCGATGTCTTGGTCGACCACGATGAGGAGCTTGGTGTAGCTGAACTGCGGCAGCATCGACCAAAGGCCGAGCATGATGCGCCTTGCTTGGCCCGGATAGCGCTTCTTGATCGCCACCACGGCGATCCTGTAGGAACAGGCCTCCGGCGGCAGATAGCAGTCGACGACCTCCGGGAATTGTCGTCGGATCAAGGGGACGAACAGCGTGTTCAGCGCCTCGCCAATTCGAGACGGCTCGTCCGGCGCGCGTCCCGTGAACGTCGACAGATAGAGCGGACTTCGACGCGTGGTGATCGCGGTGACCTGAAGCACCGGAAAGCTCTCGACGGCGTTGTAGTAGCCGGTGTGATCGCCATAGGGCCCCTCCGGCGCGGTCTCCGTGGCCGACACGATGCCCTCGATCACGATCTCGGCGGCCGCCGGCACCGTCAGGGGCACGGTGAGGCATTCGACCAGCTCGGGACGGTCGCCGCGCAGGACGCCGGCGAAGCGCAGCTCGGAGATGGTCTCGGGCAATGGCAACACGGCGCTGAGGATGGTGGCGGGATCGGCCCCGATCACGACCGCAATCGGCATGTCGCGCCCCTGCGCCTGCCACTGCTGGTGGTGGCGGGCGCCGCCGCGATGGGCGAGCCAGCGCATGATGGCGCGATCGCGGCCGAGCACCTGCATGCGGTAGACGCCGACATTTTCCTGCTCGCCGGCGGACGCGTCCGGCGGCACGGTGATGACGAGCGGCCACGTCAACAGCGGCGCCGGCTCGCCCGGCCAGCAGATCTGGGCCGGCAAGGTGGTCAGGTCGATGTCATCGCCCATCGTGACACGTTCATGCACCGGCGCGGCTGATCGCAGCCTCGGCCGGGTCGACAGTGCTGCGCGTGCCAGCGGCAGCTTCTGCAGCGCATCCCTGATGTCGCGCGGCGGCTGCGGGGCGCGCAACTCCGCCATCATCTCGCCGAGCTCCGCCAATCGTTCCGGCTGCACGCCCATGCCCCAGGCCACCCGCTCCACGGTGCCGAAAAGATTGGTGACGAGCGGCATTGCCGAGAGCGATCCGCATGCCTTGATCGGCCGTTTGAACAGCAGCACGGGCCCTTCGGCGGAGATGACGCGGCGATGGATCTCGGTGATCTCGTGGACGACCGAGACGTTGTCGCGAATGCGTCGCAGCTGTCCCCGCTCGTCGAGAAAGCGCAGGAAATCCGACAGCTCGCGGAAGCGAGGGACATCACGTCGCAACGATAGGCTCCGTTCAAAAAACGCCTCGTAGCTGGAACAATCAGTGTGATCTTTGTTCCGGGTCAAATACTTCCCCCGCCGATCCGGCCAGAGCTTGTGCCATGAGCTCTCTTCAGGACGCGTCTTCGACCTCGCTGCCCCTGTTGCCGCCACTGCTCAGGCAGGTGCTGCGTCCGTTGCCGTTGCTGCCCCTGCAGATCGCGCTCGGCGCTTTCTTGCGTGGGCTCTTGCGCCGGCATCCGCATCTGCTCGACCGGCTCGGGTCGCATCGCGGAAAGCGCTTTGGCATCAAGCCGACCGATCTGCCGTTCGCATTCGTGATTCAGGCGGGCCCACAGCAGCCGCAACTCGCAGCGGTGCGCGAGCTGCCCACCGGCCTCGATGCCTCCATCTCCGCGTCGATCGTGAGCCTGTTGGCGCTGGTCGAGGGCCGGCTCGACGGCGATGCGCTGATGTTTTCGCGTCAGCTCGTCGTCGAAGGCGATATCGAGGCGGTGCTGGCGCTCCGCAATGCGATCGACGATGCCGGTCTGGATCTGGTCGGCGAGATCGCAGCGCTTTCGGGACCGTTCGGCGTGCCCGCGCAACGCCTGCTGGCGGCCGCGCGTGACTCGCTGCTGAGATCAACGACGAACGAAAGCGGGATGCGACGATGGAGTTGATCTGTCCGGCAGGGACGCCGGCGGCGCTGAAGAGCGCGGTCGAAGCCGGTGCCGATGCCGTCTATTGCGGCTTCGCCGACGAGACCAATGCCCGCAACTTTCCTGGGCTGAATTTCAGCCGCGAGCAGATGCGCGAAGGAGTAACGTTCGCGCATCGGCGCGGCGCCAAGGTGCTGGTTGCGATCAACACCTTCCCGCGCGCCGGCGCCGTCGAGCTGTGGCGTCGCGCGGTCGACGATGCCGTCGAGGCCGGGGCCGACGCGCTGATCCTTGCCGATGTCGGGCTGATGCACTATGCCGCGCGGCGCCATCCCGAACAGCGACTGCATGTCTCGGTGCAGGCGGCGGCGGCGAATGTCGACGCGATCGCGTTCTATGTCGAGAATTTCGGCGCCCGCCGCGTGGTGCTGCCGCGCGTGCTGAGCGTACCCGAGATCGCCGAGATCACCCGTGAGACGGCATGCGAGACCGAAGTGTTCGTGTTTGGCGGACTATGCGTTATGGCCGAGGGGCGCTGCTCGCTGTCCTCCTACGCCACCGGCAAGTCGCCGAACATGCAGGGGGTATGCTCGCCGGCCAGTCATGTCGTCTATCAGGAGACGATACTGGGCACGACCTCGCGGCTTGGTGCTTTCACAATCAACCGATTCGGACGCAACGAACCTGCCGGCTATCCAACGCTGTGCAAGGGGCGTTTCTCGACCGCACAGGGCTCTGGCTACATCTTTGAGGATCCGGTCAGCCTCGATGCCACGACCCTGCTCGCAGGCTTGCGCGAAGCCGGCGTCACCGCGCTCAAGATCGAGGGCCGCCAGCGCGGCCGCGCCTATGTCGACGGGGTCGTGCGGCATTTCCGCAGCGTGCTGGCAGCGCTCGATGCCGGCCGGTCCGCCGACGCGTCCGACCTCACGCCGTTCACTGAAGGGCAGGCCACCACGCAGGGCGCCTACCGCAAGACCTGGCGCTAGGACCACATGACAATGGCGGAACAAGGCGCAGGCCGAATGCAGCTCACTCTGGGGCCCGTGCTCTACAATTGGCAGCCCGAGCGCTGGCGTGATTTTTACTTTCGCATGGCCGACGAGGCCCCGCTCGACCGCGTCGTGGTCGGCGAGGTCGTCTGCTCGAAGCGCGCGCCGTTCTTCGAACCCCATTTGCCTGAAGTCATCGAGCGGCTTATGGCTGCCGGCAAGCAGGTGCTGCTGGGTTCGCTGGTCCTGGTGTCGTTGCGACGCGAGCGCCGGCAGACGGCAAGCCTCGCCGAGTATGGCCACGGTCTGGTGGAGGTCAACGACCTCACCTGCCTCAAATCGATCGCCGGTCGGCCGCATGCCATCGGGCCATTCGTCAACATCTACAACGAGGCCAGCGCCGCGTTTCATGCCGCCCAGGGCGCTTCCCGGATCTGCCTCCCGCCGGAGCTGCCGCTGTCCTCGGTTGCCGCGATCGCCGGCGCCGTGCCGCAGGTGGCGATCGAAGTGTTCGCCTTCGGCCGTGTGCCGCTCGCGATCTCCGCGCGCTGCTATCACGCCCGCCTGCACAAGCTCGCCAAGGACAATTGCCGCTTCGTGTGCGAGCAGGATCCGGACGGCCTCGTCGTGACGACGCTGGACAATGAAGCGTTCCTCACCATGAATGGCGTGCAGACGTTGTCGCATGGTTGCTGCAATCTGCTCGGCGATCTCGATCGTCTGACGCAGAGCGGCGTGAGATCGCTGCGGCTGTCACCTCAGGCCTGCGACATGGTCGCGGTGTCCGAGCAATTTCAGGCGGTCCTGGCGGGCCGCGTGGAAGCTGGGGCCGCCAGGGACCGCTTGCGCGAGATCTATCCGGACGTTCCATTCGCCAACGGCTTCTTGCACGGCGCCCCCGGTGCCTCCTACGTCTCGGGGTAGGTACTGCCGTGTCCTTCTGTCGAGGTGAACTCGGATATGCTCAGTGTGCATGTCGACCCATCTCAAATTGACTGACCACGGATGGACGACGTTGAGAGACGGCGCGCAGCCGTTCTTGCCGGCGTGCTGCAGATTGCTGACCGCGCCAAGGCGGAAGCCCAGGAAGCCGGGGAAATCGTGGTCTGTCCCCGATTTCCCCTCCCAAGCCGGCTGGCGTCCGACGCGCCGACCGCAGAGCCCAGCTGACGGCCGACGCCTCATCCCGATTTGTCGCTGAACGCGGCGGGAAGCGTAGCGAGGAACGCCATGACGCGCTGCGTGCGCAGCGGCGGCCGGCGGTTCGAGGTGCGCAGCATCCATAGGGGCTCCGCCGGCGCGCGCCACGGCTCAAGCACTTCGACGAGCCGACCTGTGCGCAAGTCGTCGTGGACGAGCCATGCCGGGCCCCAGCCAATGCCGAACCCATTCGCGATCAAAGCGACCGAAGCGTGCGCGTCGTCACAAATGTGCTTGGGCTTGGGCGCGACGCGAACGAGTTTTTTGCCGCGCGGGTCGGTGAAGCGCCAGGTCAGGATCTGCCCGCTCGCGGGATTGCGGAAGCCGACGTGGTCATGTTCGGAAAGCTCGTATGGAGTCGCCGGCGCACCGCGCGCGTTCAGATAGGCGGGCGAGGCGCAAGCGATCCAGGAGAACGTGCAAAGCCGCCGCGCCAGATGACCGGGCGCGCGATCGAGGGGTCCTGAGCGGATGGCGATGTCGACGCCTTCCGCCGCGAGATCAAGAATCTCGTTGCGGAATTTGATCTCGATCTCGATTTCGGGCCGCTCCCGCAGGAACGCAGGCAGTCGCGGCAGGATGCAGGCACGCGCGAACGAGGCGGGGGCGGTCACTCGCACCCGTCCGCCATCGTTACGCGCGGCTTCGCTGAGCGCGGATTGGACGCGATCGAGACTGTCGGCCAGCGCGCGTCCCGCTGCCATCAGCCGCTCGCCCTCTTCGGTCAGCGCCAGCGAGTGGGTCGTGCGATGCAAAAGCCGTATTCCGCGAGCCTGTTCGAGGCGGGCGACCGCCTTGGACATCGCCGAGGTGGTCGTCCCCGCCCGCCGCGCGGCTTCGGCGAAGGAGCCCGCCTCGACGACGCGGACGAAGGCGAGGAGGCGCGAGAGGTCGGGAGGCAAGGCCGTTGTGGACATCCAGTCCACATAGTCATGGCGGCGTGGTCGCTACAAGAGACCGTTCCGATGGGCCAAATGGGGAGCGTCAGCGCGCATGCTGCGCCGCTAGAAACCGCGAGAAGTCCCATGCACCCCATCGAAATCACGCTGCAAGCCCTCGACGTCGCCGAGCGCGCGATTCCCCCCGGCCAGCCGGTCTACATGCTCAATCTGTTGCGCTACCGCGCGTATGCGCGTTACGAGGACGGCTTCGACGCCGCGCCCTGTTCGGGCCGCGAAGCCTTTAACGAACGCTATAGACCGGCCTTCCGGCGTCTCGCAGCCGGTAAGCCGCTGGTGCGGATGTTTTCCGGGCCGGTTCTGGCGAGCCTGGTCGGCCCGCAAGGCGAACGCTGGGACGAAGCGGCGATCAATGAATACGGCGATTTCGCCGCCTTCCGCTCGATCGTCGACACCGAGACCTACCAGCGCGAAGTCGCTCCGCATCGGCACGCGGCGCTCGAGGATTTCCGGTTGTTCGCGCTCGCCAAGGCGATGTGAACGCCTTGAGGCGGCGGCCTCATGCATTTGCCTTAACCAAGCGTGACGCTCCGACGAGCCCGGGAAACCGTTCCACCGATCGCAAGAATTGGTGTCGCGGGCCCCGGGATTTGGACTTGTCCATCGGCATTTGGGCTACCCGCCGATAAGAAAACAGGGCTTCCGAAATAGTGGGTCTAGCGATGTCGCGGACCCCTGCTATCAATGTTCCCCGCGTTCCCTTTTTGCTGGGCTCGACATGTCTGTCCGCTGATCGGCGGGTTGAGATGGTGAGACCGTGTCCGTTTCCACGGGTCCGGGTTGCTTCTGATGGCTGTCGCGCGTCGCCCTGGAATGGCGGCGAGGCGCCGACAAAAAAACGGCGGCCGGGGGGCCGCCGTTGGAGTCGAGACCACGCGACGCTGATCGTGGTGCTCAGGAGGTTCGGAGCTGGACGCGCTGGATCTTGCCGACGATCAGCAAGTAGGCACACGCCGCGACCAGGGCGTTGAGGCCGACGAACACCAGCGCGCCGTTGAAGGAGCCGGTGGCCGACAGGATGTAGCCGATCACGATCGGCGTCGTGATGCTGGAGAGGTTGCCGAAGGTGTTGAACAGGCCGCCGGAGACGCCGCCGGCTTCCTTCGGCGAGGTGTCGGAGACGACCGCCCAGCCGAGCGCGCCGATGCCCTTGCCGAAGAACGCCAGCGCCATCAGGCCGACCACCAGCGCCTGGCCGTCGACATAGTTGCAGCCGATGATCGCCATCGACAGCAGCATGCCGCCGACAATCGGGATCTTGCGGGCGAGTGTCAGCGATCCCGTCTTGCGCAGGATGGCGTCGGAGATGAAACCGCCGAGCACGCCGCCGATGAAGCCGCACAGCGCCGGCAGGGTGGCGACGAAGCCGGCCTGCAGGATCGAGAGGCCGCGCTCCTTGACGAGATAGACCGGGAACCAGGTCAGGAAGAAATAGGTCAGCGTGTTGATGCAGTACTGGCCGATATAGACGCCGAGCATCATGCGGTTCGACAGCAACTGCCCGATATGCGACCAGGTCGGACCACCGGAGCTGGCCTTGGCGTCTTTCGCGCCTTCCATGTCGACCAGCGCGCCGCCGTCCTTGATGTAGTCGAGCTCGGCCTGGTTGACGCTCGCGTGCTCCTTCGGTCCGTACATGGTCCTGATCCACATTAGGCCCATGAGAATGCCGAGCGCGCCCATCACGGTGAAGACGTGGCGCCAGCCGAATTCATGCGCGATCCAGCCCATCAGCGGTGCGAAGATCACTGTCGCGAAATACTGGCCCGAGTTGAAGAACGCCGACGCCGTGCCGCGCTCGTTGCTCGGAAACCAGGCGGCGACGATGCGGGCATTGGCCGGGAAGCTCGGCGCTTCGGCGAGACCGACCAGGAAGCGCAGCGCGAACAGCGCGGTGACCGCGGCGGCGCCGGAGAAGAAGCCGATCCAGCCCTGCATCATGGTGAAGATCGACCAGATCACGATGCTGCAGGCATAGACCCAGCGCGAACCGAAGCGGTCGAGCAGCCAGCCGCCCGGCACCTGCGCGAGCACATAGGACCAGCCGAAGGCGGAGAACACATAGCCCATCGCGACGGGATCGAGATGCAGCTCCTTGGACAGCGAAGGTCCTGCGATCGACAAGGTCGCCCGGTCGGCGTAGTTCACGGTCGTGACCAGGAACAGCATGGTCACGATGAATAGCCGCACGCGCGATCGGCGCAATTCGGCCGTGGTTACGATTGCGCTCATGCGCTCCACCTCTCTTGTCACGTTCCTCGATGACTGTCCTAGAGGAGAGGGAGGGCCGGGGTCCAAACCGAAGCCTGTATCGATCGATCCAAATTTTGGATCAATCCCGGGGTCTCCATGCCGGACAAAGGCGCTCTTTCCTGAGCAGCCGCGGCGTGCGACGCATGAGCCGATCAGGCTTGCACGTCGAGGTTTTGCAGATTTCGTCGCGCATTCCGACGGCCGTCGCGGCAATCGCCAGCATGCGGATCTCTCCTCACGTCCACCGCGCTTCGCGCCAGATCGCCCGGATCCCGGCGAACCCGCTGCCGGCAAGATGCGAGGCGCAGCGTTCCGTTCCGCCGGTTGGAAGCTGCGGGCACGGACCAACGGACGTGCGAACCATCTGTGCTTGTATCGGCTGCGACTGCGTGCACAATCGTCGGTGCAAGCGAACAGGAGCCACTGCGCGTGAAGGCCGTCTACACCGAGCTGCATCGCAGCCATGATCCGCAATTCTATCTGGTGCGCGGCGTCGTCAAGCGCACCACCGAGCAGCCCGAGCGGGCGGATCGTCTGCTTGCGGGATTGAAGGCCGGCCATCACGAGGTGGTCGCGCCGCTTCATTTCGGCCAGGAAGCTCGCGCGCGCGTGCACAGTCCGGAATACCTCAGTTTCCTGGAAGAGGCTTGGGACGCTTGGGCCGCGCTCGGCGATGCCGGTGCGGAGATGATCCCGAACATCCATCCCGTTCGCAATGCCGCCACCTATCCGACGCACATCGTCGGGCGGCTGGGCTGGCACACGACCGATACCTCGGCGCCGATCGGGCCGGGGACGTGGGAAGGCGCCTGCGCCGCGACCGACGTGGCTGCGACCGCGGCGCAACTGCTGCTCGATGGCGAGGATGCGGTGTACGCGCTGTGCCGGCCGCCGGGCCACCATGCCTATCGAGACATGGCCTCGGGCTTCTGCTTCTTGAACAACTCCGCCATCGCGGCCGCGCATCTGCGTCAGCGCTACGAGCGCGTCGCCATCCTCGACGTCGACGTCCATCACGGCAACGGCACGCAGGGCATCTTCTACGAGCGGCCCGACGTGCTCACCATCTCGATCCACGCCGACCCCACGCATTACTACCCGTTCGTCTGGGGCTATGCGTATGAGCGCGGCGCAGGCGCGGGGCTTGGCGCCAACCTCAACATTCCGCTGCCGCTGAAGAGCGGCGACGACACCTATCTCAAGGCGTTCGAGACCGCGGCCAAGACGATTCATGCGTTCGCGCCCGGCGCGCTCGTGGTGGCGCTCGGTCTCGATGCCTCCGAGCACGATCCGCTCAAGGGGCTCTCCGTGACGACGCCGGGTTTCCGTCGCATCGGCGGCGCGATCGCGCGGCTCGGCCTTCCCACGGTGTTCGTGCAGGAGGGCGGCTATCTCTCGGACATTCTTGGGCAGAACCTGACCGCAGTGCTCGGAGGTTTCGAGGCCGCGCGGTAGGCCATCATCTCTTCCTCGCGATCTCTTCTTGGTGTGTACCCCAGAACGCCATCGCAAATCATTCGCATGGCGGCATCTGACGTGTGGAGGCGAGCCGCGACGCGACCACTCGAGGCTCGACGGTGCAGGCGACCGTCGAAACATCCGGCTCCAATTGCTGCACCATTTAGCAAGTGCTAGGCTTTGTGAACTACCCTCGGCTGTAGGCGGCTCGGAGGGACGTGATGAAGCGGCGAATGATCGGCCTGGAGACCCTGGTCACGGGATCCGAAGAGGCGTTGGCTCCGCCGAAGTCCAAGCCGACCGGGCCGGAGCTCAGCTCTGCAGCCTCGGCCGGCCGGCCATCCCGCCGAAGGCTGCTGGCCTCAGCCGGCCTTGGCTTCGGCGCTGCGGCATTGTCGTTCTCCGCCGGCCCGGCTGTCGCGCAGCCACGTGACGGCGCAAGCCTCGGCCAGCCGGTGCGCATCAGCAAGGATCGGCTCGATGCGCTCGCAGCGAAGCTCCACGCCGTCTTCAATGAGCACAATATCTTGCCGCCATTCTCGGCCGACAAGCACGGGGCGCGGGTCGACGTCGAACTGCGTCGGCTGACGACCTACACGCGCATTCCCGGCACCGGTGAGCGCGTCAAGGTCAGCGGCCTGCTCGCGCTGCCCGCCGATCACAAGGGCGCACTGCCGGTCGTGTCGTGGCAGCACGGCACCATCCTGTCGTTCGACCAGGTCCCGTCCAATCTCGTCAAGCTGGCCGATCCGAACTACGAGCCGCGCGACAATGTCGATTCGATCGAGACGCTGTTCAACGTCCAGCGCCTTGTCGGCAACGGCTTTGCGTTGATCGCGGCCGACTATCTCGGCAAGGGACCGTATCGCCAGGGGCGAGGCGAGGCCTATGCGGTGAAGGACGCGACCGTGCAGTGCTGCCTGGACGTGCTGAGCGCGGGTCTGCTCGCGCTCGATCATCTCCGCCTGCGAAAGTCCGGGCTGTTCCTGAACGGCTGGTCGCAGGGTGCCTTGAACACGCAATGGCTGCGCCAGGAACTGCAGCGGCGGCGCGTCGCGGTGGCGGCGAGCGCCACGCAGAGTCCGTTCAACAATCTTGCGGATTCGATGCGCTATTGGGTGTCGGCCCAACCGGGCAGCGCGTCGACCGACAGCACCTATCCGAAGCAGCCGATCTGGATAACGCCCTGCGTCATCGTCCTCCTGGGCAGCTATCGCCAGTATTACCGGCTCGGCGACCTGTTCAAGACTGCGATCAAGCCGCAGCACCTCGCGCTGGCCGAGAAATACTGGGCCGACTACAGCATGGACGAGGCGTTCAGCAAGTCGGTGCCGCAGCCCTCGGACCTGCTGGTCGACGGCTTCTTCGAGCGCTTCACCCACGAGACCAACAGCCGCTTCCTCCGTCGTCTGGCCGGCAATAGCTCGACCTATTGGGACTATGACGCCCCGATGCGGTTCTATTACGGTCTTCTCGACGAGGCGCTGCCGCCGAGCCTCGTCAAGATGCCGCTGGCGGCCGACGGCCGCTTTGCGCAAGGCATCGCGGTCACCGGCGCCAGCCATCGCGGCACGTTCCTGGCAAGCCTGTATGGCGGCGGCGACGTCACCGGCGGCGCTTCGACCGTGCTGGACTTCTTCAAGGCCAGCTCCTGAGCTTCGGCCATGATCAGCTCGCCAGCGCCTGCGGCGTGCGCGAGGCGAGCTCCCGCTCAGCGGTACGGACGATCTCCATGGTGCGCACGATGCTCGCCGGATTGACGCTGATCGAATCGATGCCGAGTTCGGCCAGATAGCGCGCGACTTCCGGATAGTTTGCCGGCGCCTCGCCGCAGATGCCGACATGGCGATGGTTGCGGTGCGCGCCCTCCACCGCCATCCGCAGCATCGCCAGCAGGCCGGGATCGCGCTCGTCGAAATCGAACGCGACGATGTCGGAGTCGCGGTCGACGCCGAGCGTGAGCTGGGTGAGATCGTTGGAGCCGATCGAGAAGCCGTCGAAATGTTTGGCGAACTCATCGATCAGGATCACGTTGTTCGGGATCTCGCACATCATGTAGATTTCGAGCCCGTTTTCGCCTCTGACGAGGCCATGCCCGGCCATCGCCGCGATCACCTTGCGTGCCTCCTCGACCCGGCGGCAGAACGGGATCATGATCTTCAGATTGGAGAGCCCCATCGTGTCGCGCACGCGCTTCATCGCCGCGCATTCCAGCGCGAAACCGGCGGCGTAGGCGGGATGCGCATAGCGCGAGGCGCCGCGGAAGCCGAGCATGGGGTTCTCTTCCTTCGGCTCGAAATCGGAGCCGCCGATCAGGCTGGCATATTCGTTGGTCTTGAAGTCCGAGAGGCGCACGATCACCGGCCGCGGGTAGAATGCCGCGGCGATGGTGCCGACGCCTTCCGACAGCCGCTCGACGAAGAAGTCGGCGGGCTTCTTGTAGCGCGCGGTCAGGCGCTTGATCGTCGCGCGGTCCTTTGCCGCGGTCACCTTTGCGGGCGTCGCCAGCGCCATCGGGTGGATGCCGATCGCCTGGTTGATGATGAACTCCATGCGGGCGAGGCCGACGCCATCGTTCGGCAGCAGCGCGGTCTTGAAGGCCAGTTCGGGATTGCCGAGATTGACCATGATCTCGGTGCGCGGCTTCTCCAATCTGTCGATCGCCAGGCGCTCGACATCGAACGGCAGTGCGCCGTCGTAGACATGGCCGGCGTCGCCCTCCGCGCAGCAGACAGTGACCGTCGTTCCGGTCTTCGCGCGCTTGCTGAAATCCTCCGTGCCGACCACGGCCGGCACGCCGAGCTCGCGAGCGACGATCGCGGCATGGCAGGTGCGGCCGCCATGATCGGTGACGATCGCCGCCGCGGTCTTCATCACCGGCTCCCAGTCCGGACTGGTCGACGCGGCGACCAGCACCTCGCCGGGGCGGAACGCGTTCAGATCCTTGGGAGTGCGGATCAAGCGGATCTTGCCGGTGGCGATCTTTTCGCCCACGGCGCGGCCGGTTGCCAGCGTTCTGCCGGTCTTCTTCAGAACGTAGGTCTCGATCGCCTCGGGCCGCCGCTGCGAGGCCACCGTCTCCGGCCGCGCCTGGATGATGTAGAGCGCACCGTCGCGACCGTCCTTGGCCCATTCGATGTCCATCGGCGTCGGCCTGCCGGCCTTCTGCGAGTAGTGCTCCTCGA
This sequence comes from Bradyrhizobium sp. HKCCYLS3070, assembly GCF_051167575.1. Lineage (NCBI taxonomy): Bacteria > Pseudomonadati > Pseudomonadota > Alphaproteobacteria > Hyphomicrobiales > Nitrobacteraceae > Bradyrhizobium > Bradyrhizobium sp. HKCCYLS3070. The sequence goes on from NZ_JBNPTI010000002.1 coordinate 208,956, forward strand.
CTACGATGGTGGCCTGCGCGAGCTCCAGCACGTCGGCATCGCTGATGCAGAATTTCGCCCTGTCAGCCGGCGGCGTCGCCTCGGTGCGCGTCGTCGGGCCACGGCTGCGCGCGCCGGCCTTTGCGCTGGCTTTGGCATAGACCATCCGCTTGTCCTTGGCGCCGAGCCGGCGCGACAGCACGCTGCGGAAGCCGGCCGCGAAGGTGGGCTTGTGGACGTAGAACTCGTCCGGATCGACCGTGCCCTGCACGATGGTCTCGCCGAGGCCGTAGACCCCGGTGATGAAGGCGACGTCGCGAAAGCCGCTCTCGGTGTCCAACGAGAACATCACGCCGCTCGCGGCGCGGTCCGAGCGCACCATCTTCATCACGGCCACCGACAGCGCGACCTTGTCGTGGTCGAAGCCGTTGTCGATGCGGTAGGAGATCGCGCGGTCCGTATAGAGCGAGGCGAAGCAGTGGCGGCACGCCTCGAACAGGTCCTTGGCGCCGCGAATGTTGAGAAAGCTCTCGTGCTGGCCTGCGAAGCTCGCATTCGGCAGGTCCTCGGCGGTGGCCGAGCTGCGCACGGCAACCGCGACGCCGCGGCCATACTCCTGCTCCAGCTGCTTGTAAGCCTCTGCGACCTCGTGGCGTAGATCGTCACGGTCGGTCGCCGCGAACACGATCGCGCGCGCCTTCGCCGCGCGTTTGGCGAGATCGGCGATGCGGCGCTTGTCGAGGCCGGCGAGCAGCTTGCGCAGCGCGTCGTCGGCGCCGGTCGCGCGCAAGGCGTCGCGATAGGCGGCGGCCGTCAGTGCGAAGCCGTTGGGTACGCGCACGCCTTGCGACGCCAGCGCCGAATACAGCTCTCCGAGCGAGGCCGTCTTGCCGCCGACGCCGGGCACGTCCTCGATACGAAGGTCCTTGAACCAGCGGATGTAGCCGGGTGCCGTCATCGGTGATCTCCCGCATCGCAGCGCGAACTTCAGTTTGTCGCGGCGGGCGGCGACTGCCTTGCGCAAGATCAAGCAAGGCGCTTCGCGAGCCCCTTAAATCGCGGGATGACAACGGTTCCACCATAGGCGAGGATGTTTGTTAAGACCCATCAATCGTACCCATCCGGATCACCAATGATCTCCGACGACGAGAACGAGGACGGCAATCGCGAATGGTCGCGGTTCTGGCTCACGGCGCGGCAATTCTGGCTCGGATCGACGGCATGGCGGGTCTGGCTGCTCTGCGTCGCCCTGATCGTCCTCGTGGTGCTTCAGCTCTACGTGCAGTTTCGGTTCAATTACTGGAACAGGGATTTCTTCGACGCATTGGAGGGCCGCGATCCGACGCGGCTGCGGCAGCAGGCCGTTCTGCTCATTCCGCTTTGTCTGGCGAGCGTCGTGCTGGCGATCGTCTCGGTGTGGGGCCGCATGGTGATGCAACGCAACTGGCGGCAATGGTTGAGCGCCAAGGTGATCAACTACTGGGTCGAGAACGATCGCTATGCGCGGCTCGCGACGGTGCAGGGCGATCTGAAGATTCCGGAGTATCGTATTGCCGAGGATGTCCGCATCGCCACCGATGCACCGATCGACTTCGTGGTCAGTGTGATCTCCTCGCTGCTGACGGCGGTCGTGTTCGTCCAGGTGCTGTGGCAGGTCGGCGGATCCATCGGCTTTGCCGTGGCCGGGCACCAATTGTGGATTCCAGGCTACCTGGTGGTCAGCGTCGTCATCTATTCCGGGCTGGTGACCGGGGCCATGCTGTGGGTCGGTTCGCCACTCACGCGCGTCATCCAGACCAAGAACCAGGCCGAGTCGGAGCTGATCACCGCAGCCCATCACTTGCGCGACATCGGCGAAGGCATCGCGCCCAAGCAGGAAGAACGCAGCGTCGTTGCCGGGCTGTGGATGGCGCTCGACCGCACGATCCAGCAATGGAAGCGGCTGTGCTGGCAGCTGATGCGCAACACCCTGGTGTCTCATCTGAATACGCTGCTCGCGCCGATCATCGGCCTCGTGCTGTGCGCGCCGAAGTTCCTCGGCGATCAGATGACCCTGGGCGAACTCACCCAGGCAGCCGCTGCGTTCACGCTGGTGCAGGGGTCGTTCAATTGGATGGTGGACAATTTCAACCGCCTCGCAGAGTGGATGTCGTCGCTGGAGCGCGTCGGCGGGTTGCTGCTCTCGCTCGATCGGCTCAACGGTGATGCGGCGAGCGATGTCACGCCGTCTCAAGCCGCACGTCAGCCTGCAGACGGCTGACGTCGGCGGGATCGGACAGCGCGGTGCCGGTGCGCAGCAGCGCCGCGGCACCTGCGGCGACCGCAAAGCGAAACGCGTCGTCCAGCAACTCGCCCGCGGCGAGCTTCGCGACCAATGCGCCGAGAAAACTGTCACCGGCGCCGACTGCGTTGACCGGCACCATCGTCAGCGGCTGAGCGCGCAGCACGCGGTCGCGGGTGACCAGCAGGGCGCCGAGATGACCCATGGTCAGCGCGACGGTGCCGGCCTTGCCGCTCGCGACCAGCGCGTGGGCGGCTTTCTCCCACGCCGTGGCATCGGGCAGCGCGCCGCCGACCAGCTCTTGCATCTCGTGCAGCGACGGCTTCATCAGGTCGATGCCGCCGGCTACCGCCGCGGCCAAAGCTGGCCCCGAGGTGTCGAGCACGAATTGCGCGCCGCGTGACCGTGCAAGCGTCGCAACGCGCGCATAGAAGTCGGTCGGCACGCCGCGCGGCAGGCTGCCGCTGCCGACGACGAAGCGGGGAAACGGATCCTGGGCTGCGAGCAAGGCAAGGCCGGCCTGCCATTCGGCCTCGGTCAGCGTCGGACCCGGCAGGATGAAGCGATAGGGCTGGCCGCTGACGCGCTCCTGGACGAAGAAGTCCTCGCGCGTGTCCTCGGCCGTCGCCCAGGTGCGGCTGGCGACGCCTTCCTTCTCGACGAGCTGCTTCAGCAGCAGGCCGGTCGGACCGCCGACCGGATAGAGCGCGGTGACGTCGCCGCCGAGGCGGGCGATGACACGGGCGACGTTGATGCCGCCACCACCGGGATCTCGCTGTTGCGTCGTGCCGCGCAGCTTGGCCACCGGCACGATTTTCTCGACGGTCGTCGAGATGTCGACGGCCGGGTTCGGCGTGATCGTGACGATGTCGCTCATTCGATCTCAGTGGGTCGGGGAGCCGCCGCTCGCGGTGATGCCGGCCTCGAAGAACGATTTGAGACCGAGGAAGCTGATGTCGGGCTTGATAACGAGATGAACCGGGATCGGACGCAGATAGCTGTCATAGCGCCCCTTGCCCTCGAACTGCCGGCGGAAATCGGATCTGGCAAAGTAGTCGGGAAACCGCGGCGGGATGCCGCCGGCGATGTAGACGCCGCCGCGGGCGCAGAAGGTGAGCGCGAGGTTGCCGGCGACGGCACCGAGCCAGGCGCAGAACATGTCGAGAGTCGCGCGGCTGGTGGCGCAACTGCCGTCCAGCGCGGCGTGGGTGATCGCTGCGGCATCGCGCGGCGGCACCGTGACCCCGTCGACCGCGGCAATGGCCTGATAGACGTTCGAAAGGCCCATGCCCGACAGCGCACGCTCGATCGAGACATGGCCGAAGCGCTCGCGCATCTTGGCGAGCACGGCGGCCTCGCGCGCCGTCGTCGCCGGCAGCGTGGCATGGCCGGCCTCGGTCACGGCAACCGTGGGACGGCCTTCTGCCGGGAGATAGCACGCGGCGCCGAAGCCGGTGCCGGGGCCGATCACCAGCATCGGCGCGCCGTCGACCGCGGCGCTTCCGCCAAGCGGAAACAGGTCGTCGGGATGCAGCGCCGGCAGCGACCAGCCGACCGCCTCGAAATCGTTCAGGAGCTTGGCCGAGCGCAGCTTGAACCGCTCCGCCAGCTCGGCGCCGTCGATCACCCAGGTCGAGTTGGTGAGCATGCCGCGATTGCGCTCGATCGGGCCGGCGATGTCGAGCACGGCTGCGGTGGGCGGGCCGCCGGCGGCGTGTCGCAATAGGAAGTCGGTGATCGCGTCCGTGATGGTCGGGAAGTCGGCGACCTTGAGATGCGCGACCTCGCTGATGACGTGGCCGTCAAGCAGCGCGAACCGCGCATTGGTGCCGCCGATGTCACCCAGAAGAACGCGTTCGCTCATCCTCACTCTTCCGCCCGGTTGTGCCGCCCGGCGGGATCGTCGGATACCCGGTGAGCGGCAATCATGTTCGAATACCACCGCGCCGACGCCTTGGGAATGCGGCGCTGGGTGGCGCGATCGACATAGACAATGCCGAAGCGCTGCGAATAGCCCGCTCCCCATTCAAAATTATCCAGGAGCGACCAGACGAAATAGCCGCGCACGTCGGCGCCCGCCGCGATCGCCTGTTCCATCGCGGTCGTATAGGCCTTGAGATAGCCGATCCTGCCGTCGTCCTGGATGCAGCCGGATGCATCGACGGTGTCATTGGCCGCCGTTCCGTTCTCCAGCACGTAGATCGGAAGCCGGAACCGGCTGTGGATGTCCAGGAGCGTATCGCGGAACGCCTCGGGCACGACGGGCCAGCCGATTGCGCTGCGCGGCACTGCCGCGGGAGGCGCTCCGAAGCTGGCGCCCATCAGGTTGCTGCCCGCCTTGATGTAATGCGGCGAATAGTGATTGAGCCCGAACCAGTCGACGGGGCGCGCGATCTGCGCCATGTCGCCGGGTGCGATATAGGGCGCGACGGCGTCCTGGAGCTCCGGCGGGTAGCAGGCAAAGGCCTGCGGAAACGGGAAGGCATCGTTCCAATAGGCGGCGAGCCGCAAGGCGGCCGCGGCGTCCTCCGCACCGTCGCTCGCAGGGTAGCAGGGCTGCCGATTGTGGATGGCGCCGATCGAGGCGCCGGCCACGTCCCTGCGCAGCACGTCGACGGTGCGGCCATGGCTGAGATTGACGTGATGAATGGCCTTGTGCAGGGCCGCTCCGTCGGCGATCCCCGGCGCGTGCCAGCCGAGGCCGTAGCCGAACAGCGTGAACACGCAGGGCTCGTTGAAGGTGGCGAAGCGCTTGACCCGGTCGCCATAGCGCCGCGCGACCAGCGCGGCATAGTCGGCGAACCAGCCGACGATGTCGCGGTTCTGCCAGCCGCCGAGCGCCTCCAGCGCCTGCGGCAGGTCCCAGTGGTAGAGACAGAGCCACGGCTCTATCTCAGCGGCAAGCAGGGCGTCGATGAGGCGGTCGTAGAAGGCGAGGCCGGCTTCGTTGGCCGCGCCGCGGCCTTGCGGTAGCAGCCGCGGCCAGGCGATCGAGAACCGATAGGCATTGAGGCCGAGATCGCGCATCAGCGCCACGTCCTCCGCGTAGCGATGATAGTGATCGCAGGCGGTCTCGGCGGTGTCGTTGTGGCTCACCCGGCCGGGGGCGCGCAGATAGACATCCCAGATGCTGTCGGCGCGGCCGTCGAGGTGCGCCGCGCCCTCGATCTGGAAGGCCGAGGTCGAGGCGCCCCAGAGAAAGCTCGGACGGATGGTCATGATCGAGATGGGCCCTTGCGTTGTTGCGATCAGCCGCATGATGACGGTCGCCGGCGCTCCGCCGTTGACCGGGATCAAGCCGGCGATACCCCGGCGGGTGCGGTGTGCGAAGGTGCCTCCGCCCGGCAATGGCAATCATGCAGGCAATGGGCTTGCATCGGAGCCGAAAGCTGTGGAACGTGCGGCCGCCGAAAACTGGAGTCCCGGCGCGAATGAGCGTTTTTCTGCTGCGGCGCTTCCTGACCTTGCTGGCGACCCTCGTCGGCGCGTCGCTGATCATATTCCTGGTGCTCGACGCGCTGCCGGGCAATGCCGCCCAGATGCTGATGGGCGCGGATGCCTCGCCGGATGCGGTCAGGGCGCTGACCGTCAAGCTCGGGCTGGATCAGCCGCTGGCGTTGCGTTACCTGCACTGGATCGGCGGCCTGCTGAGCGGCGATCTCGGCAACAGCTACGCCTATGGCACGCCGGTGGCCGAACTGATCCGCGAGCGGCTGGCGATGACCATTCCGCTCGCGATCCTGGCGATGGGGCTCACGACCGTGCTGGCGCTCGCGGCCGGCATCTACACGGCCGCCAATCACAACCGCCTCGGCGATGTCGGCGTCATGTCGCTGACCCAGATCGGCATCGCCTTGCCGAACTTCTGGTTCGCGATCCTGCTGATCCTCCTGTTCGCGGTGAAGCTGCAATGGCTGTCGGCCGGCGGCTTTCCCGGCTGGGAGGACGGCATCTGGCCCGGTCTGCGCGCGCTGCTGTTGCCCGCTGTGGCGCTGGCAGTGGTGCAGGCCGCGATCCTGGCGCGGGTGACGCGTTCGGCCGTGCTCGACGTTCTGCGCGAGGATTTCGTCCGCACCGCGCGCGCCAAGGGCCTGACGAAGCGCGAGGTGCTGTGGCAGCACGTGCTGCGCAACGCCATGATCCCGGTGCTCACCGTGATGGGGCTGCAATTCGCCAACCTGCTCGCCGGCACCATCGTGATCGAGAACGTGTTCTATCTCCCGGGCCTGGGGCGCCTCATCTTACAGTCGATCGCCAATCGCGACCTGATCGTGGTGCGCAACTGCGTGATGCTGCTGGCGGCCATGGTGATCATCGTCAACTTCGTGGTCGATGTCCTGTATGCGGTGATCGATCCGCGCATCAAGGTGCACGAGCTGTGAGTTCCGCCGTGGTCGTTCAAACGGGCGCTGCGCCTGCGTCCAACGCGTTCTGGCGCCGCGCGCTGCGCCATCGCAGCTTCACGATCGGCGCGCTGCTCTGTCTGCTGGTGCTCGGCGCCGCGCTGCTGTCGCTGCTCTGGACGCCATGGTCGGCCTATGAGATCGATGTCGCGTCCAAATTGCGGCCGCCATCAGCAGCGCATTGGCTGGGCACCGACGTGCTCGGCCGCGACATCGTCTCGCTATTGCTGGTGGGTGCGCGCGCGACCATTCTGGTCGGCATCATCGCCGTCGGCATCGGTCTCACCTGCGGCGTCTGCCTTGGCCTGGTCGCAGCCGCGCAGCGCGGCTGGAGCGAGGAACTGATCATGCGCTTCAGCGACTTCACCTTCGCCTTTCCCGCGGTGCTGTCGGCGATCATGCTGGCGGCGGTGATCGGGCCGGGCATGGTGACGTCGATCACCGCGATCGGCATCTTCCAGATCCCGGTGTTCGTGCGCGTCACCCGCGGCTCCGCCGGTGCGGTCTGGGCGCGCGAGTTCATCCTGGCTGCGCGCGCCGCCGGCAAGGGCCGCTTCCGCATCACCATCGAGCACGTGCTGCCGAACATCTTGTCGATTCTGATCGTGCAGGCGACGATCCAGTTCGCGCTGGCGATCCTGGCGGAAGCGGCGCTGTCCTATCTGGGCCTCGGCACGCAGCCGCCGCAGCCGTCCTGGGGACGCATGCTGAACGATGCGCAGACCCTGTTGTTCCAGTCGCCGAGCCTCGCCGTGTATCCCGGTGCCGCCATCGCGCTCGCGGTGCTCGGCCTCAACCTGCTCGGCGACGGCCTGCGCGATCTGCTCGACCCACGGCTGGCGAGGCAGCGATGACGGTAGGCGATCAGCCTCTGCTCGATGTGTCGGGTCTCGGCATCCGCCTCAATACCAGCCGCGGCTCGGCGCAAGCCGTGCGCGAGGTCTCCTTCACGCTCCGGCGCGGCGAGACGCTCGGCATCGTCGGCGAGTCCGGTTGCGGCAAGTCGATCACGGCGCTCGCTCTGCTTGGCCTTCTGCCTGACAGCGCCGTCGTCAGCGGCAGCATCACGCTCGACGGCCGCGAGCTGGTCGGTCTCGGTGATGCCGATTACTGCAAGCTGCGCGGCAACCGCATCAGCATGATCTTTCAGGAGCCGATGACCGCGCTCAACCCGATGCATACGATCGGTCATCAGGTGGCCGAGCCGCTGCTGCGGCATATCGGCTGCACGGCGACCGAGGCGAAACGACAGGCGATCGCGCTCCTCGACCGCGTCGGTCTGCCGGATCCCGCCCGACGCTACGGCGCCTATCCGCACCAGTTCTCCGGCGGCCAGCGCCAGCGCATCACCATCGCGATGGCGCTCGCCTGCAAGCCCGACGTGCTGATCGCCGACGAGCCGACCACTGCGCTCGACGTCACCATCCAGCGCCAGATCCTCGACCTCATCGCCGATCTGGTCGCCGAGCGCGGCATGGCGATGATCTTGATCTCGCATGATCTTGGCGTCATCGCCGAGAACGTCCAGCGCATGATCGTGATGTATGGCGGCACGGTGGTCGAGAGCGGCACCACGGACGCCGTGTTCTCGCGCATGGGGCATCCCTACACGCAGGGCCTGTTCCGCGCGCGGCCGCGGCTCGGGGCCCGCAAGGGCACGCGCCTTGCGACCATCGCCGGTACCGTGCCGGAGCTCGCCGATCTGCCGGCCGGTTGTCCGTTCGCAGATCGCTGCGGGCTGGCGATCGACGCCTGTCGCACGGCGCTGCCGCCGTCGATCGAGATCGGCGCCGGGCACGGCGTCCGGTGCATCCGGACCGGCGTCGCGCTCGCGTGTGATCCGGCGGGAGTGGTCGCTTGAGCACCGCCGCGCAAGGAGTTGCAGAGACGCCGCTGCTCGAGGTCAGGGATCTCGTACAGCGCTACGCGCTGCCGCGCGAGAGTCTGCTGCGGCCGCCCGGCGAGGTGCTCGCGCTGAACGGCGTGTCACTGTCGTTGAAGGCGGGCAAGAGCCTCGGCATCGTCGGCGAGTCCGGCTCTGGCAAGTCGACCCTGGCGCGGCTGATCATGGCGCTGGAGCGGCCGTCAGCGGGATCGGTGCTGATGGTGGGCCGCGACCTCAACCGCCTCCCGGTGGATGAGCTGCGGCGGGCGCGCCGCGATTTCCAGATGGTATTTCAGGATCCGTACGGATCACTCGATCCGCGCCAGACCATTGCGCGCATCGTCGCCGAGCCGCTGACCGCTCTCGAACACCCGGATCGCGATTCTCTCCGCAGGCGCGTCGCGAGCGTGCTGCGGCAGGTCGGATTGCGCGATGCCGACATGGACAAATATCCGCATGAATTTTCCGGGGGGCAGCGCCAGCGCATCGCGATCGCGCGGGCCCTGATCACCCAGCCGAAGCTGATCGTCGCCGACGAGCCGGTGTCGGCGCTGGATGTCTCCGTGCAGGCGCAGGTTCTCAACCTGATGCAGGATCTGCAGGAGCAGTTCGGCCTGAGCTACGTGCTGATCAGTCATGATCTCGCGGTCGTCGACTATCTCTGCGACGAGGTTGCGGTGATGTATCTCGGCCGCATCGTCGAGCGCGGGCGGCCGGAGGACTTGTTCGGAAGTTGCGCGCATCCCTACACGCGGGCGCTCCTCGACGCCGTGCCGCGGGCCCAGGCCGGCGCGGTCCGGCGCCGTCGCGAGAGCGTTGCGATCGCTTCGCAATCCCTCGGCGCGGCCGGATGCGCCTACGCGCCGCGCTGTCTGCTCGCCGATGCCCAGTGCCGCGCGACGGCCCCCGCGTTGCGAGCGCTCACCGGACAGCATTCCGCTGCCTGCCATCGGGCGGAAAGCGTAATGGCGCTGCCGGCGCTCGTCGCAACGGAACTGCAGCCACTTGTCTCGAAGCCGCTTTGACGCGTAATTTGGCTTCCTCAGGGAGAAACAAACAATGTTCAAGAAACTATCGATCATCGCCATGGCCGCGCTCGTTGCGGCCGTCGCGCCGGCTCTCGCGCAGAGCAAGAAGGATAGCGTCGTTGTCGGCATGACCTTGGAGCCGCCGGGGCTCGATCCGACCAGCGCGGCCGCGGCGGCCATCGCCGAGGTGACGCTCTACAACGTCTATGAGACGCTGACCAAGATCAACGAGGACGGCTCGGTCTCGCCGCTGCTGGCCTCGAGCTGGCAGGCCTCGTCCGACCTGAAGAGCTACACGTTCAAGCTCGCCAAGGGCGTGAAATTCCAGAACGGCGAGGCGTTCGATTCCGCCGCGGTGAAGTTCTCGTTCGAGCGCGCCGGCGCCGCCAACAGCACCAACAAGGACAAGGCGCTGTTCCAGTCGATGGAGTCCGTGACGGCTCCCGACGCGGAGACCATCGTCGTCAAGCTGAAATATTCTGAGCCCAACCTGCCGTTCCTGCTCGGACAGGCCACCGCCTCGATCGTCGAGCCGAAGAGCGCGCCGACCAACGCGACGCAGCCGGTCGGTACTGGGCCGTACACGCTGGGTAGCTGGGCCAAGGGCTCGTCCCTGACCTTGAACAAATGGCCCGATTATCGCAACGCCGCAGCCGTGAAGCTGTCCAAGGTGACGATCCGCTTCATCTCCGATCCGGCGGCGCAGGTCGCTGCGCTGTTGTCGGGTGACGTCGATGCCTTCCCGCGCGGCACCACGGCGCGCACCATCGCGCAGTTCAAGTCCGACCCGCGCTTCACCGTGCTGATCGGCGGCTCAAAGGCGAAGACGATCGTCACCATCAACAACAAGAAGAAGCCGCTCGACGACGTCCGCGTCCGCCGCGCGATCCTTGCTGCGATCGATCGCAAGGCGATGGTCGAAGGCGCCGTCGACGGCCTGGGTACGCCGATCGGCAGCTTCTACGTGCCGGGCTCGCTCGGCTATGTCGACACCACCGACATCAATCCCTACGACCCGGAGAAGGCCAAGAAGCTGCTCGCCGAAGCCGGCGTGACCACGCCGCTGCAACTGTCGCTGCGGCTGCCGCCGCCGGCCTATGCGCGCCAGGGCGGTGAGGTGCTCGCGGCTCAATTGGCCAAGGTCGGCATCGTCGCCAAGATCGAGAATCTCGAATGGGCGGCGTGGCTGTCACAGGTCTTCAACGGACCGCATGATTTCGACCTGACCATCGTCTCGCATGTCGAGCCGTTCGATCTCGTGAAGTTCACCGACAAGAATTACTACTTCGGCTATCAGTCCGAGGCCTTTGACAAGCTCTACCAGTCGATCGTCGATACGCCGAACGAGACCGAGCGCGCCAAGCTGCTCGGCGATGCCCAGCGCATGCTGGCGACCGATGCCGCTGCGGGCTTCCTGTTCCAGCCGCAGTGGATCACAATCATCAACAAGAAGCTCAAGGGTGTCTGGAAGGACGTGCCGCAGTTCGAGAATGATTTCTCGAGCTGGTCGTGGGAATGATGACGACCCCGTTTCGCACGGCTTTGCGGTGACACTGCAGAATACAGCGCCCTCTCCCCTTGTGGGAGAGGGCATCGCAAGCCTGTCCGCAAACTCTGTCCTACTTGCCCTCTCCCATAAGGGAAGAGGGCGCAATAACGACCGCCGCGCTGTCTGGTCGAACGCAATACTTCAACTTGAGCGCTGAGGTGAGCCCCACGATCCTTGCCCAGTCAGTTCGGCCAATCGATCGGCGTGAAGCGCAACTGCCGCCGCCGCATCTCGGCCTGGAGCTCCTGCGCGTACTGCTTGGCCCGATCGCCGATCAAACGGTAGGGGCCTCCGATCCGGCTGTCGGCGGCCACCTGCTTTCGGACACTTTCGTAGTACGCCATCAAGCTTTCATCAGTCGAATTTACAAATCGCATCCACGCGCCCTCGCAACAAATCCCCTCGCTGCCAAGTTTGCACGGCTTTTCCGCCGCGGCAGCGACATAGGTTAACGTCCCTCGGTGGCAAAAGTTCCACTTGTGTTCCAGAGAGTTCCGGGTCGATTTCATCGATACGTTTGCCGAAATGTTTTCCGCGCGAGAACTTTCTGCTCCGATGCAGCTTGAGCCAAGACTGGAGCAGGGCGGCAATGCGCACCGAAGTCCTCGTCATAGGCGGCGGGCCAGCTGGACTGATGGCCGCGATTTACCTGGCCCGGTTCCGGCGTGAGGTCGTGGTCGTCGATGGCGGCGCATCGCGGGCAGCGCTGATTCCGCGGAGCCACAACCTGCCGGGGTTCCCGAACGGCGTGCCCGGAAGCGAGCTGCTCGCACGAATGCAGCGGCAGGTCGAGGAACTTCACGTTCCTATCGTCCGGAGGACGGTGAGCGCTCTCGAGACGCATGATGGAGATCTGGTCGCCACTCACGAGCGCGGTACGGTCGCGGCACAGCGCGTCATCCTCGCGACGGGTATCGTCGACAAGCAGACGCCGCTCGCCGATTGGAGAGTGGCGGTCCGTGACGGCGAGCTGCGCTATTGTCCGGTCTGCGACGGCTTTGAAACCATCGACCACAAGATCGCGATCGTGGGCGCGCTCGGTCACGCCGCTGGCAAGGCGCTGTTCATGCGCGTCTACAGTTCGGACGTCACCTTGATCCCGATCGATGATGAGCAGGATGCGGCGAAGCGGCAGGAGCTTGCCGCCGCCGGCGTCCGGGTGACGCCGCAACTTCATGCGTTGCAGCGCCGAAACGGTGCGATCGAGGCGTCATTCGTCGACGGCAGCAGCGAACGGTTCGAGATCGTGTATCCTGCGATGGGCGCCGATGTCCGCTCCGAGCTCGCCATCAAGCTCGGCGCGCGGCATACATCCGATGGCTTTCTCGAGGTCGATGCCAAGCAGCGCTGCGGCGTGGCGGGACTCTACGGCATTGGCGACGTCGTCACCGACCTGCATCAGATCGCGGTGGCATTCGGCCACGCCGCGGTCGCCGCCTGTCACGCGCATCATTCATTGCCGATGCGCCATGCGGATCCATCGGGGTAAGGCAGGCCTGGAATTGATCACAACCGGAAGTCGCGATATCATATGTAAGTTCCGTTTGCGTTGATGTGTCGGACCATGATTCATGGACAGAAGATCGGCGTGCATGACTGCGGCATTGAGCTGTCGCGAGGAGGCCGAACGCGATCCGGCTCGCCGCGATCAGTGGTTGCAGCAGGCGTCGAGATGGATGGCGCTGGCGGGCGAGCAAGCGGGGCATGCCCTGATCATCTGCGAGCATAGTGCCGCGGCGAGTCACGAGGCTCGCCGCTGATCGAGGCTATTGCAGCGTCGGATCGAGCCGGTCGCGCAGCCTGTCGCCGATCACCGAGACGGCGAGCGTCGTCACCACGATGGTGATCGCCGGTGCCAGCATGATCCATGGTGCGCGCGTCAGATATTCGCGGCCATAGCCGACCATGTTGCCGAGGCTCGTCATCGGCGGCTGCACGCCGAGGCCGAGGAAGGAGAGACCGGACTCCAGCAGGATGACTTCGGGAAACACCAGCGTCATCGACACGATCAGGGTCGAGGCGATGTTCGGCAGGATGTGCCTGAGATAGACGCGCTGCGGCGTTGCGCCGAGCTGTCGGACGGCGGCGGCATAGCCTTGTGCATTGGCGGAGATGGCAAGGCCGCGCGCGATGCGCGCATAGCGCTCCCAGCCGAACAGGCCCATCAAGCCGATCAAGAGCGGCAGCGAGTTGCCGAAGAAGGCGAGCACGGCGAGCGCCAGAATCAGGAACGGCATGCTGGCCTGGAAGTCCGCCAGCATCAGCACGGCCTGCTCGACCAGGCCGCGGAAATGCGCGGCGAGAAAGCCGAGCGTGGTGCCGGCGATGGCGGATATCGCGGTCGCGCCGAACGCGATCAAGAGCGAAATCCGGATCGACACGATCAGACGCGACAGCACGTCGCGACCGAGCTCGTCGGTGCCGAGCCAATGCGCCGGGTTGCCCGGCAGCGACAGGCGATTGCGCAGATCGAATTTGGTGAAGCCATGCGGCGCGAGCTGATCGGCGAAAATCGCCAGCAGCAGCATCGCGACGATCCAGCCGACTGCGATGGTCACGGAGACGGGAATGTTCGGCCAGCACAGCCGCCGCGCGGCGGGCGATTTCAATGCAAGGTCGGTCATGCCTCTGCTCCCTTGCTGCGCAGCCGCGGATCCAGCAGGCCGTAGAGGAAATCCACCATCAGGTTCGACGTGACCATGGTCATCGCCACCAGCAGCAGGATGCATTGCACGACCGCGAGGTCGCGGTTGGCGACGGCGACGACCAGGAGACGGCCGACGCCGGGCCAGGAGAACACGCTCTCGACGACGACCGCGCCGGCGATCAGGCTGCCGACCATGAAGCCGAGAATGGTGACGGTGGGGATCGCCGCGTTGGGCAGCGCGTGATCCGTGATCACCCGGCGCCACGGCACGCCCTTGGCCGACGCCGTTCTGATGTAGGGCTGGCCGAGGATTTCCAGCATGGCGCTGCGCGTGAACCGCGCCAGCACCGCGGCGCCGCCGAAGCCGAGCGTCACGATCGGCAGGATGGCGTGCCGCCAGGAATCCTGTCCGCCCGACGGCAGCCAGCCGAGCTGCACGGCGAAGATCAGCACCAGGATCAGGGCCAGCACGAAGCTCGGCACCGTGAAGCCCGCGACCGCCGTGATCATCACGGCGCGGTCGATCGCCGATCCCCGATGCAGCGCGGCGTAGATGCCGGCGGGAATGCCGAGCAGCACTTTCAGCAGGAACGCCGGAATGGTCAGCGCCAAGGTCGCGGGGATGCGCTCGATGACGAGCTGGATCGCGGGCCGGCCGTCGCGCATCGAGCGTCCGAGCTCGCCTTGGCCGATCGCCTTGAAGTAGTCGAGATACTGCACCCAGATCGGATGATCGAGGCCCCACGCCTTGCGGAACGCTTCGATCACCTCGGGCGGCGCCTCGGGCCCCATGATCATCAGCGCGGGATCGCCCGACAGCCGGAGCACGATGAAGGCGAAGGTGACGACGAGCGCGATGGTCAGCAGCGCGCGCGCCAGGCGGATGGCGAGATAGCGCAGCATCACGCGGCGACCTCGGTCTGCGACTGCGGCCCCGAAACGAGATGACAGGCCACCTGGCGCTGCCGATCCAGCGCGGTGAGCGCGGGCACCTCGTTGGCGCAGCGGGCGGTCGCGTGGCTGCAGCGCGGGTGGAAGGCACAGCCGGAGGGGCGCGCGGCCGGGTTGGGCGGGTCGCCCGTCAGCACGATGCGGCTGGTGCTGCGGCGTCCCGGGGCAGGGGAAGCGGACACCAGCGCCTGCGTGTAGGGATGCTGCGGCCGCGCGAACAGGTCGTCGACATCGCCATATTCGACGATGCGGCCGAGATACATCACCGCCACCTTGCTGCTGATCTGTCGGACGACGCGCAGATCATGGCTGATGAACAGCATCGTCAGACCGAGCCGGGCCTGGAGATCGACCAGCAGGTTCACCACCTGCGCCTGGATCGAGACGTCGAGCGCGCTGACCGGCTCGTCGCAAACGAGGAAGTCGGGCTTGGTCGCCAGCGCACGGGCGAGCACGATGCGCTGGCGCTGCCCGCCGGACAGCGCGCCGGGATAGCGGGCGCCATGGCTGTCGTTGAGATCGACAGCCTGGAGCAGCTCATGCACGCGCGCGTCGCGCTCGGCGGCCGTGCCGATGTCGTGGATGTCGAGCGGCTCGCGGATCTGCGCGGCAACGGGAAGTCGTCGATCGAGCGCGCCGAGCGGATCCTGGAAGATCATCTGCATGCGCGCGCGCTGGGCGCGCCACGCCGCCGAGCCTGGCGCTGCGATCGGGGCGCCGTGGAAGCGCACACTGCCGCGGTCCGGCGGCTCGAGACCGAGCACCATGCGGCCGGTGGTGGATTTGCCGGAGCCGGACTCGCCGACGATGCCGAGCGTCTCGCCCTTTTGGATCGAGAAGCTCAGGCCGTCGACGGCGTGGACGGATGCGGCGCGTCCGAACAGGCCGGTCCTCATCCGATAGGTGCGCGAGATCGCCTGGACCTCGACCAGCGGCGCTGTCATTCGGCGGCGAGCTCCATCGGCAGGCGCTGCGGCCGCAGGCAGGCCACCGCGCGGTCCGGCTCGACCGGTGCCAGCGGCGGCACGCCGGCATGGCAGCCGTCGCCGGCAAACGTGCAGCGCGGCGCGAAGGCGCAGCCGCTGGGCAGTGCGCGCGGATCAGGCACCGTTCCGGGAATGGCCTGCAGCCGCCGCCTGATGCCATCGAGCGGCGGCAGCGCGCCGATCAGGCCCTGCGCATAAGGGTGCCAGGGATCATCGAACAGCCGCGCCGCGGGCGCGCGCTCGACGATGCGGCCGGCATACATCACGCAGACGCGGTCGCAATTCTCCGCGACGACGCCGAGGTCATGGCTGATCAGGACCATCGCCATGTTGAACTCGCGCCGGATGGCCGACAGCAGATCGAGGATCTGCGCCTGGATGGTGGCGTCGAGCGCGGTGGTGGGCTCGTCGGCGATCAGCAGCTCGGGCTGTCCGGCCAGCGCCATTGCGATCATGATGCGCTGGACTTGGCCGCCGGAGAACTCGTGCGGATAGGCGGACAGCCGGCGTGCCGCATCGGGGATGCCGACGAGATCGAGCAGCCTGAGCGCCTCGGCCCGCGCAGCCTCGCCGCGCAGCCCGCGGTGCAGCGCGAGGCTTTCGCACAACTGGCGCCGGATCGTGAGCACCGGATTGAGCGCGCTGGCGGGATCCTGGAAGATCATCGCGATGCGGCGGCCGCGCACCTGGTCGAGCACCTTGCCGTCAGCGCCGAGCAGTTCGCGGCCTTCGAGCCTGGCCGAGCCTGATACTTTCGCCTTGCCGGGCAGGAGACCCAGCGCCGCGAGCCACGTCACCGACTTGCCGGATCCGGACTCGCCGACGAGGCCGATGGCCTCGCCCCTGCCGATGTCGAGATCGATGCCGTGCAGCACGGGCGTGCCGTCGAAGGCGACCTTCAGTTCGGAGATGCTGACCAGCGGCGCCACGGCGTCACGCACCGTAGTTGCCGGTGCGGAAGTCCATCGCGAAGGCCGGCGAGGCCTTCCACTTGATCGACTTCGGCTTGGCGGTGAAGGTCGCGTTCTGGTGCAGCACCGTGTAGGCGGGGTCCTCGCGCTCGGCGATCTCCAGCATGCGGCGGAACGCCTTCTTGCGCGCCTCGCGATCGGTCGAGGTCTCCAGGAATTCGGAAAGACGATTGAGCTCGTCATTGCTCCATTCGCCGACCTGCTGCTGCTGGCCGTTGGGGCCATGCTGGGCGACGAGCGAGGAGACGGGATCGTTGAACGCGGCCGAGTTGGACCAGTCGCGCACCGCGCGGGTCGGAGCGCGCTCGAGAATCTGGGACCAGTTCTCCTTGGTCTCGATCTGAACGTTGAGGCCGACCGCCTGCCACATCTCGACCAGCACCTGCGCGGTCGCGACCTGGTTGGTGTAGTAGTTGTTGAGCAGTCGATACGGGATCGGGTCACCCTTGTAGCCGGCCTGCTTGAGCAGGTCCTGTGCCAGCTTCGGATCGAATGCCGGCACGCTCCAGTCGGCGATGAACATGTCACCGTAGAATTCCCACTGCAGGCCCTTCGGCACCCGGGTGCGGCCGGCCCACAGGCTGTCGACGATGGCCTGGCGGTCGATCGCATGGGTGAAGGCGCGGCGCACCAGCGGATTGGCGAGCTGCGGGTGGTTCTTGTCGAACACGGTGAGACGGTGATTGAGGATGGTGCCGCCCTGGACCTCGAACGCCGCGTTCCCCTCGATGCCGGCGATCTGGTCCGGCGGGATGTCGCAGGCGAACTGATATTCGCCAGACAGGAGCCCGTTGATGCGGCTCGCGACCTCCGGCACTTCCAGGAATCGGATGCGCTTCAGCGGCGGACGGCCGCCCCAATATTCGTCATGGGCTTCGAGCGTCAGCGACACGTCCGGCTTGAACTCGACGATCTTGTAGGGACCCGTCGTGATCGGCTTGCGCGCCCAGTCGAGATAGCTCGCCGCTTCCTCCCAGCCGCGCCGGCTCATGATGTCGGAGCCATAGCGCATCAGGCGGCCTTCGATGGTGACGTCGGGCGTCGCGTTGACGAAGCGCACGGTGTATTTGTCGACGGCGTCGACGCGAACCAGGTCCGGCCACATCCGGCGCGCGACGCCAATCACGTCCGGCGGCAGTTCCTTGCCCGGGCGCGGCGTCGGGATCTTCTCGAACGCCTTGATGGTGGTGCGGCTCTTGGCCTCGCTGTCGCCGAACATGCGCTCGCGGCTGAACGAGAACACGACGTCCTCGGACGTCATCTCGTCACCATTGTGGAACTTGACGCCCTGGCGCAGCTTCAATTCGACGGTCTGGTCGTCGATGCGCTTCCACTCGGTGGCGAGGCCGGGGATGGCTTCGAGATTGCCGCGGAAGTTCTTCGAGATCAGGCTTTCCCACAGCGACGAGTAGAACACGCGCTCGCCGACATTGGACTGCTCGCGCAGCACGTCGAGCACGTTCGAATTGGTCACCTTCTGCACGGCGATGGTGACCGAGGGACGGTTGTCTCCCTGCGCGATCGACACGCGCGGCAGGATGAAGCTGCCGCCGATCGCGGCACCGGCGCCGAGCAGGCCGCGGCGGGTGAGCTTGGTCATGGCAATCTCTCTAGGGTGCGAGGTTGTCAGGAAATGACGGTCGTTGGCTTACTGAGCGAGGCCGAGCGCGGCGAGGTGCGCTGCGCCGGCCTTGACGTGATCGTGGTTGCGCAATTCGAGGATCAGGCGCGGATTGGAGCTGAGCTTCGCCAAAGCGCGGAACACGGCGATCCAGCGAATGTTGCCTTCGCCGGGCGCCCAGTGTCGGTCGGCATAGCCGTCGGTGTCCTGCAGATGCACATGGGTCAGCATGTCGCCGGCGGCATCGACATAGTAGTCAACCGGCGGCGCGCCGGTGGAATGATGCGCGTAGTTGGCATGGCCGGTGTCGAGCGACACGCGCACTTTGCTGCTGTCCAGCGCCTTGGCAAGCGTGACGCGATCCAGCGGATCCTTGTCCTCGATGTTCTCGATCACCAGCTCGCAATTGGCCTGCTCGGCCGAGGCGATGACGTCGGACAGCGTCGCACGGACACGCTCGATCAGCTGCTCGCGATTGTCCGGCAGCATGTCGATGTTGTTGTAGTCCCAGGTCGTGTAGGGCGAGTGGATCACCATCTGGGTGGCGCCGAGGAACTCTGCGACTTCCAGGCCCTGCAGCAGCCGCTTGGTCACCGCGCGGCGGATCATCGGGTCGTGGCTGGCGATGGTGAAGCCCCAGAACGGGCCGTGGATTCCGAGCCGGCCGGTGTGGCCCGACAGCATCGACTTGATATCCTTGGCGGTGCCGCGCCAGTCGCTGTCGAGAAGGTCCGCGCGGAAGAAGTCCTGGATCTCGAGATCCCGCTGGCGCTCGAGCAGCCAGTCGGTGTGGGCCGGAATCGATTTGACGGAGAGGGCGGCGCCCAGGACAGGCAGCGTGGCGGACATTTGGCGAGATCCCTTCTTGAGACCTCGTGAGCGCTAGCGGAGTTCGATGACGCCCCCATGAAGGGCTGTGGATGGCGACCGCGACATCTTGTGTGGTTGAGCCCGCGGCAGGCCGCAGCCGTTCTATTCCTGGGGTAGACGAACGCGCTCGGGATCTACTTGACGTAGCCGCGGGAATTGCAACAATGCGGCAAAAACGGGGATGTGCGATGACGGTGCGGCGGGCAATCCTTGGCGCGATGCTGTCGGTCCTGATACTGACCTCAGTGGCGCTGATCGAGGCGTCCTTGATAGCGGCTGCCTATGCGAAGGGACCGTATGGCACGATCTCGGTCGCCGGATGGTCGGGCGGCGCCTATACTGACGACAACACCGGCAAGTTCTCCAGCTGCATTGCCTCGGCGAGCTACAAGAGCGGCATCAATTTCGGCGTGCTCGCGCTGCCGACCTACAATTGGGCGCTCGCCTTCATTCATCCGAGCTGGTCGCTGTCGCAGGGGCAGAAGTTTCCCATCGTGCTCAGCTTCGACGGCCGCAATTCGTACAATGTCGAGGGCTCGGTCTGGTCGGCCAACATGGTCGTGGTTCCGATGCCGAACGATTCCAGCCTGATCAAGGCGTTCCGGGCGGCGCGGACGATGTCCGCCTTCGCACAGGGCAACCTGTTCCAGTTCGATCTCAACGGCACCTCCGTGCTGTTGCCCTCGCTGGCGAACTGTGTGCGCATGATCAATGCCGGTGGGATGGCCGCGGCGACGAACTTCACGGTGCAGCCCGGCGCCGCTTCGGCGCAGCGTCAGGCCGTGCCCCCCGTCGCGACCACGCCGGCCGCGACGGCGAGCGTGCAGCCGGCACGTGCGTCCGAGGATTCGCCCGAGCTGCAGCTCGAGGCGATGCAGATCGCCTCCAACTTCATTCTGAAGGCGGCGCTGTCGCATCCGGCGATCCTCGGCGGCGGCGAACGGCCAGTGTGGCTGACCGCAGGCGGCGTCGCCTGGAAGGCGGACAATGCCACCGGCTTCGTCCGGATCGTGCCGCCGCAGCGCAACCTGGACGGCCTGGAAGTCGCAGCCACGATCATCGGCAACGACGCGCGCGACTGCAAAGGCAAGTTCATCTCCGCCCGCAACAGCGAGCTGGTCGACAGCGCGGTGGTGTTCCGCGGCATGTCGTCCTGCGAGGACAGCGAGAAGTCGGACATCGCCGAGTACTTCATCTTCCCGCGCAAGGCGGGCGGCTTCGTCCTGTTCTCCGTGATCACGCCGACCAAGCCGATCGGCGGCGGCGGCCAGCAGTTGCAGACGCGCGAGGAAGCCAACGCCAACTTTCGCAAGGCGGCGTTCACATCCATCGCGAAGTAGGCTGCCTCCGCTCGCTGAGCCTGCTGTGGCTCATTTGCGTGTTACCCCCGTGCCTGCTTCGGCCGCCTGACCGCACGCACCTTGCCGCTGCCGCCGCCGCCGCAATACAGCGTCTCGCTCCCGTCGGACTCCATGCCGGAGACGCCGGTGCCGACCGGCATGTCGAGCTGATCGAGCACCTCGCCGGTCGCGGGATCGATGCGTCTGATGTCGCTGACATCGTCCTCCCAGGTGCCGTGCCAGAGCTCGCCATCCACCCAGGTCACGCCGGTGACGAAGCGCGTGCAGGAAATGCTGCGCAGGATCTGCCCAGTTGCCGGATCGATCTGGTGGATCTTGCGGTCGCGATAGGCACCAACCCAGAGCGACCCTTCAGCCCAGGCCAGCCCGGAATCGCCACCGCCCGAGGGCGCCGGGATCGTCGCGAGCACGCGGCCACTGTCGGGATCGACCTTGTGGATGCGATCTTCGGCGATCTGATAGAGATGCTTGCCATCGAAGGCGGTCCCGGCATGCGAGGGCACGTCGAGCGACTTGCGGACCGCGCCGTCGGCAGGATCGAACGCCTTGATGCTGGCGCCGGTCGCAATCCACACCTGCTTGCCGTCATAGCTGACGCCGTTGACGCGGTCGGTGCCGTCGAACGGGCCGTATTCGCGGATGATCTCTGCAGGTGCGCGTGTCATGACCTTCTCCATTGCTGACGGCCGAACGCTAATCGAGCGACGACCACGCCGGGAGTAACAAGCTGGTCGCGAATGCCGGCACCACCGGACAGGTCCAGCGCTGCGCGCGGCCGCGGCCGAACGACTGGACCTTGCCGGACAGAGCGAGCGCGTCGAGCGCGCGCTGCATCGTGCGCTGGCTGGCGCCGAGCGCCAGCGCAAGGCCGGAGCTCGACCACGCCTCGCCGTCGGCGAGGCAGGCGAGCACGGGCGCATTCTCGTCCTCGATCGGCTGTGCCAGTACGACGACGCGGCGGCCATCGCGCGGCAGCAGGGCAAAGCCGTCGCGCGTCGCATTGACGTCGGCCATGTCTTTCAAGAGCCGGCGCAAGCGCCCGATCTCGACACGCAAGCGGGCGCGATGCGACTCATCGGCTTCCTTGCCGCGGAAAGCCGCGGCGATCAGCTCCGATCGCGAGACATCATCGGGCGTCGCCTCCGCCAGCCTGCGGGCGAGAGCAAACAACACCGGACGCCGCGCCAACGGCACGACGAGGCTGCCCTGGCGCACCACGAGCCGGCAGGCATCGACGATCAGGCCGTCGGATCGGAAGAGCGCTTCGACCTCATCGAGCTGCAGCAGCCGTTGCTCGCCTCCTCGGATCAAGCGAGCGGCCGGCGCGGACAGCGTGGCCGCGAGCCGCTCGACCTCGGCTTGCAGCTCCGGACTCCGCGTCCGCCAGGCCATGGCTCCGGCCCGCTCGAGCGCCGCCTGCGCCGCCTTGGTCTGCAGGCGGCGCAGCGCCAGGCCGGCGACGATCAGTTCATAGATGGTGCGCGCCGCCGGCTGCAGCGGCGAGGGATCGAGATCGGCGAGCCCCCGCTCGGCGTCATCGAGGTGGCCGATGAGGACCATGCGCCGGATTTCGAGGCTCCGCGCATAGGCGGCATTGGTGCGGTCGCCGTGCTGCTCCAGCGTTGCGCGCGCCTCGGCCAGCGCTTTCGTCGGCCATGACAGATCGCGCGCCGCCAGCGCGATCTCGGCCTCCGCCACGGCGCAGCGGGCGCGCGCCATGGCCGCCTTCGGGCCGAAGCTGCGCGCGGCCTGGCGCAGCAGCGCCTTCGCCCTGATGACATCGCCGAGCCTGGCCATCGCGATGCCGCGCAGCGCCAGCGCCGGCGGATCGTCGCGCAGCGCGACGCGATTGAGCGCGCCGAGCGGATCACCCGCGGCCAGCGCCTGTGCCGCCGCCGAGATCAGCGAGTCCATGCAAATCCCGCCACACTTGTCACTCCGCATTCCTCCCGCGGCGATCCTAGTCTCAGATGCGGTCAACACGCAAAAGGAACACCGACATGACCATGCATCTCACCGGAACTCGCGAAGACTGGCTCAAGGCACGCCTCGATTTGCTGCAGGCCGAGAAGGAGTTCACCCGCCGCGGCGATGAACTGGCGCAGCGTCGCCAGGCCTTGCCCTGGGTGCGCGTCGATAAGGCCTATCGCTTCGATACCGAGGAGGGGCCTGCCAGCTTGCCCGATCTGTTCCAGGGCCGCTCGCAGCTGCTCGTCTATCACTTCATGTTCGGCCCCGACTTCCAGGCCGGCTGCCCGTCCTGCTCGATGATCGCCGACGGCTTCAACGGCTTCCAGGTCCATCTCGCCAATCACGACGTGATGCTGTGGGCGGTGTCGCGCGCGCCGCTGGCGAAGCTCAGGGCCTACAAGAGCCGCATGGGCTGGAGCTTCCCCTGGGCGTCGTCGGCGAGCAGCGACTTCAATTTCGACTTCAACGTCGCGATCACCGAGGAGCAGCAGCGCCAGGGGGGCAGCGAGTACAACTACCGCACCAGCCCGCCGATGAAGCCGTCCGACGTCCCGGCCATGGTGGCGGAAGTCGCCGCCGGCACCGGCACGGACGGCGCCACCTTCATGCGCGACCGCCCGGGCATGAGTGCCTTCATTGTCGAAGACGGCGTCGTCTACCACACCTATTCGAGCTACGCCCGTGGCCTCGATGGGCTGTGGGGCGCCTATCAGTGGCTCGACCGCGCGCCGAAGGGCCGCAACGAGCAGGGCGTGTGGTGGCGCCGCCGCGACGAATACGCGGCGCGCTGAGAGCAGGGAGCGAAGCCATGGCGTTCGTCCCGTCCAAGCGGCGCGTGATGCCGGACCTCGCTGAGGCACTCCGCTTTGCTGCGGCGCCGACCTTCGCGTTGATGGCGGTGCTGAACGCCATGGCCCGCGACGGCCGGACAGATATGATCTGCTCGGCGATGCCGGCGGGCGCGCCGCTCGGCGACATGACGGTCATGTATCTGCTGATGAGCGCGTTTCACTTGGTGCCGTGGCTGAAGCGGATGCGGCGGAGCCGGCCGAGGGCGAGGTCCGCCGGGGCTCGATCGCAGCAGCCTTTGAGTTAGTTCGGCGTCGACCAGCGTTGGTTGCCGAGAGAGACCCCTCACCTGAGCGAGCCCGCGGGTGGGCCGGCGATGCCCTCTCCTACAAGGGGCGAGGGCGCTGTATCGGGCAGTCTTGTCGCGGCGATCGTTGGGAAAGTACTGCTCGCCATTCGAGCCTGCGCAGGGCCAGTTACTGCGCCCTCTCCCCTTGTGGGAGAGGGCATGTAAGACAGCGCGGCACACTCACTTGGGTGAGGGGTATGTTTCCGCAAGCATCACCGCCAGTTTGAGCGCACAGTTAAACACCGCGCACCGCGACAGCGCGGCGTCACGCCTCCGCGGCCACCTTCAGCGCCTCGGCCCGGATCTCCTCCACCAGCCGCTCCTTCAGCGCGACGAACTCCGGCGACGTCTTGATCTTGTAGGAGCGGGGATGCGGCAGCTCGATCTTGATGTCGGCCTTGACGCGGCCGGGGCGGGCGCTCATCACCAGCACGCGGCTGCCGAGGAAGATCGCCTCCTCGATGTCGTGGGTGACGAACAGCACCGTCTTTTGGTCGCGCTCCCAGATGCCGAGCAGCATCTCCTGCATCAGCACGCGGGTCTGGTTGTCGAGCGCGCCGAACGGCTCGTCGAGCAGCAGGATTTTGGGATCATTGGCGAGCGCGCGCGCGATCGCGCAGCGCTGCTGCATGCCGCCGGAGAGCTGCTTGGGCCAGTGGTTCTCGAAACCCTCAAGGCCGATCTGCTGGATGAAGCGGTCGGCGACGGCGTTGCGCTTGTCCTCAGGCACGCCGCGCTCGCGCAGGCCGAAGGCGATGTTCTCACGCACGGTGAGCCAGGGAAACAGCGTGTAGGACTGGAACACCATGCCGCGATCGGCGCCGGGGCCTTCGACCTCGCGGCCGTCGAGCAGCACCTTGCCGCTCGTCGGATGGTCGAGCCCGGCGACGATGCGCAGCAGGGTCGACTTGCCGCAGCCGGAGGGGCCGAGGATGGTGACGAAATCGTTGTTGCCGATGGTGAGCGCGACCGGCTCCAGCGCGCGCGTCGGCGCGTGGCCCTGGCGGGCCGGGAAAATGCGGGTGACCTGATCGATGACGAGCGTGGTCATGCGAGCTTCCACGGGAACAGCCAGGCGTTGAATGCCTTGAACAGGAAATCCGAGATCAGCCCGATCAGGCCGATGATGATGATGCCGAAGATGATCTGTCCGGTGTTGAGTAGCGCCTGGCTGTCGGTGATCATGTGGCCGATGCCGGAGGACGAGCCGATCAGTTCGGCGACGATGACATAGGTCCAGGCCCAGCCGAGCACCAGCCGCAGGATCTCGGCAATCTCAGGCGCAGCCGACGGCAGCAGCACGCGCGCGATGATGCCGCGATCGCCGGCGCCGAGCGTGTAGGCGGCTTCG
Organism: Bradyrhizobium sp. HKCCYLS3070; assembly: GCF_051167575.1. Lineage (NCBI taxonomy): Bacteria > Pseudomonadati > Pseudomonadota > Alphaproteobacteria > Hyphomicrobiales > Nitrobacteraceae > Bradyrhizobium > Bradyrhizobium sp. HKCCYLS3070. The sequence continues at coordinate 233,948 of NZ_JBNPTI010000002.1, forward strand.
ACGAGGTCGCGCCGCGTGTTGCCGACGGTGACGGTGATCATCAGGATGATCTGGAACACCGAGCCGATGAAGATGATCAGCAGCTTCTGCAACTCGCCGATGCCGGCCCACAGGATCAGGAGCGGGATGAAAGCGGAGGCAGGCAGGTAGCGCGCGAAGGAGACGAACGGCTCGAGGAACGCCTCGATCGGCTTGTAGGCGCCCATCAACAGGCCGAGCGGAACGGCGATGACGGCCGCGAGCACGAAACCGCCGACGACGCGCCAGACGGTCATGCCGATGTCGGTGAGGAAGCCGAACTTGGTGAGCAGGTCCCAGCCTTCGCGCAGCATGGTCAGGGGATCTGCCAGGAACGCCTTCGGTACATAGCCGCCAAACGTCGCCAGCGACCACGCTGCGACGAACACGACGAAGAAGGCGAGGCCGAGCGCTGTTCTTGACCTGGCGCTGACGGGATCGAGAGGACGGATCACGGATCGGGCTTTCGTGTTGGGTGCGGCCCGCGAGGGGGCGCGGGCCGCTGATGTTAAGTTGGCTTCGGAATACGCTGCTCAATATCGGGCGGGATGCCTCAACACCGTCATTGCGAGGAGCGAAGCGACGAAGCAATCCAGAGTCTCACGCCGGGTCCTGGATTGCTTCGCTTCGCTCGCAATGACGGATCGTGCGGGGCACGCTTCAGCGCCTACTTGATGAAGCTCGCATCATACAGATCCTCGATCTTCGGGATCTGCTTGATGATGCCGACCTCGAGCAGGAGCTCGGCCGCCTCCTTGTTGAAGGTCTTGAACTCCGTCTCAAAGAACTTCTGGCTCGCGGCCTTGTCCTGCCAGCGCAGATACTTCGCGGAGTTGCCGAACTGCTCAGCCGTCTGCTTCACGTCGGCACCCATGATCTCATAGGCCTTGGCCTGGTCCTTGGCGATCATGTCCAACGCCTCGAAATAGCTGTCGGCGAGCGCCTTGGCGGCCTTCGGATTCTCGGACAGGAACTTCGGTGTGCAACCGAAGGTGTCCATCACCATCGGATAATCCAGGGTGGTGGCGATGATCTTGCCCTTGTCGGGAGCGGCGCGCACCGTCGACAGATACGGCTCGTAGGTCATCGCCGCGTCGTTCTGGCCGGAAACGAAGGCCTGCGCGGCCGCGGCCGGCTCCAGGTTCACGATGGTGACGTCCTTCACCGTGAGGCCGTTCTTCTTGAGCATCCAGGCCAGCCCGAAATAGGGCGAGGTGCCGGGCGCGGATGCTGCGACGGTCTTGCCCTTGAGGTCCTTGATGGAGGCGATGTCGTTGCGCACGGCCATGCCGTCGGCGCCGTAGCTCTTGTCGAGCTGGAAGATCTGCTTGGTGGCGACGCCGTTGGCGTTCCAGGAGATCCAGGTCTCGACCGTGGTCGCCGCGCACTGCACGTCACCGGCGGCGATCGCGAGGTGGCGGTCCTTCTGCGGGATCTTCTTGATGGTGACGTCGAGGCCGTTCTTCTTGAAGATGCCGGCTTCCTTCGCCAAGGTCAGCGGCGCAAAACCGGTCCAGCCGGAAATGCCGATACCGACCTTGACGTCGTCGGCATAGACGGTCGTCGAGGCCAGGAGCGCGGCCGTTACTGCGAGTAGCCCAAATCTGCGCATCGTCATCGTCCTTTGCTGTGAGAAGAAAGCCCTTCGTGCGGCTCGCAGCCGTGATGGCTGCGATCTCCGCTCATCTCTGTAAGCGTGCTTGCAAATCCCATGCTCAGTTCGGGCGCGCGTGAGCTGTCTCATTCGCTGCCCCTGAACCGCGCCACGAGGCGATGCTGCTCTCCGGGATAGATCAGCCTGACAGCCGTGAGCGGCTGTCCCTTGCGCCAGGTGTGACGCTCGATCACGAGGCAGGGTGAGCCGACCGCGATGTCGAGGCCTTCGGCGATTGCGTCGTCGGCGACGATGGCGCTGATCGCGTGCTCCGCCTCGGTCCAGGGCACGTGATGCAGCAGCCAGGAGCCCGGTGGATCGATCTTGAAATTGGCCTTCGCGGCATCGGGTACGGCGTCGAGATCGATCAGCCGGTCCTCGATCGCGAACGGGACGTTGTCGGCGCTGTGGCGGCAGCGGATCGCGATGACCTTGCACGGTGTCTTGACGCCGAGGCGCTCACGATCGGCGGCGTTGGCGGTGCGGCGCGTCGATGAGATCAGTTCATAGCCATAGGCGCGGCCGAGCGCGCTGATCTCGGCGCGGATGTCGGGGATCTTCAGCACCGCCGACAGGAACTGCGGACGCCGCACGAACGTGCCGGCACGGCGGCGCCGCTCGATCAGGTCGGCCTGGGCGAGCTCCGATAGTGCCTTGTTCACGGTCATGCGTGAGCAGCCGTAATGCTCCATGATCTCGTGCTCGAACGGGATGCGGTGGCCGGGCGGCCATTCGCCGGTGAGGATGCGGCGCTCGATGTCCTGCCGGATCGTCTTGTAGAGCGTGCCGGCTCCCGGCTTGGCGCTGTCATCGGCGAGGCTCATGCGAGCAGCCTCCGCACCGCCGTGTTAAAGCCGCGCCTTGCCGCCTCGCGCGACCGATGATGGCCTCCCTGCACGACCTTGGCGCCGCCGGCCCAGACACAATCGATGGCGCCGTGCGACGTCGCGAAGATCCAGCCGTCGAGCAGCGCATCGCGCGTTCGCCCTGCGAGCGACGGATGCGACAGATCGAGCGTGAGGATGTCGGCGCGGCCGCCGACCTGCAGGCCGGCGAGCGGTTGCGCCAGCGCCTGTGCGCCGCCAGCAAGAGCGGCATCCAAGAGCGTGCGGCCTGTCGACGCATCCGGACCTGACGTCAGCACGTTGCGCTCACGATGCGTCAGCCGCTGGCCGTATTCGAGCTGGCGCAACTCGTCGCTCACGCCGACCAGCACGTTCGAGTCGGTCCCGACGCCGATGCGCCCACGCGCGCGCAGATAGTCGCGTGCCGGGAAGATGCCGTCGCCGAGGCTGGCTTCGGTGACCGGACAAAGGCCCGCCGTCGCGCCGCTCCTCGCAAGCGCCGCCGTTTCATCCGCCGTCATATGCGTCGCGTGGATCAGGCACCAGCGATCGTTGAGGTCGTGATGATCCAGCAGCCATTGCACCGGGCGCTGGCCGGACCAGGCGAGGCAGTCCTCGACCTCCTTCACCTGTTCGGCGGCGTGAATGTGGATAGGGCCACCATCGGCGAGCGGCAGCAGCGCGGCCAGTTCATCCGGCGCCACCGCGCGCAGGCTGTGCGGCGCGATGCCGAGATTGGCGCCATGAAGCGAGCTGATTGCCTTGCGGGAGGCCGTCAGCAGTTTGGCGAACTGATCGATATCGCAGATGAAGCGCCGCTGGCCGTCATGCGGCGCCGCGCCGCCAAAGCCGCCATGCGCGTAAAAGGTCGGTAGCAGGGTCAGGCCGATGCCGGATGTCTGGGCCGCCGCGGCGATGCGCACCGCCATCTCGGCGACATCGGCGTAAGGCGTACCGTCGCGATCGTGGTGCAGATAATGGAATTCACCGACCCGCGTGAAGCCGCGCTCCAGCATCTCGACATAGAGCAGGACCGCGACCGCCTCGACATCCTCGGGGCGCATCGACAGGGCGAAACGGTACATCGTCTCGCGCCAGGTCCAGAACGTATCCGTCGAGTGGCCGCTGATCTCGGCAAGCCCGGCCATGCCGCGCTGAAACGCGTGGCTGTGCAGGCTGGCGATGCCGGGGATCGCGACCTCATGTTGCTCGTCGTCGGAGGTCGGAGGCACGCCGGCGGATACCGACTCGATTGCGCCATTGCTGATGACGACCTGCACGTCCTCGGCCCACCCCCTGGGCAGAAGCGCGGATGCGAAGTGCAGTGACGCCATGATCGATAAGCCCGCTGGACAGGACGGCGGAGCTAAGTTTATGTATAGACATATCGCCCGTCAAGCTTTCGTGAAGGGGGAGGCAGCATGGCCCAGCGTTTCGACCGGATCTGGCAGAATGCGCGGCTCGCGACCTTGTGCGAGGGGCAGCCGGGCCTCGGCGTGATCGAGCAGGGCGTGATCGCTGCACGCGATGGCCGCATCGCCTTTGCCGGTCCGCAATCGGAGTTTCCGGCAGATGGAGATGCGCCCGAGCGCATCGATTGCGAGGGACGCTGGATCACGCCGGGTCTCGTCGACTGCCACACCCATCTTGTCTTTGGAGGCGACCGTGCGCACGAGTTCGAGCTGCGGCTCGCCGGCGCGAGCTATGAGGAGATCGCGCGTGCCGGCGGTGGCATCGTGTCCACCGTCGCGGCGACGCGCGCCGCCAGCGAACAGGAATTGATCGCCCGCGCGCTGCCGCGGCTCGATGCGCTACTCGCCGAAGGCGTCACGACGATCGAGATCAAATCCGGCTATGGCCTGGAGGCCGCGACAGAGCTGCGACAATTGTCCGCAGCCCGCGCGCTCGGCAGCCAGCGGCCGGTCAGCGTGCGCACCAGCTTTCTCGGCGCGCATGCGTTGCCGGTCGAAGCCGGTGGCGACAAGGACCGCTACATCGACCTCGTCTGCAACGAGATGCTGCCGGCGGTTGCCAGGTCAGGCCTCGCCGATGCGGTCGACGCATTCATGGAAAATATCGCTTTCTCCGCTGCGCAGACATCGCGCGTGTTCGCTGCGGCCAAGGCGCTCGGCCTGCGGGTCAAGCTGCATGCCGATCAGTTGTCGAACCTCGGCGGCGCCGCGCTCGCGGCCGAGTTCGGCGCGCTGTCGGCCGATCATCTCGAGCACACCGACGAAGCGGGTGCTGTTGCGATGGTGCGGAGCGGCACGGTGGCGGTGCTCCTGCCTGGCGCGTTCTACTTCATTCGCGAGACGCAGAAGCCGCCGGTCGAGCTGTTTCGCAAGCACGGCGTAAAGCTCGCGCTGGCGACCGACTGCAATCCGGGCTCGTCGCCGCTGACCTCGTTGCTGCTGACCATGAACATGGCGGCGACCTTGTTCCGGATGACGGTCGATGAATGCATCGCCGGCGTCACGCGCGAAGGCGCCCGGGCCTTGGGCTTGCTGGCCGAGACCGGCACGCTGGAGGCCGGCAAGTGGTGCGATCTTGCGATCTGGGACATCGGCCGTCCCGCGGAGTTGGTCTACCGCATGGGCTTCAACCCGCTGCACCGGCGCTTGTGGAGAGGCCAATGAGCGCGATCATCGCAGAGCCCGGCCACGTCAGCGTCGATGATCTTGTGCGCGTCTACACCGGCGCGTCGCTCACGCTGGATTCGGCGTATTGGCCGCGTGTCGAAGCGGCAGCAGGGATCGTGGCGAAGGCGGCGCAGGGCGCCGAGCCGGTCTATGGCATCAACACCGGCTTCGGAAAGCTGGCCTCGAAGCGCATCCCGCCTGACCAGACGGCCCAGCTCCAGCGCAATCTCATTCTCTCGCATTGCTGCGGCGTCGGCCCCGCGACGCCTGAGCCGGTGGCGCGGCTGATGATGGCGTTGAAGATCATCTCGCTCGGCCGCGGCGCCTCTGGCGTGCGCTGTGAGATCATCGAACAGTTGCAGGCGATGCTGGCGCGCGGCGTATCGCCCTTTGTGCCGCAGCAGGGCTCGGTCGGCGCGTCCGGTGATCTCGCGCCGCTCGCGCACATGACCGCGGTCATGATCGGCGAGGGGCAGGCCTTCGTCGAGGGCCGGCTCGTGCCGGGCCGCGAGGCGCTGGCGCGCGCCGGCCTCACGCCGGTTACGCTCGGGCCGAAGGAAGGGCTGGCGCTGATCAACGGCACGCAGTTCTCGACGGCCTATGCGCTCGCCGGCCTGTTCCACGCCCATGACCTACTCAACGCCGCGCTGGTGACCGGCGCGCTGTCGGTCGATGCTGCGATGGCCTCGACAGCGCCGTTCCGGCCCGAAATTCAGGCGCTGCGCGGTCATCCCGGCCAGATCGCAGCCGGCCGCGTGCTCACCGAACTGCTCGACGGCAGCGCCATCCGGCTGTCGCATCTCGAAGGCGACGAGCGCGTGCAGGATCCGTATTGCCTGCGCTGCCAGCCGCAGGTCGCCGGCGCCGCGCTCGATCTGCTGACACAGGCCGCGCGCACGCTGGTCACCGAGGCCAATGCCGTCACCGACAATCCGCTGGTGCTGGCCGAGACCGGCGAGATCATCTCCGGTGGCAATTTTCACGCCGAGCCGGTGGCGTTTGCCGCCGACCAGATCGCGCTGGCATTGTCCGAGCTCGGCGCGATCAGCGAGCGGCGCATCGCGACGCTGGTCGATCCCGCGCTGAACTTCGGCCTGCCGCCGTTCCTGACGCCGGAGCCGGGCCTGAACTCCGGCTTCATGATCGCCGAGGTGACGGCCGCGGCGCTGTTCGCCGAGAACAAGCAGCGCGCGCTGCCGTGCTCGATCGACTCGACGCCGACCAGCGCCAACCAGGAAGACCACGTCTCGATGGCTGCACATGCGGCGCGCCGGTTGTACGACATGGCCGACAATCTCGCTGCTATCATCGGCATCGAGCTGCTCGTCGCCGCCCAAGGCATCGAGCTGCGAGCGCCGCACGGCACCAGCGCGGCGCTGTCTGCTGTCATTGCCGCGCTTCGCGCGCATGTGCCGGCGCTGGTGCGCGACCGCTACATGGCCGACGATCTCGCCAAGGCGGCCGCGCTCGTCGGTGGCGGTGTGCTGGCCACGGTTGCAACGCATGCACTCGGACGCGATCCGTTTCCCAAGCTTGGATGAGAGGGACCCATGAACCGACGCCTGGACAACGAACGGGTGATCCGCGCTCCCCGTGGCAGCGACATCAGCGCCAAGAGCTGGCTCACCGAAGCGCCCTTGCGCATGCTGATGAACAATCTCGATCCTGATGTGGCGGAGAAGCCGAGCGAACTGATCGTCTATGGCGGCATCGGCCGCGCCGCGCGCGACTGGGGCAGCTTTGATCGCATCGTCGCCTCCTTGCGCAAGCTCGAGGCGGATCAGACGCTGGTTGTGCAGTCGGGCAAGCCGGTCGGCATCTTCCGCACCCATCCGGATGCGCCGCGCGTCCTGATCGCCAACTCCAACATCGTGCCGCATTGGGCGACGCTCGATCACTTCAATGCGCTCGATAGAATGGGCCTGATGATGTACGGCCAGATGACGGCCGGCTCCTGGATCTATATCGGCAGCCAGGGCATCGTGCAGGGCACCTACGAGACATTCGTCGAAGTCGGCCGCCGTCACTACAACGGTGATCTCTCCGGCAAGTGGATTCTGACCGCGGGCCTCGGCGGCATGGGCGGCGCGCAGCCGCTTGCGGCGACCATGGCCGGCGCCTCGATGCTCGCCGTCGAATGCCAGCCGAGCCGCATCGAGATGCGGCTGCGCACCGGCTATCTCGATCGCCAGGCCACGACGCTAGACGAGGCGCTGGCGCTGATGGCCGACGCCGCGACGACCAAGAAGGCGGTGTCGGTCGGCCTGCTCGGCAATGCCGCCGAGATATTCCCCGAGCTCGTGCGTCGTGGCGTGCGGCCGGATATCGTCACCGACCAGACCAGCGCGCATGATCCGATCAACGGCTATCTGCCGAAGGGCTGGACTCTCGCAGAGTGGGAAGCCAAGCGTGCTTCGGAGCCGAAGGCGGTCGAGCAGGCGTCGAAGACGTCGATGGTCGGCCACGTCCAGGCGATGCTCGACTTCCACGCCATGGGCATTCCGACGCTCGACTATGGCAACAACATCCGCCAGATGGCAAAGGACATGGGCCTCGCGAATGCCTTCGATTTTCCGGGCTTCGTGCCGGCGTATATCCGTCCGTTGTTCTGCCGCGGCATCGGCCCGTTCCGCTGGGCGGCGCTGTCGGGCGATCCGGAGGACATCTACAAGACCGACGCCAAGGTGAAGGAGCTGTTGCCGGACAACAAGCACCTGCACAACTGGCTCGACATGGCGAGGCAGCGCATCAAGTTCCAGGGCCTGCCGGCGCGGATCTGCTGGGTCGGGCTCGGCGATCGCCATCGCCTTGGGCTTGCCTTCAACGAGATGGTCGCCCGCGGCGAATTGAAGGCGCCGATCGTGATCGGCCGTGACCATCTCGATTCCGGCTCGGTGGCGAGCCCGAACCGCGAGACCGAGGCGATGAAGGATGGCTCGGACGCAGTGTCCGACTGGCCGCTGCTCAACGCACTGCTCAATTGTGCGAGCGGCGCCACCTGGGTGTCGTTGCATCATGGCGGCGGCGTCGGCATCGGCTATTCGCAGCATGCCGGCATGGTGATCGTCGCCGACGGCACGGCGGACGCTGCGCGGCGGCTGGAACGCGTGCTGTGGAACGACCCGGCGACCGGCGTGATGCGCCACGCCGATGCCGGCTATGAGGACGCCATCGCCTGCGCCGAGGCCAATGGTCTCGATCTGCCGAGCCTCGTCCGTTAAGCGCTGATGGGTTGAAGAGCGGCCCCTGATTGTGGTCTCATGCTGGCAACGCGGCGGGAACGCGTCGCGGCGCAGGGGACGCTCATGGGAATCGCCTTTCCGTTCTCGGCCATCGTCGGCCAGGACGAGATGAAGCTGGCGCTGATGATCGCTGCCGTTGATCCCAAGGTCGGCGGCGTGCTGGCCTTTGGCGATCGCGGCGCCGGAAAATCAACCGCGGTGCGCGCGCTCGCCGCGCTCTTGCCGCCGATGAGCGCCGTGATCGGCTGTCCCTATCAATGCGATCCGGCCGACGTCGCCGCGCAATGCGCCGCGTGTCGCGCGCGCTCCAAGCCAAGCGGCAAGACAAAGAAGCCGGCGGCGTTGAAGGCGCACCAGGTGCCGGTTCCGGTCATCGACCTGCCGCTCGGCGCCACCGAGGACCGCGTCGTCGGCGCGCTCGATCTCGAGCGTGCGCTGGCTCATGGCGAGAAATCATTCGAGCCGGGGCTGCTCGCTCGCGCCAATCGCGGCTTTCTCTATATCGACGAGGTCAATCTGCTGGAGGATCATCTCGTCGATCTCCTGCTCGACGTCGCCGCGTCAGGCGAGAACGTGGTCGAGCGCGACGGTCTCAGCATCCGCCATCCCGCCCGCATCGTGCTGGTCGGCACCGGCAATCCGGAGGAGGGCGAGTTGCGGCCGCAATTGCTCGATCGCTTTGGCCTATCCGTCGAGGTCAAGACGCCCAATGATCTGCCGACGCGCATCGAGGTGGTCAAGCGGCGCGATGCCTTCGAGACCGATCCCACCGCCTTCGTTGCACATTGGGAGAAGGAGGAGGCGAAGCAGCGCAAGCGTATCCTCGCGGGCCGTGAGCACATCGGAGCGGTCAAGGTCGCCGATCGTGAGCTCGAGCAGGCCGCACGCCTCTGCATGGCGCTCGGCACCGATGGCCTGCGTGGCGAACTCACCTTGATGCGGGCGGCGCGCGCGGTAGCGGCGCTGGAGGGCGCAAAGGCGGTCGATGACCGCCATCTGAAGACGGTCGCGCCGATGGCGTTGCGGCACCGTCTCAGGCGCAATCCGCTCGACGATTCCGGCTCGTCGGTGCGGGTCGAGCGCGCGCTCGACGAGCTGTTCGCGCCGTGAGCGATGGCGCCGCGATCTGGGCCGATGCGATGATCGCGGCCGCTCTGGCCGCGATCGACCCGTCCGCGTCGGTGCTGCTGCGTGCGGGCGCAGGTCCGGTGCGCGAGCAGTGGCTGGAGCTGTTGCACGAGCTGATGCCGCCGTCGACACCCTTGCGCAAGCTGCCGCCGTCGATCTCGGACGATCGCCTGCTTGGCGGCCTCGATCTCGCCGCGACGTTGCAGGCGGGGCGGCCGGTGCTGCAACGTGGGCTGCTCGCCGATGCCGATGGCGGCGGGCTGATCGCCGTGATGGCCGAGCGCATGTCGCGGTCGACGGTCACACATCTCTGTGTTGCCGTCGACACCGGGGCTATCAGCATCGAGCGCGATGGCATGTCGCTGCGCGCACCGGCTCGGCTCGGACTGATTGCGCTCGACGAGGGCATCGGTGATGAGCGCGTGTCGCCTGCCTTGGCCGACCGCCTGGCCTGCCATCTCGATCTCAGCAAAGTTGCGCGCGTCGATCTCGGCGAGAGCCTGTTCAAATCGTCGGACATCGCAGCAGCGCGTGCGCGGCTGCCGCAGGTCCGTTCGTCGGACGACGCGATCGCGGCGCTGACGATGACGGCCTGCGCGCTCGGCATCGACTCGCTGCGCGCGCCGCTGCTCGCCTGTCGCGTCGCGCGCATCGCAGCGGCCCTTGATGGTGAGGTCGAAGTCGCCGAAGCGCACATCGCCTGCGCCGCGCGGCTGGTGCTGGCGCCGCGCGCCACCCGGCTGCCCGCAGCGGATGACGAGACTGAGAACAGCGAGGCGCCGGAGCCCGAGAATGAGTCGGCCGAGAGTGAGGACGACGACCGCAGCGAGGACGGTTCGCTCGAGGATCGCGTGGTCGAAGCGGCGCAGGCGGCCATTCCAGTCGACCTGCTGAAGCGGCTGCAAGAGGAACGCGCGACCCGCGTCCGCAGCAGCAGCGTCAGCAAGCAGGGCACCGCTCAGAAGGTGCCGAAGCGCGGCCGTCCGATTGGCGCGCGTCGTGGTGAATGGCGCGCCGGCGCGCGGCTCAATGTGCTCGAGACCTTGCGCGCGGCAGCGCCGTGGCAGCCGCTGCGGCGGCGGACGCAACATTCCGACAAGAGCGGCCGGCTGATCGTGCACAAGGACGACATTCGGATCACCCGCTTCAAGCAGCGCTCGGGCACCACGACCATCTTCGTCGTCGATGCTTCCGGCTCCTCGGCCTTGCAGCGGCTTGCGGAAGTGAAGGGCGCCGTCGAGCTGCTGCTGGCCGAATGCTACATTCGCCGCGACGAGGTCGCGCTGATCGCGTTCCGCGGCAGGGGCGCCGAGCTGCTGCTGCCGCCGACGCGCTCGCTGACGCGCGCCAAGCGCAGCCTCGCGGCGCTGCCCGGCGGCGGCGGCACGCCGCTGTCGGCAGCGATCTTCGCCGCAACCGAGCTCGCGCTCGCCGTGAAGGCCAAGGGCCAGACGCCGACGATCGTTTTGATGACCGACGGCCGGGCAAATGTCGCGCGCGATGGCGGCGGCCGCAGCGAGGCCGAGGCGGAGGCGCTGGTGGCCGCACGGCAGCTCGCGCTGACCGGCATTCCGGTCGTGCTGGTCGATTCCTCGCCGCGCCCGCAGGACAAGGCCGCGCAGCTCGCCGGTGCGATGCAGGCGCGTTACGTCGCGCTGCCTCATGCCGATGCCGTACGGTTGTCGCAGGCCGTTATGGCGCAAGCCGGCCGCGGCTGATGGCGGTGGAACCCCCGGCGTCAAGCTGCGTTCGCAACGGCGACTGACAAGAGGATCGGTCATCGCTATGCTCACCCCTCGTATGGCAGCGCTTGCCTGCCGTCGCCCGATATCGTCACACAGGAGCACGCCATGCAGGTCGCCTCGACTACACAGAGTGATCATGCGGCTGACACGCGCGCTGTGACGATGCCGCCGCCGCTTGCAGCGCCAAGCTTCGAGCTCGCCGATCTGCGTACGGGCCGCATGACCTGCTATGGCGACGGCCCCGCCGCCCCGGCGGAGCAGCGGCCGCTGCTCTTGATTCACAGCGTCAACGCTGCGGCGACGGCCTACGAGATGAAGCCGCTGTTCGAGCACTACCGCCAGACGCGTCCGGTCTATGCGCTCGACCTGCCGGGCTTCGGCCTGTCGGACCGCGCCGACCGCATCTATACGCCGCGCATCATGACCGATGCGATTCTGCTCGCCACGAACGAAATTCGCCGCCGTCATGGCGACGTCGCGATCGACGCCATCGCGTTGTCGCTCGGCTGCGAGTTCGCCGCGCGCGCCGGCACCGAGGCGCCGAACCTGTTTCGCACCTTGGCGCTGCTCAGCCCGACCGGCTTCGATCGCCGCGCCGAGGCCGCGGCCGAGTCGGCGGGCACCAAGGACACGACCCGCGCCATGCCGTGGGTCCGCAACATCCTCAACGTCCCGCTGTGGAAGCACGGCTTCTTCACCCTGCTGACCTCGCGCGCCAGCATTCGTTTTTTCCTGCAGAAGACCTTCGGCCGCAAGGACATCGACGAGGGCCTGCTGGAGTATGACTACATCACGACCCATCAGCCCGGCGCCGAGAACGCGCCGTATTCGTTCGTCTCCGGCTATCTGTTCAGCACCAATGCCCTGAAGCTCTACCAGGCACTGGCGATGCCGGTCTGGATGGTGCATGGCGTGCGCGGCGATTTCGTCGACTATCACGGCAAGCACGCCGTCGAGGCTCTGCCCAACTGGCAGATCGAGGTGATGCAGACCGGCGCGATGCCGCATTTCGAACAGCTTGATAAAGTCGTCGCCAGCTACGATGATTTCCTGACGCGCGCGGCCGATCGTTGACGATGCCGGCGGCGTCCAACCGCGTGGGCCGGCATGAGCGACAAGCCGAACTGGAGCGTCGACGGCAGCGACTGGCCCAACCGCGCGGCCAGCCGCTTCGTCGAGGCCGCGGGCCTGCGCTGGCATGTTCAGATCATGGGCGAGGGGCCCGTTGCGCTGCTCGCCCATGGCACGGGAGCCGCGACCCATTCCTGGCGGGATCTCGCGCCGCTGCTCGCCAAGCACTTCACCGTCGTCGCGCCGGATCTCTCCGGCCACGGCTTCACCTCCACGCCGCATGGGCGGCGGCTGTCGCTCGACGGCATGTCGCGCGATCTCGCTGGCCTCTGCGAGAAGCTTGCGATCGCGCCTGAAATCGCGATCGGCCATTCCGCGGGCGCGGCGATCCTGACGCGCATGACGCTCGACAATCTCATCAGGCCGAAGCTGATCGTCAGCCTCAATGGCGCCTATCTGCCGTTCGGCGGCGCGGCCGCGCAGTTCCTGTCGCCGCTCGCCAAGATGATGGCGCTCAATCCGCTGGTGCCGCGGCTGTTCGCCTGGCGGGGCCGCGATCCGGCGGCGGTGCATCGGCTGCTGAAGGGCACTGGCTCGACGATCGACGCGACAGGCGAGCGGCTGTATCGGCGGCTGGTCGGCAGCCCCGGCCATGTCGGCGCCGCGCTCGAGATGATGGCGAACTGGGACCTGCATCCGCTTGGGCGCGAGCTGCCGCGGTTGAAGACCGCGCTGCTTCTGGTCGCGGCCGCGAATGACCGCGCCATCCCGCCAGACGTCGCGCGTCGCGTCCAGCGATTGGTGCCCCAGGCGCAGCTCGAACTCATTGAGGGCCTTGGTCATTTGGCCCATGAGGAGCAGCCGGCCAGGATCGCGGGCCTGATCGTCAACGCCGCCGAGCGCGCGGGCGTCCTTGCAGCGCAACAGGAAACGTCCAGTTAAGTTGACATTTTTGGCTGGCGAAAACGTCAATTTAGATTTACGCTTTCCTCCATGCTCGACGTCTCCACCATCAAGGCCGCTGTCCCGGCTGTGCTCGGAGACCGGCCGCATGCGGTCGTGGTCGGCTCCGGCTTCGGCGGCCTCGCCGCAGCGGTCCGGCTTGGTGCGCGCGGTTATCGCGTCACGGTCTACGAGCAGCTCGATGCGCCCGGCGGCCGCGCCTATGTGCATCGCCAGGACGGCTTCACCTTCGATGCCGGCCCGACCATCGTCACCGCGCCGTTCCTGTTCGAGGAGCTGTGGCAGCTGTGCGGTCGGAAGATGTCCGACGACGTCACGCTCAAGCCGATCTCCCCATTCTATCGCATCCGCTTCGACGACGGCACCATGTTCGACTGCTCGGGCGACCCGGCCGAGATGCGCGCCGAGGTGGCGCGGCTGGCACCCGGCGACGTCGATGGCTATGAGCGCTTCATGAAGGCGAGCGAGGCGATCTTCAAGGTCGGCTTCGAGGAGCTCGGCGACGTGCCGTTCTCGTCGCTGCTCGACATGGCCAAGATCGCGCCGGCGATGATCAAGCTGCAGAGCTTTCGCTCGGTCTACGGCCTCGTCTCACACTACGTCCGCGACGAGCGGCTGCGCGTCATCCTCAGCTTCCATCCGCTGCTGATCGGCGGCAACCCGTTTACGACCACGTCGATCTACTGCCTGATCGCCTATCTCGAGCGGCGCTGGGGCGTGCACTTTGCGATCGGCGGCACCGGCGCGCTGGTGACAGGGCTCGTCAGCCTGATCGAGGGGCAGGGCGGCCAGGTGCGCTGCTCGGCGCCCGTGGCCGAGATCACCACGAAGAACGGTGTTGCCACCGGCGTGCGGCTCGCATCCGGCGAGACGATCGCCGCCGACGTCGTCGTCTCCAACGGCTGCGCGGCCTGGACCTACAAGCATCTGCTGCCGAGCGTGCCGCGCCGGCGCTGGACCGATGCGCGCATCGACCGTGCGCGCTATTCGATGAGCCTGTTCGTCTGGTATTTCGGCACGAAGCGCCGCTACGACGATGTCGAGCATCACACCATCCTGCTCGGCCCGCGCTACCGCGAGCTGCTTGACGACATCTTTCGCCGCAAGGTGCTGGCGGATGATTTCAGCCTCTATCTGCACCGTCCGACCGCGACCGATCCGTCGCTGGCGCCCGCTGGCTGCGATGCTTTCTACGTGCTGTCGCCGGTGCCGCATCAGCAGAGCGGCATCGACTGGTCGGCGACGGCCGAGCCGTTCCGCCAGCGGATCGAGACCGCGCTGAGCGACACGCTGCTGCCGGACCTTGCCGGCCAGCTCGTTACGTCGCGGCTGCTGACGCCGGATGATTTCGAGCATCGCCTGTCGTCCTATCGCGGCGCGGCGTTCGGGCTCGAGCCGGTGCTGATGCAGAGCGCCTGGTTCCGGCCGCACAACAAGAGCGAAGAGGTCGAGCGGCTCTATCTGGTCGGCGCGGGCACCCATCCCGGCGCCGGCCTGCCGGGCGTGCTGTCCTCGGCGCGTGTGCTCGATGATCTCGTGCCCGCGCCGCATGAGCTGGAGCGGCGATGAGCTGGCAAACGGACATTGCGATCTGTCGGCGGATGTTGCGGGGCGGATCGAAGACGTTCTTTGCCGCCTCGAAAGTGCTGCCTCGCGCGGTCGGCGATCCCGCCGTCGCGCTCTACGCGTTCTGCCGCGAGGCCGATGATGCGATCGACGGGCCCCGCCGCCGCGTCGACGCCGTCGAGCTGCTGCACGAACGGCTCGACCGGATCTATCATGGCACGCCGGACGACAGTCCCGTCGATCGTGCGCTGGCCGGCGTCGTGGCGCAGTTCACGATTCCGCGCACGCTGCCGGAGGCGCTGCTCGAAGGTCTCGCCTGGGATGCGCAGGGGCGCCGCTATGAGACCCTGAGCGACGTGCTCGCCTATGCCGTGCGCGTCGCCGGCACGGTCGGTGTGATGATGTCGCTGCTGATGAACCGGCGTGAGGCCGAGACGATCGGACGCGCCTGCGACCTCGGCATCGCCATGCAGCTCACCAACATTGCCCGCGACGTCGGCGAGGACGCGCGCGCCGGCCGGCTCTATCTGCCGCGGCAATGGCTGCGCGAGGCGGGTCTC
Source organism: Bradyrhizobium sp. HKCCYLS3070 (assembly GCF_051167575.1). Lineage (NCBI taxonomy): Bacteria > Pseudomonadati > Pseudomonadota > Alphaproteobacteria > Hyphomicrobiales > Nitrobacteraceae > Bradyrhizobium > Bradyrhizobium sp. HKCCYLS3070. The sequence goes on from NZ_JBNPTI010000002.1 coordinate 249,379, forward strand.
GATATCGAGACCTGGCGTGCCGCGCCGTTCTTCGACGACCGCATCGGGCGGGTCACGGCGCGACTGCTCGCGGTCGCCGACGTGTTCTATGCCCGCGCTTCTGCGGGCATCGCCGATCTGCCGTGGACCTGCCGGCCCGGCATCCATGCGGCGCGGCTGATCTATGCCGAGATCGGCCGCGAGGTCGCACGTGCCGAATTCGATTCGCTGTCGCGGCGCGCATTCGTCTCGATGCCGCGCAAGCTGCAGCTTCTCGGCAAGGCGGCGGTGATGTCGCTGCTGCAGGAGCAGCCGTCGCTGGCGCCGCCGCGGCCGGAGGCGCGCATTTTGATCGAGGCGGTCGTCGCGGCGGATGCGCAGCGCCCGCACGCGATCGCGCCGCCGCGCCGGACTGTTCACGATCGCGCGCTGTGGGTGCTCGATCTGTTCGAGCGCCTGGAGCGACGCGATCAGTTGCTGCGCTCGGGGCGGATGTCGTAGCGAGGCGAGGTCGTCGCCATCACGTATGAGACGACTCGCGTACGACGGTACGACCGCGTTGGCGCGACCCGTGTGGCTCGGCTGCGATGTCATGACACGCGAAGTCATGAGCTGGACACCAGGTGAGACGCGATGAGTGACGCGCCATGAGCGAGATGGGCGGCCTGCTCGAATTCGTCGTAGTCACCATGTGTGTGCTCGGCTGGCTCGTGCTCGAATGGCAAGGCCGCCGCCTCGACCGCCAGCGCGCCGAGCGCGAGGCCAGGGAGCGCGAGGCGGAGAAGCGGTAGGGTGGGGGAGGCGGATTCACGTCTCAAACAGCGATCGACATGGCTTCGCGTTCTCGCGGCAGAGGTTGCCCGAGTCTGCGATGATCTTGTCCCTCGCAAACAGTGCAGAGGGCGCAGGGAATGCCGGGTGAAGGCCTCACCCATGGCCCGCCTGCAGAAAAAATGCAGGCGGCAGGTACCACAGGCAAAGCCGATTCAACCGGCATTCCCTGCGCGACGGTCTTCACGCTTATACGCAGTCTCCCTGGTGCGCCGGGCTTGTTGGCCACCATCACCACGCGGCACATGAGCGCCATCGCGGCTTGATACCAGCGTCGGGGTATCAGGACGCTGCGACTTCACGTCCGCAAGACATCGTTCGTCGGCACCCTCGTCGAAGAGAATGCTGCGATCTCTCGCGGCCATCGCATCCCCACCTCGCGTGTCGTGACGATCGCGCGCTACGCCCCTCTGCGGTGAGGCGGGATGCGCGTAGACAATCATAATTTCAGATAAATAGCAAGAGATTTATTATTATCGGAATCTGTCTCGCCGCATTCCGCCGTCGTTCCGCGACCATTGCAGGTCCGCTGCGCTCGCCAGCGACTGCAGCCAACGTCGCCCCTGTCCCATCCTCACCACCGCGGCATCCGGAACGGCAGCATGGCCTGGACGATCGGCATCTGGAAGCGGTCGAGCGACAGGCTCTCATGCATCACCTCGACATCCTCGCCGTGCAGACGGGCGGCGAGATGGGAGCGCGCGTAGAACGGGGCGTCCTCCAGCGTGTTCACGACGCGCACCGGTGCGTCGGCGTCGGCGCGGGCGCTGCGGTCGACCCGCCACAGGGTCTTGCGCAAAGGCGCCTCCGTGAGCGGCGTGATCGATTCCAAACGGCCCGCGGGGTCGACGTGCAGCGCGAGCGACGTATTGGCGCCGTCGCGCGCGACCGTGTCATACGAGATCACGGTGCCGGTGCGCGTCGCCGCGCGCGACCATTGCCAGCTCTGGAAGTCGCGCTCCAGCGGCGCGTCGCCATGGTTGATGTCGAAATAGCCGTCGCCACGCCAGCGCAGATCGGGATGATCGAAATCGACCGACACGCGGCAGCATGGCGCGATCGGCTGCCAGCGGTGGCGTCCCTCGGCATCGAGCGTGAACGCGATCTCGTTCAGCGCCGTCGGCACGACGCGGACGCGACCGCGCAGCGGCAGCGGCCAGGGCACGCTGACCTCGCTGATCTCGATGGTGAGTTCGCGGCCGTTCCAGGCGAGGCTGCTCGGACCGAGCCTGAGGCTCGCAGGCTCACGCGTGAGCGCGCCGCGTCCGCGCTCGGTCATGGCCCAGCGCCGCGCGCGCGCGCCATAGAGCGCGACGTTGAGCGCACAGTGATTTTCGGGATCAGCCGCTCCCCGCCGCCGCGCCCACGCGTAGTACGGTGAGAACACGCTGCCGACGAAGGCAATGAGCGTAATGCCGAAGCGGCCGTCATCGCTCAGCGCGTCGACATACCACCACGCATAGCCGTGTTCCGGGACAAGGCGGTCGAAGCGAGGTCCGCGATCGCCCGTGCAGCGGCCATCCGGCCCGACAGCGCCGCCATCGGCACGCCCGGTCCCGGATGCGCGCTGCCCCCCGCCACGTAGAGCCCCGGCAGCTTCGTCGGCGCGCCCGGCCGCTGGAACGATGCCATCCAGCCGTGCGAGCTGCGGCCGTACAGCGCGCCCCCCGTGCCCGGAAACATCCGGTTGAAGTCCGTCGGCGTCGTCACGCGGGTCAATTCCGGCGTCGTCGCGATGCTGAGGCCGCAGCGCTGCAACAGGTCGAAGGTCTGGCGGGCACATTGGCTGATCTCCGAGGGAGCAAAGCTGTGATGGTCACCGGTGGCGGGGGCGTTGATCAGCACGAACAGCGGCTCGCTCGTCGCAGCCTCGCGCGGCTGGTCGTCGCGCGCCTGCGCGCAGACATAGACGGTCGGCTCCTGCGGCATCGTGCGACGGTCGATCAACTGCTCGAACTCGGCGCGGGAGTCGCGCGAGAAGAACACGTTGTGACGCAACAGCGGAAAGCCGTCGGCGCGCGCCATGCAGCTCCAGGTCATCGCCGAGAGCGAGCGCGCCGATTCCGGGATGGCGGGGAGGGCTCGCGCCGCCTCGGGTCCGAACAGGCCCTGCGCCAATGCCGCGACATCGGCGGTGGCGATGACGGCGTCGGCGGCGATCTGCTCGCCATTGGCGAGCTGCACGCCCGCAGCGCGGCCGGCGTTCGTCGCGATGCCGGCGACCTCGGCGTCATAGCGGATGGTGACGCCGTGGCGCCGCGCCAGCGCCGCGAGGCACGCGGCGAGCTCGTGCATGCCGCCGTCGATCAGCCAGACGCCGGACTGCTCGACATGAGCGACCAGCATCAGCGTCGCCGGAGCATGGAACGGCGACGAGCCGCAATAGGTCGCGTAGCGGCCGAACAATTGCTGCAGTCGGGCATCGCGGAAATAGCCGCCGAGCGCCTTCCACAGCGTCTGGAATGGGCGGATCGCGGTGAGGTCGCGAAAGCCGGCGGTGCGCAGCAGATGCGTCATGCTCGGCGCCGGCGTGCGGATGAAGGGATCCTTGAGCACCTCGAAGATGCGGCGGGCGTCGCGGCAAAAGGCGCGATAGCCCTCGGCCTCGCTGCGTCCGGCGAAATGGCCGATGGCGTCGGCCGATTGCTCCTCATCGGCGAACAGATCGAGCGTGCGGCGATCGGTCCAGGCGTGGCGAGCGAGAACGTCGAGCGGCGTCAGGGTGAGATGATCGTCGAGTGCGGTGCCGATCTCGGCAAATAGCTCGTCGAACACCCAGCGCATCGTGAACACCGTAGGACCGGAGTCGATGCTGACAGGTCCGATCGCGATCTGGCGCATCTTGCCGCCGGGCGCGGGCGCGCGCTCCAGCACCGTCACCTCGGCGCCGTGCGCGGCGAGCGTGAGCGCAGCGGCCAGCCCGGCGATGCCGGCGCCGACCACGATCAGGCGGGGATCGGCCATTTCCTCGCACCTCCCGTCCGCAGGACCTGACACGGGAAATGTCTAGCATGATTTACATTATGGGTGTAAGTTGTAATTTACATAAGCGAGGACCGGGTGGACCTCGCGGCAGGGGAGGCGGACATGGATGTGGTGGCCCGGATCGAGAAATCCCTCGTCGCAGCGGTCGCTTTGGCCGACCGGCCCGGATGTCCGCCGCGGCTGTCGGCGGCAATGCAGGCCGCAGTGTTTCCCAAGGGCGCGCGGGTCCGGCCCCGGCTCTGTCATGCCGTGGCCGCGGCCTGTGGCGACGACGAGCCCGCGGCGACCGACGCGGCCGGGTCGGCGATCGAGCTGCTGCACTGCGCCTCGCTGGTGCATGACGATCTGCCGTGTTTCGACAACGCGGCGCTGCGACGCGGGCGGCCCTCGGTGCATGCCGCGTTCGGCGAGCCGCTCGCGGTGCTCGCGGGCGACGCGCTGATCGTGCTCGCCTTCCAGACGCTGGCCAAGTCGCGCTGCTCGCCGCTGCGGCTGGCGCAGCTGATCGCGACCATCGGCGATGCCGTCGGCGTACCGCATGGCATCTCGGCTGGACAAGCCTGGGAATGCGAGCCGCAGATCGATCTGTCGCGCTATCACCGCTCGAAGACCGGCGCGCTGTTTGCGGCGGCCACCGTGTCGGGTGCCGCTGCGGCAGGGCATGAGAATCCGGAAGCGTGGCGCACGCTCGGCGAGACCATTGGCGAGGCCTATCAGGTCGCCGACGACATTCGCGATGCCGCCAGTGACGAAGAGGAGGCGGGCAAGCCCGTTGGCCAGGACGCCGCGCATGGCCGGCCCAACGCCGTGCTGATCTATGGGCTCACCGGCGCCGTCAGCTATCTGCACGATCTCGTCGCCGACGGCATCCGCACCTTGCCGCCCTGCGCCCACGCGCACGAGCTGCGCGTCCTGATGGAGCAGGAAGCCAAGCGCCTCGTGCCGCGCCGCCTGGCGGCGTCGGCGGCGTGATTGTTCGGCCGCATGGGATGGCGACGGTCTCACCACACGAGCGTTGCTCACCCTCCCCTGGAGGGGGAGGGTCGACGCGCGCGAAGCGCGCGGCGGGGTGGGGTGACAGCCCATCCGCGCGCGCAGTGCCGGTGATACCCCGCAGGCTTAGGCAGGCGCAGCGAAGAGCATCGGGACTCATAAGCACCAATTTCCGAGCCCACCCCACCCCGCCGCGCGCTTCGCGCGCGGCGACCCTCCCCCTCCAGGGGAGGGTGGGCACCTGCGTGTGTCGAGCCATTCGGACCAATCAACTGCGTCAGCCAGCGCAACCTTCGTGGTTGGAGCCCTAGCGCCATGCCCGGGGCCATCCGCCACAACGCGCCGGCGCCGGTCAGCTTCGGCGATCGCTGGCGCGGCTGGCGGGACGGGCTGCTGGCGAGTGCGGCGTTCCAGCGCTGGGCGGCGGCGTTTCCGTTGACGCGGCCGATCGCGCGCAAGCGTGCCGCGGAGCTGTTCGATCTCTGCGCCGGCTTCGTCTACTCGCAGACCTTGGCGGCCTGCGTGCAGCTCGATCTGTTCGAAGGCTTGCGTTCCGGCCCCCGCGATGTCGCGACATTGGCGTCGCGCGCGGCGATGGCCCCCGACGCGATGCTCAGCCTGTGCGAGGCGGCGTCCGCGCTTCAGCTGCTCGAGCGCCGCGGTGCGGCGCGCTACGGGCTCGGGCCGCTCGGCGCGGCGCTGCTCGGCAATCCCGGCATCGCCGCCATGGTTCGACATCACGCCGCGCTGTATGCCGATCTCACCGATCCCGTGGCGCTGCTGCGCGGACATGACCGCCAGCGCCGGCTCGCACAGTACTGGCCGTATGCGCTGGACAAGACCGGCGATGCGCTGACACCCGACAGCGTCGCGCCCTACACGGCGCTGATGGCGGCGTCGCAGCCGATGATCGCGGACATCGTCCTCGCAGCCTATCCCCTGAGCGGCCACCGTTGCCTGCTCGATGTCGGCGGTGGTGACGGCAGCTTCCTCGCCGCCGCCGCGCGGGCTGCGCCGCAGCTGCAGCTCAAGCTGTTCGATCTGCCGGAGGTCGCCGCGATCGCGCAGGAGCGTCTCGCCAAGGCCGGCCTGGCCGATCGCGTCACGACCACGGCCGGCAGCTTCTACGATGATGCGCTCCCGACCGGCGCGGACGTGATCTCGCTGATTCGTGTCGTGCACGATCACGACGACGACGCCGTGGCGCGGTTGCTCGCGAAGGTGCGCGCCGCCTTGCCTGACGATGGCGTGCTGCTGCTGGGCGAGCCGATGCGCGAGGCGGCCGGCGGGGCCGACGGCGTCAGCGCCTATTTCGAGATCTATCTCCGCGCGATGGGACAGGGGCGGCCGCGCAGCGCCGCCCGCTTGCGCGACCTGCTCCAGGCGGCGGGTTTTTCGCAGGTGCGAGTACTTCGTACGCGAATTCCGCTGATCGCAAGCGTGATTGTCGCGAAAAGCTGACACCCGGACTGTAAATAAATATTGACACTTCTTTCAGTCAGGCTAACCTGACACCCGTAACTAAGCGGGCGTCGCCGGGGAGTTGGGCTATGGACGCGATCGCCGTCGTACTGGGGAGGCCGAGGCAATTGTCGCTGCAGCACCTGCTGCTCGCAGACGTCCCGGACTGCCTGACCGTCGACATCGAATGGAGCGCGATCAGCACCGGCACCGAACGGCTGCTGTATGAAGGCCGCATGCCGCAGTTTCCCGGCATGGGCTATCCGCTCGTGCCGGGCTACGAGGCGGTGGGCCGCGTCGCGCACGCCGCCCCGCATTCCGGTTTTCGCAAAGGCGAGCGCGTGTTCGTGCCGGGCGCGGCGCGCTGCTTCGGCGAGATCAGGAGCCTGTTTGGCGCCGCCGCCTCGCGCCTCAACGTTCCCGCGCAGCGCATTGTTGCGATCGATGAAACGACCGGCGAGCGCGGCGTGCTGCTGGCGCTGGCGGCCACCGCCTATCATGCATTGTCAATCGGTGGTGACGGCCAGGCCGAATGCGTGGTTGGCCATGGCGTGCTCGGCCGTCTGCTGGCGCGGCTGATCGTGGCGATGGGCGGCGATCCGCCCGTGGTGTGGGAGAGCAATCCGGAGCGCGCCGTTGGCGCGACGGGCTATCGCGTCATCGATCCCGCAGAGGACAGCAGACGCGACTATCGCCTGATCTTCGATGCCAGCGGCGATGCCGGCCTGCTCGACAGCCTCATTGCTCGCCTGGCGCCACGTGGCGAGATCATCCTCGCCGGCTTCTACAGCGCGCCGCTCTCCTTCTCCTACCCTCCGGCCTTCATGCGCGAGGCGGCGATCCGCGTCGCCGCCGAATGGAAGCACGAGGATCTGCTCGCGGTGCGCAATCTCATCGACACCGGCAGGCTGTCTCTGGACGGGCTGATCACGCACCATGCCGACGCTCTGTCCGCGGAGAGCGCCTACCGGACCGCGTTCGACGATCCGTCATGTCTCAAAATGGTCTTGGACTGGAGAGCTGCAGCATGAATGCCCCGACCAAGATCAGTGCCGAAATTAGTGAGATGACCGATGCCCTGCGCGCCGAAGCGGCGATCGAGCCGGATGCGCCGTCGACGGCTGCACCGAAGAAGGCCACGCAGATCATCGCGATCTACGGCAAGGGCGGCATCGGCAAGAGTTTCACGCTCGCCAACCTGTCCTACATGATGGCCCAGCAGGGCAAGAAGGTGCTCCTCATCGGCTGCGATCCGAAGAGCGACACCACCTCGCTGCTGTTCGGCGGCAGGGCCTGCCCGACCATCCTCGAGACCTCCTCGAAGAAGAAGCTTGCCGGCGAGGAGGTCAAGATCGGCGACGTCTGCTTCAAGCGCGACGGCGTGTTCGCGATGGAGCTCGGCGGGCCCGAGGTCGGCCGCGGCTGCGGCGGACGCGGCATCATCCATGGCTTCGAGCTGATCGAGAAGCTCGGCTTCCACGATTGGGGCTTCGACTACGTGCTGCTGGACTTCCTCGGCGACGTCGTCTGCGGCGGCTTCGGCCTGCCGATCGCGCGCGACATGTGCCAGAAGGTGATCATCGTCGGCTCCAACGATCTGCAATCGCTCTACGTCGCCAACAATGTCTGCTCGGCGGTGGAGTATTTCCGCAAGCTTGGCGGCAATGTCGGCGTCGCCGGCATCGTCATCAACAAGGATGACGGCACCGGCGAGGCTGCGGCGTTCGCAGAAGCCACCGGCATTCCGGTGCTGGCCTCGATCCCGGCCGACGACGACATCCGCCGCAAGAGCGCGAGCTATCAGATCATCGGCCGGCCCGGCACGCCCTGGGCGCCGCTGTTCGAGCACCTCGCCAAGAACGTTGCCGAGGCGCCGCCGCAGCATCCGCATCCCCTGACGCATGACGGTCTTCTGGGGCTGTTCAAGGCCTCGGAGGTCGGGCGCGGCGTGGTGCTGGAGCAGGCAACGCTCGAGGACATGTGCGGCAGCACCGCCGTGGCCAAGCCGTCGCTCGAAGTGATCTACGACAATTTGTGATGGGATCGGCCGACGAGCGGAATGTAATGCAATGAGCGATCCTGTGGTCCATCAGGCAATGAGCGCGCAGAGCGGCGCAGAGGCAGGCCTCCTGCCGGTGCAGCCCGAGGCGCTCGGCTGTCATGCCGGCAAAGCCGAGCTCAAGAAGGCGGCGGATGCCGCCGGCAAGAGCGAGGTGCTGGCGCGCTATGCCGCGGATTATCCGGCGGGACCGCACGACCAGCCGCAGAGCATGTGTCCGGCGTTCGGCTCGCTGCGCGTCGGCCTGCGGATGCGGCGCACCGCGACCGTGCTGTCGGGCTCGGCCTGCTGCGTCTACGGCCTGACCTTCACCTCGCACTTCTACGGCGCGCGGCGCAGCGTCGGCTACGTCCCGTTCAACTCGGAGACGCTGGTCACCGGAAAACTGTTCGAGGACATCCGTGAGGCGGTCTTCAAGCTGGCCGATCCCGCCAACTACGACTGCGTCGTCATCATCAATCTCTGCGTCCCCACCGCCTCGGGCGTGCCGCTGCAGATCCTGCCGAAGGAGATCAACGGCGTTCGCGTGATCGGCATCGACGTGCCCGGGTTTGGCGTGCCGACCCATGCCGAGGCCAAGGACGTGCTCGCCGGCGCGATGCTGAACTACGCGCGCCGCGAAGCGGAGCAGGGCCCGGTGCAGGCGCCGCGCGCGCCGCGCGGCGATCGGCCGACCATCGCGCTGTTAGGTGAGATGTTTCCCGCCGATCCCGTCGGCATCGGTATGATGCTGGCGCCGCTCGGCCTTGCCGCTGGTCCGACCGTGCCGACGCGCGAATGGCGCGAGCTGTATGGCGCGCTGGATTGCGCGGCCGTGGCGGCGATCCATCCGTTCTACACGGCCTCGATCCGTGAGTTCGAGGTAGCGGGCCGTCCGATCATCGGCTCGGGGCCGGTCGGCTGCGATGGCACGGCGGATTGGCTGGAGGCCGTTGGCGCGGTCTGCGGCGTCGGACGTACGCAGATCGATGCGGCCAAGACTGCGGCGCTGCCGGCAATTCGCGCGGCGCTTGCGGCCACGCCGATCCGCGGCCGGATCACGCTGTCGGGCTATGAGGGATCGGAGCTGCTGGTCGGGCGCCTGCTGGTCGAGAGCGGCGCCGATCTGCGTTATGTCGGCACCGCCTGTCCGCGCACGCGCTGGTCGGAGGCCGATTGCGCCTGGCTCGAGAGCCGCGGTGTGCGCGTGCAGTACCGCGCCTCGCTGGAGCAGGATCTCGCGGCGGTCGATGAGTTCGCGCCGGATCTCGCCATCGGCACCACGCCGGTCGTGCAGAAGGCCAAGGCGCGCGCGATCCCGTCGCTCTACTTCACCAATCTGATCTCGGCGCGGCCGCTGTTCGGCGTGTCCGGAGCCGGCTCGCTGGCGCAGGTCGTCAACGCGGCGATCGCAGGCAAGGCGCGCTTCGACGAGATGCGCGACTTCTTCGAAGGTGTCGGCGAGGGCGACAATGCTGGCGTGTGGCAGGGCACACCGGTCGAACGTCCCGAATTCCGCGACAAGTTCCGCAAGGCGGTCGCGGCGCAGACCAGGAAGCGCACGTCCGGGGAGATGGTGTGATGCTGATCCTCGACCACGATCGCGCCGGCGGCTATTGGGGAGCGGTCTACGCGTTCACCGCGATCAAGGGCCTGCAGGTCATCATCGACGGCCCCGTGGGCTGCGAGAATTTGCCGGTGACCTCGGTGCTGCACTACACCGACGGCCTGCCGCCGCATGAGTTGCCGATCGTCGTCACGGGTCTCGGCGAGGACGAGCTCGGCCAGAAGGGCACCGAGCAGGCGATGAAGCGCGCCCGCGCCGCGCTCGATCCGGATCTGCCGGCGGTGGTCGTCACCGGCTCGATCGCCGAGATGATCGGCGGCGGCGTCACGCCGGAAGGCTCCAACATCAAGCGCTTCCTGCCGCGCACGATCGACGAGGACCAGTGGCAGAGCGCCAACCGCGCGTTGAGCTGGCTGTGGAGCGAATACGGCCTGCGCAAGATCCCGGAGCGCAGGCCGCGCAAGGACGGCGAGAAGCCGCGCGTCAACATCATCGGCCCGATCTACGGCACCTTCAACACGCCGTCGGATGTCGCCGAGATCCGTCGCCTGCTCGAAGGCATCGGCGCCGAGATCAACATGGTGTTTCCGCTCGGCAGCCATCTCGCCGATGTCGGAAAGCTGGTCGATGCCGACGTCAACGTCTGCATGTATCGCGAGTTCGGGCGGCTGTTGTGCGAGACCTTGGAGCGGCCTTATCTGCAGGCGCCGATCGGGCTGCATTCGACGACGAAATTCCTGCGCTCGCTGGGCGAGATGCTCGGCCTCGATCCCGAGCCGTTCATCACCCGGGAGAAGCATACGACGATCAAGCCGCTGTGGGACCTGTGGCGCTCGGTGACACAGGACTTCTTCGGCACCGCGAGCTTCGGCATCGTCGCGTCCGAGACCTACGCGCGGGGCCTGCGCAATTTCCTGGAGACCGAGCTCGGGTTGCCCTGCAGCTTCGCGATCTCGCGATGCGCCGGCGCCAAGACCGACAACGACGCCATCCGCAAGCTCGTCCATGAGCGGCCGCCGCTGGTGCTGTTCGGCAGCTATAACGAGCGCATGTATGCGGCGGAAGCCGGCGACCGGTCGATCTACATCCCGGCCTCGTTCCCGGGCACGGTGATCCGCCGCCACACCGGCACGCCGTTCATGGGTTACGCCGGCGCGACCTACGTGGTGCAGGAGGTCTGCAACGCGCTGTTCGATGCGCTGTTCAACATCCTGCCGCTCGCCAACCAGCTCGACCAGATCGCGGCGACGCCGGCGCGGCTCGAGCGCGAGCTGCCATGGGATGACGGGGCCAAGCTCGCGCTCGACCAGATCATCGAGACACAGCCGGTGCTGGTGCGGATTTCGGCGGCCAAGCGGCTGCGCGACGCGGCGGAACGCGGCGCGCGCCAGGCGGGGCTGGACAAGGTGACGGAAGATGTTCTCGCGCATGCGCGGTCGCAGCTCGCAACGGGCCAGGCCGCGTAGGGCACGAGGATAGCGGACAGGGAGAGGACGATGTCGTTATACGAGCGCATTGATCGTGACGTCGCGCCGAGATCGCGCGAGCGCATCGACTATCTCCTGGTCTACGCGGTGTGCTTCGCCGTGCTGATGGTCGAGGGCGTGCTGCGCCGGATCGGCTCCATCATCACCGGCCACCGGCCCGCGCCGCTCGGCGCGATCGTCGGTGAAGCAAGGATCAAGGCCGCGAACTGCGCGACCTCGTCCTTCATGGGACTTTGAGTTCGGGAGCTGTGAGTTCGCTCTCTCAGTATTGCAGGGAATTCGTGCGGCTCGCCGCATGGATGTCATCCCGGTGACGGGATGACGCTTCGACGCCGCTCATCTCGGTGAGTGGCATCCGGCCGAAAGGCCAACACCAGGAGGTACCACTATGGTGGACGTACCAAACAAGGGAGGCTCTCTGTCGGGGCTGACCGAAGCGGAGGCGAGGGAATTCCATAGCATCTTCATGACGAGCTTTGTGGTCTTCACGGCGGTTGCGATCGTCGCCCACATTCTCGCCTGGATGTGGCGTCCCTGGCTGCCCGGGCCGACTGGCTACAAGGCGGCGGCGCTGGATGGGGCGACCCACTACGCCAATATCGTGCTCTCCTACCTGACCTGATCGAAAGGAGAAAACTATGTGGCGCTTGTGGTTGTTGTTCGATCCCCGCAGGGTTCTCGTGGCTCTCGGCGTGTTCCTGTTCGGGCTGGCATTGGTGATTCACTTCATCCTGCTCAGCACCAACCGGTTCAACTGGCTGGAGGGACCGCGTGCAGCGAAGACGTCGTCGATCTCCGAGCCGGCGACCCCGCTGAAGCTCAGCTAACAGCTCGACGACCAGAGGGAAGCGGACGGGCGACGGCGGCAGACCCCGTTCGCCCGCTTCCCAAATCCTTTTGTCCACGAATTCACGACACGACGATACGACACGCAGCATATCGAGCGACGGGCAGCGGAGGCAGGACCGATGGCAATGCTCAGCTTTGAACGAAAATACCGCGTCCGCGGCGGCACGTTGATCGGCGGTGACCTCTTCGATTTCTGGGTCGGACCGTTTTATGTCGGCTTCTTCGGCGTGACGACGATCTTCTTCACCTTCGTCGGCGTGGCGCTGATCCTCTACGCCACGGCGCTTGGACCGACCTGGAATCTCTGGCAGATCAGCATCAATCCACCCGATGCCAAATACGGGCTGTCGTTCGCGCCCCTCACCGAGGGCGGCTTCTGGCAGCTCATCACGGTGTGCGCGCATGGCGCATTCGTCTCCTGGGCGCTGCGGGAGGTCGAGATCTGCCGCAAGCTCGCGATCGGCTATCACGTGCCGGTCGCCTTCGGCTTTGCGATCTTCGCCTATTTCACGCTGGAGGTGATCCGTCCGGTGCTGATGGGCTCGTGGAGCTACGCCTTCCCCTACGGCATCATCACCCATCTCGATTGGGTGTCGAACACCGGCTATCAGTTCGGCAACTTCCACTACAACCCCGCGCACATGATCGCGATCACGTTCTTCTTCACGACGTGTCTCGCGCTCGCTTTGCACGGCGGACTGATCCTCTCGGCCAGCAATCCGGGCCGGGGTGAGGAGATGAAGTCGCCAGAGCACGAGAACACGATGTTCCGAGATCTGATCGGCTATTCGGTCGGCACGCTCGGCATCCACCGGGTCGGCCTGTTCCTGGCGCTGTCGGCCGTGTTCTTCAGCGCGGTGTGCATCGTCATCTCCGGTCCCGCCTGGCTGCTGCCGGAAGGCAATGCCTGGTCGGACTGGTGGGAGTGGTGGCGCAGGGTCCCGATCTGGTCGCCGCCGCAATGAGTTCAAGGAGAGGTCACCATGGCCCAATACCAGAACATCTTCACGCAGATCCAAGTTCGCAGTGCGATCTACCCGGGCATCCCGATCGAGCCCGGAATCTGGGAGCGGCTCGGCAAGGGCAGCTTCAACTACTGGTTCGGCAAGGTCGGCGACGCCCAGGTGGGGCCGGTCTATCTCGGCTTCCTTGGCCTCGCCTCGCTGATGTCCGGCTTCGTCGCGATCGAGATCATCGGTCTCAACATGCTGGCGTCGGTGAACTGGAGCCCGCTCGAGTTCATTCGACAGTTCCCGTGGCTGGCGCTGCAGCCGCCGGCGCCGGAATATGGCCTGCAGATCTTCCCGCCGCTGCAGGAGGGCGGCTGGTGGCTGATGGCCGGCTTCTTCCTGACGACGTCGATCCTGCTGTGGTGGGCGCGCACCTATCGCCGCGCCCGGGCGCTCGGCCTCGGCACGCATGTGTCGTGGGCGTTCGCGGCGGCGATCTGGCTCTATCTGGTGCTCGGCTTCATCCGGCCGATCTTCATGGGGAGCTGGAGCGAGGCGGTGCCGTTCGGCATCTTCCCGCATCTCGACTGGACCAACAACTTCTCCATCACCCACGGCAATTTGTTCTACAACCCATTCCACATGCTCTCGATCGCCTTCCTGTACGGATCGGCGCTGCTGTTCGCGATGCATGGCGCGACGGTGCTCGCGATCAGCCGATACGGCGGCGAGCGTGAGCTCGAGCAGATCGTCGACCGCGGCACGGCCTTCGAACGCGGTGCGCTGTTCTGGCGCTGGACGATGGGCTTCAATGCCACGGCCGAATCGATCCATCGCTGGGCCTGGTGGTTCGCCGTGCTTTGTCCCTTGACCGGCGGCATCGGTATCCTACTGTCGGGCACCGTCGTCGACAGCTGGTTCGACTGGGGCGTGAAACACGGGCTGGCGCCGCCGCGCTGACTGCTGCAGGTCGAGGCATGTTGGACAGAGTCGAATTGGATCGGATCGAGACGGCCGGACGCAGCGCGCGCCCGGCCAGTCTCTTGCAGGCGATGCGCGAGCGTACCAAGACGCTGCACGTCACCGCGGAGCGGACCGGGATCGTCGCCGAGCTGCTGCGGGGGCGCGGCACGCGGCAGGCCTACGCGTTGTTGTTGCGCAATCTGCTGCCGGTCTACGAGACGCTCGAAGCGGAGCTGCTCCGCCATCAGGGAACGCCGGTGATGGGCCGCATCGTGCGGCCGGAGCTGCATCGCAGTGCTGCGATCAAGCTTGATCTTGCGTGGTTCGATGCGAGCCATCTGCCGCTGCTGCCCGAGGCCATCGCCTACGTCCGGGCCATCCAGGAAGCGGGAGCCGGCTCCGGCCATCGGCTGCTGGCGCATGCCTATACGCGCTATCTCGGTGATCTCAGCGGCGGTCAGATCATCAAGAGGATTCTCGCGCGTTCGCTCGAGCTGCGGCCCGAGGCGACGTCGTTCTACGAATTCCCCGAGATCGCTGATATCCCGCAGTTCAAGGACGACTACCGCGACGTGCTGGAGCAGGCCGGCGCGGCGATGGCGGAGCATGAGACCGTCGTCGAGGAGGCGGCATTGGCGTTCGAGATGAACATCACGCTGTCGCAAGCGCTGCAGGAGGCGGCCGGGCTGAGAACGTGATGTGCGGAGGCCTGATTGATCCTTCGCCATCGGTTTGGTCGAATACGATCGCGTGAGATCCCGCGTCCTCCCCCGGGGGCGGTGGGCTCCGCTCCTCCTTTCCGACAGGGCAATCGCATATGCCCTTCCAATTCGGCCCAGCCGCAACTTGGATCGCAGAGGCCGACGTCGGGAGATTTTCGAATCCAGATTGGCTCTCCGGAGACAGGACGGACAAGGCAGTCGAGGTCGCCCGGACGAGAGCTGCGGCCCGCCGTCACTCCTCGCTCTGCGAGCGGTACCACACCAGGTGCTCGAGGATCTCCAGCGTCCGCGTGGTCGAATTGCGGATGCTCTCCAGCATCTCCGGCATGCTGCCGGCCTGTGCACCGTGCGTCACCTCGAGCGCCGCGAGCTGCGCGTTCTCCACGGTGGAGGCAGCGAGCTCCTTGTAGATCAGGCTTGCGCTCTGATCGAGCCGCAGCGTCGGCCGGCGGGCGCCGTCGATCTCTTCCTGGAAGCGCGCCCGGGCCGCCTCGGCGGTCTTGCGTTCGGTCAAGTCCGAGAAGATCAGCACGAAGCCGAGCACGCGATCATACGGTGCGATCACCGGGTCGGCGCGCACCATCAACGGCCGTTGCGGCGAGGCGCCGCCCGTCAGTGTCAGCTCGCCGCGCCAGCTCCGCTTGTTGCGCATGAGGTCGTCGAGATTGGCGCGGAATTCCGCCGGCGCCGTGCAGTAGCTGCCGAGATCGCGCAGATGCGGGATGTGCGGATGCGGGGCGCGCAGCTGCTGCTCGAACGCTTCGTTCATCAGCAGGATGCGGCCCTCGACATCGGCGATGATGACCGGCTGCTCCGAGCGCAGCACCTGGGCGCTGATCGTGGCGAGCTGGTCCTGCGCGATCACCATGCGGACCGAACGCAGCTGCAGCGCCACGTCGGCGACCGTTTCGCTCACCACGCGGGCGGAGGCGAGCTCGGCGCTCGACCACGGCTCGGACTTGCCTTCGACCAGCTGATGCCATTTCGCAAACGAGCGCCGTGGCGACAGATCCGACGGATCGTCGCCGATGATGACGGCCTTGAGCGGATCGCCGCCCCAGGTCACCGTCCGGACCTGCTCCGGCCGGAACCACAACAGATACTCGCCCTCGCTCGCCGACAGCGGAGCGGCGATCAAGCCGCTGGCGATCGAGCGGATGTCGGCAAAGGACGGCTCATCGAGCGTCAGCGAGCTGGTCGCCGTCAAGCCCTCGGGGGCTGCTCCCGGAGTGTTGCGCCGGCGATCGAGCCAGGCGGCGAGGTCGCGGATGCGCTGCGTCGACGGGACGTCGCCGGCGGTCGTGACCTGGCCCTCGAACAGCAGCGCCGCGCCGCTGGCACCGAGCGGCTGCAGCAGCGACTGCGAGCCGTCGAACAGCGCGGCCTGCCATTCGCCGTCGCGCGACACCGCTTCGACCAGCCGCTGCTCCAGCCGGCGCACGACCAGCTCGGACTGGCTTTGGGCAAAGCTCTCCAGCGCCGCGATCCGGATCGCGCAGGTCTCGGCCAGCGCCTCGCCTGCCGCGCGAATGTCGAACGGCACGAAGCGCGGCTCATAGTGATGGCAGGCGATCAGTCCCCACAGCCTTCCGCTGACCATCAGCGAGCACACCAGTGTCGCGCCGACACCCATGTTCTGCAGATATTTCTGGTGGATCGGCGACATGCTGCGCAGGCAGCTCAGGGACATGTCGAGATCGCGGCCGTTGAGCGGCGAGATGCGCGGCTGCAGCGGCACCGGCCTGTAGTTGACGTCGACCAGGAGGCGCACCCGGTTGCGCTCGTAGAGCCGGCGCGCGATCTGCGGAATGTCGGACGCCGGATAGCGGTTGCCGAGAAAGGCCTCCAGATCCGGCCGCCGCCGCTCCGACAACACCTCGCCATGGCCATCTTCGTCGAAGCGATAGACCATGACGCGGTCGTAGCCGGCGATCTCCCTGAAGATGGTCGCCGTCTCGTCGCACAGGCCGAGCAGCGATGAGGCCGAGGTGATGCGGTGGAAGGCGCCGTCGAGCGCAGGCGCGATGTTGGTCGTCTTCGTCGCCGGCTCCAGCTCGACGATCAGCCCGCCATTCGAGGGCCGGTGAAGCGTGCAGTCGACCCGGCGCGGCGGCGCCCCGGCGGTGCATCGCAGGGTCATCGGAGCCAGATGGAGCGGGCTGTTGAGATGCGGCAGGATCTGCAGCGCGAGATCGCCGCCAAGATCGCGTAACGGACGTCCGACCACGGAGCCGGTGTTGAGGAAGGCGGCCGCGTTGGTGCTGGCCTGGATGACGATGTTGTCGGGCTCCTTGACCGCCAGGAGAATGCCGTGCGGCTGGATCGAGCCTGCGAGATGAATCTGTTCACGCTCGCAATCCGCAAGAGTAGCGTGGCCGAAGGCCGGCGTTGTCAGCGGAACGGGCAACTATCTCCCCTTTTCGGTTTCCTCGTCGCTTTCTTCGAGCTGGCTCAGATTATACCGATCGAGCTTGGCGTAAAGACTCTGGCGGCTGAGGCCGAGAATTTCGGCAGCCGACGTCCGGTTCCCGTTGGCGAGCTCGAGCGCAGCGCGGACGTAATGCTGCTCGACGACTTCGACCGTGCTCCTCACCAGGTCGCGCAGTGGTGTTTTGCCGACCGATTCGTTGATGCCCGCGAGGGCGACCCGCAGATTGTCATGCTCCGCCGTGGGCGACAACCGCCTGGCGATGTTGCGCAACACCAGGCCGATCCGGCGCTGGCCGTCGAGGCCATGGGCGGCGGCCGAGATCTCGACCTCGGTCTCGGTCCCGAGCTCGCCCTGGATCGTGGTCGACAGCAGCCGGACGGCTCCATGGCGCTCGACGTTGGAGATCAGCACCGAAAGGTCGGCGCCGGGGCGCGTCAGCCACCGGCTGAGCTTCTCGCCGATCAGCGCCTCTTTCGATCCGACCTCGACCAGCTCCAGGAAGGCCCGATTGGCGCGCTTGACGACACCGGTGCCATCGATGCTGATGACGGCATCGGGAAGATTGTCGATCAGCGCCTCGGGATCGTCGGGCAGCGGTCCGGGTTGCGCGGCCTTGCCGATCGGCGCCATCTGCAGCAGGAACATCGGGGCGGTGTCGCTGCTCATCAGCGATCCCCGGAGCATCCAGGGGGCGGTGTCCTGGCCGAGGTGAATCACGATGCCCGGCGCCTTGCCCTGGTCGCGGACGCGCCTCAGCATCAGCTCCACCGGCTCGCGATCCTTTTGCGGGATCTCCTGCAGGAACTCGCGGCCCACCAGATTGTCCCGGCGCCGGCTTGAAACGCCGAGCGCGGCTGCCGCCGTCCGATTCGCTTCGACGATGCGCAGATCCGACACCTTCGTCAGCAGCACAGCCTCGTTGGAATCCTCGATGACCAGGCGGTAGCGCGTCTCGATCTCGCGCAGCTTCCAGTAGTCGCGCTCGATGGTCTGCTGGGCCGAGATCAGCCGGGCCTGGAGCTCCGCGACCGCCTGCAGATTCTTGCCGATCGCCAGCATGCCGGCCCGGCCGCCGAGTAGCACGGTGGTGAATTCCATCGGCAGCTCGAGACCGCTCGGGAATCGCTGCGTGATCTGTCGGAACGCGGAAATGCCGGTCCGCCTGGTGTCCTGCATGATGCGCTCGATCTTCTCGCTCGCATCATCGACGATCTCGGACCAGGGACGGCCGAGCCAGATGTCGACATTCTCGGCTGACATGTTCGGCGACAGCGTCGCCTCACGGATCACGCCGTCCATGTCCAGCAGCAATGTCACGTCGGGTCGTGGACCGTGAAACTCGGCCATGGTCTTGGCACCCGTTATCTTGGCACCCTCTTGAGACGCTCGGGGGATCGCGGCCAGTTCATTTGGCGCGCATTTTGAAGGTGTTGCGCCCCATCCCGCTAACGTATTGAGAGTCTTGAGAATGTCGTTAGCCCATGCAGGGCGCTCGCTGTCAAGGCTTATTTCGGAGCATCCAGCTTTCGTTGGTATCCCTGCGCTTATTGCATGTTCGAGCTGCGACTTATTCACTCGGGTGGGAATGACAAGATATCATGACACTGATAAATGTAAGGATGATGTCGCATGGGCTAACGGAACGACAAATTGGGAGGATGCGCATGCTCAAGGCGGGTTTGGTCGCGGCCGTCGTGGTTGCAGCGTCGGCAGGCGCCGCATTGGCGCTGGACGGCGGCGACGCTGCGAAGGGCGAACAGGTCTTCAAGCAGTGCATGACCTGCCATCGGATCGGACCGGAGGCGAAGAACGCGGTCGGTCCCGTGCTCACCGGCGTGGTCGGCCGGCCTACCGGGACCTATCCTGGCTTCGCCTATTCTGAGCTGAACAAGCATGCCGGCGAGGCCGGGCTGGTCTGGACCGAGGACAACATCTTCGCATACCTCCCAGATCCCAACGCCTTCCTGAAGAAGTTCCTCACCGACAAGGGCAAAGCGGATCAGGCCACTGGATCGACCAAGATGGTGTTCAAGCTCGCCAACGAGCAGCAGCGCAAGGACGTCATCGCGTATCTGAAGACGTTCTCCGAGAAGAAGTGATCGGTATCGACCGACCCCTCATCGCCAGCGCTGCCGCAGATCGGCGGCGTTGGCGAGACCCGAGGCCGCCAGACAGCCTGCGAGCCAGAACCAAGGCGCCCCGATCAGCGCGCAGCGCAGCGCCAGCAGCAGGAAGACGCCGGCAAGCAGGTTGGGGAACAGCGCCCGCGGGCTGATGCCGCGGCGGTGCCGCTGCCAGATCCACGCCACGGCGGCGAACTCCACGGCGACCACCGCGAGGATCAGGTCGACCAGATGCGGGCCGCGAAACAGCTCACCCATTGCGCGAGCCGCTAGGCGGCCCTCGCGAGCCCGGTGAGGTGCGCGATGTTCTTGAAGAAGATGCGCACATGCGACAGCGGCTTGGCGCGGACCAATTCCTTGTTCATGTAGGCGTCCCAGGTCAGCTGCTGGACGTCCTTGTCACGGCAGATCGCGACGAAGCGCTCGCGGCGGGCGTCGTTCGTGTACCAGTAGCGCTGCATCATGCCGAGGATGAAGAACACGGCGCCATGCTTGCGCATGAAGGATTTGCGGGCGGTGGCCAGGGCGGCTGCATCGCCGGTCTTGAGGAACAAGGCAACGGCGACGGCGGCCGCGCGGCCGCCGGCCATTGCGTAGTAGATGCCCTCACCGGAGGCCGGGGCCACCACGCCGGACGCATCGCCGGCCAGCACGACGTCGCGGCCATTGTCCCACCGCGACAGCGGCTTCAGCGGGATCGGCGCGCCTTCGCGGCGGACGGTTTCGAGATCGTCGAGCGCGGCGGCCTTGCGGAATTCGGCGACTGAGCCCCGCAGCGAAAAGCCCTTATGCGCGCTGCCGGTGCCGATGCTGGTGGTCGGTCCGTGCGGAAACACCCAGCTGTAGAAGTCGGGCGACAGCCGGCCGCGATAGACGACATCGCACCGCGCGGCATCGAACACCGGATGGCTGCGGTCCGGCGAGCGGATGATCTCGTGATACGCGAACACGTAGCGCATCTCGCTGGCTTCGGGGATGCACTGGCGCGCCACGGCCGAGACCGCCCCGTCGGCGCCGATCACGGCTCGGGCCCGCACACGGTCCTCGCGCACGCTGCCGTCGTCCATGCGCCTGACATAGTGCACCACCGACTTGCCGTCGTCGTCGCGCGCGATATGGCTGAAGGTCCCGGTGCGGCGGATCGCGCCGTTTGCGGCGGCGCGCGCGCGCAGCCATTCGTCGTAGTGCTCGCGATCGACCATGCCGACGAAGCCGCCGTCGATCGGCATGTCGACGTCCCGGTTGCTCGGCGACACCATGCGGGCGGACGAGATTCGGGCCACCAGCAGATGGTCGGGAATCTCGAACTCGGCGATCAGCCGCGGCGGAATGGCGCCACCGCACGGCTTGATGCGGCCGGCCTTGTCGAGCAGCAGCACGTGATGACCCTGGCGGGCCAGATCATTGGCGGCGGTGGCGCCGGCGGGACCGCCGCCGACGACCACGACATCAAAGCATTCCGGGCTGGAGGAGGGGCTCATCGGTCAGGCTCCCAGATTGGCCGGCTGCGCCGCCAGCGTCGGTGATGGCTCGCGCGGGCGCTTGATCCAGATCGCGAGCCAGGCGGAGAGGACGAACAGTGCCGCTTCGGCCGCGAACACCGCCGCGTAGGCCGAGGCGGTCGTCGGCATGAAATGGCGCGCGGCGTCGGCCGCCGCGGTGCCGACGAAGCCGCCGATGCCGAACGAGATTGCCTGCGAGGCGCCCCACAGGCCCATGCGCGTGCCCTCGCGGTTGTCGCGGCCCTCGCTGACCATGTTCATCATCGCGCCGATCGCGGCGATGGCGTAGACGCCGTTGGTGATGCCGAGCAGCAACACGGACGCGCGCAGCGGCCAGGCCGGGCCGACGGTCGCGGCCGCAACCAGGCTGAGCAGCGCCAGCGCCGAGGCGAGGCAGCCGCCGATGATCCACGGCTGCGGCCGCATCCGCCAATCGGCATGCAGGCTCGCCATCGCCGGCATCAGGATCATGCCGATCAGTGCACCCATGTGTTGCACCGATGAGAGCTGCGTGGTCTGGCCCGGCGTCATGCCGAACACGCTGCCGGCGAACGGCTCCAGGATCAGGTCCTGTGCGCTGTAGGCGAGCATCGAGACGAAGATGAAGATCGCGAAGCGCCGCGCCTGCGGCTCCCGGCAGATCTCGCGGAAGTCTTGCATGAAGCCCGACCGCTCCGCGATGGCGGAGGTCGTCTCGGCAGAGGTGTCGGGCTGCTCGATGCCCCAGACGCCGAGCAGCGTCAGCACCATGGCGATGGCCGACACCGTGCCCGACACCGTCATCAGCCGCTCGCCGGAGAACGGATCGAGCGCCTTGCCGGCCACCGCCGTGGTGACGATGAAGCCTGTGATCATCATGATCCAGGCGATCGAGGCGGCGGCGCTGCGCCGCTCCGGCGCGGTGCGCTTGGCGAGCAGCACCAAGAGCGACGTGCCGGCGGCGCCGACGCCGATGCCGATCATGATGAACGCGATCACTGCGAGCGCCAGGCCGACGGCGAGGTGGGCCGCCATCAGCGCGGTGGCGGCTGCGGCCAGCAGGCCGCCAGCCGCGAGCACCGCCATGCCGCCGACGATCCAGGCGAAACGACGCCCGCCGACATCGGAGCCGTGGCCGAGCCAGGGCCGCAGCACCTGCATCGCGTAATGGATCGCGACCAGCAGGCCGGGGATCATCGCCGGCAGCGCCAGTTCGATCACCATGACGCGGTTCAAGGTCGAGGTGGTCAGCACCACGACCGCGCCGAGCGCGGTCTGCACCAGGCCCAGCCTGACGATGCCGAACCAGGACAGAGGAGCGGGCGCAGCGTTGCTCATGCCGACAACCCCGCCAGCGCGAGGGCCGTGACCAGCATGCCCAGCACGTAGAGCAGCACGCCCGTGCCGTTGTACCAGGGCGCGAGCTCGCGCGGGTTCGTCATCAGCCGCCGCATCAGCACCAGCTGGGCCGCGATCAGCGCAACCACGATGATGGCGTGGGCCGGGCGGCTCCAGACAATGAGCAGCGCCAACACCGCAACCTGCGCCAGCGCCATCGTGATGCAGGCGAGGCGCGCGGCCCTCTCGGCGCCGAGCAGCACCGGCAGCGAGTTGACTCCGCTGACGCGGTCGCCGCCGATCGACTTGAAGTCGTTCAGGGTCATGATGCCGTGCGCGCCGGCGCTATACAGCAGGGCGACCGCGAGAACGGGCCAGGACGGCGCCTGCGCGCTCATGATCGCCGCCGCGGTGATCCAGGGCAGGCCCTCATAGCAGAGGCCGACGGCGCTGTTGCCCCACCAGCCGTTCTGCTTGAGCCGGATCGGCGGCGCGCTGTAGGCCCAGGCCAGCGCGAGGCCAAGCGCCGCAGCAGCAAAGCCCCAGGTGCCGAGCAGGGTGGCGACGCCGAGCGACAGCACCGTCCAGATCAGCGCAATATAGAGACCCCAGCGTCCGGGAATGCGGCCCGACGGGATCGGGCGGTCCGGTTCGTTGAGCGCATCGACATGGCGGTCGAACCAGTCGTTGACGGCCTGGCTGGTGGCGCAAACCATCGGCCCGGCGAGCATGAGACCTGCGATCACGACCGGCCAGCGCGGCGCCAGTGGCGCGCCGGACGAGATCACGCCGCAGCCGAACGCCCAGATCGGTGGAAACCAGGTGATCGGCTTCAACAGCTCGAGAACGGCCGAGGGATGAAGCCGGGGAGCGAGCGGGACGGGCGCGATCTCGGTCATTGCAACTGTTCCCCCTATTCCAACTGGCTGTCTTCTTCGCTCGGCTCGGCCAGGCCATAGCGCCGCAGCTTGACGTAGAGGCTCTGTCGGCTGAGGCCGAGCATCTCGGCGGCGGTGGCGCGGTTGTCGCCGGTCAGCTTGAGCGCGGTCTCGATGCACATCCGCTCGATCACGTCGGTGGTCTCGCGCACCAGCTCCTTGAGCGGCACGCGACCGATGAGCTCGGCGAGCTGCTCGCGGGAGCGCGGAATATAGCCGTGGTCGCCGCCGTCGCCGGAGATGCGCGGGCCGACGTTGCGGATGGTGAAGCCGAGCCGGGCCTGGCCGGGCGCCCCGACCGTGCTGGCGGAGATCTCGACGTCGACCGGCGAGCCGTGCTCGCCGCGGACGACGCTGGAGAACAGCTTCACGCTGCCATGCTGGCGCAGATTGGTCAGCATAACCGAGAAATCGATCGCCGACTTGCCGATCCAGCGGTCGATCGTCTCGCCCATGATCTGGTGCATGTTCTCGATCTGGGCAAGCTGGAGGAAGGTGGCGTTGGCGTGCAGCAGGCGGCCGTCCACGTCGGTGATGACGAAGCCGTCGGGCGCCGTTTCGACGAACTGCACGAGCTGGGTGTTGACGTCGGACGTCCTGGGGAGCGCAGGCTGCGACGTCTGCGGCGAGAACCGCAGCAGGAACAGCGACGAGTTGTCCTGCCGGAAGAAGGTGCCGTCGAGCAGATAGTCGCGGCCACCGTCGAGCCGGATCTTGGCGCGTTCGATCTTGCCCTGCGAGCGGATCGCCAGCGACAGGGATTGCGACATCGCCATGTCGTCGAGCAGCAGCACGTCGGGAAACAGCTTGCCGATCAGATTGGCGGCGCCATGGTCGAGCAGGGCGGCCGCGGCCGGATTGGCCTCGACGATGCGATGGCTCACCGCGTCGACGATCAGCACCGGCTCGGCCGTGATCTGAAACAGGATCCGGTAGCGCGATTCGGCGTTGCGCATGCGCGAGTAGTCGCGCTCGATGGCAACTTGCGCCTCGATCAGCTTCTGCTGGAGCGCGGCGGTGGCGCGCACGTCGCGGCCGACCGCGATGAAGCGCGCCGCGCCCTTGATCGCCACCACCGCGAACAGGATCGGGATGTCCGGTCCGCGCGCGGCCGGATAACGCACCTCGCGCCAGCGCGACACCTTGCGCTGGGAGGCTTCGGCGAGCAGCAGCTCTGGCTTGGTCTGGCTTTCCTCGGACACTGTTGCTTGCCAGGATCGGCCGATCCACGCGTCTGTGTTTCTCAATTCAAGCGGCAGGCCGGCTTGTTGAAAAGCCAGGTCCTGAATGTTGCCGTCGGCGTCGAGCGCGAGCGCAATGTCGGACGCTGCGGCCACCAGCATGCCCGCAACATCCGCATTGAGGTCGCCAAGCGACTCTTTCGGAGCTCTGAACGCCCTCACCAACGCCGTTGTCCTCCCAGTCAAGGAGCCTTCGCGCGGCAAGTCTCGTTCCAGCATTCATCTTCACTGCACCCTCAGCTATCGCCGTTCGGTCAGAAGACTCACGACGTGCCGGGCTTGCGAAGCCTCTCTGCTCGGATCGGAGACGACACCGTCGCCGCCGACCAGGAGAACGAGTTCAGGCCGTTCAATAAAAGCAGGACCGCAGACCAGCACGCCGACATCCTGGTTGGAGGACTCGCGCCGGACCATCCTTATGTTCGAGGCAAGATCGTCAAGCTTCTTGTCGCTGTTGGCGAAGAACTCGACGACGTTGAACCACTGCGAGCGAAGCGTCTCGACGAAGCCGCGATCGGCCGTGTCCGGCTCGATCCAGGTCTCGAAGCCGTCGCGACGGAAGAACTCGCCGGCCAGCACGAGACCGAACATCATGTGGCCCAGCTCGCGCCTGTCGCCCGGCGCCGTGGTCAGCAGCACGCGCAGCCCCGCGGGCGCGACCGAGAGCTCGGCGCAGAAGGCCGAGCTGAAATGCCGCAGCAGCTGCTGCAGCCGCCACAGCGCGAGCGTGACGTCGGCGAAGTCGCGCTCGTCGTCGGCCCACAGATGGCGCAGATGGTTCGCGGTGGGGACCAGGAGATCGAGATAGATGCGTTCCAGGGTCTCGCCGTGATCGCGATGCGCCTGGATGCAGGCCACCGCGCCAACATCGTCCGCATCCAGCACGAGTTCGGCGAAATCGGCCGCCTCCTGCGCCGAGGCCGTGATGATTGCCGGGACGCGTTCGAGCGCGGAGGCATGGGCCATCACGAGCCGCGGAATGATCTCGGCTTCGATCGCGTCGTTGAGTTGGGGGTGACGTGTGTTGCGCAGCGGCGCGATGATGCGCGGCGATGCAGGCGCATGAAAGCCGGGCTGCCCACGCTTCGTCCGAAAGCGGGCTCGCGGAAATCGGGCTGTCTCATTGAGCTCGGTCATAAGCGCCTCCCCTCCATATGAGCGCACGTCACTCGTTGCGTCAATATTATTTGACGTCAATTTTGATTGACACTCTTCCTGCCCAGGTCTAGCGTTTCCCCATCGGGCTCGCACTCGGGGATTTGCGATGCGCCACCTGCGAACTGCACAACGTAGCGCTGATCAGACCGAGTGCGATGCACCACAAATCCCCCTGTGGTTGTCGTCATCGCATCACTGGGCACCGATGTTGTCAAATCATCTTTACACACGGTGTGACGCCCAGTTCACATCCGCCACCGATCCGTCGCTCTGGAGCCAGCTCTGCTTCACCCCTGAACCGGCGCCGCGTGCAAAGCGGCAAGCGCTTTACACGCCTGAGGAAAGGCGCCGGCGCGACGCCACGCCATGGACCCTGGTGCAGGGCATTCTGGCGCCGCTGCAATTTCTCGTCTTCCTGATCAGCCTCGGACTCGTGGCGCGCTATCTCGCGACCGGCGAGGGACTCTGGCTAGCGACCGCCTCGGTCGTTCTGAAAACAGCGCTGCTCTACACCATCATGATCACCGGCTCGATCTGGGAGCGGGTCGTGTTCGGGCGTTATCTGTTCGCACCGGCCTTCTTCTGGGAGGACGTGTTCTCGATGCTGGTGATCGCGCTGCATACGGCCTATCTGGCCGCGATCATCGGTCATATCGGCAGCGCCCAGCAGCAGATGCTGCTCGTGCTCGCCGCCTACGCCGCCTACGCGATCAACGCCGCGCAATTCCTGCTCAAGCTGCGCGCGGCTCGGCTGCAGGGCGAGGCGATGGCGCCGGCCGCCGTCACCAGCGTGGAGCGCGCGTCATGACCATTCACGCGCAAGCCTGCACCGTTTCAGCTGCATCGTCACCGGATGGCGTGCTGCGCGAGCGCGGACAGCGCGAGGTGTTCTGCGGCCTCACCGGCATCGTCTGGCTGCATAGGAAGATCCAGGACGCGTTCTTCCTCGTCGTCGGCTCGCGCACCTGCGCGCATCTGATCCAGTCGGCCGCCGGCGTCATGATCTTCGCCGAGCCGCGCTTCGCCACCGCCATCATGGAGGAGCGCGATCTCGCCGGCCTCGTCGACGCCAATGACGAGCTCGACCGCATCGTCGCACAGCTGCTGGCGCGTCGGCCCGAGATCAAGCTGCTGTTTCTGGTCGGCTCCTGCCCGTCGGAAGTGATCAAGCTCGACCTGTCACGCGCGGCGCTGCGGCTGTCGCAGCGCTTCTCACCTGATGTGCGCGTGCTCAACTACTCCGGCAGCGGCATCGAGACGACGTTCACGCAAGGCGAGGATGCCTGCCTCGCGTCGCTGGTGCCGGTGCTCCCCGCAGCCGATCGGGCTGCGCGGCCATCGCTGCTGGTGGTCGGCGCGCTCGCCGATGTCGTCGAGGACCAGTTCAGGCGGACCTTGGCGGCAATCGGCGTCGACCAGGTCTCCTTCCTGCCGCCGCGCCGCTCCTCGGAGCTGCCCGCGATCGGCCCCGAGACGCGCGTGCTGCTGGCGCAGCCCTTCCTCGGCGACACCGCACGTGCGCTCGAGGAGCGCGGTTGCCGCCGCATCGCTGCGCCATTTCCGCTCGGCGGCGAAGGCACCGCGCTGTGGCTCGCAGCCGCCGCCGACGCCTTCGGTGTCTCTCGCCCCCATGTCGAGCGGACCCTCGCGCCGCTGAAGGCGCGGGCCGAGCGCGCGCTGGCGCGCTACCGCGCGCAGCTCGCCGGCAAGCGCGTCTTCCTGTTTCCGGACTCCCAGATCGAGATCCCGCTGGCGCGTTTCCTGGCGCGCGAGATCGGCATGGAGCTGGTCGAGGTCGGCACGCCCTATCTGCACCGCGATCATCTCGCCTTCGAGCTGAACCTCCTGCCCCAGGGCGTCCTGCTCAGCGAAGGCCAGGACGTCGAGCGCCAGCTCGACCGTTGCCGCGCCGCGCGGCCCGATTTCGTCGTGTGCGGGCTCGGCCTCGCCAATCCGCTGGAGGCCGAGGGTCTCACGACCAAATGGTCGATCGAGCTGATCTTCACGCCGATTCAGGGTTTTGAGCAGGCCGGCGATCTCGCCGAGCTGTTCGCGCGGCCCTTGCTGCGTCAAACCAGACTGGCGGTGTGAGATGCAGCTGTCGGTCTGGACCTATGAAGGACCTCCGCACATTGGCGCGATGCGCATCGCGACCGCGATGCGCGACGTGCACTACGTGCTGCACGCGCCGCAGGGCGACACCTACGCCGATCTCCTGTTCACGATGATCGAGCGCCGCGACCGCCGCCCGCCGGTCACCTACACCACGTTCCAGGCGCGCGATCTCGGCGGCGACACTGCGGATCTGCTTCAGAGCGCGGTGCGCGCCGCTTACGAGCGCTTCCAGCCGCAGGCGATGCTGGTCGGCGCGTCCTGCACGGCCGAGCTGATCCAGGATGATCCCGGCGGGCTCGCGCAGGCCTTGAAGCTTCCCATTCCGGTGATCCCGCTCGAGCTGCCGGCCTATCAGCGCAAGGAGAATTGGGGCGCCTCGGAAACGCTCTACCGGATTGTACGGGCGTTGGCTGCGTCTTCCGCAGATGGCTCCCCCCGCCGTGAAAGGAAGACAGGCGCCCGTCCAGTCTGCAACCTGCTTGGTCCGACGGCTCTCGGCTTCCGTCACCGCGACGACCTCGCGGAAGTGACCAGGCAGGTTGTGGAGCTCGGCATCGAGATCAACGTCGTCGCGCCGTGGAACGCGACGCCGGCCGATCTCGCCCGCCTTCCCGGCGCCGATTTCAACATCGTGCTGTATCCCGAGATCGCGCTGACGACGGCGCAATGGCTCAATCGCCAGTTCGGCCAGCCTTTCACGCGCACGATCCCGATCGGCGTCGGCGCGACGCGCGACTTCATTGCGGAGGTCGCAGGCCTCGCCGGCGTCGATGCCGCGCCGGTGCTGGCGCGCAGCGAGAGCCGGCTGCCGTGGTACTCGCGCTCGGTCGATTCGACCTATCTCACCGGCAAGCGTGTCTTCATCTTCGGCGACGCGACCCATGCGGTCGCCGCGGCGCGCGTCGCGACGCAGGAGCTCGGCTTCGAGGTCGTCGGCCTCGGCACCTATGCCCGCGAGTTCGCCCGCGAGATCCGCGAAGCCGCCGCGATCTACGGCGTGGAGCCGCTGATCACGGATGATTACCTGGAGGTCGAGGCCCGCGTCGGCGAGCTGCGCCCCGAGCTCGTGCTCGGCACGCAGATGGAGCGCCACATCGCCAAGCGGCTCGGCATTCCCTGCGCCGTGATCTCGGCGCCGAGCCATGTGCAGGACTTCCCCGCGCGCTACTCGCCGCAGATGGGGTTCGAAGGCGCCAACGTGCTGTTCGACACCTGGGTGCATCCTTTGATGATGGGCCTGGAGGAGCATCTGCTCGGCATGTTCCGCGAGGACCATGAATTCGCCGATCACGCGCCGTCGCATCTCGGCGCAGCACCGGCCGCGCCGCCGCAGCAGCCGCAGCTGCGCGTCGTCGAAACCAACGTCACCACCGAGCTTGCCTGGGCGTCCGACGCCGAGCGCGAACTGACCAAGATCCCCTTCTTCGTGCGCGGCAAGGCCCGCCGCAACACCGAACGATTCGCGCGCGAGCGCAACGTCAACCTGATCACGCTCGAGACCTTGTACGATGCCAAAGCGCATTTCGGTCGCTGACGTCACACCCATCCGGGTGGTGATCGTGACGATGGACAGCCATCTCGCCTCGGCTGCCGTGCGCGCGCGCACGGCGTTGCAGGCGGAGCTGCCCGGGCTCGATCTGAAGGTGCATGCGGCCGACGAGTGGGGCTGCAATCCGACCGCGCTCGAACATTGCCTCGCCGACATCGCCACCGGCGACATCGTCGTCGCCACGATGCTGTTCATGGAGGACCACATCCAGCCGGTGCTGCCTGCGCTGCAGGCGCGGCGCGATCATTGCGACGCGATGATCGGCTGCCTGTCGGCCGGTGAGGTGGTGCGGCTGACGCGGCTCGGCAAGCTGACGATGTCGGGCTCGGCCACCGGCGTGCTCGGCCTGTTGAAGCGGCTGCGCGGCAGCAACCGTTCCGGCAATTCCAGCGGCCAGGGCCAGATGAAGATGCTGCAGCGGATGCCGCGTCTGTTGCGCTACATCCCCGGCACCGCGCAGGACCTGCGCGCCTACTTCCTCACGCTGCAATATTGGCTCGCCGGCTCCGAGCAGAACTTTGCGAACATGGTGCGCTTCCTGGTCGGCCGCTACGCCGACGGCCCGCGCGCCGCGCTGCGTGGCGAGACCAACGCGGCCGAGCCGGTGACCTATCCGGATGTCGGCCTCTATCATCCGCGGCTGTCGCCGCGGATCATCGAGCGCGCCGACCAGTTGCCGGCCCTGGCGAAGCCGGCCGGCCGCGTCGGCGTGATCTTGATGCGCTCCTATCTGCTCGCCGCCAACACCGCGCATTATGACGGCGTGATCGCAGCGCTGGAGGCGCGCGGGCTTGCGGTCATTCCGGTGTTCGCCTGCGGGCTGGACTCGCGCCCGGCGATCGAGCGCTATTTCCAGAAGGACGGCGTTGCCACCGTCGATGCCGTGATCTCGCTCACCGGTTTCTCGCTGGTCGGCGGCCCCGCCTACAATGACGCGCGCGCCGCGGAAGAGGTGATGGCCGGCCTCGACGTGCCGCTGATCGCGGCGCATCCGCTCGAATTCCAGACCGTCGAGCAGTGGCGCGATGACGCGCGCGGGCTGACGCCGGTTGAAGCGACGATGATGGTCGCGATTCCCGAGCTCGACGGCGCCGTCGGCCCGACCGTGTTCGGCGGCCGCTCGGCGATGGCCGATGCCGGCCGCGACATGGCCTCGCTGCCGGAGCGCGCGGCGCAACTCGCCGCGCGTGTGGCCAGGCTCGTCGAGCTGCGCCGCTCCGCGCGCGCCGAGCGGAAGCTCGGCGTGGTGTTGTTCAACTTCCCGCCGAACGGCGGCAGCGCCGGCACCGCCGCCTATCTCTCGGTGTTCGAGTCGCTGCACAATGTAATGACATCGCTGCGCGCGGCGGGCTACACGATCGACGTCCCCGACACCGTGGACGCGCTGCGTGCGCGTGTGCTCAAGGGCAACGCCGAGCGCTTCGGCACCGCCGCCAACGTCGCGGCGCGCATCCCGGTGGATCAGCATGTCCGGCGCGAGCGCCACCTCGCCGAGATCGAGAAGCAGTGGGGGCCGGCGCCCGGCCGTCACCAGACCGATGGCGCCAGCCTCCTCGTGCTGGGCGAGCAGTTCGGCAATCTGTTCGTCGGCCTGCAGCCGGCGTTCGGCTACGAAGGCGATCCGATGCGGCTGCTGTTCGAGCGCAGCTTTGCGCCGACGCATGCGTTTGCGGCGTTCTATCGCTGGCTGCGCGAGGATTTCCTTGCCCACGCCGTGCTGCATTTCGGCACCCATGGCGCGCTCGAATTCATGCCGGGCAAGCAGGCCGGGCTGTCCGCGGAATGCTGGCCGGAGCGTCTGATCGGCGACCTGCCGAACTTCTACATCTACGCGTCCAACAACCCGTCCGAGGGCGCGCTCGCCAAGCGGCGCGGCGGTGCCACCCTGATCAGTTATCTCACGCCCTCGATCACGCGCGCCGGCCTCTACAAGGGGCTCGCCGATCTGAAATCCTCGCTCGACGCCTGGCGCAATCTGTCGCCGGACGCGACCGAGCAGGTGAGGGGCGACAGCGCGGCGCTGATCCAGGCGCAGGCGGCGGCGGTCGATCTTGCCGCGGCCGAGCCGCTGTGGGGTGACGAGCGCGATGCCAGCATCGGCGCGCTGTCCGCGAGCGTGCTGGAGCTGGAATACTCGCTGATCCCGCATGGCCTGCATGTCGTCGGCGCGCCGCCGCCCGAGGGGCAGCGGACCGAGCTGCTCGACCTCGCCGGCATCGCCGATCCGGCCAAGCGTGCCGAGCTCGACAGGATGCTCGCCACCGACGGCGAGACGCCCGCGATCCTGCACGCGCTCGACGGCGGCTACATCCGCCCCGTGCCCGGCGGCGATCTGCTGCGCAACACCGACGTGCTGCCCACCGGCCGCAATCTCCATGGCTTCGATCCCTTCCGCATTCCCAGCGCCTTCGCGCTCAAGGATGCCGAGCGCCAGGTCGCGCGGCTGCTCGCCCGCCATGCAGGTGAAGGCCACAAGCTGCCCGAGACAATCGCGCTGGTGCTGTGGGGCACCGACAATCTCAAGACCGAGGGCGGGCCGATCGCGCAGGCGCTGTGGCTGATGGGCGCCGAGCCACGCCATGACAGCTATGGCCGCCTCTGCGGCGCGAAGCTGATCCCGCTGGAGCAGTTGGGCCGCCCGCGCATCGATGTCGTCATCACTCTCTCGGGCATCTTCCGCGACCTGATGCCGTTGCAGACCAAGTTGCTCGCCGAAGCAGCGCTGCTTGCGGCGTCCGCCGACGAGCCGGCCGACATGAATTACGTGCGCAAGCACGCGGTCGCGTTCCAGGCCGCGCATGGCGGCGAGCTGGCGGATGCGTCGCTGCGTGTGTTCGGCAATGCCGAGGGTGCCTATGGCGCCAACGTCAATCATCTGATCGATTGCGGCGCCTGGACCGATGAGGACGAACTCGCCGACGTCTACACACGGCGCAAGGGCTTTGCCTACGGCACCGACGGACGCCCTGTCCGGCGCGACGCGTTGCTCGGCCATGTGCTGGCCGGCGTCGATGCGGCCTATCAGAACGTCGACTCGGTCGAGCTCGGCGTCACCACCATCGACCATTATTTCGATACGCTCGGCGGCATCAGCCGCGCGGTGAAGCGCGCCAAGGGCGAGGCGGCGCCGGTCTATATCGGCGACCAGACCCGCGGCGAAGGCACGGTGCGCACGCTGTCGGAGCAGGTGGCGCTGGAGACCCGCACCCGCACGCTCAATCCGAAATGGTACGAGGCGCTGCTCGCCCACGGCTATGAGGGCGTGCGCCAGATCGAGTCGCACGTGACCAACACGGTCGGCTGGTCGGCCACCACGGGCCAGGTCGCGCCCTGGGTCTATCAGCAGATCACGACGACCTTCGTGCTCGACCCCGCGATGCGCGAGCGGCTTGCCTCGCTCAATCCGGCCGCGTCCGCGAAGATCGCCAACCGACTGATCGAGGCGCATGAGCGCAACTACTGGACCCCGGACCCTGACATGCTCGACGTGCTGCGCAAGGCCGGGGAAGAGCTCGAAGATCGCCTCGAAGGCGTGGGAGTTGCCGCATGAACGTGACATTACGACCGCCGCTGACAACGGCGCCGCGGCGCCCCGATGGGGCCGGCAGCGTCCAGGTGCAGCTCGATCCGAACGTCGTCATCGACACCGCGAAGGTGTTCTCGGTGTATGGCAAGGGCGGCATCGGCAAGAGCACGACGTCGTCGAACCTCTCGGTCGCGCTGTCCAAGCTCGGCAAGCGCGTGCTGCAGATCGGCTGCGATCCCAAGCACGACTCCACCTTCACCTTGACCAAGCGGCTGGTACCGACGGTCATCGACATTCTCGAGCAGGTCAATTTCCACGCCGAGGAGCTGCGCCCGGAGGACTTCGTCTACCAGGGTTATAACGGCGTGATGTGCGTCGAGGCGGGCGGGCCGCCGGCCGGCACCGGCTGCGGCGGCTACGTCGTCGGCCAGACCGTCAAGCTGCTCAAGGAACACCATCTGCTCGAAGACACCGACGTCGTGATCTTCGACGTGCTCGGCGACGTCGTCTGCGGCGGCTTCGCAGCGCCCTTGCAGCACGCCGACCGTGCGCTGATCGTGGCTGCGAACGACTTCGACTCGATCTTCGCGATGAACCGCATCGTCGCCGCGATCCAGGCCAAGTCGCGCAACTATCCGGTGCGGCTCGGCGGCGTGATCGCCAACCGTAGCGCAGCGACGGACCAGATCGACAAGTTCAACGAGCGGGCCGGCCTGAAGACGGTGGCGCATTTTCCCGATCTCGACGTGATTCGGAAGAGCCGGCTGAAGAAGTGCACGCTGTTCGAGATGGAGCCCTCGCCGGACGTCCACCGTGCCCAGAACGAATATCTGCGCCTGGCGGCCTCGCTGCTGGCCGGCAGCGAGCCGATGCAGGCGGTGCCGCTGAAGGACCGCGACATCTTCGATCTCCTTGGCTTTGATTGAGTGGAGCCAGCCGATGACCTCAGCGCAATATCTCGCCCGCCGCAGTGAAGTGGAGACCTATTTCGACCGCACCGCGGTCGCCGCCTGGACACGGCTGACGTCGGATGCGCCGGTCGGCCGCATCCGCGCCACGGTGCGGGCCGGCCGTGACGAGATGCGGCGGACGCTGCTGTCATGGCTCCCGCTCGATCTGCGCGGCGCGCGCATTCTCGACGCCGGCTGCGGCACCGGCAGCTTCTCGATCGAGGCGGCCCGTCGCGGCGCCGATGTCGTCGCCGTCGACATTTCGCCGACCCTGATCGAGATCGCCCAGCGCCGGCTGCCCGACGACATCAGCCGCAACGCCATTCAGTTCGTCGCCGGCGACATGCTCGATCCCAGGTACGGCGGCTTCAACTTCGTCGTCGCGATGGACTCGTTCATCCACTACCGCGCCGAGGATGCCGTGCGGATTGTCGCCGGTCTGGCCGCTCGCACCTCCGACGCGATCCTGATGACCTATGCGCCGCGCACGCCGATGCTCGCCGTCATGCATGCCGTCGGTGGCGTGTTCCCGCGCGGCAACCGCGCGCCGTCGATCGAGCCGGTCGCCGAGCAGAAGCTGTATCGCCTGATCGCCGACCATCACGATCTCGCCGACTGGCGCTGCGCCCGCAGCCGCCGCATCGCCAACGGCTTCTATATCTCGCAGGCGCTGGAGCTCCGCCCGGCATGAGCGCACGCGCACCATCGATCATGCAGGCGTGGATGCGGCTGTCGTCGCGCTATCTGCCGTTTGCGGATGCCGCCTCGACCGAGCTGCCGCTGTCGCGCCTGATGCGGCTGTCGCTGTTCCAGGTCTCGATCGGCATATCGGTGGTGCTGCTCAACGGCACGCTCAACCGCGTCATGATCGTGGAGCTCGGCGTGCCCTCCTGGCTGGTCG
This sequence comes from Bradyrhizobium sp. HKCCYLS3070, assembly GCF_051167575.1. Taxonomy (NCBI): domain Bacteria; kingdom Pseudomonadati; phylum Pseudomonadota; class Alphaproteobacteria; order Hyphomicrobiales; family Nitrobacteraceae; genus Bradyrhizobium; species Bradyrhizobium sp. HKCCYLS3070. Next base: position 283,955 of record NZ_JBNPTI010000002.1, read on the forward strand.
GGACCATGGTGGCGCTGCCGCTGGTGTTCGCACCGCTGCGGGTGCTGATCGGCTTCAGGTCCGATCATCACCGCTCGGTACTCGGCTGGCGCCGGGTGCCCTACATCTGGATGGGCACCCTGTTGCAGTTCGGCGGCCTCGCGATCATGCCGTTCGCGCTGCTGCTGCTGTCGTCGGCCGATGCGCCGGGCCAGGTGATTGCCGGCCGTCTCGGTGCGGCGCTCGCCTTCCTGCTGGTCGGCGCCGGGTTGCACACCACGCAGACGGCAGGCCTGTCACTCGCGACCGACATCGCGCCGGAGCATTCGCGTCCGCGCGTCGTCGCCTTTCTCTACGTGATGCTGATGTTCGGCATGATGGCGAGCGCGCTGACCTTCGGTGGGCTGCTAGCCGAGTTCAGCGAGATGCGGCTGATCCAGGTGATCCAGGGCGCGGCGCTGACCGAGATGGTGCTCAACGTCATCGCGCTGTGGAAGCAGGAGGCGCGTGATCCGTCGCGCACGTCGGCGGCCCGCGAGCGGCCGCGCTTCGGCGACTCCTGGCGACACTTCCGGGAGGCGGGTGGCTCGGCACGCGTGCTGCTCGCGGTCGGGCTCGGCACCGCCGGCTTCACCATGCAGGACATCCTGCTGGAGCCTTACGGGGCTGAGATCCTGCATCTGACCGTCGGCGAGACCACGGCGCTGACCGCCTTGTTCGCCGCGGGCACGCTGGCCGGCTTCGGTCTCTCCGCGCGCCGCCTCGGCAAGGGCTCCGATCCCTATCGGATCGCCGCCGTCGGCGGACTGGTCGGGCTGTTCGCCTTCTCTGCTGTCATCTTCTCGGCGCCGCTGGCCTCACCCTTGTTGTTCCGGATCGGCACCACGCTGATCGGGTTCGGCGGCGGGCTGTTCGCCGTGGGCACGCTGACGGCGGCGATGGCACTGGTGCAGAACGGCGAGAGCGGGCTTGCGCTCGGTGCCTGGGGCGCGGTGCAGGCGACGGCGGCGGGGCTCGCGATCGCCGGAGGCGGCGCCATTCGCGATGTGATGTCGCAGCTCGCGCTGGATGGCCGCCTCGGCGTCGCCCTTGCCGGTCCCGCGACCGGCTACAGCATCGTCTACCACGTCGAAATCGCGCTGCTGTTCGTCACGCTTGCGGTCATCGGACCGCTGGTGCGGCGGCGAGCGGCGGAGCCGCAGCAACTACAATTCGGAATCGCTGAATTTCCAGGTTAGCCCGGTCGGGGAGGAAACCATGCAGACGTCTTTCACGAGCTACATCGATGTCGCCCAGGTGGTGCTTTACGGGTTCTGGGTGTTCTTCGCAGCCCTGATCTTCTACCTGCGCACCGAGGACAAGCGCGAAGGCTATCCGCTGCAGTTCGAGGGCCGCGTCGGCCGCCGGACCGCCTCGAGCGGTCACGGCTTCCCGACCCCGCCGAGCCCGAAGACCTACCACATGCATGGCGGCCGCACCGCGACCCTGCCGAACTGGGACAACGACCGCGCCGATGCGCCGGTGACGCCGATGTATCCCTGGCCGGGCACGCCCTACCTGCCGACCGGCAATCCGATGCTCGACGGTGTCGGTCCGGGCTCCTTTGCCGCGCGCAAGGACGAGCCGGAGCTGACCATCGACAACATCCCTGCGATCGTGCCGCTGCGCGTCGACGGCAGCATCTTCATCGCCTCCGAAGATCCGGATCCGCGCGGCATGCCAGTGCTGGGTTGCGACGGCAGGCTCGGCGGCAAGGTTCGGGAGGTCTGGATCGACCGCGCCGAGATGCTGATCCGATACCTCGAGGTCGAGGTCGACGGCATCGTCGGACGTCACGTGCTGCTGCCGATGACCATGGCCATCGTCGACAGGTCGCGTAAGGCGGTGCTGGTCGATGCCATCCTCGGCTCGCAATTCGCCAGCGTGCCGGGCCTTGCCAACCCCGACCAGGTCACCAAGCTCGAGGAAGACAAGATCGTCGGCTACTATGGCGGCGGTCATCTCTACGCGACTGCTGCACGGCAGGAGCCGCTGCTGTGAGTACGCGCAGGGAGATGGACACGCTGATGCTGCCGGAGGGCGAGCGGCTGCTTTGGCAGGGACAGCCCACGGTGAAGGCGCTGCTGCTGCGGGTGTTCCACCTGCGCCTCGTGCTGGCTTATTTCGCGGCGCTGTTCGGCGCGCGCGTTGTGGCGGGCGTGCTCGATCATCAGCCGCTCGCGGCCTCGGTCGTCGGCGCCTCGTCGCTGGTGACGCCGGTGGCACTGGCGACGCTGCTGCTCACCGGGCTCGCGGTGCTCTACAGCCGCACCACGCGCTATACCATTACCAGCCGGCGCGTACTGCTGCAGTTCGGCGCCGTGTTGCCGATGACCCTGAACGTGCCGTTCAAGCAGGTGGCACGGGCGGATGCGAAGCTGTTCTCCGATGGCTCCGGCGATCTGCCGCTCGGCGTCACCGCGCTGCAGCGGCTGTCGTATCTGCTGCTGTGGCCGCATGCGCGGCCGTGGCGGCTGAACGAGGTCGAGCCGATGCTGCGCGGCGTTCCGGACGCCCGCAACGTCGCCGAGATTTTTGCCAAGGCGCTGGTTGCGGCGTCGGATGGCGCCGTCGCCGCGCAGCCGCTGCCGACAGCCAATGGTCAGTCGCAAGGCGCACCGCCGGCGGCGGTCGCCAGCGCGGCGTGATCGGGAGGAGGGCGCGATGAGCAACGCCGATAGCCATGCCGAAGCCGAGATCATCATTCCGAAGGGCGCGCTCCGCGCGGCCTTCGCGCTGGTCGCCTTTGCCCTGCTCGCGGCCGGCGTCGGCCGGGTCACGGGTATCGGCACGGTGCGCAACGACCACGTCACGGCGGTGCAGTCGACGGCGCTGCGGTTCGAGGACCGTGCCGATGGCGGCATTGCGGTGGTGTCGCCCGACAGCGGCAAGCTCGTGACCGTGGTCGAGGCCGGCGGCGATGGCTTCCTGCGCACCGTGCTGCGCAGCATGGCCTTCGACCGCCAGCGTCACGCGATCGGATCGGGCCCGGCGTTCACGATCAACCGCTGGTCCGACGGCCATCTGACACTGGACGATCCCGCCACCGGCCGGCGGATCGATCTCGCGCCGTTCGGCGCCGACAACATGCGCCGGTTCACGGGATTGATGGCGATGGGAGAGCCGCGATGAGAGGATTATGGGCCGCCGGGCCGCGCCGCTTCGACATCGGCTGCAGCATCGAGATCGAGCAGACCTCCGAGACCTTGCATGCCCATGTCACGCTCGACCGCGACGTCAACATTCGTCCGGGCGACGAAGTGCTGATCCAGGGCGCGCCGATCGTGGTGAAGTTCGGCGAGCAGCTCAACCTGCGCCGCACCGCCACGGTGGTGCGGGCAGGTCCCTTGAAGCGCCTGATGATGCATGTCGCGGGCTATCTCGAGCTCACGGAATTGTACGACGTCAGCTTTTCGGACGGGAGGGTCAGATGATCGCGATGGAAGGCGGAAGCGGCAACATCTCCACCAAGATGGCATTGGAGGACACGATCCTCACGCCGCGCTTCTACACCACCGACTTTGCGGCGATGGACCGGCTCAACGTCGACCTGGTGCGCCGCGAATGGGATGCGGTCATGGCCGAGCTGCGCGCCGACCACAACCGCAAGCACTTCGTGCGCACGCCGGAATTCGAGAAGGATCTGAACGAGCTGCCCGAGGCGCTTCGCATGGAGTTCAAGGACTTCCTGGTGTCGTCCTTGACCGCCGAGTTCTCCGGCTGCGTGCTCTATGCCGAGATCAAGAAGCGGATCACCAATCCCGATATCCGCGAGCTGTTCCAGTTCATGAGCCGCGACGAGGCGCGCCATGCCGGCTTCATCAACGAGATCCTCAAGGATCACGGCATCGGCGTCGACCTCAGCTTCCTCACCAAGACGAAGAAGTACACCTACTTCAAGCCGAAGTTCATCTTCTACGCGACCTATCTGTCCGAGAAGATCGGCTACGCCCGCTACATCACCATCTATCGCCAGATGGAGCGGCATCCGGAGCGCCAGTTCCACCCGATCTTCAAGTGGTTCGAGCGGTGGTGCAACGACGAGTTCCGGCACGGCGAGGCGTTCGCGCTTCTCATGCGCGCCGATCCGAAGCTGCTCAGCGGCCTCAACAAGCTGTGGATCAAGTTCTTCCTGCTCGCGGTGTTCGCGACGATGCATGTCCGCGACCACATGCGCCCCGCCTTCTACGAGGCGCTCGGCATGCCGGTGGACGAGTACGACATGCGCGTGTTCCGGATCACCTCGGAGATCTCGCGTCAGGTCTTCCCGGTCATGCTGGAGATCGATAATCCGCGCTTCTGGGCCGGCTTGAAGCAGCTGCGCCAGGTGTCGGAGGCGATTGCCGATGCCAAGGCACAGGGGGGCATCATGGGCACGCTGAAGCGCGCCGTGCTGCCGCTCAAGGCGGCGCTGACCTTCGGCCGGCTGTACATGCTGCCGGCCAAGAGCAACGAGCTGCCACGGGAGATCAGGCTGCAACCCGCCTGGTGACAAGGAGCCGGCCATGGGCGCGACCGCGATTGCCATTCCCTACGTCGTGTTCGTCTGGTGGTTCTCGACCGGCGCCGTGCTGGCGCTGGTCGGGCTCGCCGCCCGCCATCCGGCCGCGTTCAAATGGGGCACGGCCGCGGCGTTCGTCGCGGCCCTGTCGGGCGTCGCGGTGTCGAGCCAGGCGGCGGAGGATGCCAACGCCTATTGCGCCTTCACCTGCGCCATTCTCCTGTGGGGCACGGTCGAGATGTCGCTGCTCGCCGGCTGGATCACCGGCCCGCGGCCCGAGTCGTGCCCGCGGGACTGCACACCGGCCTCGCGCGTCGGTTTCGCGCTGCAGGCGATCGCCTATCACGAGTTGGCGCTGATCGCGACCGCGGGCCTCGTCTTCGCGGTGACATCGGGCGCGCCCAACCGTCTCAGCTGGTGGACCTTCGCCGCGCTGCTGGTGCTCAGGCAGAGCGCGAAGATCAATTTGTTCCTTGGCGTGCGCACCCTGAACGACGAGCTGCTGCCGCAGCAGGTCCGCTTCATGCGCAGCTATTTTGCAAAGAAGTCCACCAACCCGTTGTTCCCGTTCTCGATTGCCGCGGCGACCACCGCGACCGTGATGGTCGCCGCTGCCGCGATCGGCGCAACGTCATCGTTCGACGGCGTCGCGCTGTCACTGCTCGCATCGTTGATCGCGCTCGGCCTGCTCGAGCATGGCTTCATGGCGCTGCCGATGCCGGTGATCAATCTGTGGCGCTGGAGCGCGCCAGTCGAGCCTGCCGTGCCTGCGATGGCGGTCGTGGCTGCCGCTCCCGCACCAGTGCCCGCGACGCCTTTGGTCCGGCCGGTGCTCGCGGTAGTCTCTCCTGCGCCGCAGGCCGAGCGTCCCGTCTCTGTTCAGAAGAATGCAGCAGCCGCAGCACGGCAGCGGCTCGAAGAGCAATTCCGCCAAGCCTATCGCCAGGCCCGCGCTGACGCGCAGGCGCAAACCATCACCGGACTGGCCGCGGTGCCGGTCACGCCGCCGGTCGATCCGAACACGACAGCACAGGGGGGAGTACCATGAACTACGAAGACTATTTCCGCCGCCAGCTCGACGGTCTCAGGCGCGAAGGACGCTATCGCGTGTTCGCCGACCTCGAGCGCAAGGCCGGCGCCTTCCCGCGTGCGACCTATCGTGGCCCCCATGGCGAGCGCGATGTCGCGGTGTGGTGTTCCAACGACTATCTCGGCATGGGCCAGCACCCCAAGGTTCTGGAGGTGATGCACGAGGCGCTCGACCGCTGCGGTGCCGGCGCCGGCGGCACCCGCAACATCAGCGGCACCAACCACTATCATGTCCTGCTGGAGGAGGAGCTCGCCGATCTCCACGGCAAGCAGGCTGCGCTCTTGTTCAACTCCGGCTATGTCTCGAACTGGACGTCGCTGTCGACCTTGGCTTCGCGCATGCCCGGCTGCGTGATCCTGTCCGACGAGCTCAACCACGCCTCGATGATCGAGGGCATCCGCCACAGCCGCTGCGACACCCGGATCTGGCGCCACAACGACGTCGCCGATCTCCGCGACAAGCTGTCGGGTCTCGATCCCAAGGCGCCGAAGCTGATCGCGTTCGAGAGCGTCTATTCGATGGACGGCGACATCTCGCCGATCTCGGACGTCTGCGACGTCGCCGACGAGTTCAACGCCATGACCTATCTCGACGAGGTCCACGCCGTCGGCCTGTACGGTCCGCGCGGCGGCGGCATCTCGGAGCGCGACGGCGTGGCCGATCGCCTGACCGTGATCGAGGGTACCCTGGCCAAGGCGTTCGGCGTGATCGGCGGCTATATCACGGCCTCCAACACGGTCTGCGACTTCGTTCGCAGCTTTGCCTCCGGCTTCATCTTCTCCAGCTCGCTGCCGCCGGCGGTGGCGGCGGGGGCGCTGACCAGCATCCGGCATCTGAAGGCCAGCAATGCCGAGCGCGCCCGGCACCAGGACCGCGTCGCTCGGCTGCGCCGCCGGCTCGACGAGGCCGGCGTCAGCCATCTCGACAATCCCAGTCACATCGTGCCGGTGATGGTGCGGGATCCTGTGCTGTGCAAGCGGATCAGCGACATCCTGCTCGAGCGCTATGGCATCTATGTGCAGCCGATCAACTATCCGACGGTGCCGCGCGGCACCGAACGGCTGCGCATCACGCCGTCGCCCTATCATTCCGATGCGGATATCGAGCATCTCGTTGCGGCACTCTCGGAGATCTGGGCCGAGATGGGTCTCGCGCAAGCGGCATGAGGTGACGCTTCGCGCGGCGTTTGAGTCAGATCAAATTGTCAATCGATCTTGACGTTAAGATTGATAGACAAATTGATAGTCGGGGAGAACGCCGTGCGGATCTTGTTGCTGCATCCGAATTATCACTCCGGCGGCGCCGAGATCGCCGGCAACTGGCCGCCCGCCTGGGCGGCCTATATCTCTGGCGCGCTGAAGGCGGCCGGCTTCACCGACCTCCGCTTCATCGACGCGATGACCAACGATCTCTCCGAGGATCAGGTCCGCGCCATCCTGCGCAGCGAAAAGCCTGACGTGATCGGGTGCACCGCGATCACGCCCTCCATCTACAAGGCCGAGCGTCTTCTGGAGATCGCTCGGGAGGAGCACCCGGACGCACTGACCGTGCTCGGCGGCATCCACGCCACCTTCATGTATCAGCAGGTGCTGACCGAGGCGCCGTGGATCGACGCCATCGTGCGCGGCGAGGGCGAGGAGATCATCGTCGACCTGATGCGCGCCCGCGAGGACGGCCGCTGGGCGACGGACCGCCGCAGCATCAAGGGCATCGCCTATCGCGACGGCAGCGAGGTCGTGGCGACGGTGGCGGCGCCGACGGTGAAGAACCTCGATGCGATCACGCCGGATTGGAGCGTGCTCGAATGGAGCAAGTACATCTACATCCCGATGAACAAGCGGGTCGCCATCCCCAACATGGCGCGCGGCTGCCCGTTCACCTGCAGCTTCTGCTCGCAATGGAAATTCTGGCGCGACTATCGCATCCGCGACCCGAAGAAGGTGGTTGATGAGATCGAGACATTGATGCGCGAGCACGATGTCGGCTTCTTCATCCTCGCCGACGAGGAGCCGACCATCAACAAGAAGAAGTTCATAGCCTTCTGCGAGGAGCTGATCCGCCGCGACCTCAAGATCCTCTGGGGCATCAACACCCGCGTCACCGACATCCTGCGCGACGAGGCGCTGCTGCCGCTGTACCGCAAGGCCGGCCTGATCCACGTCTCGCTGGGGACGGAAGCCGCGGCGCAGATGAAGCTCGACCGCTTCAACAAGGAGACCACGGTCGCGCAGAACAAGAAGGCGATCCAGCTCTTGCGCGACGCCGGCATCGTCGTCGAGGCCCAGTTCATCGTTGGCCTCGAGAACGAGACCCGCGAGACCCTGGAAGAGACCTACCAGATGGCGCGCGACTGGAAGCCGGATCTCGCCAACTGGGCGATGTACACGCCCTGGCCGTTCTCCGATCTGTTCCGCGACCTCGGCGACAAGGTCGAGATCTTCGACTACGAGAAGTACAATTTCGTCACCCCGATCATGAAGCCGGACGCGATGGACCGCGGCGAGCTGCTCGACGGCGTCATGAACAACTATCGCCGCTTCTACATCCTAAAGGCGCTGTTCTCCTATCCCTGGGCCGGCTCCGGCGAGCGCCGCCGCTATCTGCTCGGCTGCCTCAAGGCGTTCCTGAAGTCGGGCTTCGAGCGGAAATTCTACGATCTCGGCCGCGTTAATTACTGGGGGCCGCAGTCCAAGGGCAAGGTCGATTTCGGCTTCGATACGTCGCGCAGGCGCGCCGATCCCGGCAAGATCGAATGGAAGACGAGCCATAATCGCAAGCTGAGCGGACCGCAGCAGGCGCAGGTGATGGCCTGTGGCGGCGGCGCCGGGCAGATGAGCGACGAGACCGAGACGCGGGTGCATTGAGATGCACGGCACGTGCGCCCGGCACGTTCCGCTGCCGCGTGCTGACGCCGCGCCTGACCATCAGGACGGCGTTGCTGAAGGCCACATCGCCGGCCGCATCGGTCCCAACGCGATCATCCAGACCGCGGAGGCCTTGCGTCAGCTGCACGGCGAGGAGGCGGCGCGCCGCGTCTTCGCGGCCGCGCGGCTCGACACCTATCTCGCGACGCCTCCGGCGGCGATGGTCGACGAAGCCGAGGTCACGCGGCTCCATCGTGCGCTTCGGACCGAGCTCGACGACGATGCTGCGCGCGCCGTCAGCACCAGGGCAGGGCGGCTGACGGCGGCCTATCTGCTCGCGCATCGCATCCCCTCCGCGGCGCACCGCGTGCTCCGGCTGCTGCCGGCCCGGCTCGCGAGCGGCGTGCTGACGCGGGCGATATCCGCGCATGCCTGGACGTTTGCCGGGACCGGCACCTTCACCGTACGCCCAGGTCGGCCCACCATCTACCAGATCAGCCATTGTCCGCTGTGCCGCGGCCATCACGGCGATCACGCCATCTGCGACTTCTACGCTGGGACGTTCGAGACGCTGTTCGCAAGGCTCGTGCATCCCGACGCCCATGCGCGCGAGATTGCCTGCGAAGCCTGGGGTGACGAGGCCTGCCGGTTCGAGATCGGCTGGTGAGACGGCGCCATGCGAGACGTGACACCGCAATGGCATCGGTTGTCGCGCTCAGCTCGGCAGAAACCGCGCTCCTTCCTTGCCGAAGAAGTCCAGCATCGCCTGCGCCGGCGGCAGCAGCAGCTTGTCGGCGCGCCGCACCGCGTGCCACTGGCGGATGATCGGCAATCCCGCGACCTTCAACGTCACCAGCCGCCCCTCGCTGAGCTCATGGGCGACGGTGTGCTGCGAGATGAAGGCGATGCCGAGGCCGGCGATCACGGCCTGCTTGATGGTCTCGTTGCTGTCCATCTCCATGCTGGTCTTCGGCTTCAGACCATGCTTCTCGAAGAATGTCTCCATCAGCAGCCGGGTGCCCGATCCCGGCTCCCGGGTGATGAACACCTCGCCGGCGAGATCCTCGGCCGCGATCCGCTTGCGGCGCGCCAGCCGGTGGTTGGCTGGGGCGATGATGATGTGCGGGTGCTTTCCGAACGGCCGCATATCCACGGGAACGTCGGCCGGTGGCCGGCCCATGATGGCGATGTCGAGATCATAGCCGCGCAGTGCCTCGCGCAGGCTGTCGCGATTGCCGATCCGCAAGGTGACGTCGATCTTGGGGAAGCGCCGCGAAAATTCCGCGATCGCAAACGGCACGAAATATTTCGCGGTGCTGACCGCGCCGATCGCCACGCGGCCGCCGCTGCGTCCCGCCAGAATGTCGAGCGCCTGCTCGCAGTCCTGCAGCGCGGCTTCGACGCGCTCGGCGAGTGCCAGGACGCTGCGGCCGGCCTCGGTCAGGATCATGCCGTCGGTGGTGCGCTGGATCAGCGGCAGCCCGGCGAGCTCCTGAAGATTGCGAATCTGCAGGGTCACGGCAGGCTGAGTGAGGTTCAAACGGCCGGCCGCAGACGTCACCGACCCCGAGTTTTGCACGGCAGCCAGCGCCCGAAGCTGGCGGATGGTGAGATCGCGAGAGAAGTGCCGGCTCATGGAACCCTCGATGAGATCGCCAGTATAAGGAAAACTTTGGTCTATCCAAAGATAATGAAATTTCCCTAATTAGGCAAATCGAGTGTTGATAGCAGCGCGGCACGACGCATTCGTGCGGCTTCATCAAGTTCCCGGCAGAGGAGCTGATGGCGAGGGAGTGGCCCATGAATCACCAAATGGATCAACATCAGACATTGCAGGCACATCTGGCGGCGCAGGGTGCCGACGCCGATTGCGCCGCGGTCATCGAGGCTCTGGCCGGGGCGGCGCGCGAACTCGCGCGGCAGATCGCGGTCGCACCGCTGTCTGGCGTCGACGAAGGCGCCGCCACCGTGAACGCCGACGGCGACGTCCAGAAGGCGCTCGACATCGTCGCCGACAATCTGATGCGGGATGCGCTGCGCCGGGCTCCGGTCGCTGGCATCCTGTCCGAGGAGGTCGACCGGCCGGAAACGGTCAATGCTGCTGCCCCACTTTGCGTGGCGATCGACCCGCTCGACGGCTCGTCGAACCTGCAGAACAACATCTCCGTCGGCACCATCTTCTCGATCCGCCCGCGGGGCCGCGACGTGCTCTCCAGCTTCTTCGAGCCCGGCACGGCACAGCTTGCCGCCGGCTTCTTTGTCTATGGACCACAGACCTGCCTGGTGCTCGCGATCGACCATCGCGTCGATCTCTACGTCCTGCATCCGACCTTGCACGAGTTCATGCTCGCCAAGTCTGGCATCCGCATCCCGCAGGATACGCCGGAGTTCGCCATCAACGCGTCGAACCGCCGGCACTGGAGCGGGACCGTGCGCAACTATGTCGACGAATGCCTGTCGGGCGCGGCCGGCCCGCGCGGCCGCGACTTCAACATGCGCTGGATCGCCTCGCTGGTCGCCGAGGCCTATCGTATCCTGATGCGCGGCGGCGTGTTCCTCTATCCGGCCGACTCCCGCCCCGGCTATCGCGAGGGCCGGCTGCGGCTGGTCTACGAAGCGCATCCGATGGCGCTGATCATGGAATGGGCCGGCGGCTCGGCCTCGAGCGGCCGTTCGCGCATCCTCGAACTGTCGGCGCGCTCGCCGCATCAGCGCGCGCCGCTGATCATGGGCGACGTCCGCCTTGTCCGCGACGTCGACCAGTTGCATGAGGGCATCGAGCCGCTGTTCGAAACCAGCGATGCGCCCCTGTTCGCGCGGCGCGGCCTGTTCCGCTGAGCCCGCCTGCCGAACGCGCCTTCCGGAGAAAGTTCATGTCACGTCGTCATCCCATCATCTCGATCACCGGCTCGTCGGGCGCCGGCACCACGTCCGTCAAGAAGACCTTCGAGAACATCTTCCGCCGCGAGAACGTCAAGGCGGCCTATATCGAGGGCGACGCCTTCCATCGCTACAATCGCGAGGAGATGCGCCGCAAGATGGTCGAGGAGGCCGAGATCGGCAACAAGCACTTCAGCCATTTCAGCCCCGACACCAATCTGTTCGAGGAGCTCGAGAAGACTTTTCGCGATTATTCCGAGACCGGCACCGGCATGACGCGCCACTACGTTCACGATGAGGAGGAGGCGCGGCTCTACGACACAAGGCCCGGCAACTTCACCGAGTGGAGCCGGCTGCCGGAGGATTCCGATCTGCTGTTCTACGAAGGCCTGCACGGCGCCGTTGTCACGGACAAGGTCAACATCGCGCAGCACGCCGATCTGAAGATCGGCGTTGTTCCGGTGATGAACCTGGAGTGGATCCAGAAGCTGCACCGCGACCGCGCGTCGCGCGGCTACACCACCGAGGCGGTCACCGACACGATCCTGCGCCGTATGCCGGACTACGTGAACTACATCATCCCGCAGTTCTCCGAGACCGACATCAACTTCCAGCGCGTGCCGACGGTCGACACCTCGAACCCGTTCGTCGCCCGCTGGATCCCGACGCCCGATGAATCGATGGTCGTGATCCGGCTGAAGAACCCGCGCGGCATCGACTTCCCCTATCTGCTCTCGATGATTCCGCAGAGCTTCATGTCGCGCGCCAATTCGATCGTGATCCACGGCGCCAAGCTCGATCTCGCGATGCAGCTCATTCTCACCCCCATGATCATGCAACTGATGGACCGAAAGAGGCGCACGCTATGACCGCCACCGCCGTGCAAACGCTGGCTCCGAAAGCCGATCCCAGCCATGCCGAGATGGCGAATGCCATCCGCTTCCTGGCCATCGACGCAGTCGAAAAGGCGAAATCGGGTCATCCGGGCATGCCGATGGGCATGGCCGACGTGGCAACCGTCCTTTTCTCACGCTTCATGAAATTCGATCCCGCCGATCCGGCCTGGCCCGATCGCGACCGTTTCGTGCTGTCGGCCGGACACGGCTCGATGCTGCTCTATGCGCTGCTGCATCTGACTGGCTACGAGGCCGTCACGATCGATGAGCTGAAGCGGTTCCGGCAATGGGGCGCCAAGACGCCGGGGCATCCTGAGTATGGCCACACGCCTGGTGTCGAGACCACCACCGGTCCGCTCGGGCAGGGCATCGCGACGGCGGTCGGCATGGCGCTCGCCGAGCGCCTGATGAACGCGCGCTACGGCGACGATCTGGTCGATCACTATACCTACGTGATCGCCGGCGACGGCTGCCTGATGGAGGGCATCAGCCACGAGGCGATCTCGCTCGCGGGCCATCTCAAGCTGAATCGCTTGATCGTGCTGTTCGACGACAACGGCATCTCGATCGACGGCTCGACGGGTCTTGCCTGCTCCGACGATCAGCTCGCACGCTTCGCGGCGTCGGGCTGGGCGACGTCCCGCATTGACGGCCATGATCCCGAAGCCATCGAGGCTGCTATCGCGGCGGCGCGGCAGAGCAACCGCCCGAGCATGATTGCGTGCCGGACGACGATCGGCTTCGGCTCACCCGGACGGCAGGGCTCGGAGAAGGCGCATGGCGCGCCGCTCGGGCCGGAGGAGGTCGAGAAGACCCGCGCGGCACTGCACTGGCCGCACCGTCCGTTCGAGGTGCCAGCCGATGTGTTGGTGAGCTGGCGCGAGATCGGCGCGCGCGGCCGCAGCGTGCGCCAGGCCTGGAAGGAGCGTGCGCGCAAGCTGTGCACCGCGGACCGATCGCCGTGCCATGACGCGCTGAACAAGAAGCTGCCGGCCGCCTATACCGAGCGCATGGCGCAGTTCATCGCGCAGCTCACGGCCGAGCGGCCGAAGATCGCCACCCGCCAGGCCTCGCAGAACGTCATCGATGTCATTGCGACAGTGCTGCCAAATCTGCTCGGCGGCTCGGCGGACCTGACTCATTCCAACCTGACCAAGGCAAAGACGCACAAATCCGTCACACCGGCCGCAATGGATGGCAACTACGTGCACTATGGTGTGCGCGAACACGCGATGGCTGCGGCCATGAACGGCATCGCGCTGCATGGCGGTTTCATTCCCTATGGCGGCACCTTCCTCGCGTTCGCCGACTACAGCCGGCCGGCGATTCGGCTGGCCGCGCTGATGGGCATCCGCGTTATCCACGTGATGACCCACGATTCCATCGGCCTCGGCGAGGACGGCCCGACGCATCAGCCAGTCGAGCATGTCGCGAGCTTGCGCGCCATTCCGAACCTCCTGGTCTTCCGCCCGGCCGACGCGGTCGAGACGGCGGAAGCCTGGGACTGCGCGCTGCGCGCGGAGACCTCGCCGTCGGTGCTGTGCCTGTCTCGGCAAGCCCTGCCGGCCTTCCGCACCGAGGCATCGGATCACAACAAGGTCGCGCGCGGCGCTTACGTGGTCATCGAGCCCGAGGCTGGGCGCGATGTGACCTTGATTGCGACCGGCTCGGAGGTGGCGATCGCGCTGGAGGCGGCCAAGCTGCTGGCGGCCGAGGGCGTCCAGGCGGCGGTGGTGTCGGCGCCGTGCTTCGAGTTGTTTCGCAAGCAGTCGGCAGAGTATCGCGCCGCGGTGCTCGGCCACGTGCCGCGCATCGGCGTGGAGGCCGCGATCGAGGGCGACTGGGCGCGCTGGCTCGGCGATGCCGGCGAGTTCGTCGGCATGCACGGCTTCGGCGCCTCGGCGCCGGCCGAGGTGCTGTACCGCGAATTCGGCATCACGCCTGCGGCGGTGGCCGATGCGGCGATGCGCAACATCATCCGGGCGCGGGCTTCCTGAGCCGCGCCACCAAGCAGAACATCGAACCAGGGACGGAGACCAACATGGCGCGGATCACGCTCAGACAATTGCTGGACCATGCGGCCGAGCGCGGCTACGGCGTGCCGGCGTTCAACATCAACAACATGGAGCAGGGGCTGGCGATCATGGAGGCGGCCGCGGCCGTCGATGCCCCCGTGATCATCCAGGCCTCGCGCGGCGCGCGCTCCTATGCCGGCGACATCATGCTGTCCAAGATGATCGACGCGCTGGAGGAGATGTATCCGCAGATCCCGCTCTGCCTGCACCAGGACCACGGCAATGACGAGGCGACCTGCGCCACCGCGATCAAGTACGGCTTTACGTCCGTGATGATGGACGGCTCGCTCAGGGCCGATGCCAAGACCGCGGCCGACTACGACTACAACGTCGACATCACCCGCCGCGTCACCGACATGGCGCACTGGGTCGGCGCCTCGGTCGAGGGCGAGCTCGGCGTGCTCGGCTCGCTCGAACATGGTGGCGGCGAGCAGGAGGATGGTCACGGCCTCGAGGGCAAGGTCAGCCGCGAGCAGCTGCTGACCGATCCCGACCAGGCGGTCGACTTCGTCCGCGCCACCAAGGTCGATGCGCTGGCGATCGCGATGGGCACCTCGCACGGCGCCTACAAATTCTCGCGCAAGCCGGACGGCGAGATTCTCGCCATGAACGTGATCGAGGAGATCCATCGCCGGCTGCCGAATACGCATCTCGTCATGCACGGCTCGTCCTCGGTGCCGCAGAGCCTGCAGGACATGTTCAACCAGTTCGGCGGCGAGATGCCGCAGACCTGGGGCGTCCCGGTCGAGGAGATCGTGCGCGGCATCCGTCACGGCGTGCGCAAGGTCAACATCGACACCGACTGCCGGCTGGCAATGACCGCCATCTTCCGAAAAGTCGGCGCGTCGTCGAAGAGCGAGTTCGATCCGCGCAAATTCCTGAAGCCCGCGATGGATTCGATGCGCGAGCTCTGCCGCGAGCGGTTCGAGCAGTTCGGCGCCGCCGGCAATGCATCCAGGATCAAGGTGCTGCCGCTGTCGGAGATGGCCAAGCGCTATCGCTCCGGCGCGCTCGATCCACGAATTGGGGGAATGACCGAAGCTGCGTGACGTCCACAGCCACAACGAAAATCCAGGAGGAACACATGAACGACCAATCGATCACGGTGCGCGGCAAGGATCGCTACAAGTCCGGCGTGATGGAATACAAGAAGATGGGCTATTGGGAGCCGTCCTATCAGCCCAAGGACACCGACGTCATCGCGCTGTTCCGCGTCACGCCGCAGGACGGTGTCGATCCGACCGAGGCCTGCGCCGCGGTCGCCGGCGAATCCTCGACGGCGACCTGGACCGTGGTGTGGACCGACCGGCTGACGGCGGCCGAGAAGTATCGCGCCAAGTGCTACCGCGTCGAGCCGGTGCCGGGCTCGCCCGGCAGCTATTTCGCCTATATCGCCTATGACCTCGATCTGTTCGAGCCCGGCTCGATCTCCAATCTGACCGCCTCGATCATCGGCAATGTGTTCGGCTTCAAGCCGCTGAAGGCGCTGCGGCTGGAGGACATGCGGCTGCCGGTGGCCTATGTGAAGACGTTCCAGGGGCCGGCGACCGGCATCGTCGTCGAGCGCGAGCGGCTCGACAAGTTCGGCCGGCCGCTACTGGGCGCCACCGTCAAGCCGAAGCTCGGCCTGTCCGGCCGCAACTACGGACGCGTCGTCTACGAGGCGCTGAAGGGCGGGCTCGACTTCACCAAGGACGACGAGAACATCAACTCGCAGCCGTTCATGCATTGGCGCGAGCGCTTTCTGTACTGCATGGAGGCGGTCAACAAGGCGCAGGCGGCGACCGGCGAGATCAAGGGCACCTACCTCAACGTCACCGCGGCGACGATGGAGGACATGTATGAGCGCGCCGAGTTCGCCAAGGAGCTCGGCTCGACGATCGTCATGATCGACCTCGTGATCGGCTACACCGCGATCCAGTCGATGGCGAAATGGGCGCGCCGGAACGACATGATCCTGCATCTGCATCGTGCCGGTCACTCGACCTACACGCGGCAGCGCGCGCACGGCGTGTCGTTCCGCGTCATCGCCAAATGGATGAGGCTCGCCGGCGTCGACCACATCCATGCCGGCACCGTGGTCGGCAAGCTCGAAGGCGATCCGAACACCACGCGCGGCTATTACGACATCTGCCGCGAGGACTTCAATCCGATGCGGCTGGAGCATGGCGTGTTCTTCGACCAGAACTGGGCCAGCCTGAACAAGCTGATGCCGGTGGCCTCCGGCGGCATCCATGCCGGCCAGATGCACCAGTTGCTCGACCTGCTCGGCGAGGACGTCGTGCTGCAGTTCGGCGGCGGCACGATCGGCCATCCGCGCGGCATCGCCGCCGGTGCGACCGCCAACCGCGTCGCGCTGGAAGCGATGATCCTCGCCCGCAATGAGGGCCGCGACTACGTGCATGAAGGTCCGGAGATCCTGGCCAAGGCGGCACAGACCTGCACGCCGCTGCGCGAGGCGCTGGAGATCTGGAAGGACGTCACCTTCAACTACGAATCGACCGATTCGCCGGACTTCGTCCCGACCGTGACGCCTGCCGCCTAACAATCGTTCGATGCGACGCCGCGATGCGAGCCGGACACCGGCTCGCCCGTTTCAGCGATATCAGGAGACATCAACATGCGCGTGACCCAGGGTTGCTTTTCTTTCCTGCCCGATCTGACCGACGAGCAGATCTCCGCTCAGATCCAGTATTGCCTCGAGAAGAATTGGGCCGTGAACATCGAGTTCACCGACGATCCGCATCCCCGCAACACCTATTGGGAGATGTGGGGCCTGCCGATGTTCGACCTGCGTGACGCCGCCGGCATCATGCACGAGCTGACCGAGTGCCGGAAGATCTACGGCGACCGCTACATCCGCATCTCGGCCTTCGATTCCAGCCATGGCTGGGAATCGACCCGGTTGTCCTTCATCGTCAACCGGCCGCAGAACGAGCCGGGCTTCCGGCTCGACCGGCAGGAAACCGTCGGGCGCAATCAGCGTTATTCGACGCGGTCCTACGCGGCCGAGCGCCCGGAAGGCCAGCGTTACTGATCCCTGGCGGGCGGAGGTCGCTGCTGCGTCTGCGGGTCTGCGGCGTGGCAGGGATCTCCGCCCGGAGCGGCCATATCACCTTGTATTTGCCGTTGCTTCGTTGCTGCCAGGTTCGCAATCGAACGCACGGCGATCTGATGCGAACGTCCAGAACGGAGCACCAGCCGAT
The DNA here is from genome assembly GCF_051167575.1 of Bradyrhizobium sp. HKCCYLS3070. NCBI lineage: Bacteria > Pseudomonadati > Pseudomonadota > Alphaproteobacteria > Hyphomicrobiales > Nitrobacteraceae > Bradyrhizobium > Bradyrhizobium sp. HKCCYLS3070. The sequence continues at coordinate 301,485 of NZ_JBNPTI010000002.1, forward strand.
GATGCAGGCCACGCAGACGGACACCACCGAGGCGACGCCGGTCGACACCGTCGACCTGCGCCGCGAGTTCGAGAGCGTCGATATTGCGCCGGTGCTGGAGCAGCTCGACCGCGAGCTGGTCGGGCTCACCCCGGTCAAGACGCGAATCCGCGAGATCGCCTCGCTGTTGATGATGGAGCGGATCCGCCGCAAGATGGGGCTGGCGACGACATTTCCGACCCTGCACATGTCGTTCACCGGCAATCCCGGCACCGGCAAGACCACGGTCGCGCTGCGCATGGCCGGCATCCTGCACCGGCTCGGCTTCGTGCGCCGCGGCCACGTCATCAGCGTCACCCGCGACGACCTCGTCGGCCAGTATATCGGCCACACCGCGCCGAAGACCAAGGAGGTGCTGAAGAAGGCGATGGGGGGCGTCCTGTTCATCGACGAGGCCTATTATCTCTACCGTCCCGAGAACGAGCGCGACTACGGCCAGGAGTCGATCGAGATCCTGCTGCAGATCATGGAGTCGCAGCGCGAGGACCTCGTGGTCATTCTTGCCGGCTATGCCGACCGGATGGAGAAGTTCTTCCAGAGCAATCCCGGCTTCCGCTCGCGCATCGCCCATCACATCGACTTCCCCGACTATTCGGAGGCCGAGCTGCTGACGATCTCCGAGATGATGCTGGAAGGGCAGAATTATCGCTTCACGCCGGAGGCCCGCGCCGCTTTCGAAAGATACATCGCCGTCCGGCGCACTCAGCCCATGTTCTCCAACGCGCGCTCGATCCGCAACGCGCTGGATCGGATCCGCCTGCGCCAGGCCAACCGGCTGGTGTCGCGGCTCGACCGCGTGCTGACGTCCGATGACGTGATGTCGATCGAAGCCAGCGACGTGCTGGCAAGCCGCGTGTTCGCCAAGGGGGCCGACGCGGGCGACGGCAGGGCGGAGGCGCAATCATGAGTCTGGCTCTGGTGAGGAACGCGCCGCTCGACGACCTCCGGCGCCGCATCGCCGACGCCGGCGCACTGATCTTCGACGTCGACGGCACGATGGCCGAGACCGAGGAAATCCATCGCGAGGCCTTCAACGAGGCGTTCGTCGCGGTGGGCATCGACTGGCACTGGGGCCGCCGCATCTACAAGGAGCTGCTGCGTGTCACCGGTGGCAAGGAGCGCGTCCGTGCGTTCGACCAGATGCGGCGCACGGGTCCGCCGCTCAGCGACGCCGTCGTTGCCCGGCTTCATCGCATCAAGACGGAGCGGTTTGCCGCGCTGATGGCCGACAAGGGCTGCCCGTTGCGCCCGGGCGTGCAAGCATTGCTGGAGGCTGCCTCGGCCCGCGGGCAGCGGCTCGCGATCGCGACGACGACCACGCGCGCCAATATCGATGCCCTGTTGGCGCCCGCGCTGGGCGCGAACTGGGAGGCAGGATTTGCCGCCGTCGTGGCGGCCGACGATGTCGTGCGCAAGAAGCCTGCGCCCGATGTCTACCTGGAGGTCTTGTCGCAGCTCGATCTACCCGCGGCCAGTTGCATCGCGATCGAGGACTCCGGTAACGGGTTGATGGCTGCGACCCGCGCCGGCGTTCCCGTGCTGATCACGCGCAGCCTCTACTTTCATGACGACGCGTTCGACGGTGCGCTCGCCGTGTTCGACGATCTCGGGGAGCTTGTTACCTGAGGTATTTTGAGGTGTTTGTGCTGATGCGTTGCCGATTATGTACGCCACCATGCGCATAGCCGCGTGGCGTGGTCGTTCTATTGCCGTCTCGACAAGAACGTGTAATCCCTTGACGACATATCTTCATGTCGAGTCGAGGTCGTTGAGTATGGCCCGCACGCAGGCCAAATTGAAACGTACGGACGTTGCACGCACGGAAGCGTTTCGCGGGCGGGTGGGACGGCCGCCGAAGGCGCTGGCTGGAAATATCGAGGAACGTATTCTGGACGCTGCGCGCGCGGTGTTTCTCGAGCGCGGCTTTGACGGCGCCAGCATCGACGAGATCGCCGAGCGCGCCCCCGCCAGCAAGCCGACGATTTATGCCCGATACACCGGCAAGGCCGCCTTGTTTGCCGCCGTCGTCGCGCGCTCCATCAACGACGTGATGAATCTTGGGTCCTACACGCCGGTGGCCGGCACCGCACAGGAAAAGCTGGTTGGACTGGCCATCGCCATCGTCGATCGCGCGCTGAAGGACTCGCTGGGATTGTTACGGGTCACGATCGGGGAGGCTTACCGGTTTCCCGATCTCAGTTGTCAGTTTCATGACGTCTCGCGCAAGCGGGCCACCCATGCTGTGGCGGTGCTGCTCGGCGAGACGATCGGCGCCTCGGCCACGACCGCTCGCCGGACGCCGTCGAAGGCGTCGGCCGTTTCTGCCGAGATCTTCATCGATCTGATCGTCATGCCGGTGATCATGCGCTCGCTCATGGGCGAGAGCGAAAGGACGATCCGCAGGGAGCTGCCCGGCTTCGTCCGTGACCGGGTCAAGACGTTCCTGGCGCTGCAGCCGAAGGTCTGAGCAGCGCGATCAGCGTCGCCGGAGCGATGACGGTTCGAGCGTCACCTGCTTGAGATCGTTGCCGCTGACGACGACCACGACGAAGGCGAGCTTGCCGTCCTTGTTCATCAGGCCGCCACTGATCGCCCGGCCGGCCGCCGAGCGCTCGGCGATCCGAATCGCATCCGACATCTTGAGCCGGACCGTGGTGAGGGCAGCCAGGCTGTTACGATCGCTTTCGCTCAGTCCATCCACAGTGGAGAACAGCACGCTGTTGCGCACCTTCGCCGTGGTGCCGTCGATGTCGGATTCCCAGATCCGTCCGCTCTGCAGGGTTCGGACCTTGTAGACGGGCGCGTCGAGCCCACCCTCGAAGCTGATGTCCGCGGTCTTGGAGCCCGGATGAATCCTTTCGGCGATCCGCAGCGCCTGGTGCAGTGACACCTCCGTCCGCCGGAACTTGTCGAGCTCGCGATCGATCGTCTCCTGGCTCAGTGCCGGATCGGTGGAGGCTGACGGATCCCTCTCGGTCTGCATGCCGGAGCCGGTCCCGGCGACCGCGTGCGCCAGGGGCGCCCATGACAGCAGGATCAAGGTCAACAGAATGATTCGTTTCATGACGGCCTGCTGTCTCCGATCTCGGTCGGTGCTTGTAGAGCATTCCCTCGGAAAACGGTTGTGGTAAAACGAAACTGTATCGTTTTATAATTAAGGGCAGCGTATATGTCAAGGTTACGGTACCGGCGGCGTCATGTAGTCGGTGTCGAAGCCGACGCCGTGGCCCTCGGGGATGGAGGGGCGATCGCCGTCATGTTGAAGGCCAAGCCATTGTGCCTGGCGAACTGATAGGTGGCGGGAGATAGCTCTGGATCTCGCGTTTGCTCTTCATGGCCAGCGAGCGGATCGCGATCGCCTTGGCGCTGTTTTCGACCGGCTGGAAATCGGTGGACGTCCGCCGTTTATGATGATGTAGATGGCGCTGATCACGATTGCGGGAGCTGCATCCTTGGAACCCGCACGGCCACGGATGTCGATGGGCGGCTGCGCAATCACGGGTGCTCGGCGCGTTCATCTGCGGCTAATACGCCGCCGGCTATGATTTTCTTCCATTTCCGATAGGTTGTCGCCGTTTCAACCGGGAGCGGCCGATATTGCCGCGCAGCGGCGTCCGATGTCCCGATAGGGGTCACGATGCAGGCCGCATCGGCGGACGCGACCAGAGGAGTCTGAATGATTAAGCGCCGGGCCATGATCACCTTCACGTTCACCGTCGCGACGCTGCTCGCAGCCTGCGGCGGCGTTGCGCAAGCGGCGCAGTGCGGTTCGTCGCCGGCGGGGTTCGAGGCGTGGAAGCGCGAATTCAGCGAGGAGGCGCGGGCGAAGGGCGTCGGCGGCGCCGCGATCGCCGCGCTGATGCAGACCAACTACGCCTCCGCGACGATCGCCGCCGATCGCGGCCAGCGCAGCTTCTCGCTGTCGCTCGATCAGTTCCTCGCCAAGCGCGGGGCTGCTGCGATCGTCGCGCGCGGCCGCCAGCTCAAGCAGTCGCAGGCGGCGATGTTCGCCTCGATCGAGCAGCGTTACGGCGTGCCGCCCGGACCGCTGATCGCGATCTGGGGCATGGAGAGCGCGTTCGGCAGCCAGCGCGGCAATCAGCACATGCTGTCGTCGATCGCGACGCTCGCCTATGACTGCCGCCGTCCGGAGTTCTTCACCGACCAGCTCTATGCCGCGCTCAAGCTGATCGACCGCGGCGTGCTCTCGGGCAACACCCGCGGCTCGATGCATGGCGAGGTCGGGCAGACGCAATTCATGCCGAAGAACATCCTCGCTTACGGCGTCGGCAATCTCGACGTCGCCGCCAACGCGCTGGCCTCGACCGCGAACTTCCTGCGCGCCAACGGCTGGAAGGCAGGCGCCGGCTATCAGCCGGGCGAGCCGAACTTCGCCGCCATCGAGGCCTGGAACGCCGCCGGCGTCTATCAGAAGGCGATCGCGCTGATGGGCCGCCAGATCGACGGCGGCGGCTCGGCCGCGGCGCGCTGACGGGCCCGCGACTGATAGACATGTCCAATGAAAGAAGCGGCGCTTCATCACTGAAGCGCCGCTTCTCTTTGGTGTCGGTCAGTCGGCTTGTCGCCTCAGGCCTTCAGATCGAACCGGTCGAGGTTCATCACCTTGGTCCAGGCGGCGACGAAGTCCTTGACGAACTTCTGCTTGGCATCCGAGCTGGCATAGACCTCGGCCAGCGCGCGCAACTGCGAGTGCGAGCCGAAGATCAGGTCGGCGCGGGTCGCCGTCCACTTGATCGCGCCGGACTTGCGGTCGCGGCCCTCGAAGGTGTGCTCGCCCTGATCGACCGGACGCCAGGCCACGCCCATGTCGAGCAGGTTGGCGAAGAAGTCGTTGGAGAGCGTCTCGGTCTGCTCGGTGAACACGCCATGCTTGGAGCCGTTGGCGTTGGCGCCGAGCACGCGCAGGCCGCCGACCAGCACGGTCATCTCCGGCGCGGTCAAGGTGAGCAGTTGCGCCTTGTCGACCAGCAGCTCCTCGCCCGACAGCCACTGCTTGCCGCTGAGATAGTTGCGGAAGCCGTCATGGGTCGGTTCGAGCACCGCGAACGACTCGACGTCGGTCTGCTCCTGCGAGGCATCGGTGCGGCCGGGCGCGAACGGCACGGTCACCTCGACGCCGGCCTTCTTGGCGGCCGCCTCGACGCCGGCATTGCCGGCCAGCACGATCAGGTCGGCGAGCGAGATCTTCTTGCCGCCGGAGGCCTGCGCGTTGAACTCCTTCTGGATGGCCTCGAGCGTCGAGAGCACCTTGGCGAGTTCGGCCGGGTTGTTGACCGCCCAGTCCTTCTGCGGAGCCAGGCGAATGCGCGCGCCATTGGCGCCGCCGCGCTTGTCCGAGCCGCGGAAGGTCGAGGCTGAGGCCCAGGCCGTCGACACCAGTTGCGACACCGACAGACCCGAGGCGAGGATCTTCGCCTTGAGCGCCGCGACGTCCTTGTCGTCGACAACGGGATGATCGAGGGCCGGCACCGGATCCTGCCAGATCAGATCCTCCTTCGGCACCAGCGGGCCAAGGTAACGCACCTTCGGACCCATGTCGCGATGGGTCAGCTTGAACCAGGCGCGGGCGAAGGCGTCGGCGAACTGATCCGGGTTCTCCAGGAAGCGGCGCGAGATCTTCTCGTAGGCCGGATCGAAGCGCAGCGCGAGGTCGGTGGTGAGCATCGACGGCGCATGCCGCTTCGACTTGTCATGCGCGTCCGGTACCGTGTTGGCGCCGGCGCCGTGCTTCGGCTTCCACTGATGCGCGCCGGCCGGGCTCTTGGTCAGCTCCCATTCGTAGCCGAACAGATTCCAGAAGAAGTTGTTGCTCCACTTGGTCGGCGTCGTCGTCCAGATCACTTCGAGGCCGGAGGTGATGGTATCGCCGCCCTTGCCCGAGCCGTACTTGCTGGCCCAGCCGAGACCCTGCTGCGCGATGTCGGCGCCTTCCGGCTCGGCCCCGACCAGCGACGCATCACCCGCGCCGTGGGTCTTGCCGAAGGTGTGACCGCCGGCGATCAGCGCCACCGTCTCTTCGTCGTTCATCGCCATGCGGGCGAAGGTCTCGCGGATGTCGCGCGCGGCAGCCAGCGGATCGGGATTGCCGTTCGGGCCTTCCGGGTTGACGTAGATGAGGCCCATCTGCACGGCAGCGAGCGAGCCTGCGAGCTCGCGGTCGCCGCTGTAGCGCTCGTCGGCGAGCCACTTGCCCTCGGGGCCCCAATAGATGTCCTGCTCGGGCTCCCAGGTATCGGCGCGGCCGCCGCCGAAGCCGAAGGTCTTGAACCCCATCGATTCCAGCGCGACGTTGCCGGTCAGCACGAACAGGTCGGCCCAGGAGATCTTCTGGCCGTACTTCTGCTTGATCGGCCACAGCAGGCGGCGGGCCTTGTCGAGGTTGGCGTTGTCAGGCCAGCTGTTCAGCGGCGCGAAGCGCTGCTGGCCGGTGCCGGCACCGCCACGGCCGTCGCCAATGCGATAGGTGCCGGCGGCGTGCCAGGCCATGCGGATGAACAGCGGACCGTAATGGCCGAAATCGGCCGGCCACCAGTCCTGCGAATCGGTCATCAGCGCGTGCAGGTCCTTGACCAGCGCGTCGAGATCGAGGCTCTTGAATTCCTTGGAATAATCGAACGCCTCACCGAGCGGATCGGAGAGGTTCGAGTGCTGATGCAGCACCGACAGATTGAGCTGGTTCGGCCACCAATCCTTGTTCGAAAATCCCTTCAAGCCGCCCGAGAACGGGCACTTGCTGACGTCATCCATGTTTCTCTCCTGACGTGATCGTCATGGTTCCCCCCTGGGGTGGGAGCCGGGACCCTACGCGGCTGCTTCGATCAGGGGAAATTGAGATTGGTGATCGCAACGATAAGATTATCTGATGAACCTGGTCTGACGCCATTCAAACGCATATGGACACGGTGCATGACCGCTGCATCTCAAGATTGTGGTCAGGGAAAATTGACTCCGCGGCGGTGAACGATAAGATAAACTGATGATACATTTGACGATGCGGCAGCTTCGCTATTTCGATGCGCTGGCGCGTCTCGGCCATTTCGGCCGCGCCGCGGAGGCCTGCGCGATCTCGCAGCCGGCGCTGTCGATGCAGATCAAGGAGATGGAGGACGCGCTTGGCGGCGTGCTGCTGGAGCGCAATGCGCGCCAGGTGGTGCTGACGCGATTCGGCGAGCAGCTCGCCGAGCGCGTGCGCGAGATCCTGCGCTCGGTCGATGAGCTCGGCGATTTCGCCCGCGCCTCGCGCGACAAGCTCACGGGCCGGCTGCGGCTCGGCATGATCCCGACGATCGCGCCCTATCTGCTGCCCAAGGTGATCGGGAACCTGACGCGCAGACATCCCGAGATCGACATCCACGTCCGCGAGTCCAAGACGCCGAAGCTGATCGAGGAACTGGTCGAGGGCCGGCTCGATGCCGCGATCGTCGCGCTGCCAGTGTCGGAGCCGTCGCTGACCGAGGTCGCGCTGTTCGCGGAGAGCTTCCTGCTGGTGCGGCCGCCGGAATATGAAGGCGCGGCGGTGCCGAGCAGCGAGATGCTGCGCGAGATGCGGCTGCTGTTGCTGGAGGAGGGGCACTGCTTCCGCGACCAGGCGCTGTCGTTCTGCAACATGCAGGCGCCGCGCGAGATGCTCGATGCCTCCTCGCTGTCGACCCTGGTGCAGATGGTCGGCGCCGGCATGGGCGTGACGTTGATTCCGGAGATGGCGGTCGGCGTCGAGACGCGGTCGGCGTCGGTGTCGCTGGCGCGCTTCGCCGATCCGCAGCCGCAGCGCACGGTCGGCATGGTCTGGCGCAAGACCAGCCCGCTCGCCAAGCAACTGATGCAGATTTCCGAGATCGTCGGCAGCGCGGCCGAGGGTCTGCGCAAGCAGGCCGCGGCAGCGCAGGGCCGCAAACGGCGAAGCTGATCCTTCGGGACCATCCCGTCCGAGGCGGCGTTGTCCTTCCTTAAGGAAGGACATCCTCATGAAATTGGCCTTGATCGCATCCGCTGCTGCGCTCGCGTTGTCGAGCAGCTCGCCTTGGCTGATAGCAGCGGCACGGGTGGCAGCAGCGCCGGCGCCTCCCGCGACGCGACAACCTCAACGCCGGGCGGACCCGGAAACGCGACGGGGACGACCGGAATGGGGTGGGGCGCGGCAGGAGCCGTGCGGCGGGGAACGGATCGGGGCGCACGCCATCGGCGCCGAATGACGCCACCGGCTTGCTCGACAACAACAGCCCGAGCTCCGGCGACGACAATTCCGGCAGCTCGAGCAATCTCGGCCGGCATTGAAGGGATGTCTCGCCGGCGATCGCGCTTTTGCAATGGAACAGTCGCGCCGACAGGTGGTTCGTAGCGACGAGCAACTCATTTGCTCGTCGCCGCGATCGCGGCGGAGGACTGCGCCGGATGACCTTCGCGGGCAGTCATGCGTGATGACCTTGGTCGAGGAGTCCTTGCGATGCGAAGCTTGAACTATGTGGGAGCGCTGGCCCTGTCCGGCGCGCTGCTGGCCGGAGCGAGCGCTCCGGCGTTGTCTGCACCCGTCACTGCGCTGTCGGCCGCGGCGAAGGCCGACGTTGCGCCGCTCAGCACGGTTCAGGTCCGCTATGGCGGCTGGCATGGCGGCGGCTGGCGTGGTGGCGGTTGGCGTGGCGGCGGCTGGGGCTGGGGAGCAGGCGCGCTCGCGGCCGGCGCGCTTCTCGGCGCCGGGATCGCGGCGACGGCATCGCCTTATTACTACGACGATCCCTATTATTATGGTCCGCCCTACGGCTATGTCGGCGTCGGCTACGGGCCGTATTACGGCCGTCCCTACTATGCCCGTCCGTATTGGCGGCATCGCTATTATGGCTGGGGCGGTCCGTGGGGCGGCCCCTGGTGAGATCGGCTGATTGGTTCCGGATGCCCTGGCGTCTGCGCGAGCGATCGCGCAGACGATTTCGTGTTTGCTGCGAGCTGATCGTGATCGCGTGGCAGCCAGAACGCTAAAGGCAAGTTGATCTTGCTCAAAGCTGCTCCTCGCTCCCGTGGTCCAATAAGTTCGACACGGGAGAGGAGCCGGAAATGCAAACACCAGTTCAAATCGAATTTGAAGGGATTCGCGTCTCCGCTGAAATCCGGGCTGCCGTTGAGCAACATGTCGCGGAACTGGAGAGCCGCTTCGGCCGGATCACCGCGGCGCGCGTCATGGTCAAAGGTCCGGGCGGCCATCACCAAACCGGCGGTCAATATCTGGTGAGCGTTCGGCTGGCGCTGCCCGACGGTCGGGAAGTCCACGTTGGACGTACCCCGAAGCTGGATGAACGGTACGTCGACTTGACCTTCGCCGTGGACAACGCATTCAAACGCGCGCGTCGACAACTGCAGGACCGGGCGCGACTGATGCGTGGCGATGTCAAGACGCACGAGCCTCAACCGATCGGAACCGTTGCGCGTATCGATCCAAGCGGCCAGTTCGGCTTTCTGGAAGCCGCCGACGGCCACGAAGTCTATTTCAACTGCAATAGTGTCGTTGATGGTGGACCAAGCATCGTGCCCGGCGCCCGCGTAAGCTACGTCGAGGAGATCGGAGAAAAAGGACCGCAGGCGAGCACAGTCAGATTGCTCGGGAAACATGGGCTGCGGGCTTAGATCGGCGGCCGAGACGCGAGCGGCGAGCAGGTTTGACGTTGGAGGTAACCGATGATTGGTGATCGCCTGCGTTTGTTCTGTCTTCATGGCACGGAAGGGCTTGGCGAAAAAATCGCTCACGCGCTCGGATGCCGTCTCGCCGCTGTCGAAGAACGCAGCTTCGAGGACGGCGAACACAAGGTGCGGCCGCTGGAAGTTGTCGCCGGCTGCGACGTCTACGTTCTGCATAGCCTCCATGGCGGTCCTGACGAGAGTCCGAACGACAAGCTGTGCCGGCTGCTGTTCCTGGTCGGAGCGTTGAAGGATGCCGGTGCTGCGCGGGTGACGGCGGTCGCACCGTATCTGTGCTATGCGCGAAAGGATCGTCGCACCAAGGCCAATGACCCCGTCACGATCCGTTATCTTGCGACCATGTTCGAGGCGATCGGTGTTGACGCAGTGGTGACCCTCGAAGTTCACAACGAGGCCGCGTTCGAGAACGCGTTCCGTTGCCCATCGGTAGCGCTGAGCACGGCGCCGCTCTTGATCGGCAGGATCAAGGCGATCGCGGCTGATCGGCCGATTGCCGTGGTTTCGCCGGATCTCGGAGGCGGCAAGCGCGCGGACCTGCTCCGCGAGGTTCTGGGGAAAGCGCTCGGCCGTCCGATCGGCAAGGCATTCGTGGAGAAGCATCGCAGCTCCGGCGTCGTTTCGGGCGACTTGTTCGCCGGAGAGGTGGCGAACGCGCTGTGCGTGATCGTGGATGATCTCATCAGCAGCGGTGGAACCCTGGTGCGGGCGGCGAAGGCGGCCCGTGCCCATGGGGCCGAAGAGGTGATAGCTTGCGTGGCGCACGGCTTGTTCATGCCGGGCGCGGCAACGACGCTCGCCGACCCTGCGATCGGCCGCATCATCGCGACCGACAGCGTGCCACCGTTCAGGCTTCCGCCGGGCGCGGTTCGCGATAAGCTCGAGATTGTCTCGGCGGCGCCCCTTCTCGGAGAGACCATTCGTCGGCTGCACCACAACGAGCCGCTGACGGAGCTGCTTCCGTATCAGGATTGATCCCCGCAATTCAAATTCTGGCTCACGCCGTGAGCTGCCGCTCAAGCTGCGCTGCGTCCGCCTTGGCAAGTTTGAGATAGGTGCGCGCCAGCCGCGGCCATTTTTCCGGCGTCCGTGGATGGGCGTCGGCGAGATGAGCGATGGATAGCCTGGCGCGCAGCATGGCGCGGCCAATCCGATAGAACAAGAACAGTCCGCTGGCCGGGTCATCATTGAGCTGGACGGCCAGATATCGCCGAAGCCTCTCACCGACCCACGGTCCTCCCAGTCGAGCGCATTCCAAGTGCAGGAAGGCAATTTCGTCCAGTGCATCCGACGTCCGCAAGCGGGCATTGAACTCCAGGCAGTCGATGATGGGGAAGGGAGGGCTCAACCAGATATGTTCCGGCCGCAGATCGCCATGGCCGTCGAGGACGAGCCGGTGATGCACCCGCTGCGCCAGTAGATCGGTCCGCTGCCGCAGGAAACGGCATTGCAGGTTGGCGATGCGCTCGATGGTGCCGCGGGGCAGGTCGAAGGCCGACTCGAGCAAACCTCGCCGATCCGCCAGAACTGCCTTTTGCAGGGTCACCATGTAGCTCTCCGGATTGATCATGATCCGGCGCGCATGCGAATAGAAGCGGCTCAAGCGACTTGCCAAACCATCGATCTGGGCCTGGGAGACCTTGCGATCGCGAAGCCCGACTTCGAGTGTTTGGCCTTCGTCGAGCCGGCGCATGACGACGAGCCAATCAACGATGTGTCCGCCTCCTCCGATGGCGTAACCACCCGGCGCAGCCGTCAGCGGCACCAGGCCGTGATAGACGTCGGGCGCCAGCCTTCGGTTCAGCGAAACCTCAGCGCGGCAGGCCTCTGCGCGGCGCTCAAGGCTGGAGAAATCGAGATATGGAAAATGAACCGGCTTCTTGAGCTTGTAGACGCGCTCGTCAACCATGAAGACCCAGGACATGTGGGTCTCCCGCGTGATCACAGCGTCGGGCACCGGGACATAACTGTCCGGCCGGCTGAGAAACGCCACCTTGCGAGCAAGAGCGGTCGCGCTGCCATTCTCAGCGTCCTCGCCCCAGGGTTCATTCTGCCATCCGGGCATATGATGCCTATCGCCAATCGAGGCAGCCGGCAGCTTGATACGGATCAATAGCAGTGGTTGTCCGGCTCATATCCTGCCCCTCTTCCGCATGAGGTCTGCCATGCTGTTCCAGAACCGAACCGATGCCGGCCGGCAACTCGCCGAGGCGCTGCTCAAATACAAGGGGCGGCACCCGGTCGTTCTTGCGCTGCCACGCGGCGGCGTGCCGGTTGCGGCGGAAGTCGCAGCAGCCCTCAATGCGCCACTCGATCTGCTGCTGGTCCGCAAGATCGGGCTGCCGGGGCAGCCGGAGCTCGCAATGGGCGCCATCGCGGATGGTGAGGGCATGACCACCATACGTAACCAGGACGTGATCGAGCTATCCGGCGTCACCTCCGAAGAATTTGAGGTCGTCTGCAGGGAGGAACGTGCTGAGATCGAACGGCGCCGCAAGCGCTATCTGGGCGATCGGGCTCGCGCCGAAGTCAAGGGGCAGGTTGCGATCATCGTCGATGACGGCGTTGCGACAGGCGCAACCACGCTTGCCGCCATCAAGGCTGTTCGGAAGCAGGAACCGAAAGAGCTCGTGCTTGCGGTCCCGGTCGCGCCGCCGGACGCCATCAGGAAATTGCATGCGGAAGTCGATGCCGTCGTCTGTCTGCATGAGCCTCAGGAGTTTGGCGCGATCGGCTATTTCTATCGCGACTTTCATCAGGTCAGCGACGACGAGGTGATTGCCACTTTGAGGCAGTTTCCATCAAGCAGATCCATGCACGCCTCCTGACGAGCCGGCGCCTAATGGTCGTGGGGCAGCGGCTCCCAGCGGTCGCCGACCTTCACGTAGGATCGCTTCACCGCTGCCCAGGCTGTGCGGTGAGCAATCTCTTCCTGCCGTTCGTCTTCCGCATGGGAGGCAAAGGCGTGGTTGAATGCTTCCCGATAGATGTCCTGCGCGTGCGATGGGAGGTGAGCGCGAACAGCAGGGGGAAGATCGATGTTTGTGCGATAGGGCATGGCTCTTGCCTCGGACGCTCACTGCCGCGCCTTGCTCGCGACGCCGCGGCGTTTCCACCAAAGAGGATAGAGGCAACTTGCTTCCGCCTCTTGACCGGCGTCAAATAGGGATGCGCAGACATCGACAGGATGGCTGACGTCATGTGAGCGCCGAGGACATCGATGGACCCGTTACCGAGCGCGCTGCTAACCGATCTGTATCAGATGACCATGATCGAAGCGTATCTTGAATCGGGCCAGACTGATACAGCCGTATTTGAGTTCTTTGTGCGCAAGCTGCCGCCTCAGCGCAGCTTCCTGATGGCGGCCGGACTGGAGCAGGCGCTCGACTTCCTGCAAAACATACGGTTCTCGCAAGACGAACTCGGCTGGCTTGAGCGAACGGAAAAGTTCAGCAAGTCGTTGATCGACTATCTCGCCAATTTCCGCTTCACCGGCGAGGTTCACGCGATGCCGGAAGGCACCGTGTTCTTTGGCAACGAACCGATCCTTAGGGTTACGGCTCCTTTACCGGAGGCGCAGCTTGTCGAGACGCGCCTGATCAACATCCTGCATTTTCAGACGCTGATTGCCTCCAAGGCCGCGCGCATGGTCTTACTCGCGCCAGACAAGCTCCTGGTCGATTTTGGCTTGCGTCGCTCCCATGGTGCCGAGGCAGGGCTGCTGGCCGCCCGCGCGAGCTATGTCGCTGGGTTCTCCGGTACGGCAACCCTCCTGGCCGAGAAGTCATTCGGCATTCCGACCTATGGCACCATGGCGCATTCGTTTGTTCAATCCTTTGATGACGAAGCTACAGCATTCGAGGCGTTTGCGCGCGCCAGGCCAGAGAATCTCGTCCTGCTGATCGACACTTATGACACCGAGGCGGCCGCGAGGAAGGTCGTCATGCTGGCGCCCCGATTGAAGGAGCTTGGAATTGCGGTCAGCGCCGTGCGGCTTGACAGCGGGGATCTGTCTGCGCTCGCCAAGAAGGTGCGCTGCATTCTGGATTCCGGCGGACTCAAGGACACCGACATCTTCGTCAGTGGCGGGATAGAGGAGGGTACCCTGATTGCCTTCGCTCGGGATGCGGCGCCGATCGACGGTATCGGCATCGGCACGGGCCTCGTCACGTCGTCCGATGCGCCAGCACTCGACTGTGCCTATAAGCTGCAGGAGTATGCGGGCTTGCCCCGTCGCAAGCGCTCGACGGGAAAGGCCACCTGGCCCGGCCGCAAGCAGGTTTGGCGCCGGTATGACAGGGATGGCCGCATGCTCGCAGACATTCTTTCGACCGAGGAGGACCAACAAGAGGGGGAAACGCTGATCCAGGCGGTGATGCTCGGCGGACGCCCTATCGCCTCTCAACCTTCACTTCACGACATCCGGGCTCACGCGCGCCGGCAGCTCGATCTACTGCCTCCGGACCTGAGAACCTCCAAAGCGGTCGCGCCCTATCCGGTGCAGATTTCAAGCCATCTTGAACAGCTGGCAGCTGTCGCCGACCGGATAGGCTCGCGTCCCTGAATTCTGATCTGCATCAAGGGAAGCGGCTCGATCCCTCTCTAGCTTGTCAAGCGACGGAGGTGCATCGATGCCGGTACAGAATGCCGAAATTGCAGAGATGTTCGACCAGACCGCCGAACTTCTCGAGATCAAAGGCGACAATCCGTTTCGTTCGCGGGCCTATCGCAATGCTGCGCGGGTGATTGAACGTCTGCCCAAGAGCATCACCAACCTCTTGAAGGCGGGTGAGGATCTTTCCGAGCTGCCAGGTATCGGCAAGGATCTGGCAGGAAAGATCGAAACGATCGTCGCAACCCATCATTTCGATGTGCTGGACAAGCTCAAGCGTGAACTGCCCGGCGATCTCGGAGAGATCGCGGCACTCCCGGGCTTGGGTCCGAAACGCGTCAAACTGCTCTACGACAAGCTGGGCGTGCGGTCACTCGCGGACCTCAGGCGCGCGGTGAGGTCGGGTCGGCTGAGAGAGCTTCGGGGCTTCGGTGCCAAGAGCGAGGAAAAGCTCACCGCGGCGTTGGCCAAGCCTCGAGCCGAGAGGCGCTTCAGACTATCCGAGGCCGAAGCCGAAGCGGAAGCACTCCTCAGCTATCTGAGGCCAGACGCGACCGATGGAAAGGTGATCGTCGCCGGAAGCTACCGTCGCAGGCGCGATACCGTCGGTGATCTTGATATCTTGATGGTGGCACGTGACGGCCACGCCGCCGGCGGGAGACTCTCTCGATACGACAATGTCGCCAGTGTGCTCGCTCATGGCGATAAGCGGACGGCGGTGGTGCTGCGCTCCGGGCTGCACGTCGACCTGCGCGTTGTTCCTGAGGCCAGCTACGGCGCCGCGCTGATGTATTTCACCGGATCCAAGGCGCACAACATCTCCTTGCGCGGACTCGCTACCGACCACGGCTGGAAGCTGAACGAATATGGTCTGTTCGCCGGCAAACGGCGCATCGCCGGAGCAACCGAGGAGGAGATCTATGGCAAGCTCGGGCTGCCCCTGATTCCGCCCGAGATGCGCGAGGATCGCGGCGAGATCGCGCTCGCAAAGGCAAAGAAGCTCCCGAAACTGATTACGCTGTCCGATATTCGAGGCGACCTGCACGTCCATTCCAAATGGACCGACGGCACCGCCGCGATCGCCGAGATGGCGACTGCCGCCAAGGCAAGAGGCTATGCCTATATGGCTCTGACCGACCATAGCCAACACGTCACTGTCGCCCATGGTCTCGATGCCGGACGTCTGTCGCGTCAGATCGACGAGATCGATCGTTTGAACGACCGGCTGGATGGCTTTACGGTGCTGAAAGGCGCCGAAGTCGATATTCTGGCGGACGGACGGCTTGATCTGCCCGACAAGATCCTGTCGCGGCTCGATCTGGTCGTTGCTTCCGTTCACTACAAGTTCGAGCTCTCGCGCAAGATGCAGACCGAGCGCATCATCCGGGCGATGGACAATCGCCATGTCTCGATTATCGGCCATCCGACCGGACGGTTGATCGGGGACCGCGAGCCTTACGAGATCGACATGGAAGCCGTCATTGCGGCGGCGGGCGAGCGCGGCTGTCATCTCGAGCTCAACGCCGACCCGGACCGGCTCGATCTCAACGATATCCATGTTCATGCCGCCAAGTCCGCGGGCGTCAAGCTGGCGATCTCGACGGACGCACATTCGACCGCTGGATTCGCCAACATGCGTTTCGGCGTCGATCAGGCGCGCCGAGGCTGGCTCGAAGCCGCAGACGTCATCAACACTCAACCCTTGTCGCGGACGAAGAAAATGCTGAAGCGCTAGCCGGATTGCTTGATCCTTCGCAACGTGGCGCACGCGAAGTTGCGCTCATCTTAGATGACAGCAAAGGAGGGGTGAAATGAGCTTCGGGAAGAAGATTGGCACGGTTGCGACCGCGGCCGTCCTGACCCTCGCGCTGCTTGCACCCACGGGTGCCGACGCTCGCAACGGGCGCATTGCCGCGGGAATCGTCGGCGGCCTGGCTGCCGGCGCGCTGTTCGGCGCGGCCCTCGGCGGCGGCTATTGGGGGCCGTATCCCTATTACGGCTATCCGGGGCCAGTCTATTACTACCCACCGGCACCGTATTGGGGGCCAGGACCGTTCTGGGGACCGTACGGATACGGCGACTGCTATGTCCGAGCTGTCCGGCACAGGGGGCATGTGCATTACGTGCGGGTCTGCTATTAAGTTCGCTTGCACTCGAGCAACGGGCGGGGCTGTTATATTGCCGCGGAGAGCCAGACGCATGTCGGGGCGTTTCAAGTTTCGGGCTCTGGGCCTCTTCGTCGGACTGCTCTCGTGTTGGCCGACAAACGTGGACGCCGCGAACCTCAGCAAGGCCGCGCAACGAGGCAGGACCATCCTGCAGGAAAGATGCGGGCGCTGTCATGCCATCAAATCGGTTGGCGAAAGCCCGCTCGAGAATGCTCCGCCGATGCGCGATATCTACGCCCGGTTCAATCGGCGCGAGTTGCAGGCGGAGCTGTCGGAAGGCATGGTGTCGAAGCACAGGGACATGCCGCAAATCGAATTTTCCGACGAGGACGTCTACGCGATCATGAGCTACCTCTACATTCTTGCAGTCAGGAAATGAATGCTCGCTGCTCAGGAAAGCGCTGATCCCTGCACATCGAAGCTCACTTGGGAAGCTCACTTGGCCGGCTGCGCGGTCCATTCGACGGTCTGACGGCATCGCCGCTGGTCTGGCGACACGCGATTGGGCCGGTACGAAGGCGTCCCGTCGCTGAGTGCGCGGCGGACGTGCCGGGCGGGGCCAGATGACCGGATTAGGATTTCAATTCGCGGAGCTGCACCGGCAGATGGTGCATCAGTTTCTCAAATTCACCGGGATCGAGCTTCTCCCACGCGATCTCGAACACCCCGCGAATGACGGTCAGCGGCGCGATGGGAAACTGCTGGGGCAGCTCCATGGCGACGTGATCCGCGAAGTCGCTGGCATGTCGCTCCTTGGTCGGCGTTCTCGCCGCGTGCCAGTTCTCGTAGTAGATCCCGCGCAGGCAGCTGGGCGCCAAGCTTGATCGCCACCTCCGGAGATACGCGATCGCGCAACGCATGCAGAACAGCCCGGAGCGCGTTGTAGGCCTGTTGACGACTACCGAGCTCCAGCTTCTCCTCGATCGCCTTGAGCCAGAGATTGGTCTCCTGAATGGTGTGATCCAGCGCGGTGACGCCTGTTACGCTCATGATGCGTTCTCCTAGATTGGCCACAATAGCGGCATCCCGGATCGACGGCGTCACCGCAATCACGTCCGTTGCCATGATCCGGCGAGCACGGATGCCGGCCTCGATTCAATGCGACAGCAGGGTCGGGATCGTCATCGTCCTCAGCATTTCATGGGTGACGCCGCCGAAAATGCCTTCCCGCAGGCGGGAATGCCCATATGCCCCCATCACCAGCATGTCGAGACTTTCGTCGGCGGCCAGGGACAGGATGGACGGCTGAATTTCGGAATGCTCTGCCGTCAGCTCGAGCAGCGTTGTCGTAAGTCCGGCGCGAGCCATGTGTTCAGTCAATTTCCGCGCTGAGGCCTCGGTGGGAGCAACCTGCGCCTCATTGATCGAAATCGTGACCAGCGCTTCTGCTTGAGAAAGAAACGGTCTTGCGTCCTTTAAAGCGCGGGCGGCAAGGCGGCTTCCATCCCAGCAGATGCCGATACGGTTGGCCCTGAAGGGGCCGCGGAAGATATGCGGCACGAACAGGACGGGTCCGCCCGCCTGGAGCAGGATCTCCGTCGCAGTTCGAGTGTCGTAGCTGTCCTGTGTTGCGTCCGTCTGCAGGACCACCGTCAGTCCATAGAGCCTGGCCGCAGCGCCGAGCGCGGACGCGGCTTCACCGGGCAGGTCCTCGACCGAGCGGCTTGCGTGAGAGATGTTCGCATTCCGGGCTTCCGTCTCGAAAATGGCGAGTGCAGCCGCGCTGCGTTGGGCGGCGCGTTGCCGCTCCATTTCGAAGATCTCTGAAGCGGCGACTGCTGCGCCCGCGCCTCCATCGACCACATACGCGCTACCGGGCGGGATGTATCCGACTGCAATCGCATCGAGATGGGCGTCGAACCGGGCAGCCAACGAGACGGCGGCATCAACGACAGGCTGCGGTGGCTGCTCGGTCGGAATATACACGAGAATGTCGTTGATATCGATCACGACGACCTCCCTCCGGGACCCAATCCATACTCTCCGTCGGATGAAGCGGCATGTTGACTTGAATCAACAGTCAATGGCCGGCCGTCACTAACCGGTCCGCCGCAAAGTTGTGCTCCGCTCGGGGGAGGGGGCACGGCCCCGTTTCGTGGTCTAGCGTCACACCGGAATTTCGGGTTCCGCTAACCGTTCGCGCTTTGGCTCCGCGATTTCGGTCATCGTCGCCTCGGTGAGCAGGAGGATGCCGGCAACCGACACCGCGTTCTCGAGGGCTGTCCGAACGACCTTCGCGGGATCGACAATGCCGGCCTCGACGAGATCGACATATTGCTTGCGCGCGGCGTCAAACCCGAAACTGCCGACGCCACTCAGCATGCGCGCCACGACCACGCCGCCATCCGTTGCCGAGTTCTCCGCGATCTGGCGAGCGGGGGCCTCGAGCGCGCGCTTCAAGATCTGTACACCGGTCTTTTCGTCGCCTTCGCAGAGTGCTTCGTCCTTGCCGACGGCTTCGATGCATCGAAGCAAGGCAAGCCCGCCGCCCGGCACGATACCTTCTGCAACGGCCGCCTTCGTCGAACTGATGGCGTCGTCAAGCGCCTCTTTTCGTGATTTCATCTCAGCTTCAGTCGGCGCTCCGACACGGATAACGGCAACCCCGCCCGACAGCTTGGCGAGCCGCTCCTCAAGCTTCTCCTTGTCGTACTCGCTGGTCGTTTTCTCGATCTCGCGGCGGAGTTGTTGCAGCCGCGCATCGATCTGGCTGCGTTCGCCCTTGCTGCCGATCAGCGTGGTGTTTTCCTTGTCGGCAACCACACGGGCGACATGTCCCAACTGCTGCAAAGTGGCGTTTTCAAGCTTCGAACCAAGATCGTCGGAGATGACCTGGGCGCCGGTGAGGATTGCAATATCCTGCAACATCGCCTTGCGTCGCTCACCAAAACCGGGCGCCTTGACGGCGCAGCCTTTGAGCACGCCGCGAAGCTGATTGACGATGAGCGTGGCCAACGCCTCGCCTTCAATGTCTTCGGCGATGATCAGGAGCGGTTGTGCCGACTTTGCGATCTGTTCGAGCAGCGGAATGAGGTCGCGCAGGGCGCTGATCTTGTGGTCGCACAACAGGATGAATGGCTCTTCAAGAACCGCTTCCATGCGATCGGCATCGGTCACGAAGTAGGGCGACAGGAAGCCGCGGTCGAATTTCATCCCTTCCACCACGTCGAGCGACGTTTCGGTGGTCTTGGACTCCTCCACCGAGATCACTCCATCGCTGCCGACTTTCTCGAGCGCATCGGCGACCAGCGCGCCAATCGATGGATCATTGTGAGCCGAGATGGTGGCGACCTGAGCTCTTTCCGCCTTTGTCTTGACGGGGCGCGCCATGGCATGGAGGGCCGCTATCGTCGCGTGGGCAGCGCGGTCGAGGCCCCGTTTCAGATCGATGGCACTGGCGCCGGCGACCACGTTCCTGACGCCGTCGGCAAGAATCGCATGTGCCAGGATCGTCGAGGTGCTTGTTCCGTCGCCAACGAGATCGCCGGTCTTCTCCGCGGCCTGACGCAGCACCTGCGCTCCGAGATTCTCCTCCGGATCCTTGAGGTCAAATTCCTTGGCGATCGTGACGCCGTCGTTGCATACGATCGGGGTGCCCCAGCTCTTCTGGATCAACACTGATTTTGATTTGGGGCCGAGCGTCACGCGCACGGCGTCCGCAAGCAGCGAGGCTCCGCGCAGGATCTTTTCACGGGCCGCGGAATGAAACAGCACCTGCTTGTGAGGCATCAATCGCTCCTCAGAAGGACGGCTTTCATCAGATCAAGATAGAAGTGACGCCGTTTTGGACGCTTGATCCTGATCAAGCCTAGGCCTGGGAGCAACTCGCCGGTCGGATGCCGCGCGGCCTTGCATTGCCTCCCGAGCAAGCCTACGCTGTTGCAAGCTTTAGTAGAAACAGCTTTGCTGCGGTAACGCGCCGCGCAGCTTGCGCTGCGAAATTCATTGGGAGCGGGACGTGCGCTCTATTCCATTTCCTCGGCTCAATGGGGCTTTTTGGACCATCGTTCTTCAACTGGTGGCCTGCTTGCTTCCCGGCCTCACCTGGGCCGATGCTCCCGGCAAGCCGGCGTTGACGGTTATTCTCGCGCGCAATGAAATCCTCGCCGGCCAGACGATGGGCTTCAGCATATGGATCGAGAATGCGACCGAAGCCAGGATCATGGACGCGGGTCTTAGCTTGTTTGGTCCTCCTTCTTTGAAGATCGGAAGCCTCGGGCCAGACGGCACATGCGACGTGAAAGACACCATCGGTCTCGGCACCGTTGAGCCCGGTTCGACTTTGGTGCGCAGCAGAATGTGCCTCAAAGCCGATTCCAGCATCGCAGAGCGGGACGAGAACCTGGCGTTCAGTGTCAGTTATTCGCTCCAGAACGTGAAGGACAACAAGACGATCGCCGGCGCATCTGTTGCGGAAAAGAAGATGAGCATCGGTCTTTTCGGGACTGAGAGCGTGGGCGGTGTTTCGCTCCGCCTCGCGTCGTACGTCATTCCCGGCACGTTCTTCTTGATGATTTTGCGGCTATTCGCCCCCAAGGAGTCAAGAGTTGAACTGGGCGCGACCGAGTCCGTTACACTCAGCATCTTTATCTCGACTCTTTTGTTCCTTGGGACGGCGTACCTCATTCCTTCCTTGCAGCTGCATTTTGCGGGGATCGGATCGACTGTGAGCGCGATCGCGTTTCTCGCGCTGTGTGGCGCTGCAATTGTGCTTGGCGGAATCTTGGCTGCCGTCTTGCAAGGTATTTCGATGATCGGCGCCCGGGAGCGCAACGCGCGCATTGTCCAGGAAACCGACAGGGTCGGCCCGATCATTCAGAAAGCCGTGCGTGCGGCCGGGGGCAAGCTCGATCCGGTTATGATGATCGCGGATGGCAAGCAATATTTCGGCTCGCTTGTCGTGCCTGCAAGCAATGGCGGCAGGATTTTGCTCGGCTGGTTTCAGCTCAAGGCGCCTGATGCGAAGTGCCGATCGGAAATGAAAGAATGGTTCGATAAAGACGAGTTCATCAAACCCATTGATGCAGCAGCCCGATGGGGAGTCGAACCGACCATGTTCGACCCGATCAAGGAATCAAGAGCCGGCAATCTTGAGCCGACCGAATTTCTCTGGATGTACTTTGACGAAAAGGCAGCGCGGTTGCCGGCCGGGCGCGAGGATCTTGCACAAATGAAACCGCTCACCTTAACCTGAAGAGCCGGCCGGGACCGGCCTTGCGGCCGGTCCCAGGAGATCGCTGCCGCCTTGCTCGCCTGGTCGGTAAGCACTGGCGACATATTTGGGCAGTCGCCCAGCTGTACAGCTCGATGAGAATAGCGCGCAAGGCGCGAGAAGACAATGGTTGCGGATGACCGGCGAAGCGAGATGCCGGGGATGCTGCGCTTGTGAGGAAATCGATCTTGTGAGGAAATCGATAATGGCGCGCGCTGTCTATTGTGTTTTTGACGTCCACCTCTGGTCGCAGCCGTTCGTTGCGGCCGATTTTGATCCACGGGTTCACTTCCTTTGGTCCTCTCGTGATTATCGCGAGATGCGCAGCCAGGGGGCCAAGATTGAGCTCGCGAACCTTGTCCTTCTTCCACTGAATGATGAATTCGACCTGCGTCGGAATCACTTCTGGCCGCGCTATCAGGCGGTCGCTAGCAATATCCCGGGGACCATAACCTCGTTTGGAGATGCCTGCGATCTCGTGTGGCCTCTACGCTGCAGGCCCAAGAATCTCGACTTAACGCTTAACGAGGCCGTGTGGCACAAGGCGGGGAGAGTGCGGTCAACCATCTGGCTGTGGCCGTTCGGCTGGTCTTCCATGCTCGAGATCGACCTGCCTGCAGACGATGACTTTGACGGCCTGCTGGATATTGGAATCGCGTTGCGTGAGAAAGACCCGGCGCCTTTGCTCTTGAAGGGGAAGGCGGTCGGGGTATCAGGCGCGCTTGCTCATCTCTCTCAACTCGTTAGGCAGGATCTGTGCACGCCGGCCGCACAGGGAAAGGCGATGGAAACGACCCGCCTTCCGCGCTACGTAGTCTGCGCGCTTGAACTGTCGAAAGGATTTCAGATCCGTGAGAACATTCCTGTAGCGGATCAGATGCTGCTGATCGGGGCCGTGCGTGGACAGGAGCTCGACCTTGCCAAGTTTCTCAGCAATCGTCCGCTATTTACTCGGCTCGGCTACGGCAATTTTGCCGTTACCGATTTCGATGCGGGGACCGCAATCGTGCAGCGGCATTGGCAGGACCGGCCGGGCACAAAGCTCGAAAGCAATCATTGCTTCTACGTCAACACACGAAACTTTTTCTCGATTTTTCTGACACTTCACCGAATGATCGCCTACATCACCGTGAAATCAAAGGACGATGCAAGGGCGGTGGCGGCCGCATCGGTGCTTGCGTCGTTACCTATCGAGTACCAGAACAAGCTCTGCTCGGATTTCGCAGCCAACTACGCGCCGCTGCACGGCGTTCCTGTTGCCGGCAATAAGAGTCCCGCTGGACCAGCTTCTTGAGGCAACCGTGTGCAGTAGTCGATACGCTGATCGTTCAGTGGATCGCAGGTCAAGGTGCGGGGACATGCGAGGCGGTCTTGGGCTAGGTGCGCCGCGTCCACATGTGCGTCGTAGGCCTTGCGGCGTATGCGGCGGGCTCAACGCGTCAATCGGCACCAGGTGCGCCTCGAAACATGTCCAAGACATCGTTCCACATTGCCGGCGTCATTCCCATTTCGTGGCGCACGTCCGGATAGAGCCTGAAGTGCGCGTCCAGCCCGGCAGCGTGGTACAGCTGCCGTGCGGGCCAACCAGCTTAACGACCGGCTCTGCGTCCTCGCCGCACGTGAAGCCAACCGTGCCATACAGACGCGTGCGGCTGTCAGGGCTGTTGCCGAAGGAGGGGAAGATCTCGCCGCACACGCTGCGCCACACGGCGGCGACGTGGCTCATGCAGCGGCACGCTATCCGGGGCAGGTCTCAGGCCTTCTCGGAATGTCGGTCAAGGTGCTGCTCGACACCTTCGGCCATCATCATCCCGGACTGCATGCGCGAGGCCGCGGCCGCGATTACCTCGAGGGATCGCAAGCAGAACGTTTCGGTGGTCGAAACGGTGGTTCACCTCGAAAAACACTTGGCGCGTGAGCCGTAAACTCTTGAGCTCATTGGTGGGCCCGGCAGGACTCGAACCTGCAACCAGACCGTTATGAGCGGCAGAAGATCAATCGGCTCCGTTGATCTTGCTGCGTTTTCATGCCGGATGGATCGCGTTCGTTGTGTTTTGTCCTCGTTGTTTCTGGTGCGAAACTGGTGCGGTGCCCGGGAAGGCCCAAGCAAGCCAGATCATTCTTGACTGCTGATTCTTAATCAGCGGGTCCTAGATCCGATGCTTCGCGACTCACTCTCCAGCGAGGTTACCCGTCAGCTCAAAAGAGGCTGTGTTGCGCCGGTGCGACCGGGTGTCATCTGCGCTTTAAATCCGCGCTTCACTATCGGGCTCTCAAGTAAAAGGCGAGCGACATGGCCGATATCACCCTCAACCAAGCCGTCGGAGACGAACGGCCGATCGAGCCGGCCGGACGGCCGAACCTGGACAAGGGCTTCAACCCACTGACCCTGATTTTCTTCCTCGGCATTCTTGCCGCGGGACTGCTGTTCGTGGCCTACAGCATCTATCTCGACGTCGACGCCACGGGCGTCAAGGTGACTACATACCTTCCTTATATGCTGCTGTTCGTCGCGCTGCTGATTGCGCTCGGCTTCGAATTCGTCAATGGCTTCCATGACACTGCCAAGGCGGTGGACGCTGTGATCTATACTCATTCGCTGCCGGCCGAGTTTGCCGTGACGTGGTCCGGCTTCTTCAACTTCCTCGGCGTGCTGCTCTCGATCGGCGCGGTGGCGTTCGGCATCGTCTCGCTGCTGCCGGTCGAGCTGATCCTCCAGGTCGGGTCGAGCGCCGGCTTCGCTATGGTGTTCGCGTTGCTGATCGCAGCCATCCTGTGGAATCTCGGTACCTGGTATTTTGGCCTGCCGGCCTCGTCCTCGCATACGCTGATCGGATCGATCATCGGCGTCGGCATCGCGAATGCGCTGCTGCGCGGCCGCGACGGCACCTCCGGGGTGGACTGGAGCAAGGCGATCGAAATCGGTTATGCGCTGCTGCTGTCGCCGCTGGTCGGCTTCATCTGCGCCGCGGCGCTTCTCTATCTGCTCAAATTCCTCGTTCATAACCCGGCGCTCTACGCCGCCCCGGAGGGCCCGAAGGCGCCGCCATTGTGGATCCGCGGCCTGCTGATCCTGACGTGCACGGGCGTCAGCTTTGCTCACGGTTCAAACGACGGTCAGAAGGGCATGGGCCTGATCATGCTGATCCTGATCGGCACGGTTCCGACAGCCTATGCGCTGAACCGCACGCTGCCGGAGTCGTAGATCGCCAAATTCCAGGAGACCTCGCAGGCCGCCTCCAAGGTGGTCGCGGCGAAGGCGCCGGTTACAACGTGATCGGTGATCCGCGTCCCGCGGTGACGCTCTACGTCTCCCAGCGCAAGATCAATGAGGGTACCTATCCCTCGCTCGCCGTGCTGGTTAAGGATGTCGGCGACCAGGTGCAGACCTATGGCTCGTTGAACAAGGTGCCTGCTGACGCCGTCGGTAATACCCGCAACGACATGTACCTGACCTCCGAGGCGATCCGCTTCCTGATGAAGGACAAGGAGAACGATCTCAACAAAGACGAGATCGGGACCCTCAACGCGTACAAGGCCTCGCTCGACAGCGTCACCAAGTTCATCCCGACCTGGGTCAAGATCGCGGTCGCGATCGCGCTGGGGCTCGGCACCATGATCGGCTGGAAGCGCATCGTGATCACGGTCGGCGAGAAGATCGGTAAGTCGCATCTGACCTATGCGCAGGGTGCCTCGGCCGAGCTGGTCGCCGCTGCCACGATCGGCGCTGCCGACGTGTTCGGTCTGCCGGTCTCCACCACGCACGTGCTGTCGTCCGGCGTGGCCGGCACGATGGCGGCCAACGGCTCCGGGCTTCAGATGTCGACCGTGCGCAACATGTTGATGGCTTGGGTGCTGACGCTGCCCGCCGCGATCCTGCTCTCGGGATCGCTCTACGTGATCTTCAGCCGGATATTCTGAAGATGTGCGCTGACAGAGCGGCCCTCGCTGCTGTGACCGTGCCGCCTCTCGAAGGACTGGTGTGGGCCTTCCGCTTCACGGCGGATGGCGCACCCCAGGCGCTGGGCCACGACGTCCCGCTGCATCTCGACCATGAAGGGTGGTATTGGCTGCATTTCAATCTGGCCGATGCGCGGGCGTTGCACTGGCTGGCCAATGCTGAGCCGTCGCCGGCTGTCCGGGCGCTGCTGCTGTCGAAGGAGACCTATCAACAGTTGCACGGATCCGACGCATGCGTGCACGGCGTGATCGCCGACCTGGCGCGCGATATCGGCGGATCCACCGAAGAGGCGGGATTGCTGCGCTTTGCGATGACCGAGCGTCTGCTCATCAGCGGACGTCATCAGGCACCGCATGCGGTCGACGTGACGCGACGTGCGATCGAAGGCGGTCAGCGGGTTCAGAGTGCAGCCGTGCTGTTCGAGCAGATCGTCGAAAACGTCGCCGAAGCCATGGAGCGCATCATCGAATATGTGATGCATCCAGGTGGCGGAAGGCTCAATCCCAACAATCCAACGCAGACTCGGCGAATTCCAGATGCGATCGTATTCGGCCTGCGCACGACCACGACGTTCTGAACAGGCAATACATCCTCATGGCCAAGCCGCGGATGCCGCGCGCTCGATTTCGAGTGTGACAATTTCATGAATGATCCAGCGCAAGACCTTTGTGGTCGATGGCTGTTACGAAGCGCTTCATCAGACTGCGACATCAGCCCATGAAGACAGACATCGTCAAAGAGCTCGGACAGCCCGACATCCTGTTGCCGCAACTGGTTGCGGAAGGCTTGGCGGCGAACGATCGCATCAAGCTCCGTCTCAGTGCGCTGCAGGCGGCGGCACAACATGCAAAGCAACCGCGCGGCAACGTGCCTGATCTCACGATGGAGAGTCGCGCCGCCGGAATTGCGCCTGCCGCGCTGGTCACGCTGATCAGCGGAGCTCATCTCGCCGGCGACGACAAGGTCGTTGCACCGGGACTGGCGCCTTTGCTGAAGAGCATCGAGGGCGATATCGTCGCGATGATCAGCGCGGCGGCCGCTGGCGATCCGGCCGAAGGCCAACACTTCGAAAAGCGCCTGGCTTCGATCCGCAGCGCCGGTCATCTCGACGCGACGCCGGAAATCGAGATCGCCCGCATTGGTCGTCTTACGGGCGTGGACCATGAAGGGCCGGACAGCCTCCATCGGCTGGTGATGGATCTGCACAAAGCTTTGAACGGTCTGGCCGCAAGTCAGTCAGAGGCGGTCATCGCGGGGGCCCATGTGTTCGGCATCCAGGACTCCGATCGCGCTCCGATCGCGAGTTTCATGCGTGGCCTCAACGAGACACGACCGCTCAAGTTCAACCATCCTGGGCTGGATGCGACCGCGATACGGGCGGGCGATCGCCTGGTGATTCAGAACGACATCGGCACCACCGATGCCCATGTGATCGTCATCGTCGTAACGGCAAGTACTGTCACGATCACCTATACCGACATTCATCTTGCGCGCGCGAAATTCTTCGTGTCGCTGTTCGATGGTCGGCCGCTGAAATGGAGCGGGTTGGACAAGCATGCCGCCGCCGGACTCGAGGACGACGGGACCTTCTATCTCATCACCGGATCCTACGAGTATGGCAGGCCTGATGATCGAGACGAATTGCTCGCCGTCATCGGTGCGTCGCTGGTGTTCTTGATCGACTGGAACAAAGCCCGCAAGCTGCTGCGCAGCTGGGTCGCGAAGAACGATGCGGTACGGATCCTGGAGTGGGCGGCTCGCCAGCGGATCGGCCACCGCGGCTTCCTGGAACTCGGCGGCTACGAACTGCTCGGTGCAGCCGTTCGTAGCGCGGCTCCCACGCGCATCGGCTTCGGCGAGAGGCTCGATCAGGTGCTGGGACGGGACGGCGCGGTCAGCTTCCTCAAGACGGCATTGCAGATTTCGACCGAGGCTCTGCTTGGAGGTCAGTCCTCGCGGCTGGCGCGTGACCGGATCGGCGCCGACCTCGTCAGGCATCTCGATCGCGTCGATAGCGCACTGCTTGCCATGGTACTCCGACAGATCGGCCTATCGCGCGATGTCGCTGCGCTCGTTCTGCAATCCTTGTCCATGATTGATCCGGATCCGGTCGCAGTCAGACAGCTAGCGGAACGGGCTGGCCGGATCGAGCGCAAGGCCGACAAGATCGCCATCGAAGCGCGTGCTGAAATTGCACGGCTCAATGCGAAGCCAGTCATCGGCGAGCTCGTTGATCGCATCGAGCAGACGATCGACGAGCTGGAACAAGCCGCGTTCATCGCGTCTTTGGCGCCGGGGCCGATGAAGCCGGAGATCAGATCCGCGCTGGGAAGTCTGGCCTCCATCACCGTCACTGCAACTGAGCAGGCGGCGTCTGGACTGGCTGCCGCCGCAGAGGTCCAGGAAGGCCGCCGCGCGGATTCGGAGGATGCGCTTGCGGCCGTTGCCCGGCTGATGGATGCGGAGCATGAGGCCGATGCCAGGGAGCGCGAGATCACCGCGAGCGTGTTCTCCGGCGGGCTCGACGTCGCCGCATCGCTGGCTGCGCTGGAGCTCGCGCGAGCGATCGAGCGCGCAACCGATTGTCTGGCGGGCTTCGGCCACCTGCTGCGACGCTACACGATGAGTGACCTCTCGGCTTGAGGAATGATGTGATGATGATCGTACGGATCGGTGATGGCCGACGTGAGCTGCCCACGGCGGAAGACATCGGCGCAAAAGCGGCCAATCTCGCCAGAATGGCGGCGCTGGACTTGCCGGTTCCGCCTGCCTTCGTGCTGCCCGTGCAACTTTGCGCGGACGTGGTGGCCGGGAAGGGCCACGCAACGCGCCAACTGGTCGAAGGACTGAAGGAGGGGATCGCCTTTCTCGAGCAGACGACCGGAAAATCGTTCGGCTGCTCCCGCAACCCGCTGCTCGTCTCGGTCCGCTCTGGCGCCGCGCGGTCGATGCCCGGCATGCTGGACACTGTTCTCAACGTCGGCTGTACGTCCCGCGCCGTGCGCGGTCTCATTCGCGCGACCGGACGGCTCCGCCTGGCATGGGACTGCAGGCGGCGCCTGCTCGAGAGCTACGCCGAAACGGTCCTCGGGATCGATCCCGCTCCGCTGGCCGAGCGTCTGAACCAGATGATTGCTGCCGAACGCGTCAGCAACGATCGCGAGCTGGACAGCGAGGCGCTCGAGCGCCTGGCTTCCGATGAGCGCAAGCTCTTGGAAGATTTCGACGACGACGGCTGGCTGGAGGATGCCGCGCTCCAGCTGGAACGTTCGGCACGAGCCGTCTATCGATCCTGGACCAGCGAGCGGGCACAGACCTATCGCGGCCTGCAGGGGATGGAGCATCTGAAGGGCACTGCCGTCACCGTGCAAGCCATGGTCTTCGGTAATGGCGGCACGTCGTCCGGTGCGGGTGTCGCATTCTCGCGCGATCCCTCGACAGGAGCGCGCGAGCCGGTGATCGACGTGCTGTTCGATTCGCAGGGTGAGGACGTCGTGTCCGGCCGACGGACGCCGGAGACGGAGGCGGCTCTCGTGCGGGCGCTGCCGGCGGTGGCGGAGCAATTGCGCGCCACGCTCAAGCGGCTCGAGGGCGAATTTCGCGATGTGCAGGACGTGGAGTTCACGATCGAGGAAGGCCGGCTGTGGATCCTGCAGACACGAGCAGCGAAGCGCACCCCGTATGCTGCGACCCGCATTGCGGTCGATCTGGTGCATGAAGGGCTGACCACGCGCGCGGAGGCGATCGGAAGGATCGAAGGTATCGACCTCACCGCGCTCACGGAGACCTCGCTTGTCGCAACCGGGCAGCCCGCAGCCGTCGGAATTCCGGCGTCGAGCGGCGTCGCAACCGGACGAGTTGCATTCGACAGCGCTTCCGCAGAGCGGCTCGCGGCATCGGGCGATCCAGTCATCCTGATGCGTCATGACACCAGCACCGCTGACGTCGCCGGTTTTGATGCCGCCGCCGGGATCGTCACCGCCGTGGGTGCTCGCACCGCACATGCGTCGCTGGTCGCCCGACAGATGGGCAAACCATGCGTGGTCGGGTGTGGCGCGATCCGGGTTGATGGCGAAGCTCGTCAGGCGCGCATTGGTGAAGCGGTCATTTCCGCAGGTGATTGGATCACCGTCGACGGCAATGCAGGCTGCATCTATCTCGGTCGCTGCGAAATCGTCGCGCGGCGGCCTGAAGCCGAACTCGCGGAGCTGGCGAGCTGGCGCAGCTTGCAGGATTCCGAGTTTGACGGAGCGAACGTGGTCGCGGCGGCACCGGCTGCCTGATCGGCGGCAGCCTTTGCGGCAGAACTTTCGGACGGAGCACAAGGAAAAGCGGACGGTCTCGAATGCCCGTCATATCTCCGTGTTAAGCTCATAACTCGGTCATGGTCTAACATTAGCCTGCAGGTGTTCCAGAGCGTTCGATGGGGAGGGAGCGTCACCATCAAATTGCGGCTGTGTCGGCCAGGAGCGGCGTGCTGCATCGTACCGTCTTGCCGCTGCTGGTCGCCATGGCGTTCATGCTCGTCAATGCGGCGGCGAGTTTGGCTGTCGAAGCCGGCAGCCCAGGCGACGAGCAGCCCCGCTTCTTTACAATTCCAGCGCAGCCACTTGCGGCGGCGCTACAGGCCTTCGGCCAGACGGCTGGAGTTCAATTGCTCTATGAAAGCAGGTCGGCTGAAGGACGACAGTCCGCGGCGATCGACGGACTCTATACCTCCCGTGAGGCCTTGATCAGGCTCCTGGCGGGCACCGATCTCAAAATCCAATACAGCCGCCCTGGAGCGGTGACGCTGATGCTTGATGCTCCGACCGGTTCCGATGGTGTCACGCCACGATTTGGCGCGGATCTGTCGCTCGGAACGCTGCACGTCCGGGGCGAAGCGGCGAGCACGTCACACTCGCAGGAGTTCAGTGACTCGGTGCGGAGGGATGTCCATAACGCGCTGCGCAGCAACCCCCGGACGCGCGACGGCAACTATCGCGCGGTCGTGAACCTGTGGATCAACAACGAGCGCACCATCGAGCAGGTCGAGGTGGCCGCCACATCCGGCGATCCGGCGCGGGATACATCCTTGATCGCGGCATTGCGTGGGCTCACCATGAGTCGCCCACAACCGCCCGGAACGGCGCAGCCGGTCCGTGTCGGCGTCAGTGTCCGGACGTACTGACGTTTCGGTTCTCGCTTGGTCGACCGTCCCGCCGTGGACGTTGGCGGCGGTCATGCGCTCAGGTTGCGTTATTCGACTGGATCGCGCATCCGGCCGGCACGCGGCGTCGACATTCCGCCGATCGCGACCGAAACTCTTTCGGTGCCGGTCCCGATCAATCGTCTGTTTACCAGTGAACCGACCCACAGCGGCGCGCGTCCCGGACGCGCGCTTGGAGGTGAGGTTGCGCGCGCCGGAAATCAGGAGCGAACGATGTCGCAGGGCAGGTCGATGCACGCGAGGCGGGCAGCAGTGGCGATCACGTGCCAGCGACGTGCTGTGCATGCGGGCGACAGCGGCCGGCGCTCGCCGGACATCGGGGTACAGGCGCCGGCTGCAGGTCCCGCCGTCGCGTACCGGCACGCTGCGTGCGGGGCGCATACGTCCCGCTTCAAGCGATTGGTATGGCTCGGTTGCGTGAGTGCAATCGCGCTCTTCTTGAATGGCGCTGCCGTCCAGGCGCGACCACTCGGTGCGTCGGGGGCGGCGTCGGCTGCCGCCGCGGCGAGCGCTGCAGCCTCGGCCGCCTCTCAACAGGCAGCAACGATCGCAAAGCAGTCGCAGGATGCGATGACCAAGGCTGCAGCCATGCTGAAGGCGATGCAAGCGGCGCAGGCTGCTGCCCGCAATGTCGCGACGACCGGCACGTCGAACAGCCTCGGCGTCGGCCTTCCGGCTGTGACCGACGGTTTGTCGCCCGGCGGCCTCGTGGTCGATCCACGCGTCGTGAACGCTTCCCAGGCCGGCACGGCCACCAACCTCTGGAGCGGAGCCGACCAGCCGGTTCAGTCCGCGAGCAATGGCCAGACCACGGTCACGATCAAGCAGACCGCCTCTCAGGCGATCATGACCTGGTACCAGTTCAATGTCGGCAAGAACACCACACTCGTTTTCGATCAGAAGGGCAATCCCGGCTGGGTTGCTCTCAACCGCGTGGATGCGACCGGCAAGCCGAGCCAGATCCTCGGCAACATCAAGGCCGATGGCACGGTTCTGCTGATCAATCCGAACGGCATCATCTTCGGCGGCGCCAGTCAGGTGAATGTCGGGTCACTGATTGCGACCACCCACGATATCGCTGGAACCTCGACCGCTGCTGCCTCGGCCTTCTCGGGTACCAGCCCGAACTACAGCCTGCAGAGCGTCACCGCGAACGGTACGTCGTACTCGTTTGCCGCACCGGCCAACGAGAGCGGCGCTAACGACTTCTTCCTGCAGAGCGGGCTTTTCGTCACGGCCGCAACGAACTCCAACGGACTCTCGGTGGCCAGCGGCAAATCTGCCGTCTTCGTGATGGGCGACCAGACGCTGGGATCGCTCGGCGGCGGCGGCATCGTGGTGCAGCCGGGTGCGAACATCACCGCCAACCCCGGTGGCTCGACGACCAGCAACGGCTATGTAGCGCTGATCGGACCTACGGTCACCAATTCCGGCACGCTGACCGCCATTAATGGCCAGATCGTCCTCGCAGCTGGAAGCGGGATCGTGCTCACCGAGCCGTTCTCGTCGGCGACCGGGGTCAAGCAGGCGCTGACGGCGACCTCGTTCACGCCGGGCACGACCACAGTGTTTGTCAACGTGGCGAATCAGGACCAGATCGCGCTCTCGGCGGCGATCGCGACCAAATCTCTCACCACGGTTTTGCCGAATGGCGGCCTCGTTACCAATGATGGCCTGATCGTCTCCAACGACGGTGCGGTCAGCGTGGTCGCCGATAGCATCCGCCAACTCGGAGTGATCGAAGCTACGACGAGCGTCACCCGACCTGGGTCGATCGGTCTGAGCACATCCTACACGGCTCCGACGGCCAACGGAGCGATCGGGAGCATCGTGCTCGGACCGAGCAGCCTGACGACGATCCTGCCGGACGAGACCAGCAGCACCATCCCCACCAATACGGCCACGTCGACCTATTTCGCGGCCAACATCCAGCCGCAGATCTCGATCAAGGCGAGCGGTGACGTCGACCTGCAAGGCACTGCAGATGGTGCTGGAGGGGCGTTCCTCAGGGCGCCCGGAGCGGCGGTCGAACTGGCGGCCGGAGTTCTGTCAAGTGGGACGAGCGGCACCGTTCTGATGGAAACGGGCAGCAGCATCGACCTGTCAGGTCTCGTCGGCGTGACCTTGCCGACTTCCAACTACATATTGAGCTTTAAGGTGACTGCTGCCGAGGTCGCGGATACGCCGCTGGCGCGGGGGCTGATCGGCAGCACCGTCACGATCGATGCACGGCTCAGCGGAACGCGGGCCGACGGATTTTCGTGGGTCGGTTCGCCGCTTCTCAATGCCCAGGGCTTTACCGGCCTGATTCCGAAGACGATCGAAGAGTTGCTGACCGTGGGCGGCAAGCTCACGATCACTGCGGGACAGAACGCGATCACGCTGCCTGGTTCCTCGATCAACCTCTCCGGCGGCTATGTCCAATATGCCCCGGGCTTCGTGGCCACGACACGGGTGGTCGGCTCCAACGGCCGCGTCTACAACATTGGCAGCGCGCCGTCCGATCTCAGCTACACCGTTCTCAGCGGCTTCACGGTCGATCATGCACGCTGGGGCGTGACCGAGACCTACGCCAGCATGTTGGCGGCCGGCTATTATGATCCGGGCTACGTCTCCGGCCGAAGCGCCGGCTCCGCCGGCTTCACCGCGGCCGCGCCAATTCTGGAAGGATCGTTCGTATCGGGGATCGTTGTCGGTGAGC
Source organism: Bradyrhizobium sp. HKCCYLS3070 (assembly GCF_051167575.1). NCBI lineage: Bacteria > Pseudomonadati > Pseudomonadota > Alphaproteobacteria > Hyphomicrobiales > Nitrobacteraceae > Bradyrhizobium > Bradyrhizobium sp. HKCCYLS3070. The sequence goes on from NZ_JBNPTI010000002.1 coordinate 335,092, forward strand.
GCCAGCGCGCCGGCCTCGAAAGCATGCCGAATGGCGCAGGACTCGGCGTGACCCTGTCGGGCACCAACAGCACGACCTACACAGTGTTGCTCGAACCGCGGGCCGACGCCGGCCTGGATCCGTTCGGCATGTCGACGTTCAAGCTCGGAACATCCTGGTCTCCGACGCTGGTCGCGCTTGCCGACGGCACGCTGGCATTCCCGGTGTTCAGCGACCTCCTCACATCGTCAGCCTTCCGCAGTGTCAGCATCAACACCGGCAGCAATGCCATGCTGCAGATGACCGCAGATGCCGCGCTCACCGTGCTGCCCGGTGGCAGCGTGACGCTCGGCAACGTCGAGCGGATCGACGGGACCATCACGGCGCGCAGCGGCAGCATCGTCCTGACGGGATCGACCATCGACACCGGGCTCGCCCGATCCGTGGCGGTGCAGGATCTCCTCGTCACGGGTCGGCTCGATGTCAGCGGACTGTGGATCAACGACAGCGGCGCCGCTAACGGCTCGCTGCTCGGATCCGCCTATGTCGACGGCGGCTTGGTGACGATCAGCACGACGGCGGACATCGTCCCCACGATCGGAGCTTTGATCGGATCGGGAACGACCACCTCCGGAACCGACCTTAGCAAGACGGTCGACAACATCGTCAGTGCGACCGACGACCTCACGCGCAGCATCACGTTGGCGAAAGGAAGCGTCATCGACGTCTCGAGCGGGGGCTATCTCGATCGCGGCGGTGTCCTTAAGAGAGGTGCCGACGGGGTGCCGCTCGGACGAGGTGGAAGTCTCAGCCTCAATACCTACGTCTCGTCTCGTTCGTTCCTGCTGCCGACCTATGACGTTGCGAAGACTGCGATCCTGGACAGCTCAGGAAAAGTCCTGGTGAATGCGGGCGGCACCTTCTATCACGCGTCGGCTACGCTGGATCTCGGCACCGTCATCTTTACGCCGATCCAGAGTGGCTATCGTGCCAACACCTATATGCAAGGGAGCATCTACGCCCAGAGTTTTGCCGGGGGAGGCACTTTCACACTCAAGGCGCCCTACCTCCAGGTCGGTGGGACCGACACGGTCTCCTATGCACCGGGTGAGACCCAGAGTGGCGGCGTCGGCCAGATCAACCTGCCGACCTCCTTCTTCAGCAAAAGCGGGTTCGGCAGCTACGCGCTGATCGGGCTGGCGGAAGCCAATGTAGCCGCAAACACCGCGCTGACGCTGCAACAGTCGAATCTCCTGACCCCGGCTCCCGGATCGCTGGCAGGGACCGCGACGAACGCTGCAAAGGCGAGCGATCTTGCCCAGGCCGGGACCGTGATCGATGGCCTGCGCAAGCCGCTCAATCTGTCGCTCACGCAGTCCGGCATCGATCTGTCCCAGTCCGGCTTTGCGAACGTGACCGGCGGTATCAATGTCGGCGCGGGGACGACGATTACCGCCGATGCCGGAGCAACAGTGAGCTTGGTCGCCGATCAGGCCGTGAGCTTTAAAGGCAGCATTGCCGCCGGGGCGGGCGCCACGGTCACGATGGTCTCGAACAATGCCGCCTTGACCGTCGCCGGCAGCGTCAAGGCGCAAGGCGGGGCTATCAACCTCGCGAGCGCTGGCAACCTCACGATCGCCGCCGGCAGCATGCTCGACGTGAGCGGCGTGTTCGTGCCCGATCCGACAGTGAGCCGTTATACGACCGGAACGGTCTATGATGGCGGCACGGTCACCCTGCTCAGCAACGCCACGGTCGAGGTGCAGCCGGGTGCCACGATCAACATTGCCGGCGCGGCGGGGGTGATCGAAGTCCCCGTCGGGCGCGAGCTCCAGACCCAGGCGGTGTGGAGCAATGGCGGCACGCTGCAGATTGGAGGCGTCACGGTCTATCTCGGTGGCACCTTGTCCGCGGCCGGAGGCGCGCCGCTGGCCACGGGTGGATCCCTGTCACTCGGTGATTTCGCGTTGCCGGGGACGCTTGCGTCCTATGGGTCGATCATCTCCAACATCTACAACGCCGATACGCAATCTGTCATTGGCATCAGGTCCGGCATCCTGATCGCCCAGAGCGGTCTGGCGACGCCGTCCACGACTGTCACGCTCACCGCCGACACGATCAACAATAGCGGACTCAGCTCCGTGTCGCTCGCGGCCGGAGGATATTTGGGCGTGCAAAATAAAGCCACGATCGGGTTTGCCGGGTCGACGGAGATCAGCGTGCCAGGATCGCTGGTGCTTCACAGCGGAAGCAACCTGATCAGCATCCTGGCGGCCGGCGCCAAATTGGCCAATCTCAATGATACTCCGACGAGCGTCGGTGGCGCGACCGTCACGCTCGACGCCGGTTACGTCCGGCTGGCAGGGAGCAGCTATGAGCAATTCCCCTCTCCCCCCGCAGCGAAGAACTTGGCGGACGGCACGCTCTATGTCGGCTCGGACGGCGTATCCCATGGCCGCTTTGTCACGCAATGGATCGATCTCCAGGGTGACCTGTCACTGGTGAATGTCGGCAATGCCACGCTGACCACGGCCGGCGCAGTGCGGCTGCTGCCCGGCCGCTATGGCAGCGAAGCTGTTGCGCCCACCGGCACCACGCTCGGCGGCTACTTCGTCACGCCCGGTCGGCTCACCATCACGGCGTCCGAGATCTTTCCAGCCACGAGCACCGCCTTCCTGCTGATGTCGACGATGAGCGTCAGCGATTCCTCGCCGACGCTGACCATCAGGCAATATGCTGGTAGCTCGCCGACCGCGCCGCTGTCGGCCGGCGGCACGCTCGTGCTCGACGCGCAGAACATCGAGCAGGACGGCACGCTGTGGGCGCCGCTCGGCAACATCGTCATCGGGCTGCGCTCGGCCGCCGACATGCCGCTGGCGGTGACCCAGTCGATCGTGTCGACATCGGCAACGGCCTATTCGGGCGCACTGGCGCAGACCCAGTCGGTGACTCTCGGCGCCGGCAGTCTGACCGCGGTCTCGACCGGCGGTCTCGACATCCCCTATGGAACGACGGTCGATGGCGCGACCTGGTACTACGGCATCAATCTGAACAATAGCTCTAGTCCCGTTCCCCAACAAACCGCAGCGCCGGCAAAATCGATCAGCGTCTTCGGCTCCTCGGTCAAGCTGGGCGGCAGCATCGATGCCAGCGGCGGTGGCGACGTGTACGCGGTCGAATATGTCCCGGGCACTGGCGGGACCCGCAACGTCCTGCTCAACTATCAGACGGTTTCAACCGTCACCTCGAGCGGCACGACCACCAGCTTCACGTCGACATATGCCGATGGACGTCAGGTCTACGCGCTAGTGCCGGCCTACGAGGCCCAGGTGGCCGCCTACGACCCGGCCTTCGCCACCTATCCTTTTTATTCCGGGAAGAGCGTGACGTCCGCCGGTCTCGTTGCAAGCGGGAGCAAGCTGTCCAGCTTCCCCGCTTCGGCCTTGAACAATGCCGCCGGGATCGCGCCGGGGACCTCCGTCACCTTGAGCGGTGGCAACGGAATCGCGGCCGGCACCTATGTGCTGCTCCCCGGCATGTACGCGACCTTGCCCGGCGCCTACCGGGTTGTGCAATACGCAGCCGGTGCTGCAGCATCGACCGGCAGCTTCACCGGGGCCGACGGCTCGGTCTATGTGACCGGCTCTTTCGGCAATGCGATCACGGGTGCCCGCTCGTCGCAAACGGTGCTGTTCCAGCTGCAATCGCAGGCGGTCTGGGGACAGTCCTCCAAGATCAACATCACCAGCGGCACCAGCTATTTCTCGAGCTACGCGGCAAACAACGGCCTCGCGCCGACTGCTCTGCCGGTCGATGGCGGACTGCTCGTGATCGGTGCCACCAGCCGGCTGAGCCTCGGCGGCACCAACAATTTTGCCGCCGGCAGCAGCGATCTGGCGCCGGCGGTCCAGGGGGCGACCGGGCAGATCGACATCGCGGCCGCGAACATCGCGATCGTCGCCAGCGATCGGCTGGGCCAGTTCGGCACCGTCGCCGCCGATGGCAGCTTCACGGCAAGCGCGGCGTTCAGCAATTATCTGTTCCTGGATGCCGACCAGATCAGCAATCTCGGCGCCGGCAGCGTGCTGATCGGCGGCACCGCGTCCGTCACCTCGCCGGGCTCGATCACGGCGATTGCCACGAATCTCGAGGTCGCGTCCGATGCACAGCATCAGCTCGGTGGTCCCGAGCTGATCCTGGTCACCCAGGCCGGCGGCGCCAGAGGACTCACCGTCGATGCCGGCAGCGTGGTTACCACCAAGGGAACCGTATCCGGGACCAGCCGGAACATCACGCTGAGTGGGGACGGCGCATTGCTGCGGGTGTCGAACGGCCGCATGGTTTCCGTTACCCGCAGCGGCGCCACCGGCACCGGGAGCTTCGCCATCGGCACGGCTGTTGGAACGGCGCAGCTCGTGGCCGGCGCCGGCGTCGTGATCACGGCCGGCAATTCGCTCATGGTCGATACCAGCGGCTCGGGTGCGTTCGCGCCCGATTTGGCGAACAGCAATGGTGCGTCCACGACCGGCGTCACGCTCAAGGCGCCCAACCTGTCGATCGCCGCGAACACGTTCAATTTCGGTCCCGAGGGCCTGGCGGCCAGCGGCCTCAATCTGACGCCCGGTCAGTTCAACAGCCTGTTTGCCGGGGCCACGTCGGTGACCCTGCGCAGCAATACCGGATTCGACTTCTACGACCAGGCCGGCCTGACGCTCGGTGACGCCGCCAATCCGATCGGCACGCTGACCTTCGACGGCTCCGGCTTTTACAGCATCGGCAGCAACACGAGCGGGGCTGGCGCCACGGATTGCTCTGCCTACTGTGCCACCATCGCGGCGACCAACATTACTCTCATCAACAGCCGCGGCGCGTCCGGCGTCAGCGCCGACCCGACCGTCGTCGCCGGCGCAGGCGGCACGCTCAACCTCAATGCTGCCAAGGTGATCACCGCAGATGCCGGCGCCAAGAGCTTCGGCGGGTTCAGTAAGGTCAACTGGAACGCTTCCGACGGCATCGTCTTCACCGGAGCAGGCAGCATCGATGCGGCTGTCGCCACCGCGACGGCAAAGTTCAACCTCAGCTCGGTCAAGATCAACAACGCTGGCACGGGATATACCAGCGTGCCGACGGTGACGATCTCCGGCGCCGGCGGAACGACGGCGACCGGCACCGCGCTGCTCGGCATCGTATCGTTCAACGTGTCTACCTCCGGCAGCGGATCGAGCTATCGCAACGGTGATCTGATCACGATCAAGGACTCGGTCACGGGAGCCGTTGCCACCGGAACGGCCGTCATCAGCTCCACGGGCGCCATCACCGGCGTCAACATCATCTCCGGCGGTTCCGGCTTCAGCGGCGTCCTCGCCAACTTGACGCTGACGGTCTCTGCCGGCTCGGGCTCCGGCGCGGCCATCGGCACGACAGCCTCACCCACCGTGGGGCTTCAACCGCAGTTCGGTGTGGTCGGCGTGAACGTGACAGGAGGCACAGGCTACACCGGAATTCCGACGGTCACGATTTCCGGCGGCGGCGGCTCCGGTGCCTCCGTGCAGGCGGTCGCCACGGTTAGTTCCCTGACGGTCGCCAATGGCGGCACCGGTTACACGAGCGCGCCGCTCGTCACCATCACCGGAGGCGGCGGCGCCGGTGCGGCGGCGACGGCCACGCTCGGCGGCACGGGCATCTCCGGGCTGACCCTGACCAATGGCGGAACCGGCTACACCAGCGTGCCGACCATCTCGATCTGGGGCGGCTCCGATCTCACGCTGTCGGCGCCTGACGTCGTGGTGAAAGCCGGCGCCAATCAGACGGTCACCGCACGCGGCAATCTCGTGGTGCAGGGAAATGGCGCCAGCGTGTTTGCCGCCGACAACAGCATCAGCGGCAAGCTGGCGCTGACCGGGGCGTCGGTCACGGCCCGGAACGGCGTGCATATCGATGCCGCCGGCGGCAAGGTCAGCCTGACTGCGGCGGCGGGGGACGTCGCGCTCACGTCCGGCGCCGCGATCAACGCCCAGGGCTTGCGGCTGCCGGTGAACGATCAGTTCATGGATGCGCCGGGCGGCAGCGTGCAGCTGATCTCCAGCCTCGGCAATGTCAGCATCGTCGGCGCGACCGTCGACGTGTCCAATCCCTATGCCGGCTATGCCGGGTCGCTCGCAATCCAGACCGGCAACAACGGCACGACCGGCACCGCCACGCTGGCGGGCACGCTCAATGGCGCAGCGCGGTTCAACGATCTCGGCGGCACTTTCAGCCTGCTAGCGGGCAACCTGAACGGCACGCTGCCGCTCGACGGCGCGACGCCGAACTTCTCGAGCAGTTTCACGGTGAGCTTGCAGAGCGGCAACATCGAGCTTCCGGCAGGCGCGACACTGACGTCGCGCAACGTCCAGCTCACTGCCAATGGCGGCAGCGTCAATGTCGGCGGCACCATCGATGCGCGCGGTCTCAGCGGCGGCCAGATCTCGCTGTTCGGAACGGGAACGTTGCCGTCGTCATCCGGCTGCACGAGCTCCTGTGGCGTGTGGATCCAATCGTCCGCGCGGCTGCTTGCTAGCGCCGTCACCCAGGATGATGCCGCCTTCAGCCGCTATTCCACGCTCGACAACGGCGCCACCAATCCCAACGGCGGCACCATCACCCTCGCCACGACGGGAACGCCGACGCCGAACGCCTATGATCCCACCTACGGCTTCGAGCAGGTGGCGAGCGCCAATTCCGGCTGGATCAAGGTCGATGCCGGCGCGGTTCTCGACGTGAGCGGCGGGCCCACGGCGCCAGCCGGCCAGGTCATCGTGCGCGCGCCACTGCTCAGCGACTCCACGGTGAACGTGCGCTTCAAGGGCAACGTCGTCACCAACGGATCGACGTCCGGCGGCGGCCTGGCGCTGAACGCCTATGCGACCTGGAGCACCACGGACGGCACGACGGCGGGCCGCCATTTCGACGGCATCATCGATCCTGCCGGCTGGTTCGACGGCACGGGCACGCGGGTCGCCGGCACCGTGATCGCCGGAGATACCATCAGCTACAGCTCGACCTCGACCTTCACCGCGGTGCCGACGATTCTGGTGGGTGGCGCCAGCGGGGTGGCCACCGCGATCATGACCACCCAGGCGGGGAATCTTACGCCGACAACAGCCAACAAGGGATCGGGCTTCGGCACAGCGAGTCGAACTTGCAGGGGCGGCGGTGCGACATTCACCTGTTATTCCGATGCTGCCATGACGCTCAATCCGGTCGTCGTGACATTGACGGGCGGCGGCAGCGGCAGCGGACTGGTCGTGAAGTCGCTGACCTTCATTTCGGGTGCCGTCAGCACGGTCACTGTGGATAACACCGCCGCCATCGGCTATACCAGCCCGGTCACGTTGACCGTGACCGGGGGCACGACGGCGGCAACCGTGACAGCCAACCTGCTCATCGCAGGCCTCGTTCCCACCAATCCGAACACGACCTACGCCACTGCTCCGGCCGTGACGGCCAACGGTGTGGCTCTCACCGCCAAATATACGGTCCAGCAATCCTATTCGCTGTCGCAGACGACCAACGTCGCGCAGGGCATCGGCATCTTCGTGCCGACCACGGCGAACGCCGATCACGTCAATTTCTATCAGACCACGCTGACCGGCTTCGTTCAGAAGGCGCTCGCGGGCTCCGTCAGCGCGGGCGACGGCGACGCGTTCGATTTCGCCAGCGGGCTCGGTGCCATCCTGCACGTGCGTCCCGAGCTCGTGCTGTCGAACCCGTCATCGTCGATCAATGCCGGCAACGTCACGGTCGCCAGCAACTGGAACCTCGGCGGCGTGAAGGGCCTGACAAACGCAACAGCATTCACGGCCGTGAACGGCACGTCGGTCGCCGCGAATACCGTCATCACCGACGTCGCCGGCAAGCTTCTCGCCAACTACACGAACTACACCGGGCAGCTCGTCGCCACGGCCAATACGCCGCTGGCTTATCGAACTGCTGCCGGGGAGCCCGGCGTCCTGACCGTGCGTGCGGTCAACGACGTCGCCGTCAAGGCGACCATCAGCGATGGCTTCTACGAGACACGGGACTACTTCGGTGGATCCGTTGCCGTGGCCGACCTGATCGCCAACAATCCGGCGCTGTCGGGCAAAGTGGCCGATTACAATACGACGGCCGCAGCGGATCTGATGTCGCGAGTCCAAGGCGTCAACAATGGCTCGTTCTCGATCAACCTGGTCGCGAGCGCGGCTTTCACCTCCAATCGCGACACGACGGTGAACCCATACGCGGTCACACCTGTGTGGGCGCTCACCGGCGCCTTGACCGGCAATGTCAATATCGACGGCCACGGGAACTATTTCTTGTCGGCGACGAAGCTGCTCATGATCCCGACATTGGTACGCACAGGAACCGGCAACATCTCGATTGCCGCGGCCGGCAATTTCCAGCTGCTCGATCAATTGGCTCCGGGTGCAGTCTATACCGCGGGCGCGGCGACAGCGACGCCCAGCGATTTCACGCCGTTGACGCTCCCGTCCAACTACAATTGCTACGGCTGTTCCAATGGAAGCGTGAACGTGCCGACCTGGGCCGCAGGCGGTGGTTCGGTGTCCATCAGCGCCGGGCAGTCGATCATCGGGGTGGAGACGCCGATCGACAATGCTGCGGGATCACAGACCGGAACGGCCTATCAGTATATGATGCAGCTGTGGAGCAATTGGTACTTCCATGGCGGCTGGGGCAATGGGACGTCGACACCATTCGCCAATTGCACCGGCGTGGCAAGCTGCCAAACCACAGCTTGGATCAACTACGCGTCGTTCTTCCAGGGCATCGGTTCGCTCGGGGGCGGCAACGCGACCCTGGTGGCGGGGAACGACATCAAGCAGATCGGGGTCTCGCTTCCCGAAACCCTGGTCGTCGCCGGTGGCCTCACCGCCAGCGATCCGGCGCACATGGTCACCTATGGCGGCGGCAACCTGTCGGTGCAGGCCGGCGGCAACCTTCTCAGCGGCGACTTCCTGGTCGGGCTCGGCAGCGGTCGGATCAAGGTCGGCGGCTCGATCAGTGCGGACCCCAACTCCGCGCTTTCGGCGACGATCCGGACCGGAAATTCGAACGCGACCGCCAAGGCGAGAACGACTTCGCCGACCGGTAAACCGCTTGATCTGATCCTCGGCGCGCAGAACGGATTCATCAGCGCGATGGCCGGCGGCAGCATCAACCTCCTGTCCGTCTATGATCCGGCGCAACTGCCCGTCGTTTCCAACGTCGCCCTGCCAGCAGCGTCCAATCTGGCGACGTCCTCCTGGATGGGCACGCCTTTCACCAGTTACGGGGCCCAGAGTGGCGTCTCGCTAACCAGCGTCTCCAGCGACATCACTCTCGCAACCGCGACTGCGGGCACATTGGTGCCCAAGGGCACCAACGTCTATGGAACCAGCGTTCCTGGGATTTACCCCGCCACCTTGGACGTCACGGCCCTCAGCGGATCCATCCTCGTCGGTGCCGTGGGGCAGAGCATCAATATCATCCCAATCCCGAGCTCCACCGGGACGGCTTCGGGAACGCTGTCGCTAATGGCGGCCCAGTCGATCAATATCGGTGCCGCCTCAGGGATCTCCATGCTGGATCTGGCGACCGGAGCGTCGAGCAGATACGTGCATAGCGCCGCCACCGGTCAAAGCTACATCAATCCGCTCGGGCAAACCTTTGCCGATCTGACCCAGGCGCTGCACGCCAATGACCCGGTGCCGGTGATCATCGCCGCGGGACAGGATATCACTATAGCGAGCACCGCCGCCATCGCGCTGATCAAGCCGGCCGCCATGACCGCGGGTAACAACATTCTGTCTGAATTAGCGATCAGGTCGGCTGTCGACGGTGTCCCGCAGACCAATGCCGGACTTGCGACCATCACCTTCCAGAACAACAATGTCAGCGACGTCACATCTCTGGTGGCGGGAAACTCCATCATCGGCGGTTCCTATGTTCTCTACGGTCCCGGCTCGTGGCTGATCCAGGCCGGGCGCAACATCGGTCCGCTCCGCCAGAGCCAGAACGGCTACGCGGGCCTGGTCGCGGCAGGCAATGGCACCAACTATGGCACCAATACGGATGTTCCGGGACAACTGGTCAAATACCTGCCGAACCAGAGCGCCGACATCTATGTGATGGCCGGCGTCAGGCCGCAGCACATCGACTACGCGGCAGTGATCGCCGAATATGTCGATCCGGCCCGGTCGGTCACCAGCGGGATCGATCTGTTGCGGCTCATCGCCGCCAGGCTCAACGACGGGATTGATCCGTCCAAGTCGTGGGACACAGCCACCCGCGCCAAGGCATGGAGCGACTTCAATGCGCTTGCCGTAGACAAACAGCACGGCTTGGTCGATCAGGCGCTGAGCGGCTATTTCGGCACCGGCGCGCGCGCCAACTATATCGCCTTCATCAACACCTATATCGCGCCGACGGCGCCGGATGTCGGCTTCGATTTCCTGGCCGACATCGCCGGCGTCCTTGGAATCACGAAGGACGCCGCGAGTGCGAGGTTCGCCACCATCGCCGCCGGACAGGATACGCCCAGCTTGCGCGAGAAGCTCGCCATCGTCAGCAGTTTCAACGACTTCCTCATCCGGGTCGGCAAGGATCGCAACGATCCGGCCAGCGCGTATGCCGGCGAGTATGGCCGCGCCTATGCTGCGATCTCGACCCTGTTCCCGGCGGCGCTCGGCTATACCGACAACCGCCCCGTCAACGGCGTCAACGGCGCAGCCAATCGCGTCGTGACAGGCACGATCTCGCTCGGCGGCTCGGTGCTCGAGACACAGATGGGCAACGACATCAACATCCTGGTGCCCGGCGGCAACATCAATGTCGGCCGCAATGGAAGTGACCTGCTGAGTCCCATTCAGGAAGGAATTTTCACGCTCGCCGGCGGGACGATTCGCGGCTACAGCGACGGCACGATCCAGCTCGCGCAGAGCCGGGTCATGACCATGCAGGGCGGCGACATCGACCTGTTCTCCGCCAATGGCGACATCAACGCCGGGCAGGGCTCCAAGACCTATGCGGCCAGTCCGCCGCAGCAGACCATCTGCGACGCCAACGGCTATTGCTACCTCAATCCGACCGGATTGGTGACCGGCGCCGGCATCGCCGCGCTGGTCACGCGGATGGGGCAGGACCCGAGCCAGAGCGACGTCAACCTGTACGCGCCGACCGGCACCATCGACGCCGGCGCGGCCGGAATTCGCGTCGCCGGCAATCTCAGCCTCGGTGCCGCGCATATCCTCAACGCCTTCAACATCAACGTCCAGGGTGCGACGACAGGCCTTCCGACCGTCGCGCCGCCGCCGGTGGCGGCCTTGACCCTCGGCAACAACACGGCGGCCGCGCCGCAGAAGCTCGCGCCGTCGCAGCAGTCGTCCACTGATGCGCGGCCGTCGGTGATCATCGTCGAAGTGCTCGGCTATGGTGGCAGCGGCCAGGGCAGTTCCGGCACCGACACGCCTGCGCGCAACGGCGCAGGCCAGAGCGGCAACAACAGCGGCGCCATGGCGCCTCAGAGCGGTGGATCCAAGCCCGAGGCCTGCAAGGATGGCGCGGCGGAGTGCCGTCCACAGCCGTGAGCCGGCGTCATATGGCTCCGCGCGAGCAGGCCGGTAACGTCATGTCTTTTCGTCGCGCGGGTAAGCTGCGCTTCGATGAGACCGAGGGCGAGCGCCGCAGGTCGCCTTTTGTTGGCGCTGCGTCGACTCGACGACGACAGGGTCGGAAGGCCCCCGCGAGACAGTCCAGCTTGTGAAAGGTCCGCGGCGATGGCGCGGACGGCCGTCATCGCCGCGGTCCTAACTACCAGTGTCTTCCAGCGCCGGCGTCCAGGCCCGCACGGGAGGGCAAGGCAACAGGCGGGCGTCTGGCCGTGACGGTGCCCGCCGCTCCAGCGAACGATCGAGCTGGCCTGCGCAATGGAGCAGCGCCTCGCGCAACTCGACCTGAATCCGGCGGGTGGAAATCCGGTGCCGTCGGGCGATCTCGTGCACCGATAGCTCATCGACGAAGGTCGCGAAGACGATGTCGCGCTGACGTGCGGAGAGTTGCCCCAGCACACGGCTCAGTGCCGCCATTTCGGAGCGGGACTCTGCGATGCGGGCGGGATCAGGCGAATCGTCCGGAATCTCGAGCAGCGCGTCGATCTCCGATGTCGTGAGCCTGCGGCTCTCAGCCACGCGGCGGTTGGTTGCGAGATTGAGCGCGGTCCGGAACAGATAGGCGCGCGGACTCTGGATGACGCCGACGTCGTTGCCGCATTCCAGGCGCAGGAACGTATCCTGAAGCGCCTCGCCCGCCAGCTCGGTCGAACCTAATCGGCGGGCGAGCCGCCGCTTCAGTTCGTCATAGCCATCGATCAGCGCGCGCAGCAACGCCGCTCGGCCCGGATCCCGCATTTCTGAAACGCCCGCCCCTGGGTGACCTTTCGGAACACGCGGCCGCGAAGGTCTCGTCACTAACAAAGTACCGGCTCACAATGACTGACCCATGACATGTGTTGCAGCACGTGTCTCAAACACAGAGTTGTGCTCGCTCGCAGCCACCAAGGTTCCGGCGCACTGCTCGATCACCGAACGGTAGCGCGAGATTTTTCGAAGAAAGAGATTCGCTGAGACGCCGTGTCGATTGTCTCTCCCATGCAAGCCACCGATTGCAATGATGCGGGCGAGCTTTGTGGGATCGTCAATCCGTCCCCAATGATCGCACCGGTCGTGCCGGAGAGTGGATCGCTCGTCCGACTGATCGTTGCATCACGATGGGTCCTCCTCCCATCGATGATGACCTGCATCATTGTGCATCGAAGGCTCGCAATCCGACTGCAACCCCACGGAGATTTCCGATGACGACTCGTTCTTCGATCAGCCGCCTGCGCTGCACCGCTTCGGTGCTGGTGCTGTCGACCGCCGCGACCTTTGCCGCAGCGGTGCAGCCCGTCGCTGCCCAGACCGCCGTCTACGGCGGCGGCAGCACGCTGGTATCGCTCGCCATGCGTCAGGCGATGGACTGCTATAACGCGCAGACCGTGACCAGCGACGGCTACAGCTTCTCGACCGGCTTCAATGCGGCGACCCCGACTCCCGGATTGCTTCCCGCAACGCCGGACGGCGCCAATTGCAGCCAGCTCGGTGCGCTCGGAACGGTCGGTCTCTACGCCGCGGTCGGCTCCGGTGCCGGCCAGCGCGCCTTCATCACCAACGATCCGAAGCAGCTGCTGCGTGGCAGCGCGCCGTCGCTGTCGCTGCCGGCCGTGCCGCCGGTGTTCCTCGAGAGCAGCGTTCCGGCGCTCGCGACCTATCCCTATGCGCGCGTCGACTTCGGCGCCGGTGACTCGCCGCTTCCGAGCTCGCCGACGAACACGCCGAGCGTGACGGCCCTGACCAACTTCTCCTCGGTCAGCAACTGGCAGAACCAGACCACCATCACGGCCAGCAACGCATCCTCGGCAACGGCCTACAACGCTGCCGCATTCGGTCCGGCGATCCAGCTGCCTATGATCGAGGCGCCGGTCGCGATCGTCGTCAACACCAACGCCACCCCGACGGCCACGTGGACCATCAACTCGGCCGGCACCGCGGGCGCCCCCGGCTCGGCGATCCAGCTCTCGACCGCTCAGCTCTGCGCCATCTTCTCGGGCGAGGTGCGCGACTGGAGCTCCACCGCTGCCATCGCGGCGCTCGACAACGCCGGTCAGGCCCGCGTCCAGACGTTCATGGACGACAACACCGGCAACGGCGGCGCGGCTCAGGCCTATGTGTCGAACTCGCTGCCGATCCAGATCGCGTTCCGTTCCGACGGCTCCGGCACCAGCTTCATCCTCACCAACTTCCTCGCCAACAGCTGCCCGCAACTCGACGACACCGCTGGTTCGCACAACTACGCGAAGATCTTCACCGGCGTGGGCGTCACTTTCGCCAGCACGGTCGTCACGCTCAACGACCAGGTGACCGGTACGACCACGACCACCACGATCGCCGCCAAGACCAACGCGTCGGCCGCCAACCTGCCGTCGACGACCTTCGCCAACCTGATCGCCAACATCAAGGCCGTGAAGGGTGTGGACGTCTCGACCGGCGCCGGCGGCTGGCTCGCGGGCAACGGTACCGGCGAAGTCGCCGACACCGTCAACAGCAACGCGCAGGATGCCAACGGCAACTATCTGGGCGGCCGCATCGGCTATGTCAGCAACGACTTCGCCAAGCCCTACAACCCCGCCGCCAGCGCGCCGCTGTCGGCCAGCGTCCAGAACGATGATCAGCGTGCTCGTGGCGTCTATCACCCGGGTGACCTTGGGGAGAGCTTCGTTGCGCCGACCCCGGCATCGGCCGATAACGCTTTCAGGAGCGTTGCGGTCCCCACTGGCACAACCTATACGGCTTGGAATCTGTACAACCAACAGTATGCGGCCGGTGCAACGTTGGCCGATGGCGTGACGGTTGTTCCTGCCGACGGGAAAGTGAGCGGGGTGAACGTTGTCGGCAAGTCGCAGCTCGGTCTGCCGATCATCGCGGGTGCCTATCCCGTCACGGGCACGACCTTCGCCTATCTCTATAGCTGCTACAACACGGCGTCGGCCCCGACCCGCGTGGCGGACATCACCAACTTCCTGAATTGGTTCTATTCGAGCCAGGATGCGGCCAGCGTGCTGCAGAACAACGGCTTCAATGCTTTGAATAGCGCCTTTGTGACGGCGATCAGCTCGTCGTACCTGGCCTCAGGCAGCGGCACTGCCATCGCCGCCAGCTCGACCCAGGTCGACGGTTGCAGCACCGTCGCCGCTGGCGCCGGCGCTCAGTAAGGCAGCTGCAGGCGACGCGGGTCCCGTGCAGATCGCCCAGTCACGATCCTGAGCCGGGCGCCGTCATGGCGCCCGGTTTCGTTTTGTAGTTGCAGACTCCAAATTGCTGAACGCCTCTGACGTCGAGGCTCCGCGAGCGGCCCAAACGATCGCGCGGCGCCTCGACATCGGATCAATAACGCGATACCAGCTTGGCTATGCCAGGGAAGATGTCCGCGGGAAAGATCATGTGGCGCTCGGCGTCCCTCAGCCGGCCGGTTCATGATTTCGGCATGCGTGCTTGAATGGATTGAATTCGATGGCGCAGAGCGCGTGGTGGTCCAAGCACCTTGATGAGGAGTCGCAGCATCACGACTGGCGTGCGGCGGCCCCGGCAATCGGTCTGCGCTCGCTCGCAGCCGTTGCGATGACCGTGCCAGCCCTTCTGGCCGTCGGCGTGTATTGGCTGCGTCACACGCCGACCGGCACCGGAATGCACTCGAGTGACAACGTGATGCAGGTGCGGCTCGTCGCGTCGCCGGCGGCTGATGCCGCGCGGCCGGCCGTTACACCGACCGCGCCGGCCTTGTCTCCGGCCAGCGCTCCGGCTCAGGATCCGAAAGTCGTCGCTGCTGCAGTCGTGGCGGGGTCCGAGAGCGTGACGACCCGGGATTCAACAGCTTCGGGCCTGGTGTTGTCGCATCTGCCGGCCGCGCCGGCCTGGGACGCGCCTGTTCCTGGCTCGCCGCTGGCCGCCCAGCAGACCAAGCCTGACCAAAAGACGATGACCTTCGTTCGCACGGTCAAGTCGCACATCGCCCGCTTTCAATATTATCCTGAACGTGCCCAGCGCGATCGCATCCAGGGACAGGTCGGCCTTGTGCTCACGCTGCGACGTGACGGCACGGTCACCAACGTCCGCATCGCGTCGAGTTCCGGTTTTGCCTCTCTCGACGCTGCCGCCGTCGACACGGTGAAGAGGGCGCAGCCGCTGCCGAGCATTCCGGTGGAATTGCCCGGGCAGCTCAGCCTGGACTACACGATCGCGTTCGATCTGCCACAGTAGTTGGTCAACGGCGTCGCCATCTCTGGTCGTCACGTCACTGTCATTCTCCGCCGATAGGTACAACAGTGGGGTTGAGAACCGCCTGCAAATGCGGGCGGCGTCACGGGGCTGCGTTGGTGTCCTACTCGAACAGCAAATCGCTGCGTGATGTGCTCGCGGCGGACTATGAAAGTCTGGCCCGCCGCCTGACGCGCTGCCTCGGCTCGCCGGATGTCGCGCGCGAGGCGCTTCACGAAGCCTTCGTACGGGCGGATCGCGTCTCCGATGCCATCCCCGTTCGCAGTCCCGTCGACTATCTGTTCCGGATGGCGCTCAATTTGGCAAAGGATCACCGCAAGAGCGAGCGCCGGCTGCTGAACGCCTCGGAAATCGAAGCGATCATGGCTCTGCCCGACGAGCGGCCGGGACCTGCAGCCGAGGTCGAGGCTCGCTTCGAACTCGAACAATTCGAAAAGGCGCTTGCGGAGTTGCCGCCGCGAAAGCGCGACGTCTTCATCTGTGCTCACCTCGAGTTGATGCCGCATCGTGAGATCGCCCAGCGTTTCAGCATCAACGTACGCACCGTCGAATTCGATCTGCAGCATGCCATGGAGCATCTCGGCCGCCGGCTCGGGCGCAAGGTGGTCCGCCGATTCGGTCCTCGCGCCGTCTCTCAATCCAGCAATCGCAGCTAGCGCGGCGCGATCGAGCGAGAAGGGAGCTTGCTGCATTCCGGCTTTGTACGCTATTCAGCGGTGCACCAGCGCCCGGATAGAACTGCGGCTCCGCCGATATCGAGATTGACGCGTGCGAAGTATTCGATTTTCCCTTTCGGTCCAGCGCTATACGAATCGTCTATCAGATGACCGCAGGGCGTTGCCATGAGGGAACCGTCCTTCGGCCGCCGAAACGAGCGAGCCTCATCTTGATCGCAGGCGACGACAGCCAGTCGGACATGGATCAGACCCTTCGTCAGGCTTTGGCATGGGTGATCCGTCTTCATTCCGGGGAGGCAACCTCGGACGATGCTACTGCGTTGACGTCGTGGCGACAGCGAAGCCCTGAGCACGAAGCCGCGTTTCGGCAGGCGGTCACGCTATGGCGCGGCTTTGGCGACGCCACCCGCAAGCTCGCTGGCGATGCTGCGTTCGTCAAAGCAGCTTCGCGCCCGGAGCCGATGCCTCGTGCTGGTCTCGGCCGCCGCGCGCTGATCGGCGGAGCGATTGCGGCTGCAGCTTCAGTGGCCGGCGGCTATCTGGCGCTCCGTCCGCCGTTGGATCTCTGGCCGTCGCTGCAGGAACTGTCCGCCGACATGCGGACGGCCAAGGGCGAGCGGCGCAGCGTTGCGCTGGCGAGTGACGCCTCCCTGGTGCTCAACACCCAGACCAGCATCGCCTTGCGACCCGCGGATGGGCCACGGCGGTTCGAACTCATTTCGGGAGAGACCGCGGTGCAGTGCGGATCGACCGCACGGGACCCGGTCGTCATCGATGCTGCAGGCGGTCAGATTACGGCGTCGCAGGCCGACTTCAACCTGAAGTGCCTCGATGGTCTCGTGACCGTCTCGTGTCTCGACGGCAGCGTCGATGTTGCGTGCAAGAGCCGTGTCGTCAAGCTCGTCAAAGCTCAGCAGATTTCCTACTCGGGCGACAAAGGGCTTGGCTCGACCTCGCGGCTGGATCTCGACACGGCCAAGGCCTGGCAGAATGGCCTTCTGATCGTGCGCGATTGGCCGGTCAGTCGCCTGGTCACCGAGATCAACCGCTATCGCCCGGGCAAGATCGTGGTCCTGGACGAGCAACTCGGGCGGCGCATGATTTCCGGGACGTTTCATCTCGACCGCCTGGATGATTTCATCAGCCAGGCCGAGAACCTGTTCGGAGCCAAGGCACGCTCGCTGCCGGGCGGTCTCGTTCTGCTGAGCTGATATCTCCTCACGGAGCGTGACGGCGCTGGATCGCCGTAGCTTCAGAACTACAAATGTAGCGCACGGACTACGCCGGAGGCGCTTGCCCGGCGGCTCATCGCGGTCGTTCTGCGAACGGATTGACAGTCTGCGAATCGGCTCGGTCGAACTCGGCATTCGTTAAAATTCCGATTCAGTCTCTTGAGGGGCCGGTCGTCTTTCCTGCTGAGGCACCATGCTCGCGGCTTCCTGCCGTGGCGTCATGGGCGTGCCCGAAGGTGAGCGGAAGTCCGTGCGGGTCAGAATTGGTTACGAGCGTGGCAGGCGCTCGCCTTCGCGGCCGGCATGGATCGGCTCGGTGGCCATGCTCCTGTCGGTGGCAGCTTTTGCAGGCGGCAGCGTCGCGCCGGTTCGGGCCGAGGCTGCGGCAGCACAGCAGCCGCCGACTGGCGCAGCCCTGGCCAAGCCGGCGGCTGGTCCGCTACAGCGCTTCGATATCGATGATTTCGCCGTCCAAGGCGCCGAGAAGCTGGCACAGGTCGACCTCGAAGAGGCTATCTATCCTTTCCTTGGTCCGAACAAGACGGCAGACGATGTCGAGAAGGCGCGCGCGGCGCTGGAGAAGGCCTATCACGACAAGGGGTTTCAGACCGTCTCGGTCGAGGTCCCACCCCAGAATCCGTCGAATAAGGTCGTCATTCTCAAGGTGAGAGAGCTCAAGGTCGGCCGGCTCCGCGTCAAGAACTCGCGCTACTTCGATACTGACAAGATCAAGGACGGGGCGCCTTCGCTCAAGGAGGGCACCGTCCCGAACTTCAACGACCTCACCAAGGATATCTACGCGCTCAACCAATGGCCGGATCGCCGGGTGACGCCGGCACTGCGCGCCGGCGTTGCGCCTGGAACTGTCGATGTTGACCTCACCGTCGAGGATAAGGCGCCGATTCACGGCAGCCTCGAAGTCAACAACCGTCGTTCCGGCGATACGACCGCGACCAGGGCGATCGCCACGGTTCACTACGACAATCTCTGGCAGCTCGGGCACTCCCTGACGCTCAGCTATCAGGTCGCGCCGCAGCGTCCGAAGGACACGGAAGTGTTTTCCGCCTCCTATCTGGCGCGCCTGCCGGTCGATTGGCTGGCGTTGCTGGCTTACGCCGTGAAGTCGAACAGCGACGTCGCCACGGTCGGCGGCACTAACATCGTTGGCCCCGGCCAGATCGTGGGTACGCGTGCGGTCATGACGCTGCCGGGCCGCGATGGGTTCACGCAGACGCTGTCGGCCGGCGTCGACTACAAGCATTTCTTCCAGCTCGTCTCCCTGAACGGCGGCGGTTTCGCGTCCCCGGTCACGTATTTCCCTGCCGTGGCCAGCTATACGGCAACCTTCCAGGGCGAGAAGTTTACGACGCAGTTCAACGCATCGCTGACGTCCAATCTGCGGCCGCTGTCGAGTGATCATGTCGCGTTCGACAACAAGCGCTATGCGGCGTCCGCGAGCTTCACGCATGTGAACGTCGACGTTTCGCACACCCAGGAGCTGCCCGAAGGCTATCTGCTTTGGGGCAGGCTGCAGGGACAGAAGGCGGATGGGCCACTGGTCTCGAGCGAGCAGATCAGCGCCGGCGGCCTCGACACCGTGCGCGGCTATCTGGAATCGGAAGCACTGGGCGACGACGGCATCATCGGCAATATCGAACTGCGCAGCCCCGACATCGGCGCGATGCTGCAGAAGCAGATGAAGGACGAGACCGGGCAGGGCGCGCCGCGCTTTACCACCTTCAACGAGACGCGGCTGTTCCTGTTTGCCGATGCCGGTCTGGTTCACACCCAGCGCACGCTGCCGGATCAGACGTCGCAAACGGACCTCTGGAGCTATGGCGTCGGCACCCGCTTCAAGATGTTCAACGCATTCAATGGTGTGTTCGCGCTGTCGGTCCCGATGACCAACCAAACCTATACCCGCGCGGGCAATCCGCGCCTCAATGTCCGGCTCTGGGGCGAATTCTGATGATCATGGAACGCGAGGACAGGCGAGCGAGCTGCTGTGGGAGAGTTGCGAAGCGCGTCGCCGCGAGGCTGTTCGGTGTGGTCGCCGCATTGGCGATTCTGTCGTCGCCGGCAAGTGCCTGGTGGAACGACGAGTGGCAGCTGCGCAAGAAGATCGGCATCGATGCGAGTGCTGCCGGCGCCAACATCACCGATCCGATCGGCACGACGCCTGTCCTGGTGAGGCTGCATCCCGGCAACTTCCGGTTCAGCGCTACCAAGGACGACGGCAGCGATCTCCGTTTCGTCGCCGGCGACGACAAGACCCCGCTGAAGCACCACATCGAAAAATATGACGCGCTCCTGGGCGAAGCGCTGGTCTGGGTCTCGGTGCCGAGCCTGCCGTCGGGCGCCAAGACGGAGATCTGGCTCTACTACGGCAACAAAAAAGCTGTGCCTGCTGCGGATGCCAAGGGCAGCTACGATCCCGATTTTGCCCTCGTGTACCATCTGGCGGAGCGGGGCACGCCTGCGTTGGACTCCACGGTCTGGGGCAACAACGCGCAAAGCGTCGGACAACCGGCGGAGGGCTCCCTGATCGGGACGGGCCTTCGGCTGGACGGGCGCACGCCTCTCATGCTGCCGTCATCATCGTCGCTGGCGACGGCCGCCGATGCCGGCTGGACGTTCTCGCTGTGGATCAAGCCGGCGACGCTGCAGCCCAATGCAGCGCTGTTCAGCCGCCGCAACGGCGGCAGCGGCATCGTGATCGGCCTCGACAATGGCGCGCCATTCGTAGAGATGACCAATGCCGGCTCCGCGCAGCGGACTTCGGCAGGTGCGGCGATCGCTCCGGCGAGCTGGCATCATCTGGCCGTCGTTGCAGCCGGCGGCAGGATCTCGCTCTATCTCGACGGCAATGCCTACGCAGCGCTTGATGCGAGTCTGCCAGAGCTCGACACCACCGCGCAGATCGGTGGCGGCGATGCCGCGGCGGCCAGCCAGGCTGCCGCTCAACCGGCTTCCGCTGCGGCACCCGGTGATGCGGCCTCGGCGGATGCGAATGGTGTGCCGGAAAGTACCAATGATGCTACCGTCGCGGCGAGCCCGACGTTTGCGGGATTCGTCGGCGACGTCGACGAGATCCAGATCAGCAAGGTCGCGCGCCCGGCAGGTTTCATCCGCATCGCTGCGATCGGTCAGGGGCTGGATCAAGGCAAGCTCGTCACGTTCAGCGTCGACGAGGAGACGGCAAGCTGGCTGTCCGGCTATTTCGCGGTCATTCTGAAGTCGGTCACGCTCGACGGATGGGTGGTGATCGGAATCCTGCTGGTCATGGCCGCGATCAGCTGGATGGTTATGTTCGATCGCGCCTCTTACTTGAGGCATCAGGCGAAGGCCAATGCGCGCTTCCTGAAGGTCTATCGCGATCCGAAGTTCGACCTCGCCATCTTCGGCAGTGGTGATGCCGAGGCCGTCGCGTCGCTCGCGGGCGGCATCGGCAAGCGCGATACGATCGTGCTGCGGTCATCGTCGCTCTATCGTATCTATCGCATTGCAGCCGACGAGATCCAGCGACGTTCGGCCCGAAACGCCCAGCCTTACCTTTCCGCCACGTCGATGGCCGCGATCCGTGCTGCTCTCGACGGCGGCGTCGTCAGGGAGATCCAGCGCCTGAACCGGCTCATGGTGATGTTGACGATCGCGATCTCGGGAGGACCGTTCCTCGGTCTGCTCGGAACGGTCGTTGGTGTCATGATCACCTTCGCTGCGATTGCGGCGAGCGGTGACGTCAACGTCAACGCCATCGCGCCCGGCATTGCCGCGGCGCTGGTCGCCACCGTCGCGGGGCTCGGCGTCGCGATCCCGGCCTTGTTCGGCTACAACTACCTCATCTCACGGATCAAGGATCTCACCGGCGACATCCAGGTGTTCGTCGACGAATTGGTGACGCGGCTCGCGGAGCTTCATTCCGCGGATCAGCCGGATCCGGTCGAGCGCCGCATGGCGGCGGAGTAGCGCCATGCAGATCAATACCGACTCCAAGCCCTATGACGACATCAACATCACGCCGATGTTGGACCTCGCCTACGTGCTGCTCGTCATCTTCATTATCATGACGACGGCGACGGTGCAGGGGCAGAAGGTCAATCTGCCGAAAGCGTCGGCGGCGCCGAGCCTCGCGACGCAGACGACCAAGGCGATCACCGTGGCCAACGACGGCAAGATCTTCCTCGACACCATTCCGGTGACCTTGCCGGAGCTCGAGCAGCGCCTGATCCAGCAGAAGGCATTGACGCCGGAATTTCCGGTGGTGCTGCGCGGTGATGCGCAAGCGCAATATCAGAGCGTGATGGACGTGCTCGACCTGCTGGGCCGCATCGGCCTGACCCAGGTCGGGCTTGCGACCAAGCCGTTGGTGAAGTGATCGAGGTGGACCAGATCATGCGCAAACGGCCTCCGCATCATCCGCCTGGTTCGCATCGCCCTGAAGCTGGCGTGCTCGTGCACATGCGTGAGCTCATCCTGCGGCGGCGGATGCAATTGCTGCCAGCGCGGCCTGAAGGGGAGACGGCGCTGAGTGAATGCGACGAGTCTGCTGCTGTGCTGCCGTTTCCGGTCCGGAGCGAAGCGCTGCTCGCCAGCCTGGTGCCGACACTGCGCGGCCTCTACGTCAGTGGAGAGGATGAGAGCGACCCGTTTCTGATGACCATGTCGCACGGTCCGCGGCCGCGATTGTCGATCGATCGCGACGCCTATGTCGAGCTTCGGCACCAGCCCGAGGCGTTCCTCCTGAAGATCGCCGCCGCGCCGGATTCGAAGATCACGTTCGAAACGCCGGATTTCACAACGCTGGTGAAGTTCGTGCTGCAGTACATGGCCGAGCGTCATGGTGAGCCCAGGCCGGGCGGGAGCTTGTCGTGAGCAAGCTCGAGAGCGGCTGTCAAGCAGCGGCCGAGCCGGCGCGAGCCGGTGCCCAACCAAGCCGGTTGCGCTCGTCGCTGAGTCTGACCGCAAAGATCATGGCGATCGCATTGCCGTTGGGCGGTGTCGCCTATTGGGTTCTCGCCCAGCGCGATCAGCCGCCTCCGCCGCGTCAGGTTCACGAGATCACGCTGCTCAACATCACGCCGCCGCCTCCACCGCCTCCGCCCCCGAAGGTGGCACCGCCGGTCGAGCAGAGGATGATCGAGCAGCAGAAGATGGCGGAGCCGGAATTCAAAGAGGACAAGCCGCTCGACAAGCCGCAGGACAAGCCGGTCAAGGACGCCAAGGACGATCAGCCGCCGGGCCCGCTGTCGCTCGACGCCAAGGCGACCGGCCCCGGCGATCTGTTCGGTCTCGGCGGCAAGCCCGGCGGCAGCCCCTATGGCGGCGGCGGAGGCGGCGGCGGGAGCCGCTGGGGATGGTACGCCTCGATCATTCAGCAGCAGATCGAGGCGGCACTGCGCGCCAACGACAAGACCAAGAAGGCGGTCATCAGAGTGCAGATCAGCCTTTGGGCCGACAGCTCCGGACGCGTCAGCCGCGTCCAGCTGCTCTCGTCAACGGGGGACGCTGCGTTGGATCAGGCGCTGCGCGACGACGTTCTCGGCAGTCTGACGCTGCGCCAACCGCCGCCGAAGGACATGCCGATGCCGATCGTGACACGCGTCACGGCGAGCCGGCCGAGCTGATTTCCGTCAAACACGACGAACTAAAAGGACTGGGGACGATGTTCGAGACTTTTCCAAATGCACGCCGATGTGCGCTTCTGATTGCCGCCTCGCTCGCGGTGGCCGGTAGTGCCGCTCCGGCATTTGGCCAGACTTCCGATCAGGCCACAGCATCCGAGAAGAAGTCGGGCTCGACCAAACCGAGATTGTCCGATGCCCGTCCGACCTCGCCGAACGCCACGATCAATCTCGTCCATCTCCTGGTCAAGCAGGGCGTCCTCACCGAGGACCAGGCGGCGGGGCTGATCAAGCAGGCCGACGACGAAGCCTACATCGCGCGCCAGGCGGCGAAGAACGCGTCGACCAGAGCCGAGGAAGCCGCCAAGGCTGCCAATGCCGCGGCGGCGGCGACCGAGCCGAACGGGACGCGGCACGTCACCTACGTGCCGGAAGTCGTCAAGCGGCAGCTGCGTGAGGACATCAAGCGCGAGGTGATGGCGAAGGCCGAGCACGAGAACTGGGCGTCTCCGGGCAAATACCCGGAATGGGCGCAGCGCATCCGCTTCTACGGGGATATTCGTGCCCGCTACCAGGGCAGCTTCTTCCCGACCGGGAATGATCAGCTCGATGCGTTCAACTTCAACACCGTGAACACAGGCTCTCCGTACGACATG
Organism: Bradyrhizobium sp. HKCCYLS3070; assembly: GCF_051167575.1. NCBI lineage: Bacteria > Pseudomonadati > Pseudomonadota > Alphaproteobacteria > Hyphomicrobiales > Nitrobacteraceae > Bradyrhizobium > Bradyrhizobium sp. HKCCYLS3070. The sequence goes on from NZ_JBNPTI010000002.1 coordinate 359,144, forward strand.
GCGAGTGCCTACAATCTGCCGACTTACAACGCCTCCAAGAACCGCAACCAGGTCAAGCTTCGCGCGCGCCTCGGAATGGAGGCGGATCTCACTAACGGCTTCTATGCTGGACTCCGCATTGCCACGGGAGAGTCGAATTCTCCGGTTTCGACGAACCAGACAATGGGCGGCGGTGGTTCGAATTTTTCCAAGTTCGGGCTGTGGCTCGATCGGGGTTACCTGACCTATCAGGCATGGGACCGGGACCTGGTTGCGTCGGTCGGACGTTTCGATAATCCGTTCTGGTCGCCGACCGATCTCGTCTGGCATCGCGATCTCGGTTTCGACGGCTTTGCGCTACAGGGCAAATATCGCGTGTCCGAGAGCTTCACGCCGTTCGGCGTGATCGGCGCCTTTCCGATCTTCAACACCGACTTCAACGCTGGTACCAATCTGACGCAGCTGGACTCCAAGTTTGCAAGTCACGACAAGTGGCTGTTCGGCGCGCAGGGCGGCTTTGCGTCGCGTTTTGATCCACTGCACGAATTCCGGGTCGCCGCTGCATTCTACGATTTCGAGAACGTGCAGGGCCAGCCTTCCGAGCCTTGCTACGTTCAGTCGAGCTCGGATGTCTGCAACACGGACCAGACGCGGCCATTGTTCGCCCAAAAGGGAAACACCTACACTTTGCTGCGCAACTTCCAGGTGGGCTCCTGGAATAATTACGGCACGACGGGTCTCTATCAATATTTCGGTCTGCTGCAGAAATACCGGCCGCTGACGGTGAGCGCATCGGTCGATCTCGGCGACTTTCATCCCTATCACATCGTGATCGATGGCGAGTTCGTCTGGAATACGGCCTTTAATCGGGCGCTCACTGCCGCCGGCACCGGCCTCGCCGCAAGCACCGGCATCACGGCGCCCGGCATGGCGCTAAACAATCGCGCAGCCACGTCGAACGGACAGACCATCGGCCCGTTCAATGGCGGTGATAAAGGATGGATGACACGTGTTACGGTCGGCAACAAGGAGATCAAGCAGCTCGGCGACTGGAATGTCCACGCCGGCTACAAATATTTGGAGTCCGACGCCACGCTCGATGCGTTCGTCGATTCCGATTTTGGTCTCGGTGGCACCAATCTCAAGGGCTATTTCCTCGGCGGCAGCTACGGTCTCAGCCCGAATGTCTGGGCCTCGCTGCGCTGGATGAGTGCCAATAGCATCGGGGGCGCGCCCTACGCGGTCGACGTGCTGCTCGTCGACCTTAACGCGAAGTTCTGACCCATGCGCAAACGTTGGATCGTCCACAGCATCGCAGCTATCGCCTGCATGCAGGTGAGCCTCGCATACGCCGCCGACAGCGACGCCGACAAGCTGCGCGAGGCGTTGCGCGCGGCCACCATGCAGACGCGCCAGTTGGAGGACCAGCGCGCCGCGCTGCAGGCGAAGCTTGCCGACGCCGACAAGGAGAAGGCCGCCGCCAAGGTCCAGATCGAGGCTGCGAAGGCCGAGACCCGCAGGGTCGAGAAGCGCGAGCGCGAGATGACGGAGGAGTTCAACCGCCGCCTCGCGGAGCGCGACGAGACCCTGGACAAATGGAAGGCCGCCTATGAGGAGGCGGCCAGCGTCGCCCGCGATCGCGACGCGGCGCGCGCCAAGTTCGAGGCTGACGCCAAAGCGTACAAGGCATCGACCGACAGCTGTGTTGCCAAGAACACGCAACTGATCAAGCACGGCCAGGATCTGCTGCAGCGTTATCAAAGTGTCACCATCGGCGACACAATCGTGGCGCGTGAGCCCGTCCTCCGCTTTCGGCGGGTCGAAATCCAGAACGCGATCCAAGATCTCCAAGACAAGATCCTCGACCAGAAGGCAGCACCATGAGCTCTTCATCGTTCGGCAGCACAGTCCGGCTGCGATCGTTCCAGGTTTCCATGCTCGCCGCGGCGCTGGCCTGCGCCCCCTTGGTGGCTTCGGCGCAGACCGCCCCACCGCGTCCTGCTGCGCCGGCCGTCAAGCCGAAGCCGTCAGCACCGGTGGCGGCCACGGCCGCGCAACCTCCGGCCTCGACGCCGGTGCAGAGCGTCGCATCCGGCAAGGGCACGGGAGGCGATGACGTCATCGCGCGCGTGGGTGGCACCAACGTCTCCGCCGACGAGATCCGCGGCTATGTCGCCGCGCTCGGGCCGCGCGAACGCGCTGCGTTCGGACAGGATCCGGGCCTGCTCAGCCAGGCCGTTCGCATGATGCTGGCCAATCGGATTGTGCTGCAGGAGGTCGTCGCCAAGAAGTGGGATCAGCAGCCGAACATCGCCGAACAGCTTGACCGCGTGCGCGAGAACGCCGTGGTGGAGCTGTATCTGCAGTCGGTGTCGACACCTCCCGCCGGCTTTCCCAGCGAGGACGAGCTGCAGAAGGTCTATGATGCCAACCGTGCCGCCCTGCTGATGCCGCGCCAGTTCCAGCTGGCGCAGATCTTCGTGCCGCTGACAAAGGATTCCGACAAGGCGGCCGAGGACAAGAGCAAGAAGACGATCGAGGACATTCAGCGTAAGCTGAAAGCGCCGGGCGCCGATTTCGCGGCCCTCGCCAACGACACCAGCGAGGTCAAGAATGGCGGCGATTTGGGCTGGATCGTCGAGAGCCAGATCCGGCCGGAGATCCGCACCAGCGTGATGGAGCTCGCCAAGGGCGCCGTGTCGGAGCCGATCAAGCTCGACGATGGCTGGCACATCCTCAAGCTGGTGGACACCAAGGCGTCCTACACGCGGACTTTGCCCGAGGTCCGTGATGCGCTCGTGCAGCAGATCCGCAACGAGCGCGCGAGCGCGCTGCGGCGCGCCTATCTCGCCGAACTCGTGAAGCAGCATCCGCCTGTCATCAACGAGCTCGCGCTGTCCAATCTGCTCAGCGAGCAGGTCTCGGCGGCGAGATAGCGCCGCTATGTCTTCTCGCGCTGCCGGCACGCCGGCCGTCCTCTCGTTTCTTCGCCGGAGCTTCTGATGTCCGACACCATCATCGACAGGCTGCCCCTCGATCAGCTGCGCGAGCAGTTCCAGCACGCGGGCTACCGCGTCGAAACACTGACCGATCCCGCCGCGAACGTGTCCTATCTGCGGTCCGCGACCAACGGGATCGCATTCGACATTCGTCCCGGCAATATGGTGCCCGGCGACGAGCAGGTCTTCGTCGATGTCGCGCTGACTGCGGTCCTGCATGTGCAGGGTGAGATGCCGCTCGATCTCGTCAATCGCTGGAACGCGACGCGCCGCTTTGCGCGCCTGCAATTCAGCCCGCCCTTCCTGGCTTTGTCGCTGGACATCTCCCTGGCGGGCGGCGTTTCGCCGGACCATGTACGCGGACAGATCGAGATCTGGGATCAGCTCGTGCAGCAGCTGGTGTCTTTCCTCCGTGAGGAGATCTCAGCCCTTGCCAAGCCGAAGCAGGCCGACGATGCCCAGATGGCGACGACGACCGCGTCCGCAAACGGCCACATCGCTGATGCGGGTCCGGCTCGTCCAGTGCAGTAGCGCGCGCATGGGGGACAGCGTGAGCATCGATCCTGGTAGGCCAAACGCGGCCATACCGTGCGACCGCCGCAGGGGTGTGCTCGCAGCCGTCGCGATTGCACTGGCGGGGGCCGTCTCGGCCGTCCCGTTGCACGCGGAGCCGGCTGCGGAGGATCGCGCCACTCGCGAGAGTGATGCTGGCTCTGGAGCAACGCTGAACGTTGTCGCCAGGCCGCCAGTGGCTTCTGCACTCGCAAAGCCAGGATCATCCTCGTCTCCTTCCCTCGGCACGTCTTCGAATGCAGGTCAGTCAGACGCACTCGGCACCTATCGGGCGTTGATCACCAAGGAGGCTCGGAACTCAACACTTGCGCCGGAGATTGCCGAGGCGGTCATGGCCGTGGAGAGCGGCTACAACCCCGACGCGATCGGCGGCTCCGGCGAGATCGGCCTGATGCAGATCATGCCGTCGACGGCGCGGATGCTGGGGTTTATCGGTAGCAATGCCGAGCTCGCGGTGCCCGAGACCAACATTCACTATGGTGTGCTTTACCTGGCCCAGGCTTGGCGTCTCGCCGGCGGCGATCTCTGTACTGCCACGATGAAATATCGCGCCGGTCATGGCGAGACGCGGTTCTCCTATCTGTCGGTCAACTACTGCCTGGCGGTGCGGGCCAAGCTCGCCGCCCGCGGCTTCGCCGTGACCGGCGAGGTTCCGACGGCGACCTTCGGAGCGCCCGGCAGCGCCGGTTCGAGCAGCGTTGTGCGCGCTGCAGGCGCCTGTGGCCGCCGCTGTCTCATCGGACCGGCGACGGTCGGCCGTGTCGATTTGGCATCCCTCAATGCGAGACTCAGCACGCTAGTCGTGCAGGCGCGCGCGGGCAGGTGACAACCCATGCTGTTCTTGAGCCGATGGCCCATCCCGGCAATGACAACCGTTCCTGCCGTGATGTTGCTCCTCGTCAGCGGGCCTTCCATCGCTGCCGAGCCGCAACTTCTTCCGCCGGTGACGGTGGACCTGCCTGATCGCCCGCCAGCGAGTCCGCTGTTGCCGGGATCAGGGGACGCGGCCGCGGCTCCAGTGCTGGGTGGTCGCATGGCGACGTCTGGCGACAAACCCGAGCGCTGCACGGGCAATGCATCGGCACAGCCTCGCACGTTCGGCTGCATCAACGAGAGCCTCAGGCGCAAGGTGGACGCCGTGAACCCCGCCGAAAACCAGACGCCGATCGACGCGAGATCATCCGATCTCAAAGTCGGCACCGTGAACATTCCCGCGGTACGGCAGCAGTATGGAGCCAATTTCGGACGCTCGGTCGTGCCGTATCGGCCTACGGCGGTGTTTCCTTCGGGCTTGGGGCGACGCTGAGCGGGCGTCGGACGTTCCACGCCCGACATGTCTGCCGCAAGTGCCTCTCGTCAGGGGGCTGCAGAGTCGAGTCTTCGCGAAAATTGGGTTCCACTCTGCGCGAAGCTGCTTCAGTCTAGCTCGCTTATTCCGACCCGGCCTCTCTCAGCGGAAGGCCCATCTCGGCGGCGCGCTGCTTGCGATCTTGCCGGAGGAATTCATTCTCTCGCGCTTCAAATTTAGCGAGTTCGTCGCGCAACGTCTTCAGGAAACGATCGCGCTTGGTCAGGACAATTGAGAGTTGGGTGGACTCCATCGGACCTCGCTCCGGACCTCCGTACCCCACTATTACAAATTTATGAATAGCTGGCAACGACCAACGTTGAGGCTCGTCATCGGACATTCGATCACTCCGGTTCGCGGTACGGCCTGAGCAAGCGCGACGTCGTCTGCAACCTGAACTTCTTCATGAACGTGCCGATCGAGACTTCCGGCAATTCACTGTGCTCGACGGCCCCTCGATACCGGGAACAGTGTCGACGTGACCGCGGAGATCACGTCGTAGAACCTGCGTCGCGTGTGGCTCCAGCACGCTGCGAGCGTGATGCCCTCCTTATCGGCCCGCTGCTCGAAGCCAGCGTATCCATCGACATGCAGGATGCCCTTGAAGGCAGCAAGATGTGCGGCTGGACGTTCGGCTTTGCGGTCCGGCGCGAACAGATAGATGGCTGCCGGAGGTTCGGGTCCGCTCCACGGCCGTTGCTCGCGGGCATAGATCCAGAGCCGCCCCCGTCTTGGTTCGTCCGCGGCCAGGATCGAGTACTGGGATCGGCGTGTCATCGGCGAACAGATGGTTGGAGGCGAACACGTTCTTGCAAAGTCGCTCGTGCAAAGCCTCGAGCCACCAGCATGCACCACCAGCCCAGCCAGTCAGCGTCGAGCGGCGGAGATCGATACCATGACGGTGGAAGATCTGCGACTGCCGATAGAGCGGAAGGTGATCGCAGTATTTGCTGATCAACACGTGCGCGAGCAGCGCGGGGGGCGCCAGGCCGCCAGCGATCAACCAGTCCGGCGCGCCGGCTTGCACGACCTTGTTGCCGGCTCGGCAGGCGTACTTCGGACGGGGTAGTGCGCACGACGCGAAGCTGCGCCGGGACCCAATCCAGCATCTCACTGACACTCTCGCCGATCATATGAAGAGTACCTCCACAGCAGCTGCAGAGTCTGCTGTCGACGTCGAGGAGAACATCTTTTCTCTGCAGGTGATCTGGCAGCGTGCGACGTCGCGGTGGTGCTTTGGTTTCCGGAGCGAGCCTTGGTTGCGCTTCCTCGACGCGGCCGATGTCGCTGTCAAGGTCCTCAAGACCGAGCGTAAGCTGGTCGGGATCGAAGCGCTCGGAGCTGCGTCCGAACTGCATTCGCTGCAGCTGTTTGATGATTGGGCAACACGACACGGCGAGCTTGGAGCGTTTCTTATTCGCGATGCCGAACTGCGCGCGCCAGCGGAACAGCAGCCTGGTGACGATGCCGTGCTTGCGCGCGAGGGCAGAGACCTTGCGCCTGGTAGCTCGGTTTCCCTGGCGATCCCGAGCGTTTCCTCGCCGCTGAAGAAAGCGTCGAACCGGTGCCGGCGGCGCTGCCGGATCGCCGATTTCGGCAGCCGTCAAGCGGCGTTCGGGCTGTGAGTTCCTAGCACTAGTGCTAACGGCCGGACGGGCGGAGGGATGAAGATGGGCGCGCCAGTCGATCGTGACCTCGCCGGTGGCCAGTCGGTCGCGCCATTTGCGCAGCGAATGCGGCGACAACTGCATCGCCGCAGCGTAGGCGCGGAGCTCCATTCCGCTCCAGTTCAGTGCCTCGACATGCATCGCCCAGAATGCCTGGGACGCCCGATTGCGCACATCCGAGGTGACCGTGAACCTGCGCTGCTTCTGCTTTCGGAGCGCCTTTCTTCGCTCTTCCCGGGCGCGCTCGCGGCGCAATTCCGTCTGATATTTCTCGAGCTTAAGCGCAGTCTCGTTGCCGGCCAGCCGCTTCAGCCAACGCCGCAACGTGTTCTCGGTCAGACGTTGTTGCTGGCAGTATTTGCGGATCCCGAGACCGCTCCGACGCCACGCTTCGATGTGCAGCGACCACCACTCGCGGCGCGCTTTGTTCTCGAAATGTTTGGATCCCACCGGAAATTCTCCACAGTAGCAGAGAGACCGAAATGGAACGACAACACACGAGGGGGAAGGCGTGCAGAGACCGGACGGTTACCTGCCGACGGTCGATCGCAAGATAAAAGCGGCTCGCCGGTCGAACAGCAAGCCATTGACTTGGCTTGCGTTCAACCGTGCCGGTCGGTCGGAGGGCGTGCCGCGATTGAGAGTTTTCCCAGCAAACTCAAAGATCATTTCAGCACTGCTCGTGCTGTAGCGAACTCTGGCGAAGACTCGGATCATTCCGCGCCAAGGGCAGAATCCGCTACGCGGTCTGCGCCGGCGGATGAAGCCGTATTGCGGCCTTGGCGCCTGCGAGTCTGCGCTGACGCATTCCACCCAGGGCTGGGGGAAGGCTGTCTTAGACGATGAATCGGATCGCGCATCAGGCGGTGTCGTTGTTGCCGCCTTCGGCCTGCTGTGTGTTCGCATTGACCTCCGATCCCTGTCGCTCCAGCCAGAAACCAGGTGCCTGGTACCAGACCCGTTCGGACTCGGCGGATGATGGAAAGCCACGGTGGAGTGCTTGGATCGGAACATTCATCATCGGCGAGTTCGCGAGGGCGCTCTTCAGCCGGCCGCCAGCGTCCTCATCGCGGCCGTTTATACAGGAGTAGATGCTGACTCCGCCGATCGACGCGGCTTCGAAGGAGGCACCGCGGCGGACCACGCGCAGCAGGAAGCCGGACCAATCTTCGCTGGTCAGCGGGAGCAGCAGCCGACCGTTGTCGGCGAGGCCATCCAGCCATTGCGGAGCGGGGTGCGTGCAGCCTGCGAACACGATCACGACGTTATGGTCGCTCGCGCCGGCATGGAAATCCCGGCCGTCGCCCGAGATCACCTGGACCTGCGGCCAGCCGTTGAGGTTGGCGTGGGCTCGAGCGGCGAGAGCCGGGTCGACTTCGACCGCCGTTACCCGCCCGGTGGGCCCGACGATTTCGGCGAGCACGGCCGAATAGTAGCCGCGGCCCGCTCCGATCTGTAGTACCCGTTCACCTCGGGCGATATCGAGGTGCTCGAAATTGCGCGCCCAAAAGCTCGGCATCCCATTGTTGAGCTTCCGGCCCGGGTCGATCGAGACCAGGACGTCGTGATAGAGCCAACTCGGATCGTCGTCCGGGGTGATGAACGGCTCCGGGTGGGGGTAGGGTATGATCCACCAAGGACCTGGGCCGACGAACGCCTCTCGCGGGACGGCGCCGAAGGCCTCGACTATGTGTGGGTTGCGCAGAATTGGCGTCTTGCAGCGTAGGTCCTCGGCATACCAGCGGCGGGCTTTTGCGATCTGATCCACGGTTCGCTCCTCTCGTCATGGAGAGGATGCGGATCGCGGATCGGTAGCGCGGACACGGCCCAAAATTTTTCCCGAGGGTGTCCGCAACGTATCTACTCGGCCGCATAATAGGGGTGATGGAACGATCGATTGGCACCCCTGGAGTTGGCTCAAACGCCGGTCGCACCGTCGCCGATGCAGCGGCGGCGATCGAGGCCTTGTCCGAGACCGATCTGGTGCGGCTGAAAGCTCTGGCGCAATTGTGGAGCCGCGGGCTGCCCGGAGGGATCGGCTGGACCGACGTGCTGCATGAGGCCACCCTCCGCGTTCTCGACGGATCGCGGGTCTGGCCGATGGGCGTGCCAATCCTGGCTTTCCTGTCCGGCGTCATGCGCAGCCTCTGCGACGATTATTGGCGGCGCGTTTGGAGCGAGAAACGGCTACTGGTCAGCCGCGATGATCCCGGCCAGCACGGCGTCCCGAGCGATCCCGTTGACGAATTGGCCGATCCCGAACGCATGGCTGTGGCGGTCGCAGGGCTCGCCGAGGTGTTCCGGCTGTTTGCAGGAGATCCAGTCGTGTTGCAGATCATCGACGGGCTGGCCAACGGCCTCACGGCCAGGGACATCTGCCGGGCGTATGGCATCTCGGATATCGATTACGATACTGCGCGGCGGCGAATGCGGCGCGCGCTGCTCCGGCACCAGCGGAATTGGAGCACGCCATGACACGTTGGCACCCCCGTCTAGAACTTGCGCGCCTGCTCCAGGCGCTCAGCGATGATATCATTGCGGCGACTGACGAGGAGCTCCGGGAGATCCAGGGACGTGCCCTGGCCGGCACGGCACGGCAGGTCAGGCGTCTCGTCAAGGCGGCGCAGGCGGCCGAGGGCGGCGAGCCCCGCATTGTGAGCTCTAGCGATACAGAACGCGGCCTCGAGTCAGTCCTATCACTTCACAATCGGCACTGATCGAGTGGGAGAAGGCCTGGAAGAGTAGGGGAGCCGGTCTCTCTGAGGGACCGTCGGCTTAGCAGGGGCGGCCGGTTTGGGGGACAGCATGCGGTCCACAGCCTCGCACTGGCGACGCTCATTGTGGTGACGCCCTTACGTCTCCCGGACCCCCGCGACTTGTCGATCGCATAGCGGCGTAGCACAGCGAAGAATCGGCGATATGCGAGCTCGGAGTTGCTGTGGCACAATCGACCTATGTCGTCGTGCAGCCATTGCCAGAGCGAGTTGCGCGCTCCGACGAATGCGAGGTCCTGCAAGCGCCCGAACCGCGCGTATGCTCGTGAGAGCCTCGCGCGCCTTCGCGTAGGGCAATTGGGCCGTCGGCCGGCTGAAGTTCGCAACGGTCTGCATGGGGTCACCTGGACGGTCACCCGCCAGTGACGATCGTCCGTCGGGAGCACAAGGCGCAGTTCACCATCGTCCCGAACGCGGTCTTCGCGGATCCCCGCCTCTCTGTCGAGGCCAAGGGCGTTCTCGGCTATCTCTTGTCACGCCCCCACAAATGGCATGTCCGCCTCGATCATATCGGGCGAACCCTCCTGGTCGGCCGCAAGAAGCTGCAGCGCATTTTCCGCGAGTTGATCGACGCTGGCTACGTCACACGCGAAGCGCAACGAATTGTCGACGGACATCGGTTCGGTGAGATTGATTACGTCGTCCGAGACGTGCCTGCGCCTGTGGATAAGTCGGCGCGTCCGCGGGGTCGAAAGGGACCTGCGGCTCCGCGGGTCCAAAAGGGACCTGCGTATAAAGACTCACCGCGGGGCCCTGAGGGACCTGCCTATAAAGAACTATATAAAAACAGATCTGCATTGCCGGCGGGCCTCCCTCTTGAGGGTCGGCCGGAAACCATCGGCGTGATGCGCGATCAGATGGCCGAGCTCCAGGATGACGCTCGCCTTGATCCGGGGATTGTCCAGCTTTTCGACGACGCTGCTGAAGGTTGGGAGTTGATTGTCGCGATCCCGGACCAAGCTCGGGACGAGCTGCGCCAGCGCTACAAGCGGGGTGAGCTCGATCGATTGACGATGATGGAGCTACGGAACAGATACCGACACTTGCTGCGTGGCAGTCGCCGCAAGTGATCGGCGCTTTTGGGAAAGCGCTGAGAAGCTGCGGACGCCTCGGAGCAGGCGAAGCCGTTTTTCCTCGTTGATCTCCCACCCATTCTACGCGATTGTACGCAATCCTACGCATTCGTCCTACAAGTGGGCAAGAGAACTGTTGTTGGATGATGATTGATTCAATGATCGCACGTCGCACAAGAGTCGAGAGACGTGAATTCATCGATCGCAGCTCAAACGCAGCCCGCCATTACACGGGATACCCCGCTTCGCCTTGCGGATGCCGTGAAGATTGCGTTTCCTATGGGCGGTATGACCGTTGCAGGCTTGCGACGTGAGCGCGACCGGAAGCGCCTGGTCATCGAGAGGATTGCCGGCAAGGAATTTACGACGCTGGCTCACATTGAACGGATGCGAGAGCTATGCCGCGACGAAGCAAGGGAGCTCGACTCCAGCTTAAGGCCGCCCGCCGCGACAAGCGCGGAAAGATCACCCATCGTGCGACCTGGATCATCAGAGACAACGGTCGGGATGTCGGCACAGGCTGCGCTGCGGATGAGGTTGCAGCAGCCGAGAAGAAGCTCGAGGAGTACATAGCGTCCAAATATACGCCGAAGCGACGCGTGCGGCATATCGACGATATCCCGATCGCAGACGTCCTTTCGATCTACATCGATGCGCAGCTCCAAAAGCTTCGGGATCGCTTCGCGGTGGACGGTGAGGCTGAGGACACCGTACCCGCGATCCGGAAGTTCAAGAAGCGGATCGAACGATTGAACGACTGGTGGGGCGCTAAAACTCTTGGCGAGGTCAACGGCGAGGAATGTCGCGCGTACAGGAAGAAGCGTTCCAATCGGGGCGGTGCCCGGCGCGATCTGGAGGATCTGCGCGCCGCCATCGGCCATCATGCATCTGAGGGATTTCATCGGGAGATCGTCAAGGTCTCGTTGCCCGACAAAGGGCAGCCCCGGGACCGGTGGCTCACGCGCAGCGAGGCTGCCAAGCTGATCTGGACGTGCTGGCGTTACCGCGAAAGGCAGAAGTCGTCTCGCCGCCCCGAGGACGACGTCAAGGCGCCGACAGCGAAACGTCCGCTGAGACATCTGTCTCGCTTCATTCTGATTGGGATATACAGCGGGACGCGCGCAGGAGCCATCGCGTCAGCGTCCCCAATGCCGGCGGTCGGGCGCTCCTATGTGGATCTGGAGCGGGGCCGCTACTATCGCCAGAAGCAGGGTATGGCGAAGACGAACAAGCGGCAGCCGACGGTTCCGATCCCTTCGCGCCTGCTGACCCACTTGCGGCGCTGGCACCGTATCGATCCGGAGGCCAAGCATTTCGTCGAGTTCAATGGCAAGCCGGTGGCTTCGGTCAAAACCGCCTTCAAGAGCGCTGTAAAGCTCGCCGAGCTCGGCCCTGGAATATCGCCCCACACGCTCAGGCACACGGCGGCAACGTGGCTGATGCAGCGCGGTGCGGACCCATGGCAGGCCGCGGGCTATCTCGGCATGTCGCTCGAGGTTCTGCTGAACACCTACGGTCACCATCACCCGGACTATCTGTCCGACGCTGTCGAGAAAATCGCGAAGCGCGAGCCCGTTGCCAGGCAAACGGTGATGGCGGCCGGGAAGGTGATTGCGTTGCAACGGACGAAGTCGGAATGAACGTGTCGCGGTCCTGAGCGCCGCAAAGAGCCGACATCGCGTGGATAGTGTTGTGTCATTCGAGTCAGGTGGCCTCGGCGGCGGGGCTTGCTCGGGCTCATTTGCGCTTGAACCATACGGCCGGTGGCAGGGCAGCGTCCCTGGTGCCAAGCGTCTCTTACATCGTTGAGCCGTACCGCCGCTGGCGTGAGCCAGTGGATGCTGAGCCTTGCGGCTTCCACACGAACGAAAAGTGGACGTATCTGGTGCGGTTTCTGGTGCGGCGAGGCAGTCGTGACAAAATCCAAGCCAGCAAGTCGTTGAAATCGCTGGTGGGCCCGGCAGGACTCGAACCTGCAACCAGACCGTTATGAGCGGTCGGCTCTAACCATTGAGCTACAGGCCCCGCGACGCTGAGGTCTTGCCGGCGGCGGGCAGGAGCGGGCCTGTCCGGCGCGGCGTCGGAACCCCAACGACGGCTCGGGCTCCGTTTACAGCCTGGCCAGCCATCCGGCAATGCCGCTGCCCGATTGTTTTGGCGCGCTTCCGTCGACGCCGGACCGTCCAGGCGCGCCGCGACGCTAGTCCACCGAAACCCCGGCGAATTCCACCACCTTGCGCCACTTCTCGGTCTCGTCGACGACCAGCTTGCCGAACTCCGCCGGTGTCATCGCGCGCGGGATGCCGCCGGTCTCGGTGAGACGCGCCACCAGCTTGGGGTCCTTCAGCGCCTCGCCGACCGCCTTGTTGAGGATCTCGACGATGTCGGGCGGCGTGCCCTTGGGCGCCGAGATGCCGTAGAAGCCGACCGATTCGTAGCCCGGCACGGTCTCGGCGATCGCGGGCACGTCCGGCACCGTCGGCCAGCGCTGCGGCGAGGTGACGCCGAGTGCGCGGACGCTGCCGCCGCGCGACTGTTCCAGCGCCGTCGGGAGGTTGTCGAAAATCAACTGCACCTTGTTGGAGATGATATCGGGAAAGGCCAGCGCCGAGCCGCGATAGGGCACGTGCAGCATGTCGCATTTGGTCATCGCCTTGAACAGCTCGGCCGCCATGTGCACCGAGGTGCCGTTGCCGGAGGAGGCGAAGGCGATCTTGCCCGGGTTGGCCTTGCAGTAGTCGATGAACTCCTTGACGGTCTTGGCCGGCACGTCGTTGCTCACCACAAGCATGTTGGTGAGCTGCATGATGCTGGCGACCGGCACGGTGTCACGGATGAAGTCATAGGGCAGCTTCTTGTAGAGCGAGGTGCTGATCGCGTTGTTGGGCGCGACGAACAGCAGCGTATAGCCGTCGGGCGGCGAGTTGATCGCGGCGGCGGCCGCGATGTTGCCGCCCGAGCCGGTGCGGTTCTCGACCACGACCTGCTGGCCCAGGTGGTCGGACAGCCACTGCGCCATGATGCGGGCGACGATGTCGACGGGCCCGCCGGGGGCAAAGCCGATCAGCCAGCGGATGGGACGGTCCGGATAGGCGGCGAGCGCCGGTCCCGGTTTGGCGGCGAGTCCCGCCGCGACGATCAACCCGAACAGCAGCGCGCGCGCCAGCTTCATGCTCGTCTTCCCCCATTGATTGTTGTCGTTCAGCTCGCATGCGGCGGCCCGGTCGCCCCGGCCGCCGATCGTTCAGTGCGCCGTCACTTCTTGATCAGCGGGCACGCCGGATCCGGCGGGCCGAACGCGTCATCGCCTTTGATGGTCGCGAGGATCTTGTAGTAGTCCCAGGGATATTTGCTCTCCTCCGGCGATTTGACCTGCGCCAGCACGAGATCATGCACCATCAGATTGTCGGCTCGCAGCTTGCCGTTGCGGGCGAAGAAGTCCTCGACCGGCGTGTCCCGCATCTTCGCGGCGACCGCGAGGGGATCGTCGCTGCCCGCCGCCTTGATGGCGTTGAGATAGTGCATGACGGCGGAGTAGACGCCGGCCTGCCACATCGTCGGCATCCGGTTCATCTTGGCGAAATAGCGCTTCGACCATTCGCGCGTCTTGGCGTCCATGTCCCAGTAGAACGAGGTGGTGAGCAGGAGCCCCTGCGCCGCCGGCAGGCCGAGCGAATGGATGTCGGTGACCAGCGCGAGCAGCGCCGCCATCTGCTGGCCTCCCTTGAGCAGGCCGAACTCGGATGCGGTCTTGATCTCGTTCATGTTGTTGGGCGGGCCGGCGGCGATGCCGATGATCTTGGCCTTGGAGGCCTGCGCCTGCAGGATGAAGGACGACAGATCGGGCGTCGCGAATGGCGGCCGCACCGCGCCCACGACCTTGCCGCCATTGGCGGTGACGACGCTGGAGGCGTCGCGCTCCAGCGAATGGCCGAAGGCGTAGTCGTCGGTGATGAAGAACCAGCTGTCGCCGCCGCGCTTGACGACCTCCTTCGCCGTGCCGGTGGCGAGTGCGCGGGTGTCGAACACCCATTGCATCGCGTAGGGCGAGCAGAACTTGCCGTGAAAATCGGCGGCACCGGTCGACTGGGTGATGAACAGCTTCTTCTTCTCGGTGGCGATGGTCTGCACGGCGAGACCCACCGCGGAGACCGGCACGTCGACGATGAGATCGACCTGCTCGGTGTCGTACCAGCGGCGCGCGATCGCGGCACCGATGTCGGGCTTGAGCTGATGATCGCCGACGATGACGCTGATCGGCTTGTCCAGCACCTTGCCGCCGAAATCATCGACCGCCATCTGCGCCGCGGTGACGGAGCCTTGTCCGGTCGGCGTCGAGGCCGGGCCGTTCATGTCGCTGAGCACGCCGATCTTGACGACGTTGTCGGAGATCTCGGCCTGCGCGGCGGTCGTGACCAGCAGCGCGGCTGCGGCCCACGCCGCCCGCTTCAAACAGCTGAGTTGCAATCAGTCCTCCACCGGTAGCGGCGTGACGCCGTTGTTTGTTCCGGCTCTGCCGGCCGGTCCGCCTATCTGCAATCAATCCAGGGCGGCCGTCAATCATGCCGGACGGCGGAGCGGTGGAGCGATCCCGTGCGCTGCAATGCCGCAAGCAGTGAGGTCGTCGCGCGCGCGCAGGATTCTCGGCCGTTCAGGCCTTGGCGGTCTTTTGCTCTTCGTGCGCAGCCTCCCACACCTCGCGTGCGGCGTCCGCATTCATGAGCGCGATACCGACGCCCACGATCAGGTCGGGCCAGATCGAGGGCCACACAAAGGCGGTCACGAGACCGACCGCGATGATCGCGATGTTGGCGAAGGCGTCGTTGCGTGCGGACAGGAAGGCGGCGCGGGTGAGGCTGCCCTGGTGGTCCCTGACCCGCGCCAGGATCAACGCGCAGCCGAGATTGACGATCAGCGCGCCGAGGCCGGTCACGGTGAGCGGCAGCGGTGCGGGTACGATCGGCGTGAAGAACTTCTCGCCGGCGGTCCACAGTCCGGCGACCGCCGGCGCCAGCAGGATCAGCGCCAGCACCTTGCCGAGCAGCGCCCGCCGCGGCGCGCTCCAGCGCAGCGCCAGCGCAATCAGGATGTTGACCGAGGCATCCTCCAGAAAGTCGACGCTGTCGGCGAACAGCGACACCGAGCCGATCGCCAGCGCCACGGCGAACTCGATGCCGAAATATCCGAGATTCAGCGCGGCAACGGCAAGCACGGCGCGGCGAACGATGGTTGTCGCGTCCATCAGGCGTCCTCAATCCTCGAGAGCTGCGAGCCGCTCCGCCTCGGCGAGGTCGACTGCGGTATTGGCATTGAAGAACGGATCCAGCGGCACCGTCGGCCAGCTCACGGTCGCGACCTTGTAGCGCGCCGTGAAGCGGGTGACCTTCCGGATGTCCTCCGCGACCAGGGCGTGCCGGAGATCCTCGCGCAGCCCGACCGGCCACAGTCCGATCACCGGGTGGATCTGTCCGCCGGACGCCGCCAACGCCAGCTTGGCCTGCTCGGCCGCCCGTGCTGTCGCCAGCCGCGCGACGAGATCACGCGGTAGGAATGGGCAGTCGCCGGCGGCGCTCAGCATCCACCGGGCCTCCGGCATGTGCGCCGCGACCCAGTCGAGGCCGGCGAGAATGCCGGCGAGCGGGCCGGGGAAGCCTGCGACGCCATCCGGAACGACGGACAGGCCGTTGCCTGCGAACCGCGCGGGGTCGCCATTGGCGTTGAGGATCAGCCGGCTGCACTGCGGCGCCAGCCGCGCGATCGCGCGCTCGAGGATGGTGCGGCCGTCGACCATGCGCAACGGCTTGTCGCCGCCGCCCATCCGCTGCGCGCGACCGCCGGCGAGCAGCACGCCGGGGATCGAAGTCGAGGTCATGGCTGTCATCGCGGGTTCGTTACCACGACTGCTGCCAGGGCGTCAGC
This sequence comes from Bradyrhizobium sp. HKCCYLS3070, assembly GCF_051167575.1. Lineage (NCBI taxonomy): Bacteria > Pseudomonadati > Pseudomonadota > Alphaproteobacteria > Hyphomicrobiales > Nitrobacteraceae > Bradyrhizobium > Bradyrhizobium sp. HKCCYLS3070. Next base: position 375,476 of record NZ_JBNPTI010000002.1, read on the forward strand.
GTTGCGCCGCGCGCGATCCACCATTTGCGCCTGCCCGGCGGCCATGCCGGCATGGCCCTCCCCACGGCCCTTGCCTGGTCCATGGGGCTGCTGGCATGACATCGCCAAGAGTGGACGTGGCGTTCCACGGGGCCTTCGGGCCATCGATCGATCCCGCGCTCCTGGCTGTACGAAAACGCCGGGGCCTTTCTGGAGACCGCGATGAAAGTCATCGGCCTCGCCGGCTGGAGCGGCGCCGGCAAGACCACGCTGCTGACGCGGCTGATTCCTCATCTCAGGGGGCAGGGACTGCGCGTCTCGGTGATCAAGCACGCCCATCACAAGTTCGACGTCGACGTCCCGGGTAAGGATTCGTGGCGGCATCGCGAGGCCGGGGCCGAGGAGGTCCTCGTCGCGTCGGGCACGCGCTGGGCGCTGATGCACGAGCTGCGCGGCGCAAGGGAGCCCGCACTCGCGGAGCTTCTGGCGAAGTTGTCTCCCGTCGATCTGGTCGTCATCGAAGGGTACAAGGCCGGGCCGCATCGGCGCATCGAGGTGCATCGCACGGCCAATGGCAAGCCGCTGCTGTTTCCCGACGATCCAGGCATTGTCGGGCTCGCCAGCGACGGCGATGTCGAGACGGCGTTGCCGCGCGTTCATCTCGACGACATCCCGGCGATCGCGGCGCTCGTCCAACATCTGGCGACGCCGCGGGCGGACGTTCTCGCGCTGTGCGACAAACCTGGTGTTCCGTGATGGAACTCGCTCGAGCTCGCACTCATCGCTTCTGGCATCCAACCCTGCTCCGAGTTCCATAGGATGGTGCCGCCCCGGTTGACGTGCCGGAACCGCTTCTCCATGGTCGCGCGCATGATGACGAGGCTGGATCTGACGGGCCTGAAGTGCCCATTGCCGGTGCTGAAGACCCGGAAGGCGCTGCAGACGCTCAAGGCGGGAGAGCGGCTCGAAGTGTGCTGTACCGACCCGCTTGCCGTGATCGACATCCCGAATCTGGTCCGGGAGACCGGAGATCGGGTCGAGAGCGTCGATCGCACTGAGCGCGGCATCCTATTTCGGATCGAGAAGGCCGCGGAAGCGGCCGGATCCGTGCGGCGGTGAACATCCTCTGCTGCGGGTTGCTCGAACTACGTAGTTCGCGCGCGGTCTTGGTCGGACTGTCAAGAGATCGCGCTGCTTCCTATCGTCGCAGCGGCGCCAACCCGAGCTCACAACAATGCCGCGTTCTCAGTCCAGGCTTGCGACGCTGTTGCAAGGCAAGGACAAGTTGTTCTTCTTCACGTTTCCGCGAGCGCGCGCATGCTGATGGTCGGCACATCTCATTAGTTGATTTCATCAGGGATGGTCGTGACGCGTCGAGAAAGTAATCGAGAGCAACATGACTACAGCCGTGAGTGGCGGTCGCGTTGGTTGCACGTGAATTTGTGTGTGTGTTAGCAACACATTCGCGCTGCAGTGCGATCAATCCACCAAGATTGACCGATTATTACCATTTTACTATCGACAATTTGCCTCGGTTCTGCACCAATTGGGGCGCTTCCGCGGAGGTTGCGGGGGGCGAGTCATGCCCGCTGGGGAGCGGGCCAGGCAGACCAGCGGCACAAGAATGGTGAGGGCATAACGTCTCGGGTGGGGTGTTATGCGCATCGAGGCAGTGATGAGCGTTTGTGCGTTGCAAGACTGCTCTGGTACGCGATAGCGGGCGGGGTGAGTGGGCGTATTGATTCTGATCAAGGGGACAGAACATGACGTTGTTGCGTTGGACGAGAGTCCGTAGGGGAGGGATGCATGGCTACCATTGAAAGCGCGGGCACGCTCCCGGGCGCGCAGGCGGGGATCTTCGATCGTGAGCACACGGTCGCCAAGGCGGGGTTCAACCGCTGGCTGGTTCCTCCGGCTGCGCTGTGCATCCATCTCTGCATCGGCATGGCCTATGGCTTCTCGGTGTTCTGGCTGCCGTTGTCGCGCGCGATCGGCGTGACCAAGACCCAGGCCTGCCCGGACATGACCCTGGTGCAGGAGCTGTTCACGACGACCTGCGACTGGAAGGTCGCGAGCCTCGGCTGGATGTACACCCTGTTCTCCGTGCTGCTGGGCGGCTCCGCTGCCGTCTGGGGCGGCTGGCTCGAGCGGGCCGGACCGCGCAAGGCGGGTGCCGTCGCGGCCTGCTGCTGGGGCGGTGGCCTCCTGATCGCGGCGCTCGGCATCTATGTTCACCAGCTCTGGATGATGTGGCTCGGTGCCGGCGTCATCGGCGGCATCGGCCTCGGCCTCGGCTACATCTCGCCGGTGTCGACCCTGGTGAAATGGTTCCCGGACCGGCGCGGCATGGCGACCGGCATGGCCATCATGGGCTTCGGCGGCGGCGCGATGATCGGTGCTCCGCTCGCCAACCTGCTGATGAACTACTTCAAGACCCCGACCTCGGTGGGTGTCTGGGAGACTTTCGTCACGATGGGCGTGATCTACTTCGTCTTCATGATGATCGGTGCCTTTGCCTATCGCGTCGCTCCGGTGGGCTGGCAGCCCGAAGGCTGGACGCCGCCTGCGGTCAAGAAGGCAATGATCTCGGAGCACCATGTGCACCTCGACAACGCGCACAAGACTCCGCAGTTCTGGCTGGTCTGGTGGGTGCTCTGCTTGAACGTGTCGGCCGGTATCGGCGTGATCGGCATGGCCTCGCCGATGCTGCAGGAGATCTTCGCCGGCAAGCTGATCGGTTTGCCCGACGTCAGCTTCAATCAGCTCGACGCCGGCCAGAAGGCCGCGATCGCGGGCATCGCGGCAGGCTTCGCCGGCCTGTTGTCGTTGTTCAACATCGGCGGCCGCTTCTTCTGGGCGTCGCTGTCGGACCACATCGGCCGCAAGAACACCTATTACTGCTTCTTCCTGATCGGCATCGTGCTCTATGCGCTGGCGCCGACCTTCGCAGCGATGGGTTCGAAGCTGTTGTTCGTGGCGGCCTTCGCCATCATCCTCTCGATGTATGGCGGCGGCTTCGCGACGGTGCCTGCCTATCTGGCCGACCTGTTCGGCACCCAGTTCGTGGGCGCCATCCACGGCCGTCTGCTGACGGCCTGGGCGACGGCCGGCATCATCGGTCCGGTGGTCGTCAACTACATCCGCGAGTTCCAGCTTGCCGCCGGCGTGCCGCGCGACCAGCTGTACAACACGACGATGTATATTCTCTGCGCCATGCTGCTCGCCGGCCTGATCTGCAACTTCCTGATCAAGCCTGTCGATGACAAGTGGAACATGAGCGCGGACGAAGTCGCGAAGTACCAGGCAGAGCTCGCCAAGAACGAGTCGGCGATCCAGCACGGGTCGTTCGGCATCGGCAAGGGCGGTCTCGACGTCAAGGCCGCCCTGTTCTGGGCCTTTGTCGGCGTGCCGCTGGCATGGGGTGTCTGGAAGACGTTGGAAAGCGCGGTCAAGATCTTCTGACCGATCGGCGATGAGACAAGCGGGGCGGCCGGATCGGCCGCCCCTTTTTTTTGCGGCGCGGGGGCTTGGTTTCCGGACGACTGAATCAGCGCCATCGCCGCGCAAAAGAGCGCGGTGTAGCCGATCATTTCGTCCCAATGGTTCAGGCCCGCGGCGAACACGCCCTCGCGGCGCAGCACCGCAAGCATGGCACACAGGATCATGGTCATCCAGAGCAGGGCGGCGAGGCTGCGACCGAAGCCGATGCGGCCGAACGTGGCGAACAGGATGAGGATTGCTAGTCGCAGCACAAATCGCAGCAGGACCCTGGCCGCCGGACGCTCAGCGGGCTTGTCGGTGGAGATCAGCGTCGCGCAGGTAACACCGGCTCAGAAGTTGTCGCAGCAGAGCAGGTCGGCAAGCCCCGGTTCGGCCTGGACGCCGCGCCTTGCGTCAGTCTGCGAGACGCCGGGCTCGAGACGGCGGGCCTCGGCGGCTGCGTGGAGAATGGCGAGGGCGAGATCGGCGTGGCGGGCTTCGACGCAATGATCGAGCCAGTCCGGCAATTCGCGTTGTTGCGACAATGCGCAGTGCCATTCGCCGTCATCATAGGCGATGCGCCGGAGCTGCCATCGTGGCAATTGCAGCGCGACGAGCTCCAGTGCGGCATCGATCCGCGCGTCGGTCTCCAGCAATCGTGCGATCCGCAGCCGGCGTCGCCCTCGCGCCGACAACGGTGAGACGCCCTCGTCTTCGCCAAGCAGGGCCGTCAGCATCGCCGTCGTGGTCTGCGCGAGTTGTACCCGCTCGGGCACATCCGGTCGTGTCGTCAAGGCAGCCATGCCGGCCTCCCGTCGTCAGTGAGCGATGGCCCGATGGGCCTTGATCGGCAATGTGGTCGACGGCGGCGTAGGAATGCGAGAGGGGCGAAGGCGGGAAGAAATAGCCGGCGCATAAAGACGCCTCGGCGGCATGGCCGGTTCATATGCGGCTGCGGCCGCGCGGTTCTGCCGGGGGGCGGGAGAACGCCGCGGTCTTTATGAGATTCCTATAACTCTGTCGGCAGTGCTGTCTCGAAAACCTATGAGGTCGGATGCCATCTGTCCGCCATGGAGCGGACCGTGGCCGCACCGGCGCTCCCGGCCGCTCCAAGCGTTGCGCGTCGTTCGCGCGCATGAGGAGCACACCCATGTTGGACATCCTGATGCTGGCGCTGGCCGCCGGCTTGTTCGCCCTGGCGATCGGCTACACCTACGCCTGCGAGCGGCTCTAGGAGACGAGCCATGATCTTCGACTATTCGCTCGCCGGCGCGGTATCGCTCGGCCTTCTGATCTACCTCACCTACGCGCTGTTGCGGCCCGAGCGGTTCTGACCGCCACCGTCGCACCTTCAAGGACAACATCCCCATGACTGTGATCGGCTGGATCCAGATCCTGCTCTACTGCGCCGTCATCGTCGCGCTTGCCAAGCCGCTCGGCTGGTACATGACGCGCGTCTTCAATGGCGAGCGCACCTTCCTGTCGCCGGTGCTGCGGCCGGTCGAGTCCGCAATCTACTGGATCGGCGGCGTCGACGAGCGCCGCGAGCAGCATTGGCTGACCTACACGGTCGCGATGCTGCTGTTCCATGTCGGCGGCTTCCTGATCATCTACGGCGTGATGCGCTTGCAGGCCGTGCTGCCGTTCAATCCCGCTGGACAGTCAGCGGTCGCCGAGGATCTCTCCTTCAACACCGCGATCAGCTTCCTGACCAACACCAATTGGCAGAACTACGGCGGCGAGAGCACACTCTCCTATCTCGTGCAGATGCTCGGGCTCACGCACCAGAACTTCCTGTCGGCCGCGACCGGCATCGTGCTCGCGATCGCGCTGATCCGCGGCTTCTCACGCGCCTCGGCGCGGACCGTCGGCAATTTCTGGGTCGACGTCGTCCGATGCACGCTCTATGTGCTGCTGCCGCTCTGCATCGTCTACACGCTGTTCCTGGTCTGGCAGGGCATCCCGCAGACGCTCGGGCCCTATGTCGAGGCCACGACGCTGGAAGGGGCGAAGCAGACCATCGCGGTCGGCCCGGTGGCCTCGCAGGTCGCGATCAAGATGCTCGGCACCAATGGCGGCGGCTTCTTCAATGCCAACGCCGCGCATCCGTTCGAGAACCCGAACGCGCTGTCGAACTTCATCCAGATGCTCTCGATCTTCGCGCTCGGTGCCGCGCTGACCAACGTGTTCGGCCGCATGGTCGGCAACCAGCGCCAGGGCTGGGCGCTCCTCGCCGTGATGGGCGTCCTGTTCATCGCCGGCGTCGCCATCACCTACTGGGCCGAGGCCAACAGTACGACCACGTTGAACGCGCTCGGACTGACGGGCGGCAACATGGAAGGCAAGGAGGTCCGCTTCGGCATCGTCGCGTCGTCACTGTTCGCCGTGATCACGACGGCCGCCTCCTGCGGCGCGGTCAATGCCATGCATGACAGCTTCACCGCGCTGGGCGGCATGATCCCGCTGATCAACATGCAGCTCGGCGAGATCATCATAGGCGGCGTCGGCGCCGGGCTCTACGGCATACTGCTGTTCGTCGTGCTCGCGATCTTCGTCGCCGGCCTGATGGTCGGGCGCACGCCGGAATATGTCGGCAAGAAGATCGAGGCGCGCGAGGTCAAGATGGCGATGCTGGCGATCCTGGTGCTGCCGCTGATGTATCTCGGCTGGACCGCGGTCGCGGTGGTGCTGCCCTCGGCCGTCGCGTCGATGGCCAATGCCGGTCCGCACGGCTTCACCGAGGTGCTCTACGCCTACACTTCCGCGACCGCCAACAACGGCTCGGCATTCGCAGGACTCACGGGCAACACCTTCTTCTACAACCTCACGCTCGCGTCCTCGATGTTCGTCGGCCGCTTCTTCATGATCATTCCGGCGATGGCGATCGCGGGCTCGCTCGCCGGGAAGAAGTCGATCCCGCCCTCGGCCGGCACGTTCCCGACCACGGGCGGCCTGTTCGTCGGCCTCGTGGTCGGCGTCATCCTGATCATCGGCGGCCTCACCTTCTTCCCGGCTCTCGCCCTCGGTCCGATCGTCGAGCATCTCGCGATGGCCGCCGGCACCGTGTTCTGATCTCGGAGCAACCTCCATGGACACCATGAAACTGCAGAAGCGCTCGTCGATGTCGACGATGCTCGACCCGAAGATCGTGCTGCCGGCCATCAAGGCCGCGGTTGTCAAGCTCGACCCGCGGCTGATGATCAGAAACCCGGTGATGTTCGTGGTCGAGGTCGTCGCCGCGCTCACCACGGTGATCTTTCTGCGCGACGTCGTGACCGGCGGAGCGAATCTCGGCTTCACCTTCCAGATCATTCTCTGGCTGTGGTTCACCGTGCTATTCGCCAATTTCGCCGAAGCCGTCGCCGAAGGCCGCGGCAAGGCGCAGGCGGATTCGCTGCGCAAGACGCGCACCGAGAGCCAGGCCAAGCTGCTGACGGGCACGAACCCGGCCGATCACACCTACAAGCTCGTGCCCGGCACCAGCCTGAAGGTCGGCGATCTCGTGCTGGTCGAGGCCGGCGACACCATCCCTTCCGACGGCGAGGTGATCGAGGGCGTCGCCTCGGTCAACGAGGCCGCCATCACCGGCGAATCCGCGCCCGTCATCCGCGAATCCGGCGGCGACCGCTCGGCGGTGACCGGCGGCACGCAGGTGCTGTCGGACTGGATCCGCGTCAGGATCACGGCCGCGCAAGGCTCGACCTTCATCGACCGCATGATCAAGCTGGTCGAGGGCGCGGAGCGGCAGAAGACGCCGAACGAGATCGCGCTCAACATCCTGCTCGCCGGCCTCACCATCATCTTCGTGTTCGCGACGGTGACGATCCCGAGCTACGCGGCCTATGCCGGCGGCTCGATCTCGGTGGTGGTGCAGGTGGCGCTGTTCGTGACCTTGATCCCGACCACGATCGGCGCGCTGCTGTCGGCGATCGGCATCGCCGGCATGGACCGCCTGGTGCGCTTCAACGTGCTGGCGATGTCGGGCCGCGCGGTCGAGGCCGCCGGCGACGTCGATACGCTCCTGCTCGACAAGACCGGCACCATCACGCTCGGCAATCGCCAGGCGACTGCATTCCGTCCCGTCAAGGGCGTGAGCGAGCAGGAGCTCGCCGACGCGGCGCAGCTCGCCTCGCTCGCCGACGAGACACCGGAGGGCCGCTCGATCGTGGTGCTGGCCAAGGACAAATACGGCATCCGCGGCCGCGACATGGCCGAGCTCGGCGCCACCTTCGTGCCGTTCACGGCGCAGACCCGCATGAGCGGCGTCGATGCCGGCGGCTCCTCGGTGCGCAAGGGTGCGGTCGACGCCATCCTCAACTCCATCGGCGGCGGCCCGACCCAGCCCGTCTCCGGCAACACGGTGCGCGTGGTCCAGCCGGTCGAGAGCGAGCTTGTCCGCGAGATCCGTGCCATCTCCGACGACATCGCCAAATCCGGCGGCACGCCGCTCGCGGTCGCCAGGGACGGGCGCCTGCTCGGCGTCGTCCAGCTCAAGGACATCGTCAAGGGCGGCATCCGCGAACGCTTCGCCGAGCTGCGTCGGATGGGCATCCGCACCATCATGATCACCGGCGACAACCCGATGACCGCGGCGGCGATCGCCGCCGAAGCCGGCGTCGATGATTTCCTGGCGCAGGCGACGCCTGAGGACAAGCTCAAGCTCATCCGCGACGAGCAGGCCAAGGGCAAGCTGGTGGCGATGTGCGGCGACGGCACCAACGATGCGCCGGCGCTGGCGCAGGCCGATGTCGGCGTCGCCATGAACACCGGCACGCAAGCCGCGCGCGAGGCCGGCAACATGGTCGACCTCGACTCCAACCCGACCAAGCTGATCGAGGTGGTGGAGATCGGCAAGCAGCTCTTGATGACGCGCGGCGCGCTGACGACGTTCTCGATCGCCAACGACGTCGCGAAGTATTTCGCGATCATCCCGGCGATGTTCCTGGCGTTCTACCCGCAACTCAATGTGCTGAACGTCATGAGCCTGGCGAGCCCGCAGAGCGCGATCCTGTCGGCGATCATCTTCAACGCGCTCGTCATCATCGCGCTGATCCCGCTGGCGCTGAAGGGCGTCGCCTACCGCGCCATCGGCGCCGGCGCGCTGCTCGGCCGTAACCTGATGATCTACGGGCTGGGCGGCATCATCATCCCCTTCATCGGCATCAAGGCGATCGACCTGATCGTGACCGCCTTGCATCTGGCCTGAGGCCCCAACCGCCGTCATTGCGAGCGAAGCGAAGCAATCCAGGACTGTCTCGGGCCACGCGACTCTGGATTGCTTCGTCGCTTCGCTCCTCGCAATGACGGGAGACACAGGAGATTCCCATGCTCAAAGAAATCCGTCCCGCCATCTTGGTCCTGCTCGCGCTGACCCTGATCACCGGGCTGCTCTACCCGCTCGCCATGACCGTCGTCGCCGGCACCATCTTTCCGGCGCAGGCCGAGGGCAGCCTGATCACGCGCAACGGCAAGGTGATCGGATCGGCGCTGATCGGTCAGGAGTTCAAGGACGACAAATATTTCCACGGCCGTCCGTCGGCGACCTCGGCCGCCGATCCGAACGACTCCACCAAGACGGTTTCTGCGCCCTACAACGCCGCCAACTCGTCCGGCTCCAATCTCGGCCCGACCAGCAAGGCGCTGGCCGACCGCGTCAAGGAGGACGTCGACAAGCTGAAGGCGGAGAATCCCGCGCAGGCCGTGCCGGTCGATCTGGTGACGACCTCGGCGAGCGGGCTCGATCCGGACATCTCGCCGGAGGCGGCGCTGTTCCAGGTGCCGCGGGTGGCCAAGGCACGCGGCTTGCCGGAGGCGAGCGTCCAGGCCGTGATCGCCCGGCAGACCCAGGGCCGTCTGCTCGGACTGCTCGGCGAACCCCGCGTTAACGTGCTTGCGCTCAACCTGGCACTCGATGCTGCCAAACCGCAATGACGCCCTGAAGGTCTTGGCCTTGGCGCCGAGGTCCCTCCGTCTATAATGCCGCATGGCCAGTCAACGCCGCGATCCTGACCAACGTCCCTCGCCGGAGGCCCTGCTCGAAGCGGCCCGGCGGGAGGACAGTCCTGCCGGCAAGCTCAAGATCTTCGTCGGCGCCGCCCCCGGCGTCGGCAAGACCTATGAGATGCTGTCGAGCGCGCATGCCAAGCTGAGGGCCGGCGTCGACGTCGTGATCGGCTTCGTCGAGACGCATGGCCGCGCCGAGACCGAGGCGCTGGTGCGCGGCCTGGAGATCGTCCCGCGCAAACGTATTTCCTACAAGGACCAGATCGTCGAGGAGATGGATCTGGATGCCGTGATCGCGCGCCGCCCCAAGCTCGCGATCGTCGACGAGCTCGCGCATACCAATGCGGTGGGCAGCCGCCACCCCAAGCGCTATCTCGACGTCGAGGAGCTGCTGTCGCACGGCATCGACGTCTACACGGCGGTCAACGTCCAGCACATCGAGAGCCTCAACGACGTCGTCGCCCAGATCACCCATGTGCGCGTGCGCGAGACCGTCCCGGACTCGGTCCTCGACCGCGCCGACGCCATCGAACTGATCGACCTCACGCCCGACGATCTGATCCAGCGACTGAAGGAGGGCAAGGTTTATGTACCCAAGCAGGCAGAGCGGGCGCTGGAGCATTATTTCTCGCCCGGCAACCTGACCGCGCTGCGCGAGCTCGCGCTGCGCCGGACGGCCGAGCGCGTCGACGAGCAACTGCTCACCCACATGCAAGCCAATGCCATCGCCGGCCCCTGGGCAGCCGGCGAGCGCATCCTCGTCTGCGTGTCGGAGGACCCGCGAGCGACAGGGCTGGTGCGCTACACCAAGCGGCTCGCCGACCGCGTCCACGCGCCGTGGACCGCCGTTACCATCGAGACCCGGCGCAACCTGCAACTCACGGACAAGCAGCGCGACCGGCTCGCCGATACGCTGCGGCTGGCCGAGACTCTCGGCGGCGAGGCGCTGACGATTCCGGGCGTCGGCCGGCGTATCGCGGATGACCTCATCAACTTCGCGCAGGCCAACAACGTCACCCAGATCATCATCGGCAAGTCGAGCCGCTCGCGCCTGTTCGAGATCATCAGGGGCTCCGTGGTCCACGACCTCGTCAGGGGCGCCGGCAACATCAGCATCCACGTCATCGCCGGCGAGGAGGCGCCGGACACCACGAGCAGCTCGGTCCAGACGCGAGCGCGCAGCGAGCCGCTGCAGCCGAAGCCCTATCTGAAGGCGCTGCTGATCACGGCTGTCGGCCTTGGCCTCGCCGAGCTGATCCAGCCCGTCTTCGGCATCGAGAACGTCGATCTGGTGTTCCTCACGGCCGTGGTCGGCGTCGCCGCACGCTACGGCCTGTGGCCGTCACTGCTGGCGAGCCTCGCCGCCTCGCTCTGCTACAACTTCTTCTTCCTGCCGCCGCTGTATACGTTCACGATCACCGATCCGACCAACATCGGCGCGTTCTTCTTCTTCATGTTGATCGCGATCCTGGTGTCCAACGTCGCCGCGCGCGTTCGCGTTCAGGCTGACGCCGCCACCCACCGCGTCCGGACCACCGAGCAGCTCTATGCCTTCAGCCGCAAGCTTGCGGGCACCGCGACCCTCGATGACGTGCTGTGGGCCACGGCCTATCAGGCGGCGTTGATGCTGAAGGTACGGGTCGTGCTGCTGCTGCCGCAGGACGGCAAGCTCACGGTCATGACCGGCTACCCGCCGGAGGATCAGCTCGACGACGCCGACCTCGCCGCCGCGAGCTGGGCCTGGAGCAACGACCGCGCCGCCGGGCGCGGCTCCGACACGCTGCCGGGCGCCAAGCGGCTGTTCCTGCCGATGCGCACGGGGCGCGGCTCGATCGGCGTCATCGGCATTGATGACGATCGCACCGGGCCGCTGCTGACGCCGGACCAGCGCCGGCTGCTCGATGCCCTGGTCGACCAGGGCGCGCTCGCGATCGAGCGCGTGCTGCTGGTCGAAGACATGGACAAGGTCAAGCGCACCATGGAGCAGGACCGGCTGCGCTCGGCACTGCTCACCTCGATCTCGCACGATCTGAAGACGCCACTCGCCTCCGTGCTCGGCGCGGCCTCGACGATGCGCGATCTCGCGGCCCAGCTGTCCGACAAGGAGAAGCTCGACCTGCTTGCCACCGTCATCGACGAATCCGAACGGCTCAACCGCTTCATCGCCAATCTCCTGGACATGACCAAGCTGGAATCGGGCGCGATCGTGCCGAACGCCGCGCGCCACGACGTCGGCGAGATCGTCGGCAGCGCGCTGCGGCGCGCGAGCAAGATCCTCGCCGGTCATCATGTCTCGCTGGAGCTGGCCCCCGATCTGCCGATGGTCGAGGTCGACGCGGTGCTGTTCGAGCAGGTGCTATTCAATCTGCTCGACAACGCCGCCAAATATGCGCCTCCCGAGACCTCGATCGCGATCCGCGCGGCCCGCGACAACAACTGGGTCATGCTCGAGATCCGTGACGAAGGCGACGGCATTCCCGCCGCGGAGGTCGAGCACGTGTTCGACAAGTTCTATCGCGTGCAGAAGGGCGACCAGGTGCGGCCCGGCACCGGTCTGGGGCTCGCGATCTCGCGCGGCTTCATCGAGGCGATGCATGGCCGCATCTTCGCCGGCAACCGCACCGATCGGCCCGGCGCGGTCCTCACCATCCGCCTGCCCGTGCCCGCGCAGGCCAGACCGCTGGATACGGCCGCATGACCGGCGCTCCGATCAAGGTGCTCGTGATCGACGACGAGCCGCCGATCCGCAAGCTGCTGCGGATGGGCCTGACCACGCAGGGCTACGAGATTCTCGAAGCCTCGAACGGCAGGATCGCGCTGGAGCTGTTGGGCCAGGAGCCGGCGCTGATCATTCTCGACCTTGGCCTGCCCGACGTCGACGGGCTCGAGCTGCTGCGAACCATCCGTGGCCGCAACGAGGCCGTGCCGGTCGTGGTGCTGTCCAGCCGCGGCGACGAGGCGGGCAAGGTCCAGGCGCTCGATCTCGGGGCCGACGACTACATCACCAAGCCGTTCGGCATGGACGAGCTGCTGGCGCGGCTGCGCGCGGCGCTGCGGCACCAGTTGCAGGTGCAGGGCGAGCGGCCGGTGTTCCGCACCGGCGATCTCTCCGTCGATCTGGTGCGCCGCATCGTCAAGGTCGGCGAGCGCGAGATCAAGCTGTCGCCGAAGGAGTACGATCTGCTGCGCGTGCTCGTGCAGCACGCCGGCAAGGTGCTGACGCACCGCTTCCTGCTCAAGGAGCTGTGGGACGAATTGACCGACGCGCAATATCTGCGCGTCTATGTGCGTCAGCTGCGGCAGAAGATCGAGGCCGATCCCGAGCGCCCGCAATTCGTATTGACCGAGACCGGCATCGGCTATCGGCTGCGCGCGCCGGACTGAGCTTTGGCCGTATCGGCCGACTGGTCCTGTGTGTCAGGGGCGTTGGCATCGCCATTCGATGGGCGAGCTTGCGTGTCCCGCGGGCGGCATCAGCTCGTTTCGTTATATTTTCGAGCAATTTTGACCAGCCGGTCATCTCGCGCTGCGGCACAGTACGTCCGCAGGCGCCCGTTCTCTGGATCAACGGATGATCGAGACCGCGGTCGTGCCACCTCATCGGCGCAGCTGATCGTGCGTTTGCATGCACGACGGTGTAAACACGGGACGTGCCATGTCTCGGCTTGTCAGAACACGATCTGAATTTGGGGGGGCGAGGCTGCCGACTGCGGCGCAGAGATTGTCATCGGCGATACTGGGAAGAGCATCATGCCCGAAATTCATCTCAATCAAGGTCAGCCCGACGCGTTGCGGTGCCGCTTTGGCATGAAGGCCGGCCTATGTCCCGGTGAGGGGTTCTGCGCGTTCGATCTTTCAGCCTGCAGGGACTGTTCGAGATCGCAGCACAAGATCCAGACCTTGACGGGTTCGGAAGACCCGATGAGATCAAAGATATTGCACACCTGGATTTCGTTTGCCGTTCGTCCATCGACGTCGTTCTTGGCTCCCATCAGTGAGGTCGGTCATGGAAGAATACATTCATCTGCAGAACCTCATCCTGTTCAGGAAACGTCTCGCTGAATTCAACGATGAGTCCAAGCGGACGGTGCTCCTGAAATTGCTGACTGAGGAAGAGGCCAGGGACGCATCATTCGGACCGTCGCCTTGTCCAGTTGCGCCTCATGCAGCGGATCAGAACGTCTGATTGGCTTCTCGGTCTATCCGTCATCGAAACGATGAGCGCGAAGCTGCATTGGAATCTCGATGTATCGACGGGCTTCGATTCCCGCGATCGTGAAAGCATGGGTGGAGGTACGCGGCATCAGCTTGCGCTTTGGAACTTTCGTCTCGCCGACGCGGTTTACGTGTCGCAATCGGGAGGATGTTCATGGCACGACAATACTCGCGCAAGGCATCGGCCAAGGTCGGCCGGGCCATGAAGAAGCGCAAGGCCGGCACGCTGCGCAGCGGCGGTTCCGGTCGCAAGGTCAAGAGCCGCAAGCAGGCCATCGCGATCGGCCTGTCGGAGGCGCGCCGCGAAGGCAAGAAGGTGCCCGCGAAAAAGAGCGCGAGGGCCTCGGCGAAGAAGACGGCCAAGAAGGCGAGCAAGAAGAGCACGAAGAAGACTACCAAGAAAACGACGAAGAAGAAGTCGAAGAAGAGCTGACGAGGCGATCATTCGGGCTACGATCATCGCGCACGCCATGACCCGCAGCCGTCGCAAAATTCTCCGCTGTCGTCCCGGCGAACGCCGGGACCCATAACCCCAGGGAGATGTTATTGCGCGGGATGTGGGACAAGTCTTGTCTTACAACACCCGCCGCGGAGTATGGGTCCCGGCGTTCGCCGGGACGACGGCGGTGGGTGTGGAGGCCGCTTGCGCCACGCAGGCAGCTGCTGGCTTTCACCCCGCCTTCCTCTGCCGCGCCGCCGACCGATGCGCCTTCTTCGCCGGGCGTCGATGCGTGCTCGTCCGCCGCGACGCCGCACGCGCGGTCTTTTTTCCGCTCTTGCCGTTCAGGCTCTGCTTCAGCGCATCCATCAGGCTGACGACGTTGTCGGGCCGCTCCGCCGGCTCCGGCAGCTTGATCGGCTTGCCCGAGGCCTTGCGCTTCACCAGCGCCTTCAGCGCGGTCTCGTACTGGTCCTTGAACTCCGAGGGGTCGAAATGGGCTGCCTTGGTCTGCAAGATGTGGCCGGCCAGCTCGACCATGTCCTTGCTGATCTTCGGCGCCCTGATGTCGTCGAAGAACTCGGCTTCGTCGCGCAGCTCATAGGGAAAGCGCAGCGTGGTGCCGAGCATGCCCTTGCCCATCGGCTCGATGGCGATGACGTGCTCACGGTTGGTCAGCACGATCCGCGCCAGCGCCACGCGCTCCTGGTCCTTCATGGCGTCGCGGATGACCGCGAAGGCGTCGAGCGCCGCCTTGCCGTCGGGGGCGATGTAGTAGGGGTGGTTGAGATAGCGCTGGTCGATCTCGTCGCGCGGCACGAAGCTGTCGATGTCGATCGTATGGTTGCTCTCGATCTGGACCGCCTCGAGCTCCTCCGGCTCGATCTCGACATACTGTCCCTTGGCGAGTTCATAGCCGCGGCCCTTCTGGTCGCCCTCGACGATGTCGCCGGTCTCGGCGTCCACCATCTGCTGCTTGAGCCGGTTGCCGGTCTCGCGGTTGATCAGATGGAAGCGCGTCTTCTCGACCGACGTCGACGCCGGATAGAGCACGACGGGGCAGCTGACGAGCGAGAGTTTGAGCGAGCCTTTCCAGTAGGCGCGGGGGGCCATCGTGGTCTCCTTGGACAATCCGGACGAGGCTGCAACGGGCAAGCATCGGTGTGGGTTCCATGGGCCCGGCGAAGGTCGCTTCGGGAAAAAATAATTCGCTTGACGACTTCGTAAAATCAGCATTATGGTCCGACCCGTTCCGTTGCGTCGGAGGGGACGTATCGCGGTCGTCACGGACGTCGGCAGCGGAATGCGATGGGTGTGCCGGGTTGCAGCGTGATTCAGTCGCGCCGACGAACAATCCGGCATGCACGGTCAAGTCGCGCGGTCCTGATACCCCGATGCTGGTATCCAGCGCAATGCGCGCAGGCGCATTGTCGCGACACGGTGGCCAACAAGCCCGGCGCACCGGGGAGAACGCGAAGCAGCCGTTAAAGCCGTCGCGCAGGGAGGGCCGGGATGTCTCGGCTGCACCTGTGGTACCTGCCGCCTGCATTTCTTTCTGCAGGCGGGCCATGGGGGCGGCGAGCTCCCGGCCTTCCCTGCGCCCTCTCGACTGGCAGAGGGCGGACGCCAGCACAGCCTGGGCCCTCCATGAGCCGCGGGAACGCGGAACTTTGCCCGAAGTTATCCTGCCGATGCGGCCGGTTCCACGAGTTCGCCGGCTTTGCTACGCTACCACTCAACGCGAGGGATCACCGTGGCGCTCGGGAAGCTTTCCACCTATCGCAAGAAGCGCGATTTCGACAAGACGGCGGAGCCGTCCGGCGACGCCAAGGTCGCGCGTACGGCGCGGCCGCGCTTCGTCATCCAGAAGCATGATGCAACGCGCCTGCACTACGACCTGCGGCTCGAATTCGACGGCGTCTTCAAGTCGTGGGCCGTCACCAAGGGGCCGTCGCTCGATCCGCACGACAAGCGGCTGGCGGTCGAGGTCGAGGATCATCCGCTCGACTACGGCGATTTCGAAGGTACGATCCCGGAAGGCGAGTATGGCGGCGGCACCGTCATGCTGTGGGACCGCGGCTATTGGGACAGCGAGGACCCGGAGCGCGGGTTCAAGAAGGGCGATCTCAAATTCACTCTCGAGGGCGAAAAGCTGCATGGCAGCTGGGTGCTGGTGCGGATGCGCCACGATCGCACCGGCGGCAAGCGGACCAATTGGCTGCTGATCAAGCATCGCGACGAGTTTGCCCGGGAAGGCGAGGCCAACGATATCCTGGATGCCGACAAGTCGGTCGCCTCGGGCCGCACGATGGAGCAGATCGCGGCCGGCAAGGGCAAGGCGCCGAAGCCGTTCATGCTCGCCAAGACGCAGCGCATGAACGCGGATGCGGTGTGGCACTCCAACCGCAGTGACAGCGAAACCAAGCCGACTACGAAGGCCTCATCACCGAAAGCGAGGGCCGAGAAGGCAAACGGCACCAAAGCCCGCGTTGCGCCGAAGACGGTATCGTCGCTGCCCGACTTCGTGCTGCCCGAGCTTTGCACGTCGGTCGCGCAACCGCCGAGCGGCGAGGGCTGGGCGCACGAGATCAAGTTCGACGGCTACCGCGTCCAGATCCGGGTCGAGAACGGCGAGGCGACCTTGAAGACCCGCAAGGGCCTGGACTGGACCGCCAAGTTCGGCGCGATTGCGGAGGAGGCTGCGAAGCTGCCGGACGCGATCATCGACGGCGAGATCGTCGCGCTCGACAAGGACGGCAATCCGAACTTCTCCGCCCTGCAGGCGGCGATCTCGGCGGGTGAAACCGACGAGCTGATCTTCTTCGCCTTCGACCTGATGTTCGCCGAGGAGTTCGACCTGCGCCGCCAGCCGTTGCGCGAGCGCAAGGCACGGCTGGCGAAGCTGCTGAAGGCGCATATCAAGGGCAAGACACCGCGGATCCGCTACGTCGAGCATTTCGAGAGCGACGGCGAAGCCGTGCTGGAGTCGGCGCGCAAGCTGAACCTCGAAGGAATCGTCTCGAAGAAGTTGGACTCGGCCTATCATTCGGGACGGACGGAGAGCTGGACCAAAGCCAAGACCAGGCCCGGCCACGAGGTCGTCATCGGCGGCTGGAAGACGACCAACGGCAAATTCCGATCGTTGATGGTCGGCGTCAACAAGGACGATCATCTCGCTTATGTCGGGATCGTCGGCACCGGCTTCGGCCAGGACACGGTGAAGGAGATCATGCCGGCGCTGAAGGCGGCGGCATCCGACAAGAGCCCGTTCAGCGGCAAGAACGCGCCGCGCAAGTCGCGTGACGTGCATTGGCTCAAGCCCGAGCTGGTCGCCGAGATCGAGTTTGCCGGCTTCACCGGCGACGGCAATGTCAGGCAGGCCTCGTTCAAGGGACTGCGCGAGGACAAGCCGGCCCGCGAGGTCGTTGCCGAGGCGCCGGTGGTGACGACGAAGGTTGCCAGGCCGGTGGCGCGGGCCGCCGCGAGCATCGCGACCGTCGGCACCACGCTGCACAAGACGCCGTCACGCACGAAGGGCTCGGCGACCGTGATGGGCGTTGCAATCTCCAAGCCCGACAAGGCGCTGTGGCCGGACGCCGGCGACGGCGAGCCCGTCACCAAGCTTGATCTTGCGACCTATCTGGAAGCCGTCGGCAACTGGATGATCGGGCATCTGAGGGGGCGGCCGTGCTCGATCGTGCGTGCGCCTGATGGCATCGGTGGCGAAAAATTCTTCCAGCGGCACGGCATGCAGGGCATGTCGGACCTGCTGGAGCTGGTCAAGGTCTCGGGCGACCGCAAACCGTATCTGCAGATCGACCGCGTCGAGGGATTGATCGCGGTGGCCCAGGTCGCCGCCGTCGAGCTGCATCCATGGAATTGCGCGCCGGACGCCTATGACGTGCCGGGTCGGCTGGTGTTCGATCTCGATCCGGCGCCGAACGTCGCGTTCGAGGAGGTGATCGCGGCCGCCAAGGAGATGCGCCAGCGCTTGAAGAGCCTCGGACTCGATAGCTTCTGCAAGACCACGGGCGGCAAGGGTCTGCATGTGGTGACGCCGTTGCTGCACGGAGCGCGCGACAAGGTGAGCTGGCCCGAAGCGAAGGCGTTTGCACAGGGCGTGTGCCAATGGATGGCGAACGACCGCCCGGAGCAGTACCTGCTCAACATGTCGAAGAAGCTGCGCAAGGGGAAGATCTTCCTCGACTATCTGCGCAACGACCGGATGTCGACGGCGGTCGCCGTGCTGTCGCCGCGCGCTCGCGAAGGCGCCACCGTGTCGATGCCGCTGACCTGGGCGCAGGTGAAGAACGGGCTCGAACCCGAGCGGTACACGGTCCGAACCGCGCCGGCGCTCTTGCCCAAGACCAAGGCGTGGGAGGGCTATGACGACGCGGCCGGAGCGATCAAGCCGGCGATGAGGAAGCTCGCGAACGAAGTGTAAGGGATACGATGCGGGGGCGCAATCAAGGCCAGGCCGACGTGGCGCGGCCACGTCAGCCCGAGCTGATCAGTTGGATGGCTATGAGATCGATCGGATCAGATGCGTCCGAGCAGGACGAGAATCAGCACGATGACGATGATCAGGCCGAGGCCGCCGCCGCCGTAGTAGCCGGTGCCGTAGAACGGACCGCCGCCGATGCCGGAAAAGCCGCCGAGCAGGGCGATGATGAGAATGATGAGGATGATAGTTCCGATGGACATGTGCTTCCCTCCAGTGCCCGGCAGCGGGGCGACAACGTGCTCTGCCTTCGCCGAGGAAACTGGTTGGAACTTCGAAAGTTCCGCGTGGGAACAAGTAAAATGCAGCGTGTGTCTTTGCGGTCGTAGTCACCGATGACTACGTAGAGAGGGTTGTTAGTCAGGAGATCGCGATGTCAAGACCGCTTGTCGTTTCCATTCCGCATCGCCTCGGCAAGGACGAGGCCGTGCGCCGGCTCCAGGCCGGTCTCAGCCGCGCCGCGACCAGCGTTCCGGTCCTGAAGGTCGACGAAGAGCGCTGGGAGGGCGACAAGATGATCTTTCGCGTTCGCGCGCTCGGTCAGGCGGCCTCGGGCCATGTCGACGTCGCCGACGATCACGTGCGTGTCGAGGTCGTGCTGCCCTGGCTGCTGCAGCGCTTTGCCGAGGTGGCGCAATCCGCGATCCGCAGCCGCGGCCAGCTGCTGTTGACGAAGAAGAGCTGATCAGGTCGGCGCCGCTGCTGTCCGACGTCGACCAGGCGGGTGGGCTGCCGCGTCGGTCCGCGCCGGGATCGCCGCTGCAGGCAAATGCGTGAAGATGGAGGACACCGCCAGGATGCCGTCCTGCATGTCTGCCGGTATGTAGCCGCGGGCATGAACCTCGGCGTCGAAACCATCTGCGTGGGGCCACACCCGGCCACCGTCGGTGAAGGGTGCAAAGTTGCGCACAGTGACGACGACGACGGCGTCCCGCCCACGCCGCCGTGCGAAGGCAATGACGTGATCGGCATGACGTCCGCTCACCTCGAGCGGCTCGTAGGAGCCGTCGGTGAACACGGCGGGCATCTGGTTGCGAAGCTTCAGCAGCTCCCGCGTCCAGGCGAGCTTGATGCGGCCGTCCGGCCAATGGTCCGCGAGGTGGGCCCAGTCGGGAGTCTCGCACGCACGCTGCGCGTGCTCACGCGCGGCGAAATCGACCGGGCGGCGGTTGTCCGGATCGACCATCGAAAGGTCCCAGAACTCGGTGCCCTGATAGAAATCCGGCACGCCGGGCATCGTCGCCTTCAGCGTGAGCTGGGTCAGCGAGTTCAGCGCGCCGAGCAAAGCGAGTCGCCTGGAAAGCGTCTCCAGCGACTGCAGGAACTCGGGCGAGCGCTCGCGATCCAGGATGCGGTCGATGAAGGCGCGCAGGCCGTTCTCATAGGCCTCGTTCGGATTGAGCCAGCTGGTCTCCTCCTTGCCCTCGCGCGCGGCCTTCAGCGCATAGGCCTGCAGCCGCTCGGGCAGGGTGCCATCGGTGCCGCTTGCCGGCCAGATGCCGACGAGTGTCTGATACAGCATGTATTCGAACGCCGCCGAGGGCGCGCGCATCTTGCCATCCGTGATGACGTGCGGCGCGTTCAAGGTCTTCCAGCGCGCCATTGCGGACGTCCAATCGTTGGGCAGCTCGGTGATGGCGGCGAGCCGCGTGCGCGCATCCTCGCCGCGCTTGGTGTCGTGGGTAGCAGTGGCGGTCATGCCGTGCGGCCAATGCCTGCCGCGGTCCCGCATCAGCTTGTGGAAGTCGGCGATCGCCAGAGCATGCGCCGCTGGATCGCCACCGACCTCGTTGAGCGCGAGCAGTCGGTGGAAGCGGTAGAAGGCGGTGTCCTCCAGCGACTTCGCCATCATCGGCCCGGTGAGCTGCTGCACCTTGAGGGCGAAGCGGCGCACACGCGGGACGCTGTGGTTGGTGCTGCGGTCGCGCTTGATGAGATCCATGGTCAGCGCATCGCGCAGGAACTCGAAGATCGAGCCGTCGGAGGCGAACCATTCGGCCCGGGCGCCTGCGATGGCGTGGTCGATCAGCTTGCGGTCGGTCTCGGTCGGGCCGGCTGTGGTGAGATAGGTGCGATAGACCGGGAAGTGAAGAACATACAGCTCGAGCGCCTGGCGCAGGATGTCTTCCGAATAGTCGCGCGTCGAGTAGTGGCCGTTGGCGATGCGCGCCAGCAGGCGGGTCAGCACGGTGAACTCGCTGGTCAGCAGCGTCTCCAGCACGCGCCGCTTGGCCTCCTTGATCACAGGCGCGAGCTTCGGCGGCTTGTTGCTGATCTGGCGCCAGATCTCGTCCAAGGGCTCCAGACCTTTGCCGTCGATCAGCACCTGGGTGATGACGTTCATCCACTCGTAGCCGGTGGTGCCGTGCACGCCGGCAAAACCCGGCAGCTTCTCGTGCTCGCAGAGAATCTTCTCGATGACGACGTAGAACGGCCCGGCTGCGGGCCCCCGAGCGTCGCGGATCAGCCGGCGCAGGCGCTGAAAATATTGTGCGGGATCGCGCAGGCCATCGATATGGTCGAGCCGCAGACCCTGCAACTGACCATCCGCGATCAGCTTCTTGACCAGCCGGTGGATAGCCTCGAACGTGCCGGCGTCCTCGACGCGCAGGCCCGCCAGCGTGTTGACGTCGAAGAAGCGGCGGTAGTTGATGTCGCTGGACGCAAGCCGCCAATGGCCGAGCTTGTAGTGCTGTCGCTCCAGCAGATGATGCAGAGCGAGCGTCTGCGCACCACGGTCGGGGCCGGCCTTATAGGCCGCGATCCCCTGGGCAATGACGTCGGCCGCGCCGGGAATGGCCTTGAGGGCCGCCTTGAACGCCGGCGCTTCCTTGCGGTTCGGATGGCGCAAGCCGCGATAGCGCGACGCCAGGTCGAGAATCGCCTTGCCGGCCTCGCTGCTCTCCTCACCGGCCTCCTTGACGATGATGCGCAATACCTCGCCGTAGCGCTCCGGCGCGATCGGCAACCGATGCTCGAAGTACCAGCAGGAGAACGAGCCTTCGTCCGGGTCATAGCGCAGCTCGATGTCGCCATGTTCGAGCGCGTGGCCGTAGGAGGTGCCGATGATCGGCAGCAGCACGCCGCCGCGCGCGCGGTACGGCAACTGGTCCCAGTCGATGTCGAACGAGGCGGCGTGCGGCGAAGCCTGGCCCCATTCGAGCACGTCGAGCCACCACGGATTGTCGTCGAAATGCACGCCGACATGGTTCGGCACGAAGTCGAGGATGAGGCCGAGATCGTACTGCTTCAGCGCCGCGCTCAGTTTCGCAAAGCCGTCCTCGCCGCCGAGCTCGGGATTGAGCTTGGAATGATCGGTGATGTCGTAGCCATGCGTCGAGCCCTTCCGCGCCGTCATGAAGGGCGAAGCGTAGACGTGGCTGATGCCCAGCGCCTTCAGATATGGCAAGACGCGTGCGGCCGATTCGAAGTTGAAATCACCCGTGAGCTGCAGGCGATAGGTCGCGAGGGGAATGGCCGGAGGCATGCTATCCCCCGATGCTCCAGAACACCGACCACGGCGGCAGGCGGTCTCCAGGCGTGTCGCCCCAGATCGGGGTGCCCGGGACGCCGGTCGGCGAAGCCGCGAGCTCCTTGTCGGAGACGTTGGCAAGCAGATTTAGCCGGCTGCCATCGCCCATCAGCCAATGCGCGCTCAGGCGACCGTCATCGGTCACGTCCGCCTCGCCGAATTTCGCTCCCGGAAGCCGCGGCGCAACCTCCTTGTGACGCACCGCAAGGAGCGCGCGCACCAGCGCGAGACGCTCGCGCCCCGGCGACTCATTGCGGGAGTCCCAGTCGATGATTGCGGACTGGAAGGTTTCGATGTCGAGCGGATCGGGAACCTCGTCGCCATATTTGGCGTACGCCCACTCGTACTCCCTGCGGCGTCCGTTGCGCACGGCATGCGCGAGGTCGCCCTGGAAGTCGCAGAAGAACGGGAACGGCTGCTT
Source organism: Bradyrhizobium sp. HKCCYLS3070 (assembly GCF_051167575.1). Taxonomy (NCBI): domain Bacteria; kingdom Pseudomonadati; phylum Pseudomonadota; class Alphaproteobacteria; order Hyphomicrobiales; family Nitrobacteraceae; genus Bradyrhizobium; species Bradyrhizobium sp. HKCCYLS3070. The sequence goes on from NZ_JBNPTI010000002.1 coordinate 398,046, forward strand.
CGAGCCCCATTCCTCGCCCATGTACAGCATCGGGACGGTGGGCGCGAGCAGCGTCACCGCGAGTGCCGCCGCGATCCCTTCCGGCGACGCCAGCGCCTCCAGGCGGTCGCCGAACACGCGGTTGCCGATCTGGTCGTGGTTCTGCAGGAAGTTGACGAACGCGCCGGGGGCCAGATGACCGCTCGGCTCGCCCCGCGGATCGCCGCCCCAGAATGCCGCGGGTTCGCCTTGGTAGACGAAGCCGGAGGCGAGCGCGCGAGCGAGATCGCGGCGCGGCGCCTGCTGGTAGTCGCCGTAATAGCCGCCGCTCTCGCCGGTCAGGATCACGTGCCAGGCGTGATGATAGTCGTCGTTCCACTGCGCGCGAAATTTGCCGCGCGGCGGCTCCTCTGCGGAATCCAACATGCTGGCGCGGTTGTCGCCGTTTTCGAGCACGAGATGGATGTGCCGCCCGGTTGCTTCGACCAGCTTGCCCACGGCGGCACTGAGATCGTGCAGCATCGGAATCTCACCCTCGTTGGACAGGATGTGATTCACGGCGTCGAAGCGCAGGCCGTCGAAGCGATAGTCCGTCAGCCAATGCAACGCGTTCTGAATCGCGAAGGCGCGCACTTCGGAGAGCCGGTAGTCGATTGCGCTGCCCCACGGCGTATGCGCGTCGGTGAAGAAGGTCGGCGCATAGCGGCCGATGTAGTTTCCCTCCGGGCCGAAGTGATTGTAGACGACGTCGAGAAACACCATGATGCCACGCAGATGCGCCTCGTCGATCAGCGCGCGCAGATCATCGGGACGCCCATAGACGCTGTCCGGCGCGTAGAGCAGCACGCCGTCATAGCCCCAGTTGCGGGAGCCGGCGAAGTCCGCCAGCGGCATCAGTTCGAGCGCGGTGATGCCGGTTTCAACGAGATGATCGAGCTTGTCGATCATTGCGCGGTAGGTGCCTTCCGTCGTGAAGGTGCCGACATGGCTTTCGAGGAACACGGCATCCTGCCATGGACGACCGCGCCAGTTTTCGGAGCGCCAGGTGTAGGCACGGTGGTCGATGATTTCGCTCGGGCCGGAGACATCCTCCGGCTGGAAATCCGAGCCGGGATCTGGAACGTCGAGCTCATCGTCAATACGGAACTTATACCGCGTGCCGGCGCCGGCGCCGGCGACGTCGAGCGAATACCAACCGCCATCCCCGCGTTGCATCTCATGCTTGACGTCGAGGATCAGATCGACGCGCCTGGCGGCGGGCGCCCACAGCCGGAACGTCGTGCCGTCCTGCGTGAGCCGAGGTCCGAATTGACGGCCGTTCATGACTGGCCCGCATACGCCAGCACGGAGCGGGACGGGGCCTTGAGGTCCGCACCGGACGCGAAATCGATCGGCGTCTGCTGGGCTTCGGTGGTGTTCAGGACCTGTTGCCACGTCTTGTACTCGGCAAGCTTGGGCAATTTGAATCCGATCTCTTCGGGGGCCGCGTTCAGAACGATAAAGATCGGAGCCTGTTCCTGTTCCACCGGAGCGAGCACATAGGCGAGAAATCGTCCGTCGGGAAAGGTCCAGTCGGTTTGCGTCATCTCCTCCGCCGAAGGCGTCAGCCACAGCACGCCGAAGCTGCCGTCCGGGCGGCGGCCATCGAGCCAGCGGCGTGCGCGAATCTGGCCGAAGCGGCGGCGCAGCTCGGTCATGTGCGCGATGAAGTCGATGAGATCATCGCCCTCGCGGCCCATGCCGCTCCAGTCCACCCAGCCGACCTCGTTGTCCTGGCAATAGGCGTTGTTGTTGCCATGCTGCGAGTTGCCGACCTCGTCGCCTGCGAGCAGCAGCGGCAGGCCCTGTGCGAGGAACAGACAGGCGAGCTGGTTCTTGCGCGACTGCCGCCGCAGCGCCGTGATCGTCACGTCGTCGGTCGGCCCCTCATGACCGAAATTGTTGCTGTGGTTGTCGTTGGAGCCGTCGCGATTGTCCTCGCCGTTCGCTTCATTGTGCTTGCTGTTGTAGCTGAAGAGATCGGCCAGCGTGAACCCGTCATGGACGGTGACGTGATTAACGCTGGCGCGCTGGGTGCGGCCGTCATGGTTGAAGATGTCGGACGAGCCGGTCATGCGGCTCGACACCTCGCCGATCAGGCTGCCTTCGCCACTCCAGTAGCGACGCATGGCGCTACGATAGCGGTCGTTCCATTCGGACCATTGCGAGGGGAATGCGCCGACCTGATAGCCGCCGAGACCGACGTCCCAGGGCTCAGCGACCAGCTTGACGCTCGCCAGCACCGGGTCCTGGCGGATCGCGGTGAGAAAGCCGCTGCGCCGGTCGAAGCCGTGCTTCTCGCGCGCCAGGGTGGTGGCAAGGTCGAAGCGGAAGCCGTCGACGTGGCAGACCTCGACCCAGTAGCGCAGCGAGTCCATCACCATCTGGAGCACACGCGGATGCGTCAGGTTAACGGACGAGCCGCAGCCGGTGAAATCGTCGTAGAAGCGCGGATTGTCGGGCTTCAGCCAGTAGTAGGACGCGTTGTCGATGCCGCGATAGCACAGGGTGGGTCCGAGATGGTTGCCCTCGGCGGTATGGTTGTAGACGACGTCGAGCATGACCTCTATGCCGGCATCGTGCAGCCTTGCCACCGTCGTCCGGAAGGCATCGAGCGGATTGTCCTGCGCGTAGCGAAGCTCCGGCGCGAAGAACGAGATCGTGTTGTAGCCCCAGTAGTTGACCAGCTTCTTCTCGACCAGCATGCGGTCGTCGATGAAGGCGTGGATGGGAAGCAGCTCGATCGTCGTGACGCCGAGCCGCTTCAGATGCTTGATCATCGCCGGCGACGACAGCCCGCCATAGGTGCCGCGCAGATTGGGTGGGACGTCGTCGCGCTTGTTGGTCAGGCCCTTGACATGGGCCTCGTAGATGATCGTGTCCTCCCACGGGATCTGCGGCCGCATTTCGCGCCGGCCCCAGTTGAAGGTCTCGTCGATGACGACAGCCTTGGGCATGCCGCGGGCGTTGTCGCGCCGGTCGAACGAGAGATCCTCGCGCGGCGAGCCGGCGCGGTAGGCGAAATGGGCGTCGCTCCAGACCAGCCGGCCGGCGAGCCGCTTGGCATAGGGGTCGAGCAGCAGCTTGTTGGCATTGAAGCGGTGGCCCTGCTCCGGCTCGTAAGGACCGTAGACACGGTAGCCATAGAGCTGCCCCGGCGAGACATCGTTGAGATAGCCGTGCCAGACATCCTCCGTCCGCTCCGGCAGTTCGATGCGCTCGATCTCGCGCCGGCCCTGGCTGTCGAACAGGCAGAGCTCGACCTTCTCGGCATTGGCGGAGAACAGGGCAAAATTGGTCCCCCGTCCGTCCCAGGTTGCTCCGAGACGGGCGTGGCTTCCAGCGGCCAGGCGCATTGCGTCAGGCTTCCGGGAGGAGAAATACCGCTGCCATGGGCGGGAGGATGAGGTTGAGCTGGTGTTCTTCAGAGGCATGGACCTGGCCGACGTTGCCGACATTGCTGCCGCCATAATGCAGGGAGTCGGAATTGAAAGCTTCCCTCCATCTGCCGCCGAACGGCACGCGGACCCGGTAATTGTAATACACGTTGGGCGAAAAGTTCACGACCACGACGCAGCGCGCGTGCTCATCGAAGCCCTTGCGCACCCAGGCGAAGACGTTTCGGTCGGAGTCGTCGGTCATCAACCACTCGAAGCCGTCCGGCTCGCAGTCCCGCTCATGCAGCGCCGGCACGTTGCGGTAGAGGTGGTTGAGGTCGCGGATCAGGGCCTGGATGCCGGCATATTTGGCGTCGCCGAGCAGATGCCAGTCGAGCGAGGTATCGTGATTCCACTCGCGCTCCTGGGCGAGCTCGCAGCCCATGAACAGGAGCTTCTTGCCGGGATGCCCGAACATGAAGCTGTAATACGCACGCAGGTTGGCAAAACGCTGCCAGTCGTCGCCCGGCATCCGGCCAAGGATGGAGCGCTTGCCGTGCACGACCTCGTCATGCGACAGCGGCAGGATGAAGTTTTCCGAAAAGGCGTAGTGCAGGCCGAACAGGATCTCGCCGTGGTGATATTTGCGGTGGATCGGGTCCTTGCTGATGTAGCGCAAGGTGTCGTGCATCCAGCCCATGTTCCACTTGTAGCCGAAACCGAGCCCGCCCATGTCGACCGGGCGAGACACCTGCGGCCACGCCGTGGATTCCTCGGCAGCCGTCGTCGCCTGCGGGAAATGGCCGAACACGTCGATATTGGTCCGGCGCAGAAACTCGATGGCCTCGAGGTTCTCGCGCCCGCCATATTTGTTCGGAATCCAGCCGCCGGACGGACGGCTGTAGTCGAGATAGAGCATCGAGGCGACGGCATCGACGCGCAGACCGTCGATGCCGTAGCGCTCCAGCCAGAACAGCGCGTTCGAGCGCAGGAAATTGGCGACTTCGGTGCGGCCGTAATTGTAGATCAGCGTGCCCCAGTCGAGATGCCGGCCCTGCATCGGGTTGGCGTGCTCGTACAGCGCGGTGCCGTCGAAATGGCCTAGGCCGTGCGGGTCATCCGGGAAATGGCCTGGCACCCAGTCGAGCCACACCGCGAGGCCCTCGCGGTGGCACGCATCAACCAGCGCACAGAAGTCCTCAGGACTGCCGAAGCGGCTGGTCGGCGCGAATAGGCCGGTCGGCTGATAGCCCCAGGAGCCGTCGAACGGGTGCTCGCTGACCGGCAGGAATTCGATGTGCGTGAAGCCCATGTCGCGTGCATAGGCCGGCAGTTGCTCGGCGAGTTCGCGATATGTCAGCCACTGGTTATTGTCCTTGCGCCGCCACGAGCCGAGATGCACCTCATAGATCGAGACCGGCCTGTTCAGCTTGTTGATGTCATGCGGCGCCGGCCGAGGTCGCGGCAGGCTGGACTCGTCGACCACGATCGATGCGGTCTTGGGACGCATCTCGGCCGCGAAGGCCATCGGGTCCGATTTCAGCGGCAGGTGCTCGCCCTGCGGGCCGATGATGTCGAACTTGTAGTGGTCGCCGGCCCTGGCGCGGGGAATGAACAGCTCCCAGTAGCCGTTGCCGCGGACGCGCATCGGGTGGCGCCGCGCATTCCAGAAGTTGAAATCGCCGACCACGCTGACGCGACGCGCGTTCGGCGCGAGCACGACGAAGCCGACGCCGTCGACGCCGTCGAGCACCATTGGATGCGCGCCGAGCTTGTCGTAGAGCCGCTCATGATTGCCTTCGCCGAGCAGATGCAGGTCGAAGTCGCTCAGGATCGGCAGGAAACGATAAGGATCTTCGAGGTCGGTGACGTGGTCGCCGAATGTCGCCCGAAGCCGATAGCGCTGCAGCGACGGCATGGTCCCGGTGAACAGGCCGGCATCATGGATGCGCGTCAGCGCGGCGACGTCGCCGTGCTCGCCGACCACCTCGACGCGGGAGGCCTCGGGCAGGAACGCGCGCACGACCGTCCGCCCGTCGACATTGTGCTGACCGAGATAGCGAAACGGGTCGGCATGCCGACCTTCGATGATCGCAAACGCCTCGGGAGAAAGATGGGTCATGAGGACTCGCTGGCTGATGCTGGCTCGGACAGGACGCGAAGCAGGTTGCTCAATGCGATGCGCAACCAGTCCGGCCGGTGAGCCAGATCATATTCGAGCGCTCCGAGGGCTTTTTCCAGCATGAAAAAGTTAAGGAGCGCCTCCGCCGTATGCGGATCGTCCGGCCAGAGGCGCTGACTGGCCTTGATCTCGCGATAGCCAGCCAAGAAGGCGGTCGCTGCCTGGTCGCGCCATTCCGACAGCGCGGCGGCGATACGGCCGTGATCGTCCTGGCTCGCCCTCAGGGCGCGCTCCTGGGCGACGCGGACCGAGCAATCGATCGAGCGCAGGAAGCCTGCGATGTCGCGCGCCGGCGGCGCCTTGCGCCGACGCTCCGCAAGCGGCTGCTCCTCGTCACCGTCGAAGTCGATGATGAAAATATCGTCTTTGACGATGAGGATCTGGCCGAGATGGAAATCGCCATGCAGCCGGATGTCGCAGCCGCCGATATGGTGCGGGATCAGGCTGCTGAGGCGCTCCGACAGCTCGCCGCGCCTGGCGAGCACCTGGTCGACCAGCCCTCGTTCCGGATCCTTGAGGTGATCGCGGCGCTCGCTCAGGCCCGTGAGGATCCGGTCAGCCTGGCCGCGCAGCCGGTCGATCCAGTGATCGAGATGATCTGCGTTCGTGGGCTCGGGCGCGAAATCGACGATGTCGCTGCGCGAGGCGAGCGCCGCATGCAACTCGCCGACGCGACGGCCTGCCTGCGCCATGTAGCGCAGATAGGGCGACAGCTCCTCGCTCTGCCGCTCGTCGCCGCTCGCGGCGAACACGCGCTGGTCGTCGACGTAGCGATCGAGATAGGCGGCGCTGACGGTCCAGCCGTCGCCCTGGTTCTCGACGAAGCCGTGGACGCAGCCGACGGTCTGCCGCTCGCCCTCCTGGATCACCTCGATACTCCCGAGCAGCGGCGGGACATTGGCGAAGCCCACCGCCTCCGTGAGGAATCGGCCGATCTCGATCTCCGGATGCGGGCCGGCCTCCAGCTCGCGGCGGATCTTGATGAAGAACTCGTTGTTGACGACCGCCTTGCTGCTGCAGCGGTCGGTTTCGACCACGCGCACCTGCTCGGATTCGCGGATTGGCTTGTCCGGAAACCGCGGCGTCGGCCGGAATTCGAGGCGCACACCGTTTTCCTCGACCGTCAGCGATTGCTTCAGATTGTGCAGGAGCAGCGCGAGAAAGATCGGGCTGGTCGCCGCATCGAGCAGCGTTCCCTCGCGGGCGCCCTGGCGCACGGCGGCGAAGGCCTGCGGATTGTAGCGATCGCGATCGAAGCGGACCCATTCGATCTGCATCGGCAGCAGATAGCGCAGCCTGTCGTCGCGCTCCGCGGCCTTGAAGAAGATCAGCCAGGGCCGGTTGTCGCCGATGTCGCAGAACGGGATCGCCGAGGTCAGGGTCGGATGGATCGCGTCCGCCGAGCGCTCGGGGTACCATCGCGCGCGCGCCAGATGCCCGGGCAGAACGTCGCGTTCGAACACGCTGCGGGTGCGGGCCAGCGATACCCAGGTCGAGCCGAGCGGCACGACCAGCGTCTCGAACTCCGGCACCGCGCGCTGGATGATGGGCTCCGACTTCTCGCGCTCCTTGAGCTGGAACCAGTAGAATCCGTAGGGCGCGAGCGTGATCATGTATGGCAGCTCGCCGATCGCGGGAAAGCGCGAGCGGCCGAGCATCTCGATCGGGACGCGATCCTTGAACGGCGAGAGATCGAGCTCGGTCGCCTGCGCCGAGCGCGACAGGTTGGCGACGCAGAGGATGACCTCGTCCTTGTACTGGCGGACGTAGGCCAGAACCGACCGGTTGGCCGGGCGGATGAAGGTCATGGTGCCCCTGCCGAAGGCCAGCGTCGACTTGCGCATCGAGATCAGCTTCTTGGTGGCGTTCAAAAGCGACGACAGGCTGCGCGACTGCGCCTCGACATTGACCGCCTCGTAGCCGTACACCGGGTCCATGATCATCGGCGCGTAGAGCCGCGCCGGGTCGGCGCGCGAGAAGCCCCCATTGCGGTCGGGCGTCCATTGCATCGGCGTTCGTACGCCGTTGCGGTCGCCGAGATAGATGTTGTCACCCATCCCGATCTCGTCGCCGTAATAGATGATCGGCGTGCCGGGGAACGACATCAGCAGCGAGTTCATCAGCTCGATCTTGCGCCGGTCGTTGTCCATCAGCGGCGCGAGGCGGCGGCGGATGCCGACATTGATGCGTGCGCGCGGATCGTTGGCGTAGGTCGACCACAGATAGTCGCGCTCGACGTCGGTCACCATCTCCAACGTCAGCTCGTCATGGTTGCGCAGGAACAGCGCCCATTGGCAGGTCGCGGGGATGTCGGGCGTCTGGCGAAGGATGTCGGTGATCGGGAAGCGGTCCTCCTGGGCGATCGCCATGTAGATGCGCGGCATCAGCGGGAAGTGATAGGCCATATGGCATTCGTCGCCCTGGCCGAAATATTCCTGAACGTCCTCCGGCCACTGATTGGCTTCCGCCAGCAGCAGCTTGTCCTTGGCGTAATTGTCGAGCTCGACACGCAGGCGCTTGATGATCGCATGCGTCTCCGGGAGGTTTTCGTTGTTGGTGCCGTCGCGCTCGCAGAGGTAGGGGATGGCGTCAAGCCGGAAGCCGTCGACGCCGGCATCGAGCCAGCGTTTCATCACCTGGATGATCGCGTTGACCACGCGCGGATTGTCGAAATTGAGGTCCGGCTGGTGCGAGAAGAAGCGGTGCCAGTAGAACTGGCCGGCCTCCGGATCCCAGGTCCAGTTGGACTTCTCGGTATCGGTGAAGATGATTCGGGTGCCGAGATATTTCTGGTCGGTGTCGCTCCAGACGTACCAGTTGCGGGCGCTGGAGCCGGGCGGGCTGCGCCGGGCGCGCTTGAACCAGTGATGCTGGTCGGAGGTGTGGTTGACGACGAGTTCGGTGATCACCCGCAGGCCGCGCCGCTTGGCTTCCTGGATGAAGCGCTTGAACTCCTTCATCGTCCCGAAATCGGGATTGATGCTGCCGTAGTCGGCGATGTCGTAGCCGTCGTCGCGGCCGGGCGAGGGGTAGAACGGCAACAGCCACAGCGTGGTGACGCCGAGGTCCTGCAGATAGTCCAGCTTGTCGGTCAGGCCGGCGAAGTCGCCGACGCCGTCATTGTTGCTGTCGGCGAACGCCTTGACGTGCAGCTGATAGATGATCGCGTCCTTGTACCAGAGACCGTCGCCGTCGGGCTCGGTCTGCAGGCTGGGCGAATCCAGGGATGACATCAGGTTCATGAGGCCCTCACCTAGGAGAGAGGATGATGATGCGGCTGCGATCGGAGGCGTCTCGAAAGATGTCTCGGCCTCGACAGATGCGGCTCTCCTCAAAAGAGGGCAGAATAGGGGAGAAAGCGTCTTTGAGGGCGACGCTCTCGAACGTGTGCGCAAATTTGTTCACGGTGATGCCATTGACAATAAAACGGCGTCCCGGTTCGCTAGAAACCGAGACGACCCCAATTACAAAGCCGCAAGGCTCGTTTTGTTCCCCGGGGAACGACGGCCTTGCCGCGGCGTTAGGGGCTTATCCTCTTGCCGTCCCACAACAATTTTACGACGTACGACTTCCCGTTACGTCCAGATCGCGTGCCGAATGGATCTCTACAGCGAAGCCCATAGTCTCGGAATCCTGACAGAATTCTACGATGGTCAGGGGCACCGTCGTGTGACCGACGAAGCGGCCCTCAAGATCATCGTGGAGGCCTTTCCCCGGCCCACGCCGCATCGGCTGCTGAGCGATGCGGTGGTGATTCGCTCCGGGCAGCCCGCGCGCAGCCGCCTGACCGAGGCGGCGAAGCTGCCGGTCAGGTGGACCATCAGGCGTGGCGACGCTGAGATCGCGAAGGGAGACGCCGGCGAGGCCCTGGTCGAGTGGCCGGGTGATCTGCCGGTCGGCAGCTACCGCCTCGAGCTGGCGGATGCGTCGTCGTACCGCGAGGAGCTGCCGCTGCTCGTCGCACCGGCGAAGGCCTTCGCCGGTGATTTCGACCGTGTCTGGCTGCTGGCGGTGCAGCTCTACGGCATTCGATCCGGCCGCAACTGGGGCATGGGCGATTTCACCGACCTTGCCAATCTCATCACGCTTTGCGCCGAACTCGGCGCCGATGGCGTCGGCCTCAATCCGTTGCACGCGCTGTTCGACGATCGGCCGGGCGATTTCAGCCCTTATGCGCCGAACAGCCGGCTGTTCCTGAATGCGCTCTATGTCGATGTCGAGCAGGCCCCGGGCTTCGCGAAGGGGCCCGGCAGCAAGGTGCTGGAGCCGCTGCGGCAGGCCGAGCTGGTGGACTACAAGGGTGTGGCGGCGTTGAAATGGCCGGCCCTGCGTGCCGCCTTCGACGCTTTCATGGCTGCGCCCGACGCCGCGGCCGCTGCGGAGTTCAAGGCCTATCGGGCCGAGCGTGGCGAGCTGCTGGCCCGCTTCACCTGCTTCGAGGTGTTGCGGCATCGCTTCCAGAAGCCCTGGTGGGACTGGCCCGAGGAGTGGCGGCAGCCCGATGCTGCGCGCTGCGCGGCGCTGCTCAGCGGCCCCGACCGGAGGGAGGCCGAGTTCATCGCCTATGTGCAATGGCTCGCCGAGCGACAATTGCGCCATTGCCGGGATCTCGCGCATCGGCTGGGAATGAAGGTCGGCTTGTATCTCGACGTCGCGGTCGGCGTTCAATCCGACGGCTTCGATGCCTGGAACGAGCAGGGCGCCATTTCGCGCACGCTCTCGGTTGGGGCGCCCCCCGATCCCTTGAACACGGTCGGGCAGAACTGGGGGCTCGCCGGGTTCAACGCGCCCGGACTGGCGCTGAAGAATTTCGAGCCGTTCCGGGAGATGGTTCGGGCGTCGATGCGGCATGCCGGCGCGATCCGGCTCGACCATGTGCTCGGTTTGAAGCGACTCTATCTGGTGCCGCACGGATTTCCGGCCAAGCAGGGCGCGTACGTGCAGATGCCGTTCGAGGCGCTGTTGGCCGCGACCGTCATCGAGAGCGTCGCCAATGAATGCATCGTCATCGGCGAGGATCTCGGCACCGTGCCGGAGGGCTTTCGCGAACAGATGGCCGATTGGGGATTGTGGTCCTACAAGGTGATGATCTTCGAACGCGACGACAACGGCCGCTTCCGCGATGTCGACTTCTATCCGCCGAACGCGCTGGTGACGCTGAATACCCACGACCTCTCGACCTACGCCGGCTGGCGCTCGTTCGGCGATCTCAAGACCAAACGCGGGCTGGGCATCGATCCCGGTGAAAGCGACCAGGATCGCTGGGATGCGTTGGGGCTCTGGGACGAGGTGCTCCGCCAACACGGCATTCAAGCCAACGACGTCCACTCAGCGATCGCCTTCCTGTCGCGGACGCGGTCCCGGCTGCTGGTGATTTCCCTGGAGGATCTGCTGGAGGTGGTCGATCAGCCCAATATTCCCGGCACGATCGACGAGCATCCGAACTGGCGCCGCAAGATGCCGATCAAGCTCGAGGACATCGCCGGTGCGACCAGCGTCGCGGCGTTGAAGGCGGCGACCGCCGAACGGATCAGCCCGGCCGGCGTTTAGAACGGGGGGATTGCTGGGGGGCAGTTGCACGCGGATGCCAAATGTCCTGCAGGATCGAAGACTACGCCCTGATTGGCGATTGTGAGACGGCTGCCCTGGTGAGCCGGAACGGGTCGATCGACTGGCTGTGCTGGCCGGCGTTCGATTCCGACGCCTGTTTCGCCGGCCTGCTGGGTGATCGCAGCCACGGCCGCTGGCTGATCGAGCCGCGCGGCGTCGTCCGATCGACGTCTCGACGTTATCGCGGCGACAGCCTCATCCTTGAGACACGATACGAAACTGCGACCGGCACCGTCGAGATGATCGATTTCATGCCGCCGCGGGGCAGGGCCTCCGATGTCGTTCGGCTGGTCCGCGGCGTCTCCGGCCGGGTCGCCATGCGGATGGAGCTGATCATCCGCTTCGGGTTCGGCATCGAGATTCCCTGGGTCAAGCGTTCCGAGGATCGCTCCGCGCTGCTCGCCATCTGCGGCCAGGACATGGCGGTGCTGCATACGCCCGTCGCGACCCGCGGCGCGGACATGACCACGGTGGCGGAGTTCGAGGTCGCTGCCGGCGAAACCGTGCCTTTCGTGCTCACCTACGGTCCGTCGCATCTGCCGGCGCCCAAGGCGATCGATCCGGATCAGGCGCTGGATGACACCGAAACGTTCTGGGCCGACTGGTCGCGGCGCTGCACCCATCAGGGCGAGCATCGCGCACTCGTGATGCGCTCGCTGATCACCTTGAAGGCGCTCACCTACGCGCCGACCGGCGGCATCGTCGCGGCGCCGACCACCTCGCTGCCGGAGAAGCTCGGCGGCCGGCGCAACTGGGACTACCGATTCTGCTGGCTGCGTGACGCGACGTTCACGCTGCTCGCGTTGATGAACTCAGGCTACACCGAGGAAGCGCTGGCCTGGCACAACTGGCTGCTGCGCGCCGCGGCGGGCGCTCCCGCCTACATGCAGATCATGTATGGCATCATGGGCCAGCGGCGGCTGATGGAGTGGGAGGCCGAGTGGCTGCCGGGCTACGAGGGTGCCCAGCCGGTGCGGATCGGCAATGCCGCGCATGCGCAGCTCCAGCTCGACGTCTACGGCGAGCTGATGGATGCCTTCCATCAGGCCCGCATGACCAAGCTCAAGCTGGACGACGGCACCTGGGACCTGGAATGCGCGGTGCTCGACCATCTCACCGACGTCTGGGACCAGCCCGACCACGGCATCTGGGAACGCCGCGGCGATGGCCGTCACTACGTGTTCTCCAAGGTGATGACCTGGGTGGCGTTCGATCGCGCGATCAAGAGCGCGGAGAAATTCGGGTTCAAGGCGCCGCTGGAGCGCTGGCGGCGGCTGCGCGAGACGATTCATCGCGATGTCTGCGCCAAGGGCTACGACGAAAGCCTCGGCAGCTTCGTCGAGTCCTATGGCTCGCGGCTGCTCGATGCCAGCCTGCTGCTGTTGCCGGCGGTCGGCTTCCTGCCGTGCTCCGATTCGCGCATTCGCGGCACGGTCGACGCGATCGAGGAGCATCTGCTGCGGGACGGCTTCGTGCTCCGGCACGATCCGCGCGAGGTCCCGCCGGACGAGCAGCAGCCGATCGAAGGCGCGTTCCTGGCCTGCACGCTGTGGCTGGCCGACGCCCATGTCCTGGCGGGCGATACGGAGAAGGCCGAGACGCTGTTCCGCCGCGTGGTGAACATCGCCAACGACGTTGGACTGCTGGCCGAAGAATACGACACCGAGGCACGGCGGCAGACCGGCAACTTTCCCCAGGCGCTGACCCATATCGCGCTGATCAACACGGCGCAAAATCTGAGCAGCGCCAAGAAGGCCAGCGACAAACCCGCAAGGCAGCGGTCGGGAGCCTGAGCTGCCGCGCGTCAGCTTGCGGATGAGCCTTGCGCGTTTTCCGCCAGGATCATCTCCATGGCATTGGCAAAGCCTTCGTCCTGATTGGACGTGGTGATGCGCTTGGCCTTGCTCTTCACCTCGTCGCTGGCATTGCCCATGGCGATCGACAATCCGCTCACCTCGAACATCGCGACATCATTGTGCATGTCGCCGATGGTCGCGACCTGGTCGAGCGGAACGCCGAGCCGCTTGGCCATCGCCGTGACGAAGGTGCCCTTGTTGCGCCCGGGCGGAGTGATGTCGAGATAGTAGCTCTGCGAGCGGACCGCCGTCGCCTCGGTCCCCAGCGTCTGCTGCATCTGGCTCTCGCAGTGCGCCAGCAGCTCGAAATCGCTGCTGGCGCCGACGATCTTGCAGGCGTTCGACAGATAGGGGGAGAAATCGTCGACGATCGTCGGCTCCGCGCGTATCGCGCGCCGCTCGTTCGGGACGTATTCGCCGTCCGGATTGCGCGTCAGCCAGGCATCATTGGTGAAGACCCAGATGTCGACCCTGGATTGTTGGAGAAGATCGACGCAGCGCGCGGCGGCGGCGGGCGGGATCAGGCTCTGCTCGAGCGGGCGCATATCGGCGTCGATGATCGAGCTGCCGTTGAACGGGCCGACCGGAAGGCTGATCTGCAGCGGCTCGATCAGAAAGCGCATTCCGATCGCTGGGCGGCTCGAGGTGAGCGTGAAGGCGACGCCACATTCGTGCAGCCGTCGCGCCACCTTCGCGGCCCGCTCGGTCAGAACCTTGTCCTTGGTCAGCAGCGTGCCGTCGACGTCGGATACGACGAGAGCGATGCGGGTCATGAGCCCTTCCTGTTCGCGGGTCAGGCGCAGCCCCGACCGGCGTGAAGCTGTTGCATGATGTCGTCCACGATCGCCGCGACTGGCGCGTCGACCGAGACTGTAATGGGACGCTCGGCGGCGTCAGGTGGTTCCAGGGTGGCGAATTGGCTGGCGAGCAGGCCCGGCGGCATGAAGTGCCCCTTGCGATGGCTCATCCGTCTGCCGATCAGCTCCTGACTGCCTTGGAGATAGACCATGCGGACATCGTTACAGCCGCCGACCAGGATATCGCGATAGGCCTTCTTGAGTGCAGAGCAGGCGATGATGATGTGCTGGCCCGCAGTACGGCAACGCGCGATCTCCTGGGCAATCGCCTGCAGCCAGGGCCAGCGATCCTCGTCCGTGAGCGGGTGGCCGGCGCTCATCTTGGCGACGTTTGCGGGCGGGTGAAAGCTGTCGCCATCCTCGAAGCGCCAGCCGAGGCGTTGCCCCAATGTTTTCCCGATCGTGCTCTTGCCGGAGCCGGACACGCCCATGATGACGAGCGCATGGGGCAGGTCAGATGTCGCCACTTCGCCCCTCCGGCCAGGCCTCGCTGTCGATGAGCAGGATCGTCTCCCGATTTGAGCGGGCGCGATTGGCCGGCAGGTCCTCACCGGCCAGCACCCGCGTCATGATCGCGCGCTTGTCGGTACCGGCGATCTCAAACAGCATGGTTCGGCAGGAGGCGAGCGCAGGCAAGGTCAGGCTGATCCGCGGCACGAAGGGAGCGACGTGAGCCTTGTCGACGCCGACGACCCAGCGATCGGCGACATCAACGGCGGGAAAACCGGGGAATAGCGACGCGACATGGCCGTCGGGGCCGATGCCGAGCAGCACAAGGTCGAACAGCGGCCGCGCGGGGGCGAGCCGCCCGGCGCCGTAGAACGCTTCCAGCGTGCGCTGATAGTCGCGGGCACTGGCCTCCGGGTCCGACCTATCGGTCGCGATCGGGTGGATGTTGGCGGCCGGCGCGCAGGCATCGAGGAACGCGTGGCGGGCCATGGTCATGTTGTGCAGGGGATCTCCGGCCGGAACATAGCGCTCGTCGCCGATGAACCAGTGCACGCGCGGCCATGCAATCCGCTCGCGATAGGCGTCCGTCGCCAGCAGCTGATAAAGCTGCCTCGGGCTCGATCCCCCGGTGAGGCAGACGGCTATGGTCCCCGGATTTGCGTCGATGCGGGCCAGGAGATGTTCGGCCGCGACCCTCGCCATCGTCGCCTGGTCCGCGACTCGCACGAGTTTGCGGTTCTGCGGCCCGACCACGGCTAAACCAGCTTGCGCCAGCTGCGGCCGTCGCGGGCCAGGAGATCGGCCGCCGCCTCAGGTCCCTCGCTGCCGGCCGCGTAGGAATGCAGGCCATCGCGGCCGGCCTTCTTCCACGCCCCGATGAACGGCTCGACGGCCTTCCAGCCGGCCTCGACGCTGTCGGCGCGCTGGAACAGGATGTTGTCGCCGATCATGCAGTCATAGATCAGCGTCTCGTAGCCGGTGGCGGGCTCGGCCTGGAAATAGTCCTTGTAATTGAACTTCATCTGCACGCCATCGGTGCGGATGGTGGGGCCGGGCACCTTGGTGTTGAACTGCAGCGTGATGCTCTGGGTCGGCTCGATGCCGATGACCAGATAGTTCTCGGCCAAGGTCTCGATCGGCGTGCAACTGAACATCGCGAACGGCGCCTGGCGGAACTTGATCGCGACCTCGGTGCGCTTGGCGCCGAGCGCCTTGCCGGTGCGCAGATAGAACGGAACGCCGGCCCAGCGCCAATTGTCGATCGTGAGCTTGAAGGCGGCATAGGTCTCGGTGGTGCTGTTGGGGCGGACGTCCTTGCTCCTCAGATAGTCGGGCAGCTCGGCGTCGCCGATCATGCCAGCCGTGTACTGGCCGCGCACCGAATTGAGCAGCGCCTCCCGTTCGCTCAACGGCTGGATCGCCGACAGCACCTCCGCCTTCTCGGAGCGGACGGTATGCGCATCGAACCGTGCCGGCGGCTCCATCGCCACCAGCGACAGCAATTGGAAGAGATGGTTGGGGACCATGTCGCGCAGCGCGCCGGTCGCGTCGTAGAAGCTGCCGCGCGTGCCGACGCCGAGCTTCTCCTCGACGGTGATCTGCACGTGGTCGATGTGATGCCTGTTCCAGATCGGCTCGAACATGCCATTGGCGAAACGCAGCACCAGGATGTTCTGCACCGTCTCCTTGCCGAGGTAATGATCGATCCGGTAGATCTGGTGCTCGGTCACGAGCTGCAGAAGCTCGTCGTTCAGCTTCTTGGCCGAGGCGAGGTCGGTGCCGAACGGCTTTTCCACCACGAGGCGGCGCCAAGCCTTGCCGTCCTCGCGCAGCAACCCGACGCGCCCGAGCTGTTGCGCGATCGGCGCAAAGGCGCTCGGCGGCGTCGCGAGATAGAACAGCCGATTGCCGTGGGTCTCCCGCGCGGCTTCCAGCTTTTCCAGCTTCGCCTTCAACTGATCGAAGCTTTCCGGCTCCTTCGGATCGGCCTCGATCGCAGTCACGCATTGCAACAGGCGCTGCGCGATCTCATCCTCGATCGGGCGTGTGGCGTATTTGCGTAGGCCTTCCATGAGATTGTCGCGCAGTTGCTCGCTCGACATGCCCTTGCGGGCAATGCCGACGATGCAGAACCTGTCCGGCAGCAGATGATTGGCCGCGAGATTGTAAAGCGATGGCAAGACGAGCCGATGGGTCAGATCGCCGGTCACACCGAAGATCACGAAGGCGCAAGCGTCAGGCTTCTGATGTTGCGGCTGGTGCGGATGCAGCGGGGTCACGCGCGGTCGTCCCTGGGCTTGACGATCTCGGGCGCGCTCTGGCGCGCCGGGTCTGGGTGCTGTTCAGGCTCCTTGTGCCCGCCAAAGCCTTCGCGCATCGCCGAGAGAATCTTTTCCGCGAAGGTGTGCTCCTGGCGCGAGCGGAAACGGGCGAACAAGGCGGCGGTCAACACCTCGGCCGGCACCGCTTCGTCGATCGCCGCATTCACGGTCCAGCGGCCCTCGCCGGAATCCTCGACATAGCCGGAATATTTCTCCAGACCGGGCTGCCGCGCGAGCGCGCTGGCGGTGAGGTCGAGCAGCCAGGACGGAATGACGCTGCCGCGGCGCCACACCTCGGCGATGTCAGCGAGATCGAAGTCGAAGCGATGCGCCTCGGGCAGCGCCGCGCTGTTCGCATTCCTGAGGATGTCGAAGCCCTCGGCATAGGCCTGCATCAGGCCATATTCGATGCCGTTGTGGATCATCTTGACGAAATGGCCGGCGCCAGTCGGCCCCGCATGGATGTAGCCCTGTTCGACGCGCGGGTCGCGGCCGTCACGGCCCGGTGTGCGCGGGATGTCGCCGATGCCTGGCGCTAGCGTCGCGAAGATCGGATCGAGCCGGTCGACGACCGGCTTGTCGCCGCCGATCATCATGCAGTAGCCGCGGTCGAGGCCCCAGACTCCGCCGGAGGTGCCGACGTCGACGTAGTGCAGACCGCGCTCCTTGAGCGCCTTGCCGCGGCGGACGTCGTCCTGCCAGAAACTGTTGCCGCCGTCGATGACGACGTCGTCTCGGCTCATCAGCTTGGTGAGCTGCTCGACGGTGGCTTCCGTGATCTTGCCGGCCGGCAGCATGACCCAGGCGTGCCGCGGGAGGGCGAGTTTGCCGACGAACTCCTCGAGGCTCGCGGCGCCGGTGGCGCCCTCGGAAACCAGCGCGGCGACGGCCTTTGCGTCGCGATCATAGACCACGCAGGCGTGTCCGGCGCGCATCAGGCGGCGCACGATGTTGCCGCCCATCCGCCCGAGACCGATCATTCCCAATTGCATCGACGATGCCCTTCCTAGCTCAGCGCTTCACTGATCGCGCTGTCGAGCATCTTCAGGCCCGATTTCAGATTGCCCTTGAGATGGACCCGAAGAGCCCTACGCCCGCGCTCGGTGAGTACGTCGAAGTCGCCGCGCGCCTGCGCCGCCTTGATCACGCCGAAGCTCGCCTTCTGCCCGGGGATCGGCAGATCCTGGGCATCGTCGGCCGTGATCTGGAGAAACACGCCGCTGTCCGGGCCGCCCTTGTAGGCCTGGCCGGTCGAGTGCAGGAAGCGCGGACCGAACTCGGCGCAGGTGGCGAGGTGCTTGGCATCGCGCAGCCTCAGCCGGATCCGCTGCAGCGTGTCGATATTGCCTGCGTTGCGGTCGATATAGCCGAGCAGGGCGATGTAGTCGCCGTCGCCGGCGCGGCCGAGATGCGCCTTCAGCCAGGACGCGAGCGTGCCGTCGGCGCCATGCTCGCGCAGGCTCTCGACGTTCTGTGCATCCGTGTAGAGCTCGCAGCCCTTGATCGAGACCACCGGCTCCTCGGCCGGCAGCGCGCCGCTCTGCTCGAACGCCGCCGTCAGTTCGCGGGTCTTGATCTTGGCCGATTCGACGTCGGGCTGGTCGAACGGGTTGATGCCGAGCACGGCGCCGGCAACGGCGGTCGCCATTTCGAAGCGGAAGAATTCCTGGCCGAGCTGGTCGATCGACTTCATGACGATGCGCACGACCGGATGGCCGGCCTCCTCGAGCGCGGCGAGCTTTGCATCATGGCCGGCCACGTCGTCGCCGCCGATCCTGATGTCGATGAAGAAGCGATCATGACCGTAGACCTCGGGCGAGGCGACTGGCTCGCCATCGATCGGGATGAGGCCCTTGCCTTCCTTGCCCGTGGACTCCGCGATCAACTGCTCGGCCCAGGCACCGAAATCGGCGATCTTGGGCGAGGCGAAGATCGTTATCTTGTCGCGGCCTTCGAGGCCGGCGAGACCCATCGCCAAGCCGAGCTGAACGCCCGGGTTCTGCAGCGGCGGCACGTCGGGCCCGCAGGAGCGCACCATTGACAGCGCCTGCGTAATCAGCCTGCGCACGTCGATGCCGGCGGTGGCGGCCGGCACCAGGCCGAACGGCGACAGCACCGAATAGCGGCCGCCGATGGTCGGCTCGCCGTGGAAGATGCGGGCGAAGCCTTGCGCCTTGGCCGCCTTCTCCAGCGACGAGCCGGGATCGGTCACGGCAATGAAGCGATGGCCGGCCTTCTTCGGCCCGATCGCCTCGGAGACGCGCGCGAAGAAGTAGTCCTTCATCGCGTTCGGCTCGGTGGTGCCGCCCGACTTCGAGGAGACGATGAACACCGTACGGGTGATGTCGATCGCCTTCTCCATCGCGCGCACCTGCGCGGGATCGGTGGAATCGAGCACGTGCAGCCTGGGGAAGCCGGCCCTGCGCGGGAACGTCTCGGCGAGCACTTCCGGCCCGAGGCTGGAGCCGCCCATGCCGAGGACCACGGCGTCGGAAAACTTCTGTCCCTTCACCCGTTGCGCATAGTCCTCATAATCGGCGATATCGGCTTTCTCCGCGCTGGTCAGCCAGCCCAGCCATTTGTGCTCGTCATGGCCGGTCCAGACCGTCGCATCCTTGTGCCAGAGCCGGCGGATCCTGGCGTCCTTGCGCCAGTCCTCGGTCGCGGAGGCGACCTTCTTCTCGAGATCAGCAGCAACGGCGATCGTCTGCTGCCCAAGTCCTGTCCCCAGCACGACGGCGCGCTTGTGCGCAACCGCGCCGTAGAGCTTGTCGGCGGCGTCCGCGAACTGCCTGACGCCGTCGACCACGAGATCTGCGGTGATGTCGTCGAGCGAGATGCCGGTCTTCGCCAGATCCTCCAGGGCGGCCTGGGCGGCATCGACGTCTTCCTCCAGGCTGTCGCGCACCTCTCCGTGATCGCGGAAGGCGTCCAGCGTGGCCGGCGGCACAGTGTTGACGGTGTTCGGCCCGATCAGCTCCTCGACATAGAGGACATCGCTGTAATCCTTGTTCTTGGTACCTGTGGAGGCCCAGAGCAGCCGCTGCGGCTTGGCGCCTTGCTCGGCCAGCCGCTCCCAGCGCGCGCCTGCGAACAGCCGCTTGTAATCCTGATACGCCATCTTGGCGTTGGCGATGGCGATCCTGCCCTTGAGCGCCGCCAGCCGCTCCTTCTCCGAGGGATCGTTGGCCTGGGCGATCTTCTCGTCCAGTTGCTTGTCGACCACGCTGTCGATGCGGCTGACGAAGAACGACGCCACGCTGGCGACATGCGACGGATCGCCGCCGGCGCCGACGTAGGCCTCGAGGCCGGCAATGTAGGCTTCGGCGACCTGCCGGTAGACGTCTTGCGAAAACAGCAAGGTGATGTTGACGCTGATGCCCTTGGAGATCAGGTGCTGGATGGCCGGCAGGCAGGCGTCGGTCGCCGGCACCTTGATCATCAGATTCCTGCGGTCGACCGCCTTCCAGAGCTGTTCGGCCTCGGTGATGGTCGCTTTGCTGTCCATCGCCAGATAGGGCGAGACTTCGAGGCTGACGAAGCCGTCATTGCCATCGAAGCGGTCGTAGACCGGCCGCAGCACGTCGGCAGCATTCTGGATGTCCTCGACGGCGACGGCCTCGAACAGCTGCGTCGGCGATCGATCGCCGTTCTTCAGCGCCGTGGCGATCGGCGCGTCATATTCATCGGAGCTGCCGATCGCCTTCTCGAAAATCGCGGGATTCGAGGTGACGCCCTTGACGCCATCCTCATCGATCAGCCGCTTCAGGTCGCCTTTGGCGACGAAGCCGCGTGCGAGGAAATCGAGCCAGACCGCCTGGCCGTGTTCTTCGAGAGCTTTGACCGGATTCATGATGCCTATCTATGTGCGTCGGCTTGCTTTTTCGGGTTCCCGCCTGGCGGCCTGCCAGGTCGTGGACCTCACATGAACAACTATGCGCCAGCCCACAGGAGAACGCCATTCATAATGGATTGATCCCTCTGGAATCCCAAGAGCTTCGCGCCGGGCTCGACGTGCCGGCGGCGCGCGCCCCGCGGGAGACGTGCAGGCAGCCTGAAGCCTGCTGCCGACCGTTCGACCAAGGCGTGGCGAAGGTTCGCCAAGCGCGGCCAGCGTTCGGCTCGCGTCGGCCTCCGCGACACCCGCGCGCCGGAGGTCTCCCATCGTGGCGAGCAAATGCCGTCGATCAAACCTTCTCCGCCTTGCAATGCCGGAAAGCGGCCACATGTGTTCTGGGTAATGGTGCCTCACGTCACGGATCAAGGCGAGCGTCATGCGATTGTCGCGTCGGCTGCGGCTCGTGATCGGCGGATAACCCATGATGCTTTCTGCTTGCAGACATTCGGTGGCGAGCCGCAAGCTGATCATGGCAATGATCAGCATCGAGTGATCCGTCCGGGTTCGGCCGCGCGTTACGTCACGACATTCGGTTCTAGCGGTGAACATGTGTGCGGATGGCTGTGAGATGCGCGCGTTCATCGCTCGCCTGATCACGATGGCGTCGCGTGAGCGATGGCTGACGTGCTCGCAGCGGGGCCATTGGTTCGACCACAGTGGCCGGCGCGCATCATGTCGCGCCACGAATGAGACATTCGCTGCCTGGCGCAGCTGCGCGACCGTTGGCGTTCACTCGCGGTTCACTTCCGGAAGACAGACTGATCCCGGAGCTGTCACGCCACCAGTTCACGTGGCTTCACAACACCTTGTGCGGCGCAGGAAGACTACGGTGCCGGGGTATTGCGGATGTTGCGAAGCAGAGACAATGGGGTACAAATGGGGAGAGTCGGCCGGCTTTTGCCGAACTATTGAGCGAAGTGCATGTTGATAGGGCATATGCTGCATGCACTTTGCGTTGCGGAAAAGGACGAAGACGGTGCCCAATGGGGGCTAGCGCGCTTCACTCTGAGTCGGTTCGGGATCAGCAGGAACGTACTTGGATCTCGGCCCGTTGCAGCAGTGCAGCGGAACCTACGTGGAGAGGGATCATGTACAACGATTCGTTGTTCAACGCGTTCGCAAGGTCGTTCGAGGCACGCAGCCAGACCGACATGTCGATGCAGGAATATCTAGAATCGTGTCGAACCGACCCGATGCGATACGCGAACGCCGCTGAACGACTACTAGCTGCGATCGGTGAGCCTCAGATGATCGATACGGCCAAGGACCCACGCCTTGGCCGTATTTTTTTGAACCGGACGGTTCGGCTGTATCCCGCGTTCGCCGGCTTCTACGGCATGGAAGACACGATCGAGCGCATCGTCGGATTCTTCCGTCACGCCGCGCAGGGTCTCGAAGAGCGCAAGCAGATCCTCTATCTGCTCGGACCGGTCGGCGGCGGCAAGTCGTCGCTCGCCGAACGGTTGAAGCAGTTGATGGAAACTCATCCGATCTACGTGCTCAAGGCGGGAGATGAGTTGAGCCCCGTGTTCGAGTCGCCGCTCGGCCTGTTCGATCCCGACACGCTGGGCCCGATGCTCGAGGAGAAATACGGCATTCCGCGCCGCCGCCTGTCGGGCCTGATGAGCCCGTGGTGCTACAAGCGGCTCGAAGCCTTCGGCGGCGACATCTCGCAGTTCCGCGTCGCCAAGATCCAGCCGTCGCGGCTGCGCCAGATCGGCATCGCCAAGACCGAGCCCGGCGACGAGAACAACCAGGACATCTCCTCGCTGGTCGGCAAGGTCGACATCCGCAAGCTCGAAACCTACGCCCAGAACGATCCCGACGCCTACTCCTATTCGGGCGGCCTCAACCGCGCCAACCAGGGCATCCTCGAATTCGTCGAGATGTTCAAGGCGCCGATCAAGATGCTGCATCCGCTGCTGACGGCGACGCAGGAGGGCAACTATATCGGCACCGAGAACATCGGCGCGATTCCCTACAATGGCGTGATCCTCGCCCACTCCAACGAGGCGGAGTGGCAGAGCTTCAAGACCAACAAGAACAACGAGGCCTTCATCGACCGCATCTGCGTCATCAAGGTGCCGTACTGCCTGCGCGTCACCGAGGAGCGCAAGATCTATGAGAAGCTGATCCAGGGCTCCGAGCTCTCCGCCGCGCCGTGCGCGCCCGCGACCTTGGACACGCTCGCCAGATTCTCGGTGATGTCGCGCCTGCGCAAGCACGAGAATTCGACGTTGTACGCCAAGATGCGGGTCTATGACGGCGAGAGCCTCAAGGAGTCCGATCCGAAGGCGCGCAGCGTGCAGGAATATCGCGACGCCGCCGGCGTCGACGAGGGCATGGACGGCATCTCCACCCGCTTTGCCTTCAAGGTGCTGGCTGCGACCTACAATCACGACACGGCGGAAGTGTCGGCCGATGCCGTGCATCTGATGTACGTGCTGGAACAGTCGATCAAGCGCGAGCAACTGCCCGAGGAGATCGAGAAGCGCTACCTCGAATTCATCAAGGCGGATCTGGCGCCGCGCTACGCCGAGTTCATCGGTCACGAGATCCAGAAGGCCTATCTGGAATCCTACTCCGATTACGGCCAGAACCTGTTCGACCGCTACGTCGACTACGCCGACGCCTGGATCGAAGATCAGGACTTCAAGGATCCCGATACGGGACAGCTGCTCAATCGCGAGCTGTTGAACCAGGAGCTGACCAAGATCGAGAAGCCGGCCGGGATCGCCAACCCGAAGGATTTCCGCAACGAGGTTGTCAAGTTCTCGCTGCGCTTCCGGGCCCAGAATGGTGGCAAAAATCCGTCCTGGACCTCCTACGAAAAGATCCGCGAAGTCATCGAAAAGAGGATATTCTCGCAGGTCGAGGATCTGCTTCCGGTCATCTCGTTCGGTACCAAGAAGGACGGCGAGACCGAGAAGAAGCACGACGACTTCGTCGCGCGCATGGTCGAACGCGGCTACACCGAGCGGCAGGTCCGCCGGCTGGTCGAGTGGTACATGCGCGTGAAGCAGGCGGGTTGATCGTGGTCCGGCGCCGATGTTCACTGCAGGTGCGGCAGGCCATCGGTCTGACGTCGGCGCCAGGGCTACGAAACGAGCGAAACGTTCGACGCTGAGCTTCGCTGGGAGGCGTCGGACAGGCAGAGGGTGCCGTTGCAGTGTCGGGTCCGATACTGCACCGCGGCATCGCGGCGGGGGAGAGCAGGAGTCGAAGCCGCTGCAGCAGGAGGCGTATGGAACGTGGTCATGCACATCATTGATCGGCGCCTGAATCCGGGCGGCAAAAGTCTCGAAAATCGCCAGCGATTTTTGCGCCGCGCCAAGGCCCTGGTTCAGGGAGCGGTCAAGAAGACCTCGCAGGACCGCGACATCAAGGACGTGCTGGAGGGCGGCGAGGTCTCGATCCCGCTCGACGGCATGGACGAGCCTCGCTTCCGCCGCGAGGGCGGCACCCGCGACATGGTGTTGCCCGGCAACAAGAAGTTCGTCGAAGGCGACATCCTGCCGCGCTCCGGCGACGGCAGCGGCCGCAAGTCGGCGCCCGGACAAGGCGACAGCGAGGACGCGTTCCGCTTCGTGCTGAGCAAGGAGGAGTTCGTCAACCTCTTCCTCGACGATCTCGAACTGCCCGATCTCGCCAAGCGCAAATTCGCCGAGGCCGAGAGCGAGGGGCTGGTACGCGCGGGCTATTCGACCTCGGGTTCGCCGGCCAATATCTCGATCAGCCGCACCGTCACCCGCGCCTTGGCCCGCCGCGTCGCGCTGCGCCGTCCGCGGCCGGAGGCGATTGCCGAGCTCGAAGCCCAGCTGGAGCAGGAGACCGACGACGACAAGCGCGCCGCGCTTCTGGCCGAGATCGAGGCGCTGAAGGCGAAGGCCAAGCGCATCCCCTTCATCGACCCGATCGACATCCGCTACCGGCGCTTCGAGGCCGTGCCGAAGCCGATCGCACAGGCCGTGATGTTCTGCCTGATGGACGTGTCCGGCTCGATGTCGGAGCACATGAAGGACCTCGCCAAGCGATTCTACATGCTGCTCTACGTGTTCCTGACCCGGCGCTACCGCCATGTCGAGATCGTCTTCATCCGCCATACCGATCGCGCCGAGGAGGTCGACGAGCAGACGTTCTTCTACGGACCGGCGTCCGGCGGCACCTTGGTGTCGAGCGCCTTGCAATGCATGCACGACATCGTCCGCTCGCGCTTCCGCCCGTCGGACTGGAACATCTACGCGGCGCAGGCCTCCGACGGCGACAACGCCACCTCGGATTCCGAGAACGTCGCGCGGCTCTTGACCGACAACATCCTGCCGGTGTCGCAGTTCTTCGCCTATCTCGAGGTCGGCGAATCCGGCACCTATTCGTTCGAGATGCCCGACTCGGCGCTGTGGTCGCTGTATGAGCGGCTGCGCGCCAATGGCGAGCCGCTGTCGATGCGCAAGGTCCGCGACCGCAGCGAGATCTTCCCGGTGTTCCACGACCTGTTTCAGCGTCGCGGCACCACGCAGGAGAGGGCGGCGTCATGAGCGGGTTGCTGTTCGAGGGCGCAGACTGGAATTTCCTCACCCTGCAGCGCATCCACGATGCCTGCGAAGCCGTCGCCGAGAAGGAGCTCGGGCTCGACACCTATCCCAACCAGATCGAGGTGATCACGGCCGAGCAGATGCTCGACGCCTATTCCTCGGTCGGCATGCCCCTGTTCTACAAACACTGGTCGTTTGGCAAGCACTTCGCCTATCACGAGGCCTCGTACCGCAAGGGCCTGATGGGCCTCGCCTATGAGATCGTGATCAACTCCTCGCCCTGTATCTCCTATCTGATGGAGGAGAACACGGCGACGATGCAGACCTTGGTGATCGCGCACGCGGCGTTCGGCCACAACCATTTCTTCAAGAACAACTATCTGTTCAAGCAGTGGACCGACGCCGACGGCATCCTCGACTATCTCGATTTCGCCCGCGGCTACATCGCGCAATGCGAGGAGCGTTATGGCCGGCTCGCGGTCGAGCATACGCTCGACGCGGCGCATGCGCTGATGTCGCACGGCGTCGACCGCTATCCGGGCAAGAAGAAGCTCGACTTCCGCGAGGAGGAGAAGCGCGCCGGCAAGCGCAGGCTCTACGAGGAGGGCCAGTTCAACGATCTCTGGCGCACGGTGCCGACCGGCCCGGTCAAGACCAATGCGATGCTGAACGTCGAGCGGCGCCGCGCGCTGCTCGGCCTCCCGCAGGAGAACCTGCTCTATTTCCTGGAGAAGACCGCGCCGCGGCTGGCGCCCTGGCAGCGCGAGTTGCTGCGCATCGTTCGCCACATCGCGCAGTATTTCTATCCGCAGGGCCAGACCAAGGTCATGAACGAGGGCACGGCGACCTATGTGCACTATCGCATCATGAACCGGCTGCACCAGGACGGCCGCCTCACCGACGGCAACTTCCTGGAGTTCCTGCAGTCGCACACCAACGTCGTGTTCCAGCCGGAGTTCGACGATCCGCGCTTCTCCGGCTTCAACCCATATGCGCTCGGCTTTGCGATCATGCAGGACATCGAGCGCATCGTGAAGGACCCGACCGACGAGGATCGCGAATGGTTTCCGGACATCGCCGGCACCGGCGACGAAATGGCGGTGCTGCGTGACGTCTGGGCGAATTATCGCGACGAGAGCTTCATCAGCCAGTTCCTCAGCCCCAACCTGATCCGGCGCTTCAAGCTGTTCCATTTGCATGACGATCCGGCCGAACGCGCCGGCATCCTGGTCGACGCCATCCATGACGAGCGCGGCTATCGTCGCATCCGGCGCGAGCTGTCGAAACAGTACGATGTCGGCTACATCGACCCGAACATCGAGGTGGTCGATGTCGATCTCGCCGGCGATCGCCGCCTGATGCTGCGACATACGGTGGTCAAGGGCGCCCAGCTCAACGAGACCGACACCAAGCGCGTGCTGCAGCATCTCGCCGATCTCTGGAGCTACGACGTGTCGCTGGTCGAAGTCGACGCCGCCACCGACAAGGTGCTGAAGGAGTACGTGCTCAATCCCCGGATACAACCGGCGGCCGCCTAGCGCGGCCGCCAAGCCCTGAGCGACGTCAGATTTCCGCGAAGATCTCCAGCAGATTGCCGTCGGGATCCCTGAAGAACAGCGTCCGATGGCCGAAGGGCTGGTCCCTCGGCTGCTCCAGGAGCGCGACGCCCTTCTCCGTCAGCTCGGCCGCGCAGCGGTCGACGTCGACGCGTCCCACCTTGAAGGCGAGTTGAAGCGCCGCGCTTCCCGGCGGTGTCGGCTGGTGCGATGTCAGCCGCTGCGGCCGAGCGAGCGCGAGCGTGTTGGAGCCGATCTGAAATTCGATCCACCCCTGCGACAGTTCCCGGAGCAGCGGAAAGCCCAGGACCTCCTCGTAGAACTGCCGCATGACGTCCCAGTCGCGGGCGAGGATCACCGTGTAGTCGATGGCGCGAATGGCGCGAAATGCGGACACCCTCTTTACATCATTGGTCACGATCTCTCCCTCCCGGCCGGCCTCACCAAGCTTTTCCATCCCGCGTCGAGTGGCGCAAGGCTGATGAGCCCGCTATGGTGCCCGCCGTTGGCCGGGTGGTTGCAGCCGGCCGTTGCGGACGATGATCAAAGCTCGGGCGTAAGGCGCGTGGTTGGACCAAAGGAGACGGCGGCAACGGATCGGCGGGACCGGTTCATTCCGATACGCAAGTCCGACGTCCTGGACACCGTCATTTCGCATGGCGGCCTGGATGACGCCCTGGCGGCCGACCTGCGCCAGCTGGCGCACATGCTCGGCGCCATCCTGCACCACGAATATTTCGACGAGCTCGATCGGCTGCGCGACGTCTATTTCGACTTCGATCCCGAGGTCCCCGCCGGCCGCCATCGCTCCGCTCAGGAGCTCGACACCGCCTATTGCAACCTCACCGACGAATTCGTCCGGGTGCTGAGCGAAGCGAACTTCATCGAGATCAGCCACGATGAGATCGAGCGCGCCTTCGCCGAGCACGCGCTTGTCAGGGTCAAGCTGAGGGCGCCGGTCTCCGACTTTCGCGCCGTCCGCATGTTCCGGCGCGGCACGCATCAAGAGACCATCGAGGTCCCCATGCTGTATGGCCTGCGGAGGCGCAAGCAGGAGATCGAGGTCTACGACGACATCATCCTGATGGTCGCGACCAGGCCAGACGAGCCGTCTCAGAAGAAGCGCAAGACCGCCGCCTGGCGTGGCCGCAACAAGATCCGCGGCGGCGCGGTGCTGTTCAAATATTTCCGCCACATCGCGCGCTTCGACCTCGAGGCGCTGCTGCCGAACGTCCGCGTCGTCATGGGCCTGCGCGAGCAACTGACGCTGGGCGTGCCGGCGCTGGTCGGCGGCGTACCGATCCTGCTCAAGCTGGCTTCGACGCTCACCGTGCTGTTCATCGTCGCCGGCTTTTATCTCGGCCTCAGCGGCACCGTGCACGACAACGATACGGAGCAGGCGCTGGCGGCGCTGTCGGGCCTGTTCGCGCTCGGCGCCTTCATCCTGCGGCAATGGGGCAACTTCCATCGCCAGTCGCTGATCCATCAGAAGCAGGTCACCGACAACATCTACTTCCGCAACGTCAACAACAATTCCGGCATCTTCAACTATTTGATCGGCGAGGCCGAGGACCAGGACTGGAAGGAAGCGATGCTGGCCTATGGCGGCCTGCTGCTGGCGTCGGTGCCGCTCTCGCGTGCAGCATTGTGCAGCCATGTCGAGGAGTTGCTGCAGCAGATGTTTGGATTGAGCCGCGCGTTCAATGTCGAGGAGGCCTTGATCAGGCTGCGGGAGTTCGGCCTTGTGACCGGCGGAGATGACGCGCTGTCCGCGCTGCCGCTGCGCGAGGCGATCGCGCAGCTCGATCGCGTCTGGGCAAGCGCGTTGCGGGCGTAATCGTCATCAACGATGACGGGCCTCATGGTTCAAGACGCGCCTGCGGCGCTCCTCATGATGAGGAGCGAGGGCGCGGCTCACCAGGATATGCCGAGCTGTCGCAACGAACGATCTGACAGTTAGTTACTCCGTCATGGCCGGGCTTGTCCCGGGCATCCACGTGGTTATCAGCGTGCCGAACGACGTGGATGGCCGGGACAAGCCCGGCCATGACGTGGAGATAGACAAGCGCAAAACTCCGATTGTGAAATGCGATAGCCCCGCCAGAAGCGGGCGCAATGCACTCCACCTTTGTCCTGAGGAGCCCGCCGGAGGCGGGCGTCTCGATGGACGGCTACAGAGCACACGCTTTCCACGCAGCGGTCTGCCTAGCGCAGACTCGCATTGATTTTGTCGAGCGCGGCCTGCCCAGGGCACAGATCCGCTGCCTCCAGCCGGTTGAGCGGTCGCTCCACCGTGTTGAGGTGGCTGTGCAGATCGTCGGCCTCAGGGTCGACATAGAGCAGGCCGGTCACGATCTGGCCTTGCGCGGCATGTTTCTGGAGGAAGGTCATGGCGCCGAGCCGGTCGTGCGGGTCGTAGTCGGCGTCGATCTTGCGCAGCGCCAGCCTGGAGCCGTCGTGCTGCTCGACGATCTGCACCGTGCCCGGATCCTGGTCGATCTCGATCGGATCGCGCCCGGTCAGCACGTCCAACCGGTTCACGGCATCGTTGTGCTCGCGGACATAGTCGAAGCTCTTGGTTGAGCCGGCGTGATTGTTGAACGCGATGCACGGGCTGATGACGTCGATGAACGCCGCGCCCTTGTGCCGGATGGCGCCCTCGATGATCGGCACCAGCTGCTTCTTGTCGCCGGAGAACGACCGCGCCACATAGGTGGCCCCGAGCTGCAGCGCGATGCCGACCAGGTCGATCGGATTGTCGGTGTTGGTGACGCCCTTCTTCGACTTCGACCCGCGGTCGGCGGTCGCCGAGAATTGGCCCTTGGTCAGGCCGTAGACGCCGTTGTTCTCGACGATATAGGTCATGTTCACGCCGCGCCGGATCGCGTGGGCGAACTGGCCGAAGCCGATCGAGGCGGAATCGCCGTCGCCGGAGACGCCGAGATAGATCAGCTCGCGGTTGGCGAGGTTGGCGCCGGTCAGCACCGAGGGCATGCGGCCGTGCACGGTGTTGAAGCCGTGCGAATTGCCGAGAAAGTAGTCCGGTGTCTTCGACGAGCAGCCGATGCCGGAGATTTTTGCCACCCGATGCGGCTCGATCGACAGCTCGAAGCAGGCCTCGATGATCGAGGCCGTGATCGAATCGTGGCCGCAGCCGGCGCACAAGGTCGAGATCTTGCCCTCGTAGTCGCGATGGCTGTAGCCGAGTGCGTTCTTCTTGATGCCGGGATGCTGGAATTTCGGCTTTGCGATGTAGGTCATGAGAGCACCCTGTCGCCCAGTGCCGTCATGGCCGGGCTTGTCCCGGCCATCCACGTGGGAGTCCGAGGAAAGAGAGGCGTGGATGCCCGGGACAAGCCCGGGCATGACCGTGGAGAGAGTGGCTGTAAAGTCATGACACCGCCTTGCGCAGCGGTGTGACCTTGATGTGGTCCTGGTGGTCGCCGATCGCATCGGCGATGAAGCGCGCCGTGATCGGCGTGCCGTCATAATGCAGAATCGGCACCAGCCGGACCGGGTCGATGCCGTTCTCGGTGACGATCAGCTGGCGCAGCTGCGCGTCGCGGTTCTGCTCGACCACATAGACGAAGTCGTGCTCGGCGATGAAGCTCGCCACGCTCGAATGGAACGGGAAGGCGCGGATGCGCAGGCGGTCGAGCTGACAGCCGCGCGCCTCTAGCAGTCCGATTGCCTCGTCCATCGCCGGCGCGGTCGAGCCGAAATAGATCACGCCATATCTGGTCGGCTTGCTCGCATTGGCCTGCAGCGGCCGCGGCACCATGTCCTGCGCGGTCTGGAACTTGCGCAGCAGGCGCTGCACGTTGTCGGCATAGACGGCGCCTTCCTCGGAATAGCGCGCGTAGCGGTCACGCGAGGTGCCGCGGGTGAAGTAGGAGCCCTTCGTCGGATGCGTGCCGGGGTAGGTGCGGAACGGAATGCCGTCGCCGTCGACGTCGAGATAGCGGCCGAAGTCGCGGCCTTCGTCGAGCATTTCCGCCGTCATCACCTTGCCGCGGTCATACTGCTTGGCGTCGTCCCACTTCAGCGGCCGGGACAGCCGCTGGTTCATGCCGATGTCGAGATCGAGCATCAGGAAGATCGTGGTCTGTAGCCGCTCGGCGAGGTCGAACGCCGCAGCGGCAAACTCAAACGCCTCCGCCGGATCTTCGGGGAACAGCATCACATGCTTGGTATCGCCGTGCGAGGCATAGCCGCAGGCGATCAGGTCGCATTGCTGCGTCCGCGTCGGCATGCCGGTCGAGGGGCCGGCGCGCTGCACGTTCATGATCACGGCCGGGATCTCGGCAAAGTAGGAGAGGCCGATGAACTCGGTCATCAGCGACACGCCGGGGCCCGATGTCGTGGTAAAGGCGCGGGCGCCGTTCCAGGACGCGCCAACCACCATGCCGATCGAGGCGAGCTCGTCCTCGGCCTGCACGATCGCGTATTTGGCCTGCCCGGTTTCCGGATCGTGCCGCAGTTTCTTGCAGTGGTTGCTGAACGCTTCGGCCAGCGACGACGACGGCGTGATCGGGTACCAGGCGCAGACCGTGGCGCCGCCATAGACGGCGCCGAGCGCGGCGGCGTTGTTGCCCTCGATGAAGATGCGGTCGCCGACCTTGTCGGCCTTCTTGATGCGCAGGCCGATCGGGCACTTCAAATTCTGCAGCGCCCAGTCGCGGCCGAGATGCAGCGCGTGGACGTTGGAGGAGAGCAGCTTCTCCTTGCCCTTGTACTGCTCACCGATCAATTGCTCGATCAGCTTCGGATCCATGTCGAGCAGCGCTGAGAGCGCGCCGAGATAGATGATGTTCTTGAACAGCTGGCGCTGGCGCGGATCCGAATAGGTCGAGTTGGTGATCGCGGTCAGCGGGACGCCGATGACGGTGATGTCGTCGCGGAACTTGGTTGCCGGCATCGGCTTGGTGGAATCGTAGAACAGATAGCCACCCGGCGCGATACCGGCGACGTCCTTGTCCCAGGTCTGCGGGTTCATCGCCACCATCAGATCAGTGCCGCCGCCGCGGGCGCCGAGATGGCCCGCTTCGGTGACGCGCACCTCGTACCAGGTCGGCAGGCCCTGGATGTTCGACGGGAAGATGTTGCGCGGGCTGACCGGCACGCCGTGGCGGAGCACGGCGCGCGCGAAGAGTTCGTTCGCGCTGGCCGAGCCGGAGCCGTTGACGTTGGCGAAGCGGACGACGAAGTCGTTTACGCTGCTGAGCGGCGCTTGCTGGGACATGCGTTACCTGCGTGAGTCGTCTCGATGAAGTATTTCTGCATGTCCCACGCACCGGTGGGACAGCGCTCGGCGCACAGGCCGCAATGGAGGCAGACGTCCTCGTCCTTCACCATCACCCGCCCGGTCTTCAGATCCGAGGACACGTAGAGGCTCTGGTCGGGATGCGGCGCCGGCGCCTTCAGGCGCGAACGCAGATCCGCCTCTTCGCCGTTGTCGGTGAAGGTGATGCAGTCCATCGGACAGATGTCGGCGCAGGCGTCGCATTCGATGCACAGCGTGTCGGAGAATACCGTCTGCACGTCGCAATTCAGGCAGCGATGCGCCTCGCCGAGCGCAAGCTTGACGTCGTAGCCGAGCTCGACCTCGGCGCGGATGTCCTTCAGCGCGACCACCTTGTCGCGGTGCGGCACCTTGAAGCGCTTCTCGGACGAAACGTCGTTGTCATAGCTCCATTCATGGATGCCCATCTTCTGCGAGGAGACATGCACCTCGGGCAGCGGCCGCTCGGTGATGTCCTCGCCGGACAGCAGGCGGTGGATCGACAGCGCGGCCTCGTGGCCCTGGGCGACCGCCCAGATGATGTTCTTCGGACCGAACGCCGCATCGCCGCCGAAGAACACTTTCGGGTTGGTCGAGACGAAGGTTGTCGGATCGACCACCGGCATGTGCCATTTGTCGAACGCGATGTCGCAATCGGCCTCGATCCAGGGGAACGCGTTCTCCTGGCCGACGGCGACCAGCACGTCGTCGCAGTCATAGGTCACATCGGGCTCGCCCGACGGCACCAGCGAGCGACGGCCGCTGGCGTCATATTCGGCCTTCACCTTCTGGAAGGTGACGCCGGTGAGCCTGCCATTGTCGTGATTGAAGGCGACCGGCACGAGATAGTTGAGGATCGGAATGTCCTCGTGCAGCGCGTCCTCCTTCTCCCAGGGCGACGCCTTCATCTCCTCGAAGCCGGAGCGCACGATGACCTTGACGTCCTCGCCGCCGAGCCGTCGCGCGGTGCGGCAGCAATCCATCGCGGTGTTGCCGCCGCCGAGCACGATCACGCGCTTGCCGATCTTGTCGGTGTGTCCGAACGAGACGCTGGAGAGCCAGTCGATGCCGAGATGGATGTTCGCGGCGGCTTCCTTGCGTCCGGGAATGTTCAGCTCCCGGCCGCGCGGCGCGCCGGAGCCGATGAAGATGGCATCATAGTTCTCGGCCAGCAGCGTCTTGAGGCTGTCGACGCGATGGCCGGCCTTGTAGTCGACGCCGAGGCCGAGCACGTAGCCCGTCTCCTCGTCGATGACGCTGTCGGGCAGGCGGAATTTGGGGATTTGCGAGCGCATCATGCCGCCGGGCTTTGGGTCGGCATCGAACACGGTGCAGTGATAGCCGAGCGGCGCGAGATCGCGCGCCACCGTCAGCGAGGCCGGGCCGCCGCCGACCAGCGCGATGCGCCGGCCGTTCTTCGGGGCAGGGCGCGGCAGGCGCTGATGGATGTCGTCCTTGAAATCGGCCGCAACGCGCTTCAGGCGGCAGATCGCGACCGGGCTTTCCTCGACACGCCCCCGTCGGCAGGCGGGCTCGCAAGGGCGATCGCAGGTGCGTCCGAGAATGCCCGGGAATACATTCGATTTCCAATTGATCATGTAGGCGTCGCTGTAGCGACCCTCAGCGATCAGGCGGATGTATTCAGGGACCGGAGTGTGTGCGGGACAAGCCCATTGGCAGTCGACCACTTTGTGAAAGTAGTCGGGGGCCGAGATATCAGTCGCTCTCATTCATACCCTGTCCGCGCGGCGAACCATGAGCGCGCGGCCTTCCTGACGTGAGGACGACTGCTTGTTCAGGATCGGCTAGGGATCGATGTGGGTCCGGAGCAGGTCCTGTTCGTCGCCCTTCTGTTTTTTGAATGGCTCAATTGAATAGTCTTATCAGACTAGAGCCATTCCAAGGCGCGCACAAAGGCAAATTTGCAAAGCTGCCCCTCATGCACAGTGTGCGGCGCCGCATTGCCGGCCTGATGCTGCCACGTGTTGCGATGCGGCATTTTCGGTGACGATAGATTGCGAGGATGACGATAAATTAAAGAATGGAGGGTGGAGCACGCGGGCTGCCACGCACTCCGCCGTCATGCCCGGGCTTGTCCCGGGCATCCACGTCGTTCCCAGGATGCCGCACAACGTGGATGGCCGGGACGAGCCCGGCCATGACGATGTGGAGAGAGGCGGGATCTAACTCACTTCGCCGCCGCGATGTCGGCGCGGCTCAAGTCCCACATCAGGCGATAGATGCCGGCCGAGATCTGCGTCGCCAGCGGACCGTCGATCGCCGCGAAGCGGGTGGTCATCAAGGTGGCGATGGCATGACTGTCGGTACCGTCGATGAGGATGAACCAGTCGGCATCGCGCGAGCTCGCAGGAACTCCAGCGGCGGGACCGGAGAGGTCGGCATCGCCTTCGAGCAGATGCATCGAGATGATGCCCCTCAGCTTGCTTGGGTCGAGCTCGATCTGCAGCGCGTCGCGCAACGCTTTGTCCTGCCCGGGTTTGGGCCGCAGGCGGATGATGCCCAGCACGGCGCCGCGACCGGCGCCGATCGAGATCGTGATGCGCGCGACGCTGCGGATCATGTTCTTGAACCGCGCCATCACCGCCTTCGACCATTCCGTCGGCGACTCCAGCCGGGCGCGGTAGGCCGCGCTGTCGAGCACGTCGATCGTTTCGGTCGAATATAGGCAGAGATATTTCGGGCTGCCCTGCTCGGCGACATAGCGTCGCGCCTCGATGAAGCCGGGGATGGCCACGCGCTCTTCGAGATGTTCGCTGTCATACCAATTGTTGAAATCGGCTTCATGCTCAGCATCGATGTTCATCGATGTCAAAAGCATGCCTTTCCCGGCGATGGGCATTGCAGATGTCCTTGTTCAGCGGCCAATTCCTCATGGTGAGGGCGTCACTTGGCGCGTCTCCCGGACAATGCTGCGCATTGCCCGGTGAACCATGAGGCGGGGGGATGTCTGGGGCCTCATCCTTTGAGACGCCATGCCGCGCATGGCTCCTCAGGATGAAGAGAGATGACCATGTGTTTAAGGCGCAGTCGTGCGCGTCGCCATATCGCAGATGGCTTTCATGACCGCATCGCGGATGCCGGGATCATAAAGATTGTGACCTGCGGCTTCGACGACACGGATTTCGGCGTCGCGCCAGATTTCGGCCAGGCGCGCGGCGGTGGAGGGCGGACAGAGCAGGTCATAGCGGCCCTGCACGATGATTCCGGGAATCCCGCTGAGCCTGCTCGCATCCCGCAGCAACTGGCCTTTCGCCATGAAGCTGTCCTGCGAGAAGTAATGCGCCTCCATGAACGGCGTCGCCGGCAAGGCGGTGCCGGAGCGGATGGCGAGCCGATCCAGATGGGCGCGGGCCGGTTTGATCTCGGACAGCGCCCGCTCGGTGTCGTGCCAGGCGCGCGCAGCTGGGCCATGAATCGCCGGATCGGGATCGAGGATGCGCCGGAAGTAGGCGTCGCACGGGTTGGCGCGTTCGTTCTCCGGCAGCATTTCCAGGAAGTCGCGGTGCAGGGCAGGGTGAAAGCGCGCCAGCGTCTCGCCGAAGGCCGTCTCCACTTCCGCACGGGTGCCGAGGAACGTCGCTCGCAGCACCAGCCCCGTGACGCGCGTCGGGTGCGCCTGCGTATAAGCCAGCGCCAAGGTGGCGCCCCAGGAGCCGCCGGCGACGATCCAGCGGTCGAAACCGAACTTTTCGCGGATCGCCTCCATGTCGGCGATCAGGTCGGGCAGGGTGTTGTTGTCGCGGCTGCGCGCAGGACGCGAGCGGCCGGCGCCGCGCTGGTCGAACAGCACGGCATGGAAGCGCTCGGGATCGAACAGGCGGCGGTGATCCGGCTGGCATCCGGAGCCCGGCCCGCCATGAAGATAGACCGCGGGAATGCCGCCAGCGCAGCCGCTGCTCTCGACATAGATCTGGTGACCGCCGGAGACATCCAGCCATTCCGACGTCAGCGGCGCGAACGGATCGCTGCGGCGCGCGGAGGCGCGGCCGGCTTCGGCGTCAGGCATCATTGCTCTCAGGCGTGCCGCCGGCGAAGTTGCGATAGAGGAAGCGGTCCTGGCCCGAGGCCGCGTCACGCTCGGCCTGCTTGAAGATGCTCTCGTGCAGCGGCGACAGCGTGCAGGCCGGATCGGTATTCCCTGCATCGCCGGTCAGCGCGAACGCCTGGCAGCGGCAGCCGCCGAAATCGATCTCGCGGAACTCGCAGGACTTGCACGGCTCCTTCATCCAGCCGGTGCCGCGGTAGCGGTTGAAGGCCTCGGAGTTCTGCCAGATCCAGGCGATCGAATGGTTCGACCGCACGGACATGAAGTCGAGCCCGGTGATGCTCTCGGCGGCGTGGCAGGGCAGGATCTTGCCCGAGGGAGAGATGTTGAAGAACTGCCGGCCCCAGCCGCCCATGCACTTCTTCGGCCGCAGCGCGTAATAGTCCGGCACGACGTAGTCGATCGTCAGCGTGCCCTTCAGCCGCTCGCGCGCCTCCTCGACCAGGCGGTCGGTCTCTTCGAGCTGGGCGTAGGTCGGCATCAGGCTGGCGCGATTCTTCAGCGCCCAGCCGTAATATTGCACGTTGGCGACCTCGAGCCGGTCGGCATCGAGATCGACCGCCATCTGGATGATGTCGGGCAGCTGATGCAGGTTCTGCCGGTGCATCACGGCGTTGACCGTCAGCGGCAGGTCGAGCTCGCGGGTCCAGCGCGCGACCTCGAGCTTCTTGACGTGGCCGCCCTTGTAGCCGCCGACGCGGTCGGCGATGCCGGCCTCGCTGCCCTGGAAGCTGATCTGGACATGGGACAGCCCGGCATCGGCCAGCTCCTTCAGCCGCTCCCGCGTCAGCAGCACGGCCGAGGTGATCAGGTTGGTGTAGAGGCCGACGTCGTTGGCATGCTGCACCAGCTCGACCAGATCCTTGCGCGCGGTCGGCTCGCCGCCGGAGAAGTGGATCTGCAGCACGCCGATCTCGGCGAGCTCGGACAGCACCTTCTTCCACTCCGCCGTCGTCAGCTCCTGCCCGGCGCGATCGAGCTCCAGCGGGTTGGAGCAATAGGGGCATTGCAGCGGACAGCGATGCGTGAGTTCGAGCAGCACGGCGAGCGGAATGCCGTAGGTTTCGGCCACGGAACCGCGCCGCTCCAGCACGGCGAGGCCGTCATTGCTGTCGATGGGCGGTGAGGTGTCGGTCAGCTCGGTCATGATGTCGTCTCCCGAACCTCGGTCAGGAATCCCTTGTCGGCGAGATCCTGCAGCATGGCAACCACATCGGTCGCGATGACGTCGCGAGGCGCGGCATATTTCGCCGCGAGCTCGTCGATGATATCAGCAACGCTGCGCGCGCCATCGCACAGCTTGAGCACCTCGATTGCGATCTCGTCCGGCGCCAGCACGCGTTCCGGCGCCAGGATCACCCAGACCTGCCGGGTCTCGTCGAACTTCAGCTTCGCATGCCGCGGCAACACCACGCGGCTGGTCTCGGTGACTTGGATATGACGCGGGGCCATGGCGGGTCTCTAGCCGATGATTGTTGCGTTCGGTCCGATGCCGCGGCATCGGCGGTGCCCACCCTCCCCTGGAGGGGGAGGGTCGTTGCGCATCGCCCGCGATGCGCAACGGGGTGGGGCGATCTCTCCATGCGCACCGCGGCAGGTGGCTTCACCCCACCCCGCCTCGCGCTTCGCGCGAGCCGACCCTCCCCCTCCAGGGGAGGGTGGCACCGGTACACTTGAGAGAGCCGCGAAGACCACGCTCAGCCCTCCTTCGGCACGAAGGCGCCGGGCGGGATGTGGCCCTCGACATAGGCATGATACAGCGCGTCGAGCTGCACCCACAGCACGTTGGTCTTGAAGATCAGCGCGTTGCACACGGCGGCGCGCTGCTCCGGCGTGGTGGCGTGCTCCTTGACGTAATGCAGCGCGAAGTTCGCGTCGCGCGGCGCCTGGGTGAGACGGCGCTTGAAGTAGCTCATCGTATCGTTGTTGACGAAATCGTAGTGCTCGAGCATGCCGGAGATGCGCTCTTCATGGATGCTCGGCGCGAACAGCTCGGTCAGTGACGAGGCGATCGCCTCTAGCGGCGAGCGGTCGCGGCAGAAATGCACATAGGCTTCGACCGCGAAGCGGGTGGCCGGCAAGATGCCTTCGGTCGATTCGACGTAGGCCGTGTCGAGGCCGAGGCCTTCGGTCAGCTTGATCCAGCGCTCGATGCCGCCCTCGCTGCCGACATCGCCATCATGATCCTCGATGCGGTGCCGCCATTCCAGCCGCGTGGCGCGGTCGCGGAAACGCGTCATCACCATCGCGTCCTTCAGCGGGATCGTCGACTGATAGTAGTAGCGGTTCAGCGCCCAGGCCTGCACCTGGCCCTTGTTGAGCTTGCCGCCGTGCAGCAGCTTATGAAACGGGTGGTGGTTGTGATAGCGCGTCGCGCCGATATGGCGAAGTGCTGCTTCCAATTCGCTTGCATTGTTCAGCGTCACGCCGTGTCCGATCGACAGCGCCGTCATTCCGCTCAGATTGACCTCACTCACAGTACGATCTCCATCCCTTCAGCGGGGATTTCCCATCCCTCGCGTTCCAACGTTTGCCGCTCGGGTGAGGCGTGCAGCCACGCCGGATTGGAGTTGTTGATGTGCAGGAAGATCTTCCTGCCGATCGCGAGGTCCGCCAGCTGCTTGATCGCGCCGCTTTCTCCGGACATCGCGATATGTCCCATGCTCTGCCCGGTCTTGTTGCCGAGTCCGGCCTGGATCATCTCGTCGTCGCGCCACACCGTGCCGTCGAACAGCACCAAGGGCGCGCCCCTCAATCTCGTTCTCAGATC
The DNA here is from genome assembly GCF_051167575.1 of Bradyrhizobium sp. HKCCYLS3070. Lineage (NCBI taxonomy): Bacteria > Pseudomonadati > Pseudomonadota > Alphaproteobacteria > Hyphomicrobiales > Nitrobacteraceae > Bradyrhizobium > Bradyrhizobium sp. HKCCYLS3070. The sequence goes on from NZ_JBNPTI010000002.1 coordinate 436,820, forward strand.
ATCGTCCACGCCGGCACAGGCGGCGATGACGTAGCAATATTGCCCGCCTTCGAGATCGGCGATCTTCAGGCCCAGCGTGTCGCCGGTCGAGGAGCTGCCGCCGGGATGTTGCTTGTCGCGCAGATACCACGCGCTCGTTCCCGAGACGGCGAAGGCCGTGATCTCCAGGCCCGAGGGCCGGCCGTCCTGCAGCAGCGGCCGGAACGGTACGTCGATCACGATCGGCACGCGCTTGACGGTCTCGTCCTTCAGCACATCGAAGATGTTGTTCGATCTGAGGATCGCAAGCACCTTGGGGTGCGCATGGATCGAGAAAGGTGAACTCTCGCGCATCGACAGCAGCCCCGTGACCGCGTCGATCTCGCCATTGGTCAGGATCACGCCCGCGATCGGACTGTGGCGCAGGGTGCCGGGCTTCGGATGCAGTTGCGGCGTGCGGGTAACCTGCTGGCGCAGATCGGGCGAGGCGTTGATCAGGAACCAGTTGGCGCCATCAGCGCTGACCGCGACCGAGGCTTGGCTGTTGCTGATCTCGGGATGATCGGTGCGCGCGGCACGGCACACGGCGCAGCCGCAATTCCACTGTGGCACTCCACCGCCCGCGGCGGCGCCCAGGACGACGAGGCGAAGCATGAGCCGTCTCCTGGAATTCAGCTGTGGTGGCGCACGCGATTACCAGCGGCAGGATCACCGACAGGCAGGCTGACCAACGGTCAGGACCGCCCGCAGGGAAGGTGACGAGGGGGGGACATCCGACCAGCGTACGGGCTGGCACATACGCGGTCGCTGATCCCCACCCTCAAGCGTCGACGTCCTGATCGCCGAGACCTGGACGTCACACCCGCGAATTATTTGCGGGCCGCGCAGGCGTACATGTTGATTTCCATGCCGACCGGCACTTCAACGATCTTCGGTGCTTTCCAGGCCATTGTCCTCTCCTTCAAGTCGGGACGGTTATCGTCCTCAGCAATAAACTACCGTGCTACGAAAAGTTCGCCAGTGGAATCTTTTTGTTTGAGCCTCTCAGGCCTGTTTATTGCAGTGCGAAGTTGCAGATGCGAGTTGCTGCCGTTTTCGTCGGAACGAGCCGTGAAAACAACGAATTCGTGATCGATGGCTTCGCAACACCGTTCAATTCGGTCCCTAGCTTGGGGGGCTGAGCTGGCCGGATAAAGCAGTCGTGAGATGTTCGAGACTTCAAAACCCCAGCGCGCGACCCCATTGGAAGCTGATGATGCCTAGATATTTCTTCAACACACGGATCGGCGAGGAACTGGTCTCCGACACCGACGGCGAGGTGCTGCGCAGTCCCGACCGCGCCTGGGAAGTCGCGCGCGACATGATCAAGGAACTGCTGCGGACCGAAGGCGGCAACGCGGCGCTGATGACGGCCGTCATCGAGGTGACCGACGAGGACGGTGAGATTGTGCTGGAGTTCCCGTTCTCCGAAGCGATCTTCAACATGCCGGCGCAATCGATGACGCGCCATTGAGCGCAGAACGGCCGCATCGCCGCTTCCCGAACGCCCGCGTGCTTGCGGCCGAGATCAGACCGAATGGCGCGGGCGCGCGATGTCGCCGCGCGTGCTGGCGATGCCCATCTCGAAACTGTCGGCGATGCGGCGGGCGCGGACGATGAAGAGCTCCGCGAGCTCCGGCGCGAGCAGGTCCTTCGCCGTCGCCTCGAACAGTTGCAGCCAGCGGTCGAAATGCGGCCCCTGCAACGATAGCAACAGATGCGGCCGCATCGGCGCGCCGCTGTAGCGGCCGGTCTTCAGGAACATCGACGACCAGAAATCGCTGATCCTGCCGATATGTTCGTCCCAATCCTCCACGGTACGGTTGAAGATCGGGCCGATCAGCTCGTCCTCCCGTGCGCGCCCGTAGAAGGTCTCGACCAGCAGGCGGATCGAGGCGTCGTCGAGTTCCGGATGTTGAACTGCGAGGGGATGGCGGTCAGGCTGGGCGGCAGGCATCGTCATGGCGTTGCATATAGGCACTCGCAGCGCCGATGGAAACGCCGGGCCGCCACGTCCGATCTCGTGGCGGCCCTGTCGTTCGCTCACGGCAGGCTGACGAACTCCACCCAGTTCGGCTTCTTGCCCACGGCGTAGGATTTCGGGCTCGTGAGCGCGCCGCTGGCCGGGTCGATCCGATACACCGTCATCCCGTTCGACACTTCGCCGACGGCGGCGAGATAGCGCCCGGTGGGATCGATGGCGAAGCCGCGTGGCTGGGTCTCGGTCGGCACGCTGCCGATCAGGCTCAGGCGCCCGCTGGCCGCATCGACCTTGAAGCCGGCAATCGTGTTCGAGCCGCGCTCCGAGGCGTAGAGGAACTTGCCGTCCGGCGTCACGTGCAGATCGGCCGCCCAGGGCTTGCCGGTGAAGCCTGAGGGCAGGGCGGTGGTGCGCTGCTGCTCGCTCCAGCTGCCCTTCTCCGCGTCATAGGCATAGACCGCGAGATCCGCGTTGAGCTCGTGCAGAAGGTAGATGAACTTGCCGTTCGGGTGGAAGATGAAGTGGCGCGGCCCTGACTTCTCCGGCGTCTTCACCGTCAGCGCCTCCCTGGCCGTCAGCGTGCCCGTCGCGGCGTCGAAGGCGAATCCGAGCACCTGGTCGGAGCCGAGATTGGTCGCGAACACGAAGCGGTTGTCGGGCGAGGGCAGGAAGGCGTGGGCGTTCAGCCCGGTCGGGATCACCTGGCTCGGCGCCGCGACGACGCCATTGGCCTGGATCGGATTCACCGTCACCTTGTTGCCGCCATAGGAGGCGCTGAACAGCACCTTGCCGGTGCGGTCGAAGGCGATGTTGGCCATGCTGTCGGCGAGCGGGCCGTTGCCGAGGTGGCTGAGCTGACCGGTCTTGGCATTGATCGCAAAGCTCTCGGCCTGGAACGGTTGCGACCGGATGCCGGCGATCAGCACCGTCTTGTCCGGGCTGACCGCGAGCGGGGTCGACGAGCCCGGCTTCTCGACGCCGACGAAGGAAGCCGTCTGCACCGGGATCATCTCGCCGGTCGCGGCATCGAACTTGAACACGTTGATGTCGTTGCTGTCGGCGTTGCCGACATAGGCATAGGTCTCGGCGTGGCCCGCGCGCGGCGCCAGCGTTGCTGCAGCGGCGAGAACGAATGTTGCGGCCATGATGGTGCCCGGTCTGATCATGTGGTTTCCCCCTTTTGTGATGTGCTTGCTTCAGCTCTTAAAGTCGAACGTGAAGCTTGACCAAGCCTGATTCCGGATCGATCGATGCAGGATGGGTATTGATCGCGACCGCACTTCGCACCCATGACACGCGGCCAGTTTGTCTCTCCGTCATGCCCGGGCTTGTCCCGGGCATCCACGTCGGTCCACGCGCGCTGCACGACGTGGATGGCCGGGACAAGCCCGGCCATGACGAGGAGGCGAGGGCGAGTGCAACAAGACCCATGCGGTTTGCTGCCGAAGCTATGCTGGAGTGCCGCGCCGCGACGGCTTTCTCCCGGTAAGTGCTCGCGCTAGAACAAGCCCCGACACCACGGAGCTTCCCATGACCGATCTCTGGCGCCTGCCGGCTGCCGACCTTGCCGCCCTCATCAAGTCGAAGCAGGTCTCCGCCCGCGATGCCGCGACCGCGGCGCTGGCGCGGCTCGATGCGGTCAATCCGGCGATCAATGCCGTGATCGACCATCGCCCCGAGGACGTGCTGCAACAGGCGGATGCCATCGACGCCGCCTTGGCGCGCGGCGAGGATCCGGGGCCTCTCGCCGGCGTGCCGGTGACGATCAAGGTCAATGTCGACCAGGCCGGCTTCGCCACCACCAACGGCCTCAAGCTGCAGAAGGACGCGATCGCCTCGGCTCACAATCCGGTCGTCAACAACCTGGTCAAGGCCGGTGCCGTGCTGCTCGGCCGCACCAACACCCCGGCGGTGTCCTATCGCTGGTTCACCAGCAACCTCATCCACGGCCACACCAAGAATCCGCGCGACCCCAGCATCACGCCGGGCGGCTCCTCGGGCGGCGCAGGATCGGCCACCGCGGCGGGCATCGGCCATATCGGTCATGGCACCGACATCGCCGGCTCCGTCCGCTATCCCGCCTATGCCTGCGGCATCCACGGCCTGCGCCCGACGGTCGGCCGCATCCCGGCCTTCAATACACAGTTCCCCGAGCGCCCGATCGGCCCGCAGATCAGCGCCGTCTCGGGCCCGCTCGCCCGCACGGTCAACGACGTCAGGATCGCGCTGGCCGCGATGTCGGCGCGCGACGTCCGCGATGTCTGGTGGATGCCGGTGCCGCTCGAGGGCCCGCCGCTGCCGAAGCGCGTCACCCTCTGCGTCAACCCGGACGGGCTGAACCCGGTGCCGGAGGTCGTGGCCGCCTTGCGCGATGCCGCCGGGCGGCTGGAAGCCGCCGGCTGGACCGTCGAGGAGATCGCGGACACGCCGCCGATGCAGGAGGCCGCGCTGCTGCAGACCCGTCTCTGGCTCGGCGACGGCTACGAGGCGCAACTCGCAGCGGCCGAGAAGGAGGGCGACCCGGGTGCGCTGGCCTGCCTGCGCGGCGTCAGTGACAAGGTTCACCCATTCGACCTGTCGCAGACGCTCGCGCGCCGCGCCGCGCTGACCCGGCAATGGCTCCTGTTCATGGAGCAGCATCCGCTGCTGCTGATGCCGGTGTCGGGCATGCTGCCGTTCGCCGATCAGCTCGACCGCAAGGACGAGGAGTCGTTCCAGCAGGTCTGGCACGCCCAGCTCACGCAGATCGCGATTCCGTTCTTCGGCCTGCCGGGCCTGACGGTCTCGACCGGCATGGTCGGCCGCGTCCCGGTCGGCGTCCAGCTTGTCGGCCAGCGCTTTCGCGAGGACGCGTGCCTTCTCGCTGGCGAAGCGATCGAGGCTGGCGGTACCCCGGCTTCGCCGATCGATCCGGTGCTGGGCTGATGGCCAGCATCTATGATTTCACCGCGACCTCGCTGAAGGGCGAGGAGGTGCCGCTGAAGCGCTTCGCAGGCCAGGTGCTGCTGATCGTCAACACCGCCAGCGCCTGCGGCTTCACGCCGCAATATCGCGGCCTCGAGGCGCTGCACCGCGCCTATGCGGACAGGGGCTTTGCCGTGCTCGGATTTCCCTGTAACCAGTTCGGCGCCCAGGAGCCCGGCACGGCCGAGGAGATCGGCGCGTTCTGCGCCGGCAAGTACGACGTCACCTTCCCGCTGTTTGCGAAGATCGACGTCAACGGTACCGATGCACATCCGCTCTACAAGTTCCTGAAGGGCGAGAAGACCGGCCTCTTGGGCTCGGCGATCAAATGGAATTTCACCAAATTCCTGGTCGATCGCCATGGGAATGTGGTGTCGCGCCATGCGCCGACCACCACGCCCGAGGCGTTGAAGAAAGAGATCGAGGCACTGCTGTGAGCGACAACGAGACGACTGCGACCCCATTTCCTGACCGGCTGTCGGTCGATCCGAAGAGCCCCTATTACAATGCGGAGATCCTGTCGCGTGACGTCGGCATCCGCTTCAAGGGCGCCGAGAAGACCAATGTCGAGGAATACTGCATCAGCGAAGGCTGGATCCGCGTCGCCGCAGGGAATGCCAAGGACCGCCACGGCAACCCGCTGACCATCAAGGTCCACGGCCCGGTCGAGCCGTATTTCAAGGATTGAGGCGACTGCGCTGCGGGCCTCTGGTGGTCGTATCCGCCAACCTCTGGCCTCAGCGATGAGGCAAACCGCCAACCCAGGACTCGTCATGCCCGGGCTTGTCCCGGGCATCCACGTCGTCATTCCAGGCGCACGACATGGATGGCCGGGACAAGCCCCGGCCATGACGGTGTGGAGAAGGGCGGGGTCGAAGCAGCTTTAGCCCCCGCGTCGCGATGGGTAATTTAGAATGTTGGTCGTAGATATTTGAGCGTCGTTCAAAATTATATTGAACGTCGCTCACATTCCGCTACACTCACCCATATCCGCCCCGTCGGCACCGGTCCCGACGCGCGACGTCCCCAGGCGTTTGCGCGATCGGACCCCTGCGTGCCGTCTCCCGGCGGGGTCACAGAGGGTGATGACGATGGCCTATTCGGAACAAGATCTGCGCGCCGCCGCCGGGGCAGGCGCGATCGGACCCGACGAGTTGCAGCGGTTGCTGACCTACCTCGAGCAACAGGCGAAGGCGGGTCCGGCGGCGCACGCCAAATTCGATGCCGCGCATCTGCTCTGGTACGCCGGCGCGCTGATCGTGATCGGCGCCATGGGCCTGTTCTCGACGGTGGCCTTCTCGCAGATGGGGGGCCGCGCCCTGACGGCCTGCGCGCTCGCCTATGCCGCCGCGTTCGGCTTCGCCGGCGACCACCTCTGGCGCCGGAGCTTGCGCGTCCCCGGCGGCCTGCTGATCGCCATCGCCGTGTCGATGGCACCGCTCGCCGTCTACGGCGTCCAGGCCGAATTCGGCTGGTGGGGCAAGTTCGGCAAGCCCGGCACGGTTCATGACTTCTACGTCTGGATCAAGGGCAGTTGGCTGTTCATGGAGATCGCCACGATCGCGGCGGGCGCGATCGCGCTGCGCTTCTATCGCGTGCCCTTCATCGTCGCGATCATGTCGGTCGCACTGTGGTTCATGTCGATGGACCTCACGCCCTGGATCTTCAATGTCAGCCATTTCGACTGGGAGATGCGCCGCATCGTGTCGATCTGGTTCGGCCTCGGCATTCTCGCGGTGGCGTGGATCGTCGACTACACCAGCCACAGCCGCGACTTCGGCTTCTGGCTGCACCTGTTCGGCCTGATGGCCTTCTGGGGCGGCGTCAGCGCCACGGAAGGCGCGACCGAGCCGGGCAAGGCCATCTACTGCCTGCTGAACGTCGGCCTGCTCGCGATCGCCGTCATCATCGTCCGCCGCGCCTACGCCGTGTTCGGCGCCATCGGCATCACCATGTATCTCGGCCACCTCGCCGACGTCGTCTTCAAGGACTCGCTGCTGTTTCCCTTCGCGCTGTCGCTGATCGGCATCGCGGTGGTCGCGGTGGGACTGGCGTATCACCGGAAGCAACGGGTCATCTCGGAATGGCTCACGGCCAATCTGCCGGCGGCGGTGCTGCGGCTGCGGCCGCAGGGCGCGTTGGGGTGAAGTGGCGGGATTTCGGTTACGGCGTCACGGTGCATCGAGAACGCCAGAATTGATAGTTGTGAACCTACCTGAAGGATAAGCATCGGCGCGCCGCGCCGGGGGCGGCAATCGCAAGACTGGTATTCACCGGAATTGGTGGGCACACCCAAATCTTCCCTCAGGCTCGGCTCTCGCAAATGGGCGTACAAGGCCAACATCTTCGGCTTCGAGTGGCAGTTGGACCGCAGCCAGTGCTGGCGCAACGTCAATCCGGCGCCCTAAGTTCTGTACCCGCTTGTATATAAAGGGCGGCGCACCAGTGGTTTGCGTGCCGGACAACTGGATTTCGTGTTCAGAGCTCTTGCCTTCGCGAGTGGAAGTTCCCACCTATCGCAAAGGTTGTGCTTATACCCCATTTTTCTCGTGTTAGGTCATGCCGCGGAAAAGCGAGCCTTCGTTCGTGTCCGACGCGCGTCTGCGCTTAGCGCAGGCCAAAAAGCGCATCGTGCGACAGCAGCGCCGCATCGAGAGGATGAGCGCTGCGGCACCGAACCGCGTTCGTGCCGAGACGCTGCTCCAACTGCTGCGGCGACGCGAACACAGGGCGACCCAGTATTTGGGCATGGTTTCTGGCTGGTCGCGAAAGCACCGCCGCAGCAGGTTTCCCCGGAATATCAAGAATAGATTTATTGGTCCCCCAAAGGCGCGCGAAACCACAGAACAGCGTAAAGCGCGATGGGATCAGAACGTCCGCAGTTTCCTGGACAAGCAATATGAGGCCGCGCCGCACTACAAGTCGTGCGTTCTCATGGCGTGGGAGAAGTTTCTTGCCCTCAACTTGCCGTCAGAGCACTTCGTCACGGAGCTCGTAAGCGGCAACAAAGCTAAGATCCTGCAGCGAGTGTGGGAAATGATGATCGCGCGTCATCTCGATGCGCTCGGCTTCAAAATCACAACCGCTGCTAAGGGGCCGGACTTTAGGTTCGAGCACGAAAATAAGGTTTATTGGATTGAGGCCGTTTCACCGGAGCCCATGGGAGTACCCGAAGACTATTTGGAGTTTCCGAAGCCTGGCGAATTTAAGGTTGGGGATGTAACGCATGAGGAGGTACGGCGACGATGGATCGCAGCGGTTGATGAGAAGGCGAAGAAGCTAAAAAAATATCGTGCCAAGGGCATTGTTGGTAGCAAGGATGCATACGTCATTGCTGTGAATGGCTGTCAACTTGGTGCACTCCCAATTGATCACGGGCTCTCAGGGCTTCCCTACGCTGTTGAAGCAGTTTACCCAGCAGGCCCTGTTACCATCCCCGTTGAAAGAGCTACCGGTGCGTTTGGAAAACCGTACATAGGAAGCCAGTGGTCTATAAAAAGTGCGAACGGAAGCCCGGTACCGACCTTGATGTTTGTTAACAGAGAGCAAGCTGGGGTTTCTGCTGTTATCGCGTCGTCTTCCGATCGTTCTGAAGACCCCATCTTACCGCTCGACGTCGTGCACAACAATTTCGCCGAAGTGCCGGTTGGTCGCGGCCTGTTGGGCGCCAAGTCGGACGAGTGGGTACCATCTCCCGACGGCAAAGGAGGTATCAACATAACGAAGGTTGAACTCAAGTCACAAATGGTAGCCGGAGCGGTGACAGGTAGCGTGGAAGGCACGGAGATTTCTCTCGGGCATGACCTGAACTGTGACAGTGCACAAGACTCCCTGTCGGGACGATGAAGTGAGGTAGTCAATACGTTAAGTGTCATCGAAACCCAATCGGGCGCGTGACCACGTCGGAAAGTGCGCTAACGCAGCGGGAGGCTGCTACGTGAACATCGAAGAGTTTCTGAAGGCTCATCAATATACGATTGCCGCCCTAGGCGTCTTAGGCACGTTCTCGGCCGTCTTAGTCGCTCTGTTTAGCTCGATCGCTGCAATGAGAACATCCCGTACGAGAATAAGTGCGCGCGCCTCCATAAATGTCATCCACCACTCTTCCTTGGAAGGAAAGGAGCGACCGAAGTATCTGGTCGTATCCATTCGCAACTTAGGCGCGATGCCCGTCCATATTCCGATGGGGTTCTTTCATTGGAAGCTACCTCTCCAGCGCGGAGTTTACGAGGTGTTGCCTCTAGACTACTCGGCTGCAGATGAATGGATTGCCCAGAAAAGGTACCCAGTTGAAATCAGGGCCCGCGGGTCTGAGATCTTCTTTCTCTCGCCTATCTCGGTTTTTCAGGAAGATGCATTAAAGACATTTATTGGAACATCCGTTTGGAGCAGATTTCGCTACCGATTTCTTTCCGCGATGGTGTTTACAGACGAAGGCAGGACCTTCAACGTTAAGCTCGAGAGTTCGTTGCGCAAAGAGATGGTGCGTCTTTGCGATCATCGGAGCAACTCAACGTAAGTTTGGTAAGAATATGGTAGGGGCCACCTAGTTCTCGGCTCTTTCAGTGACAGTGCACAAAACTCGTCCTTGAGCGCGCTGATCGACGCGAAGACGGCGGAAGCGATTGGGTTCCGAGCTGGGGCGCCAACAGACGCCGACCGCATGCTGACCGTGCACACCGGCGTCTTTTTCATTTTTCGACGCATTGAGGGCTCGCGGGTGTCGGGACCGGCCAGTCTGGCTCGTCTTTTAACCGACACCACCCCCTGCGCTCATGCAGTGAGCCGTCCAAATGCAACCAGGAGCAATGTTTCATGAGGATCACCGTCGAAACCACCGTCGCAGCCCCGATCGATCAGGTTTGGCGTGCCTATACGACGCCGGCCGACATCGTGAAGTGGAACGCTGCTTCCGACGACTGGCATACGACCAAGGCGACGGTCGACCTGAGAGAGGGCGGCGCGTTCTCGTCGCGGATGGAGGCCAAGGACGGCAGCATGGGCTTCGACTTCGCCGGCACCTACACCAAAATCGTCGAGCACAGGCTGATCGAGTACGCCTTCGGCGATCAAGGCCGAAGTTCACTTCGAGCCCGGACCGAAGGGCGTCGTCGTTCGCGTTGTCTTCGATGCCGAAACGACGCACCCGGTCGAGCAGCAGCAGGGCGGCTGGCAGTCGATTCTCGACAGCTTCGCGCGATACGTCGAGGCGAAGCAGAAGACCTCGTGATGACGCATTGAGGGCAAGGCCGAGGTCCTGGAAGGGCGTCGGCCCTTCCGCGAATAACAATCGCTGATCCCGCCGCAAAATTCCCTCTTGACAATTTCCGAAAATCAGCAATACTGCGCGCGTCCCGCCTCATCGCAGAGGGGCGTACGCGTCGTCACGAACGTCGGGGTGGGATGCGGTGGCCGTGGAGGTGCTGGGCGACGACCGGCACTTGCGCGGACGGAGAAGTCGTGTGGTCCTGGCCTCTCGACGCTGAGGTCAAGTCCGTGTCGTTGCTTATGGGCACGCGCGGGCGATGGGGGCAAGAACGCCGATCCCCAGGGAGAGCACGAAGGACACCGTTCCAACCATCGCGCAGGGAAGGCCGGAATGCACCGGTCGTACCTGTGGTTCCTGCCCCGTGCATTTTCTCACGCACGGGGGCCATGGGTGTGGCCAGCACCCGGTCTTCCCTGCGCCCTCTGTATTTGTCGGAGGGACATGCTTCGCAGCAACTCGGGCGCCATGCGCCGCGAGGCTATGATCGCGCGTCCCCAAGCTGTTTGAAATGTGAAACCGGTCCAACCTCATCGTCGTCCCGGCGAACGCCGGGACCCATACGCCGCGGCGGATGTGGCTTGGCGAGGTCTAACGACTGGCCTGCCTCAAACGACGACCTGTGGTTATGGATCCCGGCGTTCGCCGGGATGACGACGGTGGCTGTGGCGTAAGCACAGTCTCTCACCGGCGTCATTGCGAGCGAAACGAAGCAATCCAGGGCGACGCGAAAGACTCTGGATTGCTTCGTCGCTTCGCTCCTGGCAACGACGGAGTTTGGAGTGGGCGGCGTGCCCAGCAATGGCGCGAGGTGGATGTGAGACAGTGCTGCAGTCTGCCGCAAGCCCTACGACGACAACCGCATATCCAGCAGCCGCCGGCCCTCGGCGCGCAGCAGCTTCTTGACCGCGCTCGAGGCCACGACCTCGCCGTCATTGGCATAGGCTTCGTGGTTCTTCTCGATGTCCTCGAGCCGATACAGGTAGTTCACCATCACGGTCGCGGATTCGCGCTGGCCCTTGGACGAGAGGTCGCCGAGCCAGTTGATGCGCTCGAGTCTCGCGCCGTTGCCGAGGTGGAAGCGGGCGACGGGATCGATCACTTTGCCCTTCGACGTCCGCGCCTTCAGGAAGTAGTGCGCGGCGAGCGGCTCGATCACCGGGCGCAGCTCGGCGGTCATCTCGGCATCCTCGACCCAGCGCGGCTCGTTCAGCAGCTTGAGCACGTTGCGATCCTCTTCGGTCGCATCGGTCGTCGACTTCAGCCAGTGCATGAAGCCGGGCACCGGCGACAGCGTGACGAAGGTGTCCAGCTTCGGCAGCTCGCGCCGCAGCTCCTCGACCACCTGCTTGATCAGGAAGTTGCCGAACGAGATGCCGCCGAGGCCGCGCTGGGTGTTGGAGATCGAATAGAATACGGCGGTGCGGGCGCGGTCGGCCGGCACCGGCGGACGATCGACCGCGAGCAGCGGCGCGATGGCGCCGGGGATGGTCTCGGTCAGCGCGATCTCGACGAAGATCAAGGGCGCATCGGGCATCGCCGGATGGAAGAAGGCGTAGCAGCGGCGATCGACCGGATCGATGCGGCGGCGCAGATCGTCCCAGTCGTGGATCTCGTGCACTGCCTCGTAGCGGATGATCTGTTCCAGAATGTTCGCCGGCGTCGACCAGTCGATCTTACGCAGCACGAGAAACCCCCTGTTGAACCATGAGCTCAAGAGATGCACGACGTCGCGATCGAGCGCGGCGAGTTCCGGATTGCCCTTGATGAGATCCAGGAGATCGGTGCGCATCGCCACCAGCTCGGGCGTGCCGCCCGGCGCGCGGTTGAGCCGGCGGATCAGCTCCTGCCGGCGCGGCTCGGAGGCGAAATGCAGCGCGCTCGCGCCTTCGTCCGAAGGCGTCGCGCGCCAGTCGTCGATCGCCTTGGCGAGCCTGGCCTTGTCCGGCCCGAAATCATGCACCAGCGCGGTGAAGAACGCCTTGCGGCCCTCGGGGTCGAGATCGTGATAGCCGTCGAGAACGTCGCGGGCCATCGCCGTGCCCGAGGCCTCGCCGGCGCCGGACACCAGCGCCTCGCACAGCTCGGCCAGGCTTTTCGCATCATGCTTGTCGACAGGGGCGCCGCCGCCGCGCAGCAGCGTCCGGCCTCGCTCGGAAATTGTGGTGATCAGGTCGGTGAAAAAGGCGTTGGCCATCTGATGTCGGTCGAATCCCGGAGCGTGATGAAGGCGATGTTACATGGATTTATGGCAAAGCTGGCGACATTCAAACATAACAAATCGTCAACGCCGCCGTCGCGGTGTGCATATGCGGCCGGCGAGTCATGCACCTGTCTGCTCCGCGAATTCGGTCGGAGTGCGGCCGGTGACCTGCCTGAAGGCATGCGAAAACGCCGGTACGCTGGCATAGCCGAGATCGGCGGCGAGCTGCTTGACGGAGAGGTGACGGTCGGTGGACAGCCGCTCGATCGCGGCGGCGATCCGGGCGCGCTGGCACCACGCCTTGAAGCTCAGCCGCGTCTCCGCCGCGAACAGCCGCGACAAAGTGCGGGCCGAGCTGCCGACCTTGCCCGCCAGGGTCGCCAGGTCCTCCTCGCTCGCGGGAGAGGCGAGGACGAGGTGGGCGGCACGTCTCGCGCGCGGATCCTGCGGCAAGGGGATGAAGGTCGAGGAATCCTCGGCGCGGCGCAATTCGAGCAGAGCGAGCCGCACCAGCAGCGCCGTGCGCTCCGGCCCGCCGTCCGCCGCGAACAGCGCCAGGATCGCCTGATGCAGCAGCGGCGACACCTGCACGACGAACTCGCGGTCGAGCCGCGCGCCCCGCGTCTCCCGCTTCAGCCAGTCCAGCTCGAAATACAGCGTCCGCATCTGGCTGTCGGCCAGCATGTCGATGGCGTGGCCATGGCGCGCCGGCACCCAGACCGCGCGGTCCGGTGGCACCAGCCAGCGTCCCCGCGGCGTCGTCACCTGCATCGTGCCGCGCGAGGCGTAGATCAACTGGGATTCACGGTGCATGTGCGGATCGAGCCGCGCACCTTTTTGATAGAGGCGCGCGATCAGATGGACGCCGGGCTCGGTCGTCACCCGGTCGGCGCCGAGCGGCTTCAATGGCGTGTCCACGATGGTCATTGGCGGCTTCTCGTTGGTCGCGTCGACTATAACCGATCCGTCAGGAATCGAGGACAGCTCCCATGAACAGCGCCCGCCGCGTCATCGGCTTCGTCAACGCGGCCCATTTCATCGACCATTATGCGATGCTGATCTTCGCAGCCGCGGTCATCATCATGGGCCCGGCGCTCGGCATGGCCTATGCGGACCTCTTGCCCTATGCGACGCCGGGCTTCATCGCCTTCGGCGCCGGGTCGCTCCTGACCGGCTGGCTCGGCGACCGCTGGAGCCGGCGGCACATGATGCTGATCTTCTATCTCGGCATCGGCTTGTCGATGATCTCGGTCGGCCTGGTGCGGACGCCGTGGCAGCTCGGCGCGGCGCTGCTTTCGATCGGCCTGTTCGCCTCGATCTATCATCCGGTGGGAACGGCGATGCTGGTGTCCTATGCCGACCGGCTCGGCCGCGACATGGGGCTGAACGGCGTGTTCGGAAATCTCGGCGTCGCCTCGTCTGCGCTGGTCACCGGCGTGGTCGGGCAATATCTCGGCTGGCGCTTCGCCTTCATCGTACCCGGGGTGATCACGGTGGCGATCGGCGTGGTATTCGCGCTGGCGGTCGTGCATGAGGACCGCCGCGGATCGAAGCAGGCGGCGGCGCAGGCCCGCGTCGCGCGCGACCAGATGTGGCGCGTGGTGCTGGCGCTGCTGCTGGTGGTGATCGCGATCTCGACGACGTTCAACGCGATCACCGTGGCGCTGCCAAAACTGTTCGCGGAACGGCTGGCGGGGCTGACGCAGAGCCCGGCACTGCTCGGCGTGATCGCGGCCGGTGTCTACGTGTTCGGCGCGATGACGCAGTATACGATCGGCCGGCTGCTCGATCGCCACGCGCTGAAGACGATCGCGCTGCCGCTGTCGCTGGTGCTGGCGCCGCTGCTGTATCTCGCCGCCGACGCGCGCGACTGGGCGCTGATCCTGGCCTCGATCGGCATCGTCATGGGTGCGTTCGGGCAGGTCACCGTCAACGACGCCATGGTCGGCAAGTACACCGCCGAGGAATGGCGTTCGCGCGCCTATGCGGTGCGCTATTTCATCGGCTTCACCGCGGCCGGCGCCTCCGTCGGCCTCGTCGCCTGGCTGTATGAGCGCGGCGGCTTCGTCACCATGCTGCAGGCCTTCGCCGCGCTCTGCCTGGTCGCGGTCATCGCCGCGCTGATCCTGCCGCCGGAGCTTCCGGCGGCGCAGCCGGCGCTGCGGCCGGCGCCGGCGGAGTGAGGATGCGATCCACCCAAATTTTCCCAATTGTCAGGCATCCGCCGCCGGCGCAGCCTGGGCCGATATGCACGTGCGCATACTGATGAGACCCGATTGGCCACCATGCGGGCGGCTGCGCTGGCGACAAGTCATTGAAGCACGACACCATTGAGGATCGACCGATGATCAATCGCTTCAGGAGAATGCTGGTGCTCGGGATGGCCGCGGCGGCCGGCCTTGCAGCAACGCAGGCGCTGGCGCAGAGCGATGCGCAGCGCAACGCGATCAAGTCGGCGTGCCGGTCCGACTACATGGCGAAATGCGCGAGCGTGCCGCCCGGCGGCACGGCGGCGTTCCAATGCCTGCAGAAGAACATCGCGAGCCTGTCCTCATCTTGTCAGACGGCGGTCAAGGCGCTCGAGCCTGCCGCGGAGGCCAAGCCCGCGGCAGAGGCCAAGCCTGCGGCAGAGGTCAAGCCCGCGGCAGAGACCAGGCCCTCGGCGGAGGCCAAGCCGCCGGCGGAAACCAAGCCTGCCGCGGAAGCTAAGCCGGCTTCGGCGCCGTCCGCCCCGGCCAAGCCGGCCGTCGCCGAGGCGAGCAAGCCTCCCGAGCCTCCGAAGTCAGCGGCGCAGCCGGCCGCGGCCGTTGCGGCCGTGCCTACGCAGTCCCCGGCGGCCAAGCCGGCTGCAGCGGCGTCAGCGCCCGCAGCCCAACCGAGCGAGGCGCAGGTGGCCGCGATCCGGAGTGCCTGCGGCTCCGATTACCGCAAGGTCTGCAGCAGCGTGCCGCCGGGCGGCGCCGCGGCGCTGCAATGCCTGGAGCAGAACAAGGCCAAGCTGTCCGCTCCCTGCGCCCAGGCGATGGCGTCTTCGCGCGGCGGCGCCGCGCCGGCGACTGCGGCTGTCGCCGCGCCCGCGGTGACAACCACTGCTGCACCGCCGGCGCTGGTGCTGCGACCGCTGCGGCCGCTCGAGGAGTTGCGCATCGTGAGGGCCGCCTGCGGCGCCGACGCGCGGGCGTTGTGCAGCGGCATCGAGCCGGGTGGCGGTCGAATCGCGCAGTGCCTCGCGGCCAATGCCGGCGCGCTGACGCCTGGCTGCAAGGGCATGCTCGCGCAGTTCGCGGCCAATCGCTGATGCGGAGCGGCTGCCGTCCATGGTTACCATCCGAGATGCATACGAGCGCGATCCACCCAAATTGTCACAATTGTCGGGCGGGGGAGTCCCAGGCAAGGTCGCGACGGGGTGGATATTTGACCAATCAGATCATGATCAGGAGTTTGAAGATGAGCGCCATTGTCTCACGTGCCATTATTTCCACGCTGTGCGGATTGTTCATCCTGGCGGCGATGCCGTTCGTGTCGATGTCGGATGCCAACGCCGTGGTCTGCGCTCGGGGCGTCGTGCGGGCCGGCTGCGCCGGTGCGGCGGGCGCCGTGGTGGTTCGCAAGCCGCCGGTGGCGGCTGCGGCGTGCCGCACGGTCATCGTCAATGGCGTCGCGGTTCGGCGCTGCGTTTAAGCGACGCTTAATCGGTTTTCGGTATCGAGTTATTTGAAACCGTAATTGCGACGCGCAAGTTTTGCGCGTCGCATGCTGCTTTGCGCAAGCGAGGTAAGTTGTATTTAACGGTGCTCCCGGCAAGGTGCGGCTCGTATCCAACCTGCAATCCAATGGGAGAGGGCCATGGCGTTTTGGCGCTGGCTGCGTGACGCAGCCCTGGCAGCTGCGGTAGTCACGTTTGCCGGCAACGCCGCCGGCGCAGCCGGCTTGAAGGAAGAAATCGCGCCGACCGGCAAGCTTCGTGTCGCCATTGCCGTTGGCCCCGCCGGCGGTGCGTTCTGGTGCGTCAAGTCGGACAGCGGCTATTCAGGCGTTCCGGTCGAACTCGGCAAGGCCATGGCCGCGCAGGTCGGTGTGCCCGTCGAGTTCGTCGAGCATCCGAATTCCAATGCGATCACCGATGAAGCTGCTCGGGGCGTCTGGGATGTGGCCTTCATGCCGAAGGACGCGGAGCGCGAAACCAAGGTCTCGTTCGGTCCGGTCTACGATTCGGTCGAGACCACCTTCATCATCCGCGCCGGTCTCGACGTCGCCAACATCGCGGCGCTGGACCAGGCCGGCACCGAGGTAGCGGCCATCAACGACACGACCGTGCTGCGCGGTGCCAAGGCTTTCCTGAAGAAGGCGACCGTCACCGGCTTCAAATCCTACGAGGAAGTCTATGCGCTGCTCAGCGCCGGCGAGATCGACGCGCTCGCGCTGGCGCGCGATCAATTGAATCTCATCGCCAAGCAGATTTCCGGCACCAAGGTGCTCGCCGAGACCTTCAAGAAGACGGACACCGCGGTCGCGGTGCCGCTGAAGCATCCGCAGTCGCTGGCCTTCGTCACCAAGTTCATGACGGATTCCAAGGCGAACGGTCTGCTCAAGAAGGCCTACGGCGCCAACAATCTGAGCGAGTCGACTTTGCTCACCCAGTAAGCGCACCCGACGCTGCTTGGCCGACTCTCCCACGCCACCGGCGGGGGAGAGCCATCGTCTCAGCCGGCACGCTTCATCGTCAGTTCGGCGCCCGCCTCACAATCGGATCGAGGCCGCTTTCCGCGATGACGTGACGCGCGTCCGGTGATTGCAGGAACTTGATGAGCGCCTCGCCGGCCTCCGGCTCCTTGGCGGCCGTAGCGATGCCGGCGGAGAACACGGTGATCTTCTGCAGTCCGGCCGGCAGCGGCCCGACGATGTCGATGCCCTTCACCGGCTTGAGCTCGCTGATCTGCTGAAAGCCGATCTCCGCTTCGCCCTGGGCGACGATCTCGCCGACGGGAGTGGCCGGAATCATCCGCGCCTTGCCTTTCATCTCGTCCTTGATGCCAAGCTTGTCGAACATCTCGGTGGAGACGTAGACGCCGCTCGCGCTGTCCGAATAGGCGATGGTCTTGGCGGCGATCAGCATGCGTCTCACGGCTTCCGCGTTCGAAATATCGGGATGCGGCGTCCCCGACTTGACCGCGACGCCGATCGGCGAGTTGGCGAGGTCCGCGCGGCTATCCGGCGTCACCTTGCCCTTGGTGGTGAGATCGCTGAGTGCGTAGCCCACCATGATGAGGACATCGGCAGGTTCGCCGCGCTCGAGGCGAACGGGAATCGCATTCGTGGTTGTTCCCATCGACGGGCCGTAGGCAATCGTGACCTTGTGACCCGAGCGCCGCTCGAATTCCGGCACCAGGGATTTGAACGCAGCGGTCATGCCGCCGGAGATCATGACGTGGACTTCTGCGGCTTGGGCCGCGGTGGTCAGGAGGAACGCGGCCGAAGCGGCGAGACCGATGGTGCGGAGATGGGTCGAGAGGATCATGGCAGGCTCCGAGGCGAACGGCTGGAGGCCGGGGCGCCTTGGATAGCCCGACTGTGTCGGGAAGGCCAGCGCTCCACAGGGCCGGCCATCCCTCTGCAATGCGTCGCGCTTGCGGCGTCACTGTGTCTGCAGCGCGGCGAGACTGTTCGCCGCCACCTCAGCCGGCCTGATAGGCCGGCGCGGATGCGAGGAAGTCGTTATACGCGTCCGCATCGGGCGGCGTGAACATCTCGGCGAATGGATTGCGCCGTCGGCGCTGAGCGCCGATGTCGGCAAGCAGTTCATCGAAATGCTTGAAGTGGTAGGGCGCGACGCAAAGTCCGCCATACACGCCCGCGGCAGGGCGCTCGATCCGCTTGAAATGCAGCATCATCTCGATGTTGTCGCGCATCTCGCGCTCGCTCGGTTGATGCGCCAGCTGTTTGTCGGCATACCGCACCAGCCAGTTGGCGGCCATGTCCGCACAGAGCACGGTGCAGAAGCTCGAATTGAAGCCGACGAATCCCATGTCGGGAAGATCGGGATTGGCGATCAGCCGATAGAGCCGGTAC
Source organism: Bradyrhizobium sp. HKCCYLS3070 (assembly GCF_051167575.1). Lineage (NCBI taxonomy): Bacteria > Pseudomonadati > Pseudomonadota > Alphaproteobacteria > Hyphomicrobiales > Nitrobacteraceae > Bradyrhizobium > Bradyrhizobium sp. HKCCYLS3070. The sequence continues at coordinate 455,321 of NZ_JBNPTI010000002.1, forward strand.
TGCCCGTCCGGATCGACCAGTCTGGCGCGGTCGGCATCCGACAGAAACGGGACCCCGAGCTTGTAGCCGATGGCGAGGATCGCGACGTCGGCCGGAATTCGTTCGCCGCCGCTGGTCACGATGGTGTTCGGCTCGTAATGGCCGAAGGTGCCGTAGACGGCCTTGATCCGGCCGTCTGCGACCATCGGGAAGAAGTCGGGCGTCGCGATCGGGACTGAGCAGTTCACGCCGTCCTCGATCCTGCCCTTCGGCACCATGTTGCATTTGGCGAGCTTCAACTGCATCTTGAGCAGGCTTTCCAGGCCGCGCCAATTGGCCCAGACGAGCGGCTTGGCCAGCAGATGGGCAAGGCGCGAGAGCGGGCCCATGCCCCAGCTTGGGAACATCTGCTCCTGGGCGCGGATATAGAGGATGCGCTTGAAGTTGATCAGACCGCCGATGAAGTAGGGAATGCGCCACACCGCTTCACGAAGCACGATCGTGACCGAGCGCGCGCCGGAGCGCACGGCGTTGACCGCGATGTCGGTTGCCGATTTCGAGCCGCCGAGGACCACCACGTCGCGCCCCTTCGTGAGCGCGGCATCGTTGTATTTCGAGGAATGCAGGATCAAGCCGCCGGCGGCCGCGAATTGATCTTCGCCGCCAAGCGACAACGTCTGCGGCTCGTTGAACTGACCGGTGCAGACGGCGACGAAATCGAAATCCTCCCGGCGCGTCCGGTCTCCTGTTTTGAGGTCGAGGCTCCATCCAGGCTTGCCGTCACTGCGGCGCTGCATCGCAAGCACGGTCGTGTTCAACCGCATCAGGCGGATGAGGTCGTGGGATTTCGCGTAGTCGGCAAGATAGGCATGGACCTGCGGTCCCTTCGGCCATTCGGGGTAGTGATCCGGCATCGCCTTGTCGGTGTAGCGATAGAGCTCCTTGGGGCTCTGCGTCTGCACGTCGGGATAGGACCGCGCGGGCTCCCAGACGCCGCCGAGATCGACGCTCCGCTCGACGATGGTGACGTCGTGCCCGCGGGCGGTGAATGCTTTGGCTGCAGCCAGGCCGGAGACGCCGGCGCCGATCACACAGACATTCTTTCGGCTGATCATGGGACCTCCTTGTTGTCGAGCGCGCAGCCGCGTTCGGGCGGCATTCGCCCGCCGCGCTGCAGAAGCCCGCGAGAGTTTGATGGTGACGAAGGTCGCCCGGCGCGACCGAGGCGTGCGATGCCGACGGATGGGGCAGCATCGAAATCAGGGCGAGAAGGATCTCGCCGATCGCATCTCGTTCGAGCGCAGCCGCTGCTCATGCCGCAGGCGCACGGAGCCGATAGCGATGATCGCGCGCCGTTCGTACCGCAACAAAAGGGCGGGGGCGCCCGCTGGGGCCCGCGCTGCCGCCTAGTCGTTGGCCTCCGGGGGCAGGAAGTCGACCTCGTGTTCCGCCGAGATCCGCACCACTTCGGCTGGGTCGGCGAGATTGTCGAGCATGTTGAACAGCGCTTCCAGCTTCTGCATCGGGGAGACCCAGAACAGCGCGCGCGCCGGCTTGTCGGATTTGTTGAAGTAGCCATGCGGAATGCCGCGCGGCATGCGCACGAGGTCGCCGGCATTCGCCTTGACCCAGACGCCGTCGAGCTTGAGGTCGAGGACGCCTTCCTGCACCAGGATGAACTCGTCCTGGGTGGGATGAACGTGAACCGGCACGAACTGCCCGGGCTCGCTGTTGGTCTCGAAGGCGAACGTGGAGTCGGTGACGGCTTTCGGATAATAGAGCTGACCCAGGATATTCCAGGTCTTGCCGGCATAGCCGGTACCTGCGCGCGTGATGCCTTTTTCGAGTGTGATCATGGCGGATCTCCTTGCTGCACGCGTGGGAGGATCAAGCCGGGGCGACGCCGAGTCTATCCAGAAAACGAATCCCTCGACGTCAGTTGCTAATTATTATAGGTTTCAAACGATCTCGACGGGCGACGTAGGCCATGACTGCAGATGCAGCCGCTGATCGTAGTTGGAAGTCTCCGGCTGTGCCGCGGCTTACAGCCTATGGCCGTGTTGCAACGCACGATGTCGATGAGGCGGCTGAACAAATAGGCCGCATCTTCTGTCCGCATGGGCTGCAACCGGAGGCGGATACTGCGCGCGATTTCCTCGCTCTGCATAATTGCGCGGCATTCGATGGCTTTTCCATCAACTACGTCGCCTATGGCGGTGCGGTAACCATCGATCCGGGCTGTCTCGACCGCTTCTTTCTGCTGCAGCTCCCGCTGGCGGGGACCGCGCGGGTCTTTGCCGGGGCCGGCGAGGTCGCGACGGCGCCAGACCATGCGGCATCACTGCTGTCGCCGACATTGCCCACGCGGATGGTCTGGGACGCTTGCGCTCAGTTGATCCTGTTGCTCGACCGCCGTCTCGTGGAACAGCGCGCAGCAGCGCTGTCCGGGCGCGCGGTGCAACCGATCGAATTCGATCCCGCAATCGCGTTGTCGGGATGTCCTGGCTCGCGGCTCCGGGCTCACATGCTCGGGCTCGCGGACCTCGCCGAGCGTCTCGGCGGTGGGCGCGGCCTGCCACCGGTTGCGGCAGCCAATTGGCGCGAGACGCTGCTGGACATTCTGTTCGAGCAGCCCGGCAATGGCCTGGCGGAAGCGATCAGGCTGCATTCCGGCCGGGTCGAGACATTGCCGCAGGCCGTCCGCCGGGCGCGTGATCTTCTGGCAGCGCACGCAGCCGAACCGCTCGATCTGGCGCAACTTGCGGCGTCGTCAGGCGTGGGGATCCGGGCGCTGCAGGGCGGCTTTCGCCGCCATTTCGGGATGTCGATCTCCGACATGCTGCTCGACATCCGGCTGGCGCGGCTCAATGCGCAATTGATGGCGGCTCCACCGGAGGCGCGGATCATCGACATCGCCTTCGACCTTGGCTTCACCCATCTCGGGCGGATGGCGGGGGCCTATCGCAACAAGTTCGGGGAGGCGCCGTCGGCCACGCTGCAACGCGTGCAGCGCGGTCGCTTCACGAATTGACGTGCACGAAATCCCGCAGCAGCGGATAGATCTCGTTATTCCACTTCTTGCCGCTGAACACGCCGTAATGGCCGACGCCGGCCTGCATGTGATGGACGCGGCGATAGGCGCGCACATTGGTGCAGATGTCCTGCGCCGAGAGCGTCTGGCCGATCGAGCAGATGTCGTCACGCTCGCCCTCGACCGTCATCAGGCCGATGCGCCGGACTGCCTTCGGGTCGACGGGACGGCCGCGATGCATCAGTCTGCCTTGCGGCAGCAGATGCTCTTGGAAAACGTCGCGCACCGTCTCGATGTAGAACTCCGCCGGCAGATCCATCACCGCGAAGTACTCGTCGTAGAAGGTCTTGATCGTTTCGGCCTTCTCGACCTCGCCTTTGGCGAGATGGTTGGCGAGATCCATGTGCTGCTTGACGTGGCGCTCGAGATTCATCGAGACGAAGGCCGTGAGCTGCACGAAGCCCGGATAGACCTTTCGGAAGGCGCCCCTGCATTGAAAGGGCACGTAGTGGATCAGGTTGTCCTCGAACCAGTCGATCGGCTTGCTCTTGGCGAACTCGTTGACCTTGGTCGGCTGGATCCGCGTGTCGATCGGTCCGGCCATCAAGGTCAAGGTGGCGGGGCGCGACGGATGGTCGTCCTCGCACATCACGGCGGTGGCCGCGAGTGCCGACACCGACGGTTGGCAGATCGCGACCATGTGCGGCCGCGGACCGAGCTGGCTGAGAAAACTGATGAGATGATCGGTGTAATCTTCCAGACCGAAGCGGCCGTGATCGCGCGGGATGTCTCGCGGATTGTGCCAGTCTGTGATATAGACGTCGTGATCCTGCAGTAGCGTCTTCACGGTGCCGCGCAGCAGGGTGGCGAAATGGCCGGACATTGGCGCGACAAGCAGCACCTTGGGCTGCTCCGGCGCAGCGTCCTTCTTGAAGTGCAGGAGCGAGCCGAACGGCGTCTTGAACGTGACCTCTTCGGTGACGGCGAGTTCGCGGTTGCCGACCATTACGCTATCGATGCCATACGCCGGGCGGGCGTAGGTCAAGGCTGAGCGGGAGATCAGCTCGAGCGCGGCGGACAGACGCCGCATGGCGCGGCTGGATAGCCCTGATGGGATCAGGTTGAGATAGCGCATGGCGGCTGCCGCGCTCTGGCGCCACGGCTCGGTCAGGTCCATGTGGTTCTGATAGGCTTGGTACAGCAGCGCCATCGCGTCCGATCCATTACATGCATTGCTGTATGCAATATCGGAGCCAGAACGGCCGAGTCTTGCCTGAAAAACTGGCATGTCGCTTGCTCGATGATATCTCCGACGTATCCGGCTCCGCGCATGATGCCGGTCGCACGAGCGGCACGATGGGCGAACGACAAACGACAATGCGGCAAGAGGGTAGGGCGACATGGCCAAAGCGACGTTGACCATCAGCAGCAAGAATTACTCGTCGTGGTCGCTGCGCGGCTGGCTGCTCGCCAGGTTTGCCGGACTGGATTTTGACGAGGTGATCGTCGGTCCGGACGACGCATCGGCTCGCGCCGAGATCCTGCTGCTGTCGTCCTCGATCCTGGTGCCGTGCCTGCGCCACGATGGTGCGACGATCTGGGATACGCTGGCGATCGGCGAGTACCTCAACGAGACCTTTCCGGAGGCGGGCCTGCTGCCAGCCGACCGCATCCAGCGCGCGCATTGCCGCTCGATTTCGGGCGAGATCCATTCTGGCTTCACGACCCTGCGGGCGTCGCTGCCGGTCAATCTCAAGGGCCACTTTCCGGGCTTCACGGTCTGGACGCGGGCGCAGGCCGACATCGATCGCATCTGGGCGATCTGGCGCGACTGCCTGGACATATCCGGCGGCCCATTTCTGTTCGGCCAGCGTGGCATGGCGGATGCGATGTATGCGCCGGTGGTGACGCGCTTCGTGACTTATGACGTGAAGCTCGAGCCGCGGCTCAGGGCCTATGCCGACCTGATCATGGCGATGCCGGAGATGCAGCAATGGATCGAGGCCGCCAAGGCCGAGCCCGAGGAGATCGAGGAGCTGGAGGTCGAGTACTAGGTGTTCTGCCGTCAGCGGCGCGTGCCCGCGGCCCTTTGCAGCCGCGGCTCCAGCGAGAACGGCTCACGCCGCGGGCAGCGGCTGCTCAATTTGAAGCCGGATTTGCGTCTTCTCGGCGCGTGGCGCGAGCTGTCAGCACGTCACCATTGCCGTGTGGCGTCGGCCAAAACCCGGTTGTTGGCAATCAGTTCGCCTCGCGATGCCGCCCTGGCCTACCGATCTCTGCGTTGCAGACAGAGCGTGGCGTGGTTTTCGCATGGCACAATCCGCTTTCGGACGTGGTGGCCGCTGTGGCCGATCGATGGGCCGCAACGGTCGCCGATGTCGCGATCAACCGGTGGAGGCCGTCATGAACCAGCATGCAGTGGTGACCAAGTTCTCGCACGTGAAGCCCGAGGACACCGACTACAAGGGCGGTGGGTTGCGCGACTTCTTCCTGTACCGCGATCTCGGCATCGCCGACGCCACCGGCGGCCAGGTGATCTGCCACCTCGTCAAGGCCAATCCGGATTGTCCGCCGGTGGATGGCACAGGTTGGCATCGCCATGATTGCGATTTCCAGATCGTCATCATGATGAAGGGCTGGGCCCGCTTCATGTACGAGGACAAGCCGACCCTGGTGAAGGCCGGCGACGTCGTGCACCAGCGTCCCGGCATCGTGCACTACCTCTACGATTATTCCCCTGACATGGAATATATGGAGATCGTCAGCCCGGCCGACTTCAAGACGGTCGAGATGCCGCCGGCGACCGACAACGTGCCGCCGGTCACGCCCTGGACCTGAGCGCCAGATCTCCTTCTCCGTTAGTCTTTGGCATCCGGTTGCGGCAAGCGGCCGGAGGCTTCCCCTCACGATGTGGTGGGTCGTCTCCGATGTGTCCGACATCTAGCGTGAACAGATCGCGCACCAGATGCGGCATCCGATTCGGACGCGATTCGTTCCAGCAGCGTTCCAAGGATTAAGACTGCAAGGAAGCGCCGTCGCATTTTGAAACACGGCACGCGCGCTGCCTTTTTCGCGCCTGGGTGCTCTACATTGCCCCTTGCGACCGGTCTGGCGCCGGTCCATCACCCGCGAGGGGAGCATCGATCATGACATTGACCACATTGGCTTGGCTCGCGCTCGCGGCCTACGGCGCGCATATTCTCGAGGAATACACGTTCGATTGGCGCAATTGGGCGCGGACGGTGATGAAGCTGCCGGTCGAGTGGAGCGACTTCTACGTGACGAACGCGCTGGTGGTCGTGCTCGGCGCGGTGCAGGCAGAGCTTGCCGAGACGTGGCCGCCGGCCGCGCTCACCTACGCGGCGCTGATGATCATCAACGCCGTCTTCTTCCACATCCTGCCGTTCCTGCGCAGCGGAGGCAGATTCTCGCCGGGGCTGGCGACGGCGCTGATTCTGTTCTTTCCGATTGCAATTGCGATGTGGCGGCGAGCGTGGGGTGACGGTGTGCTCGACGTTGGAACGGCTGCCCTCGCGATCGTCGCCGGCTCGCTGCTGATGGCCTATCCGGTCGTGATGCTCAATCTGCGTTCAAAACCATATTTTCGGCAAGACCGGCCCTGAGCAGAACTCAGGGCCCGGCATGATCAATAAGACGAAGCGCGATCGGCAACGAAGCTCGGCTGCGGACGGCGTCCATTGCGCTCGTCAAATCGCGCGCGCGGGAACCGCCAGCCGATGACGGTGGCTTCGAGCGCGCCGCCGGATTCCTTGTTGTGCCATTTGCCATCAATGTAGAAGCAGGGGAACGGCAGTTGATAGGTGCCGCTGTGATCCTCGCACAGCACCTCGACCGTCTGTCCGGGCGGCGGCTCACCGCTGCCGTCGAATTGCGCCAGCCGTTTTTCGCGCGTAGCCATTCTGTCCATCTCCCTAAAAACGGGTCCCAGCCGGAACTTCAATGCGCGATTGAGGTCTCAGTATGGTATCAATCAGGAAACTCCGTCAGTTCCACGCAAAATCATGTGTTGGGCAAGCCAATGAGAAAATTGTGATGCGAAAATTCATTGCCGCGCGAATGATCTTTGCCGCGAGCGCGCTCGCGACAGGTGTGAGTTCTGCCGGACATGCGCAGGATATTCCGGGCATCGAAATCTGCACTGCAGAAAAGGCGATGGATCGACGGACATCATGTCTGCAGAGCAATATCGATTTCCTGCAGAAGACGATGACCAAGCAATCGCTCGATCAGCAGCAGAAGCTCGATGCGGCGAATCGGCAGATCCAGGCGCTGAAGGCTGCGCTGATCTCGCAGCAGGGCCTGATCGACGAACTCAAGGCGTCGCAGGCGAAACTTGCGGACGAGCTGAGGAAGAAGGCCGATGCGCCGGCCGCCAAGGACGCGGCGCCGGCGAAGCCGGCCGGCAAATAGCACGGCCCGCAGCGCAACAACGATCAAGCGCATGTGGATCTCCGCGCGCAGGATCGGGCGCTTCGATAGGAGAGAGGCGTGTCCACCAACCCGGCCCAGAAAGCGCTCTGGTTCATCGAGAGCCATCTGTCGGCGCCATTGACGCTGGATGAGGTCGCGGCCATCGCCGGCGTGTCGCGCTTCCACATCGTGCGCGCGTTCGCGGCGGCGACCGGCGTCTCGGTGATGCGCTATGTCAGGCTGCGCCGTCTCAGCGAGGCGGCACGGGCTCTGGCCTCTGGCGCACCCGACATTCTCAGTCTCGCGCTCGAGGCTGACTACGGCTCCCACGAAGCGTTCACGCGCGCGTTCCGCGACCAGTTCGGCGTCACGCCGGAAGCGGTGCGCGCCCGTGCGCGCCTCGATGGCCTCGCACTGCAGGAGCCGATCCTGATGGACCAGACCCCGCTCGATGATCTCGCCGCCCCACGCTTCGTCACCGCGCAGCCGCTGCTCGTCGCCGGCCTCGGCGACCGCGTCAGCGTCGACAATGGCGCCGGCATCCCGGCCTTGTGGCGTCGCTTCAACGAGATCGTGGACGAGGTTCCGGCGCGCCGCGGCGTGGTGGCTTATGGCGTGTGCTGCAACGGCGACGATGCCGGCAATTTCGACTATATCGCGGGCGTCGAGGTGGCCGATTTTTCCGACCTGCCTCGGACCTTCAGCCGCGTGCGGGTTCCGGCGGCGACGTTCGCCGTGTTCACGCATTCCGGCCACGTCTCGTCGATCCGCCGCACTGTACACACGATCTGGAATCGCTGGTTGCCGCAGTCGGGCTATGAGGTCGCCGATGCGCCGAACTTCGAGCGCTATGATCGGCGTTTCGACCCGCTCACCGGCAATGGCGGCCTGGAAATCTGGCTGCCGGTGATCCGCTAAACATCGCGCGCGGTACCAACTTGCGTCGACACGCTGCAAGCGTCTCCCTCAGCAGGGCTGCTCTGCGGTCTCGCGCTCAGCCGCTTGCTTGGCAAGCCGTGCCGGCTTTGCGATAACTCACGCCTAACAACCATGCGCCGCAGCGCGGCGACGAAAGCGGGAGGTCGTCCGATGTCCGACATGCGCGTGCTCGCCACAGATCTGGAATTTCCGGAAGGGCCCGTGGTGATGCCCGACGGCTCGGTGGTGCTGGTCGAGATCCGCGGCAAGCGCCTGACGCGGGTGTTTCCCGACGGCCGCAAGGAGATCGTGGCGCAGATTCCGGGCGGGCCGAACGGCGCAGCCCTCGGGCCCGACGGCAAGATCTACATCTGCAACAATGGCGGCTTTTCCTGGATTCCGACCGGCAAGATGATCATGCCGGGCCCACAGCCCGAGGACTATCTCGGCGGCTCGATCCAGCGCGTCGATCTGCAGAGCGGCACGATCGAGACCGTCGTCAGCCGCTGCGGCGAGCACGCGCTGCGCGGGCCGAACGATCTGGTGTTCGACCGTCACGGCGGCCTGTGGTTCTCGGACCTCGGCAAACGCCGCGCCCGCGACATGGACGTCGGCGCGTTCTATTACCTCAAGCCCGGCATGAGCGAGATCGTCGAGGCCGTCCACGGCATTCTGCCGGCCAACGGCATCGGGCTATCGCCGGACGAGAAGACGGTCTACATCGCGGAGACGCCGACCGCGCGTCTCTGGGCCTACGATCTCGCCGAGCCCGGCACGGTGAAGCCGCGCGAGGTGATCTATCGCGGCGAGCGCGGCCGCCCGATCGCGGGGCTCGGAGGCTACCAGATGTTCGATTCGCTCGCGGTCGAGGCGAACGGCAATGTCTGCGTCGCCACGCTGGTGACCGGCTGCATCAGCGTGATCGCGCCCGACGGCACGCTGGTCGAGCAGGTGCCGACCGGTGACCGCGTCACGACGAACATCGCCTTCGGTGGTCCCGAGCTGAAGACGGCCTACATCACGCTGTCGGGCAGGGGTGAGCTGGTGGCGATGGACTGGCCACGACCGGGCCTGGCGCTGAATTTTCTGAACAAGTGACGCTCTACGTGATAGTTCCGTCATCGCGAGCGTCAGCGAAGCCATCGGGAGCGGCACATGCGACTCTGGATTGCTTCGTCGCTTGCTCTCCTCGCAATGACGGACACTGCTGATGCCCTTTCTTGAACCAGTCACCCTTCGCGGCCCGCATGCGAGCCTTGTGCCGCTGTCGGCGGACCATCACGACGCGCTGGTCGAGGCCGTCAGTGACGGCGAATTGTGGAAGCTGTGGTACACCGCAGTTCCGAAACCCGAGACCATGGCCAAGGAGATCGAGCGGAGGCTCGGCCTGTTCGCCACAGGAAGCATGCTTCCGTTCACGGTGCTCGATGCCGACGGCCGTGTCGCCGGCATGACCACCTACATGAACGTCGATGCCGCCAACCGCCGCGTCGAGATCGGCTCGACCTGGTATGCGAAACGGGTGCAGCGCAGCGCGCTCAACACGCAGTGCAAGCGGCTGCTGCTGGCGCACGCCTTCGAGGCGATGGACTGTATCGCCGTCGAGTTCCGCACCCATTTCTTCAACCACCAGAGCCGGCGCGCCATCGAGCGGCTCGGCGCCAAGCAGGACGGCATTTTGCGCAGCCACCAGATCGCGCCGAACGGCACGCTGCGGGATACCGTCGTCTACAGCATCACCGCGGCCGAATGGCCGACCGTGAAGGCGCATCTCGACTACCAATTGAATGACAAGCCGCGCTGACCGCGCTATGGCCGCTTGCCGCCTCGCGCGGCTGATGATGACGAGACCGGGACGAACGACCAGATGGATACCTTCGACTATGTGATCGTGGGCGCCGGCTCCGCCGGCTGTGTGCTGGCGAGCCGCCTCAGCGAGGACCCTGAGGTCACGGTGTGCGTGCTGGAGGCGGGGCCGCGCGACTGGCATCCCTACATCCATCTGCCCGCCGGCTTCATCAAGACCTTCTACATGAAGAGCATCAACTGGGGCTATCAGCAGGAGCCGGGGCCGTACACGGCGGGGCGCAGCATCTACGCGCCGCGCGGCAAGACGCTCGGCGGCTCCTCCTCGATCAACGGCCATGTCTACAATCGCGGCCAGCGCCAGGATTTCGACACCTGGGCGCAGATGGGCAATCGCGGCTGGAGCTATTCCGACGTGCTGCCGAATTTCAAGCGCATGGAGAAGCGCATCGGCGCCGGCGAGGACCAGTATCGCGGCCGCGACGGCAACCTCATCGTGACCACCATGGAGTGGAAGGACACGCTGTGCGAGGCTTTCATGGATGGCGCTGTCTCGCTCGGTATCCCGCGCAACCCGGACTACAACGGTGCCATCCAGGAAGGCGTCTCATACGTCCAGCGCACCATCCAGAACGGCCGCCGCGTGTCGTCGGCGACCGCTTTCCTGCGTCCGGCCAGCAAGCGGCCGAACGTCGAGGTTCGCACCCACGCCCATGCCACCGGCGTTGTGCTGGAAGGCAAACGCGCGGTCGGCGTGCGTTACAGCCGCGGCGGGCGCGGCGGGGCGCCGGTCGAGGTGCGCGCGCGAAAAGAGGTGATCCTGTCCGGTGGTGCCTACAACTCGCCGCAGCTCTTGCAGCTCTCCGGCATCGGCGCGCCCGCGCTGCTGCAGGAGCATGGCATCGAGGTGCGCCATGCGCTCAACAGCGTCGGCGAGGGCCTGCAGGACCATTACGCGCCGCGCACGGTGGCGCGTGTCAAGAACATCAAGACCGTCAACGAGCTCGCGCGCGGCCTCAATCTATGGGGCGAGGCGCTGAAATGGGCGGTGACGCGGCGCGGCATCCTGTCGCTGTCGCCGACCATGGTCTACTGCTTCTGGCATTCCGGCGAGACCGCCGAGCGCTCCGACCTGCAGCTCACCTTCACGCCGGCGAGCTACAAGGAGGGCGTGCAGGGCCAGCTCGAGGACGAGCCCGGCATGACGGTCGCTTCCTGGCAGCAGCGCCCGGAGAGCCGCGGCTACGTCCGCATCCGCTCCGCCGACCCGTTCGCGCCGCCGCTGATCCAGACCAACTATCTCACCGCCGAGCTCGACCGCCGCGTGGTCGTCGCCGGCATGAAGCTGGCGCGTCGGCTGCTGGCCTCGGCCCCGCTCGCGCCGTACTACGCCTATGAGGATTTCCCGGGACCGAAGGTGAACAGCGACGATGAGTTCCTGGCCGCGGCGACGCAGCGCGCCACCACCACCTTCCATCCCGGCTGCTCCTGCCGGATGGGCCCAGCGGACTCGACCTGGGCAACGGTCGACGACCAACTCCGCGTCCATGGTCTCGAGGGCCTGCGCGTCGCCGACGCCTCGATCATGCCGCGCATGATCTCCGCCAACCTCAACGCCGCGACCTTGATGATCGGCGACAAGGCGGCGGACCTGATTTTGGGCAAGGCGCCGGTGGCGGAGAGTTTGTCGGCGTAGTTGGGGCCGTCGCCGCTTATCGTTCGAGCCCGTGTCGTGCCGCACGACCAGTGCGCCCCCCTCCCCCTTGCGGGGAGGGGAGTGCACCGCCTGCGCGGCAGACTATGCTTCCGATCACGAGCTTGACTACTTCACCAGCCTGAATCTCCCGCCCTCGACCTTGATCAGGAACGCCGAGCGCTCGTCGTAGCCGTTGTGGTCGGTCGGGCTCATGTTGGAGAGGCCGTTGTTGAGATAGACGTCCTTGCCGCGCTCCAGTTCGTCGCGCAGTGCGGCGCGAAACTCTGCGGTGCCCGGCTTGGCCGCCTTCAATGCGCCCGGGATGGCCCGCTTGAGCAGCGTGGCGGTGTCCCACAGATGTGCGGCGAAGATGTTCGGCTTGTCACCATTGGCGGCCCGATAGGCTGAAACGAATTCGTCATTGGCGCGGCGGAACGGATCCTCCGCGGGGAGGTCGTCGGCGATCGAGAACGCTTCGCCGGCGAACGCCGCGCCCTCGACATTCTCCCTGCCGAGCTTGATGAACTCCTGTGTCGCGACGCCATGGGTCTGGAAGATCCTCCCCGCATAGCCGCGCTCGCGCAGCGCCTGTTGGGGCAGCACCGCCGGCGTGCCGGCGGAGGCGATGAACACCGCATCCGGATTGGTGGCGATCACCTTGAGCGCCTGGCCGGTGACGCTGGTGTCGCCGCGCGCATAGACCTCGTGCGTCGTCACCGTGAGCCCGAGCTTCGGCGCCAGCTTCGTCACCTCCTGATAATAGCCCTCGCCATAGCCGTCGGACACGCCGATGAAGCCGAGCGTCTTCACCCCGGTCTTGGCGATGTATTTCAGCATCGCCGCGGCCATGATGTCGTCATTGGGCACGACCTTGAATGCCCATTTGCGCTTGTCGTCCATCGGCTGCACGATCGCGGTCGAGGCCGCCAGCGACAGCAGCGGCGTCCTGCTTTCGAGCGCGACGTCGAGCATCGGCATGGTGACCGGCGTCAGCGAGGAGCCGATGATGACGTCGACACCGTCCTGGATCACCAGGCGGCGCGCGTTCTGCAGTCCCTTCACGCTGTCGGATTCGTCGTCGAGCGCGATGTAGACGATCTTCTCGCCGTCGATCTCCTTCGGCAGCGCGGCCACTGCCTTGATCTGCGGCTGCCCGAGCGCCGAGCCGGGCCCGGTTGCGGACACCACGATACCGACCTTGATGTCGGCGCGCGCGGGCGAGCCGAAAGCCATCGTTGCAGCAATTCCGATCGCCGTGAGCGCGGCCCTCATCGCATATCCTCCCCGTTGAGCGTGCTCGGCGCGTTGACTGGCCGAGACTTTGGCCGATGAGCGTAGCCGGACCGGCGGCCTCGTGTCTGTCCCCGTGGTTGGTGACGCGGGGCGGCGCTTCCAGCCAGGGCGGGTTGCTGCTAGGTTTCGGCGAACAAAGAGATCCGGGAGGAACGCATGGAGGCTCAGGAGCCTGGCATCGAGGCGGCCGGTGCCGTCGGCGCGATGGTGCTCGCGATCGGACAGCCCGAATTTCCGCAAGTCCTGATCGAGACGTTGCGCATCCTTGCCGATGTCGGCCACTGCATGGTGTTCGCCTTCGAGGACCAGCGCTCGGCGCGCTGCCTGCTCAGTACGGGGAACATCGCGATCGGGCCCGACCTCGGCGCGGCCTATTCGGAGCACTTCCACACCGCCGATCCGAACCGGGATACGATCTTTCGCGAACGCGCGGAAGCGCGCCACATCCTGCTGCCGAACTTCGCGCGCCGCATGTACCCGAAGGGCTACCGCAAGCTGTTCTTCGAGGACTCCGAGATCGTCGACAAGGCCGCAACCGCGATCTGGGTCGGCGAGCACTGCACCTACGTGAACTTCTATCGCACTGCTGCCCAAGGCGGTTTTGCGCCCCACGAGCGCCAGCGCATCGCCGCGGTCGCCCCGATCGTGGGGGCCATCGTCGCGCGTCATTGCCAGGATCGCGCTGCCGCGATGGATCCGGCCGACAGATTTGCTTCGTTGTTCGCCGCCGGCGGACCGCTGTCGGTCCTGACCGCGCGGGAGAAGGACGTCTGCCGTCGCATCCTCGAAGGCTTCACCTCCGAGGCGATCGCTGGGGCTCTCGGCATCGCCCTCAACTCCGTCTTCACCTATCGCAAGCGCGCCTATGAGAAGCTCGGCATCGCCTCGCAGAACGAGCTGTTCGCGATCGCCCTCCGCCTGATGACGACACCGCGGCCGCTGAACTGAGCGAGGGGCTCGCCTGCTGTCACCCATCGCCGGGACAGACGTTGCCGGAGCGTGCGGCTAGCCTGCGCCGTCAGAACCGGAGACCGAGAGTGAGCACAGCACCGCATTTCGACATCGATACCGCCGCGTTCTGGGCCGATCCCTATCCGGCGCTGGCTCGCATGCGCCAGGAGACGCCGATCGCCTTCGTGCCGCAGCTCGGCAGCACGCTGTTGTGCCGTCGCGACGACATCTTTGTCTCCGAGAAGCAGATCGACGTCTTCAGCTCACATCAGCCGCAGGGCCTGATGAACCGGCTGATGGGCCACAACATGATGCGCAAGGACGGCGCGGCGCATATGGCCGAGCGCCAGGCGATCGCGCCGGCGGTGTCGCCGCGCGCGGTGCGGGTGCACTGGCTGGCGCAGTTCCAGGCCCACGCCGACCGGCTGATCGACGCGCTCGATCCTGCGACGGACGTGGATCTCGTTCGCGATTTCGCGCTGCCGTTCTCGGCCGAGTGCCTGAAGCTGATCACCGGCCTCACCAACATGCGCTTCCAGGACATGAATGCGTGGTCGCAGGCCATGATCGACGGCATCGCCAACTACACCGGGGATCCCGCGGTCGAGGCGCGTTGCAACGCCGCGACATCAGGCATCGACGCTGCCATCGACGACATGCTGCCGGTGCTGGAGAAGACCCCGAACCAGAGCCTGCTTGGCGTGATGCTCGCCACGCAAATGCCGATGGAGAGCATCCGCGCCAACATCAAGCTCGCCATCTCGGGCGGCCAGAACGAACCGCGCGATGCGATCGCCGGCACGGTGTGGGCGCTGCTGACGCATCCCGAGCAGCTCGCGCTGGCCATCCATGGCGAGGTGCGCTGGCTCCAGGTGTTCGAGGAATACGCCCGCTGGATCTCGCCGATCGGCATGTCGCCCCGGCGCATCGCCAAGCCCTGGACGATTCGCGACGTCGCCTTCGAACCGGAGGAGCGCGTGTTCCTGATGTTCGGCTCGGCCAATCGCGACGAGGCGCATTTCACCGAACCCGATCGCTTCGACATCCGCCGCGACGTCTCCAAGAGCATCGCCTTTGGTGCTGGCCCGCATTTCTGTGCGGGCGCCTGGGCCTCGCGCGCGATGATCGCCGACGTCGCGCTCCCGACGCTGTTCGCGCGGCTCAAGAACCTGCGCCTGCGTGACACCGAGCCGGTGCGCATCGGCGGCTGGGCCTTTCGCGGCCTGCTCAATCTGCCGGTGACCTGGGACGCGACGCAGGATTGATCCTCGCCGCGGCCCTTGCGGGGGAGCGCCGTACTCAGGCGGCCTCTACGCCCTGCCTGCTGCGATCGCCTGCGCCTCTGCGGCTGCGCGCTGCATGCTGGACGACATCTCGCCGGTCACCGTGCTCTGCTCCTCGACGGCGGCGGCGGTCGAGGTGACGTATTCGCTGACGTTCTGGATCTCGACCTTGATCGCGTTCAGCGCATTGACGACCTCGCTGGAGATCCCGTTCAGTCCGGCGATCTCCGCGCCGATCTTGTCGGTGGCGGCCTTGGCCTGCGTGGCGAGATTCTTGACCTCCGACGCGACCACGGCAAAGCCGCGGCCGGCATCGCCGGCGCGCGCCGATTCGATCGTGGCATTGAGTGCCAGCAGGTTGATCTGCCCGGTGATGTTGCCGATCAGCTCGACGATGCCGCTCATCGCCTGCGTCGCCTCGCTCAGGCGCTTGGCCTGCGAATCGGCGGAGGCGACCCGGTCAGCCGCCCCCATCGCGGTCTCGCGGGACTTCGTCATGGCCTCGGAAATCTCGCGCACCGAGGCGTTCAATTCCTCGGCACCCGCGGCGACGGACTCCATCATGCCGCGGACGCGCTCGTTGCCCATCCGCACCAGCACCTGCTTGGTGACGTCGGTCGCGTATTTCACGACCTTGAAGGGCTTGCCGTTGAGGTCGAGGATTGGATTGTAGGAGGCCTGAATCCAGACCTCGCGACCGCCCTTTCCGATCCGCTTGTATTCCGCGGCCTGATATTCGCCGCGGTTCAGGGCGGCCCAGAAGTTGCGGTAGGCCGCACCGTCGCGCTCTGACGGATCGACGAACATCGAATGATGGCGGCCCTTGATCTCGGACAGCGTATAGCCGAGCGCCTGCAGGAAATTGTCGTTGGCGTTGATGATCGTGCCGTCCAGTTCGAACTCGATCACGGCCTGCGATTTGCTGATGGCGGCGATCTGTCCGGCGAGATCGGCATTCCGAAGCTTCTGGGCGGTCACGTCGGTGGCGAACTTGACGACCTTGAAGGGCTTTCCGTTCTGATCGAACACCGGATTATAGGACGCCTGAATCCATACCTCCTTGCCGCCCTTTCCGATCCGCTTGTATTCCGCGGCCTGATATTCGCCGCGGTTCAGGGCGGCCCAGAACTCGCGATAGGCGGCACTGTTGCGCTCCTCCGGCGAAACGAACATGCTGTGATGTTTGCCCTGGATCTCCGGAAGGCTGTAGCCCAGCGCATTCAGAAAATTGTCGTTGGCGGTGACGATGGTGCCGTCCAGGTTGAATTCGATCACGGCCTGTGATCGGCCGATGGCCGCGACCTGAGCGCTGTAGTCGAGGTTCTGCAGCCGCACGCTGGCGTCGGACCACTCGACGACCGTTCCGGCGCGGCTTCCGTCCGGGTGCTTCAAGGGCTGCGCGATCAGATCGAACGTCCACTTGCCGATCTTGATGGTGGCCCGGTGCTCGGAGGCGAGGGCCTGCAGCATGCGGCGCTGGTGGGTCGGGTCCTTGTGGAAGACGTCGATGTTGGTGCCGATGAGGCCGTCGACGCGGAAGTTCGGCAACTGCGTCTTGAGATCGGCCTCCGCCTCACGCATCAGCGCCCGTACCGCCTCGTTCATGTAGACGATGTTGAGCTTGTCGTCAGCGACCATCACCTTCGCGGTGATCGCGTTTGCGGCCAGGGCGGCCAGGGATGCGGCGTTGTTCTTGCGGCCAAACATGATGGTCTCCTGTGCAAACGATCACGCCAGCGATGTGCACATCCTCGTGATCACGCGGTAGTTGCTGTGATCCGGAGACGGCGCTGACTGCGATCATTCCTGAACTCGATGATCCCCGTAAATTCCCGGGGGGCTTTATTCAATCTAACAGCTCGTCAGTAAGATTCGGTTAGGCAGCAATCTGCAGAGATGTTCTGATTGTGCAGGAATGGCCGTGAATCTGCGGGGCGTGTTCAGGTGTCGCAGGGCCGGGATTGCCTTAGATCAAGATCGACATGATCCTCGGCGCTAGGCTCCATTCGGATTGGATGGTATCGGCTTCGACATGCCAGAGAAGGACATTGCCGAAGTCATCGCGGTGCCGAGGGTGTTTCTCGACAGCCTCGGCATCGGCATCTCGATCATCGACAGTGCAACGGGACATATCCGGTTTGCGAACGCCGAATGCTGCCGGATCGTCGGATACACGCTGGAGCAGCTCAAGACCGGTGGGCTGACCTTTGTCGATCTGACGCATCCAGAGGACCGGGAGCGCAATCGGCTGCAGCACGACAAGCTGCTTGCAGGCGAGATCGCGACCTATCAGCTCGACAAGCGCTATCTTCGGCCGGACGGAAGCGTCGTGTGGGGACGCGTGACCGTCAATCCCGTCAGGGACGCCAGGGGCCGCCTGAAGTGGTTCTGCGCCGTGGTCGAGGACATCACGACAACCAGGATCCTGGAAGAACAGCTTGCGGCCGCGGAGAAGCTCGCTGGGCTGTCGACGTTCAACCTGATCGTCGATGCAGACGATTCCAAGGGAGATTTTCCGCCGGCGTCGCCATCGTCGCTGCGCGACATGTTGTGCCACGTGCATCCCGAGGATCGGAACGGGCTCGCGCAGGTCATCCGTCGTGCGATCATGAAGCGAACCGGCTACACGCGCGACTACCGGGTGCTTGGCAAAGCCGGTGCGGTGCGCTGGGTCCGTGGCATGGCGACCTCCGTCTACAGCCCGTCCGACGGACGAACCCATCTCGTCGGCGCGACGATCGACGTCACCGCGGATCATCTCGATCGCGATCGCCAGGTGCCGGAGCCCATTCGCAGGATCCTGGAACACATTGAGACGAACTGGGATCAGAAGATATCGATCCAGCAACTCGCGGTTCGCTACGGCGTCAGCCCCCGCACGGTCTATCAGTACTTCGCGAAGAGTGGCGTGTCCTTGGCCGAGAAGATCAAGCTGACGCGAATCCAACATGCGCACCGCATGCTGTATGATGCGAAAGCGGGTGACACGGTGACGTCGATCGCCCTGCGATGTGGCTTCAGCAATCCGGGGCATTTCGCCAGGGAGTATCGAAAGATCTATGGTGAGACGCCGTCGGAAAGTCTGAGGCAGGCGTCATTGCCGCTGGCGGCGCGGGGTGAAGCCGCCGCTGCTCCGTCCGTCCGCTGATCGTCAGCCGACCTTCACGGCATCACGTCTGGATGGAGCACCGGCCAGATGTGCCCGACGAGCAATCTCCGCATGCTTCGTATGCGCGAAATGCCCGTCGAGTTAGTTTGCCGCAGCCGCGCCGGCTTGCGTCGTCGGGCAAATCAGACCGATGGTCTTGCCCATCCCGCCTCGAGCAGAGGGGCGTACGCGTCGTCACGAACGTGGAGGCGGGCTGCGATGGACGTGACGGCTGCGCTGGACGAGCGTAGTCGGCGCGGACGGCGAAGTCGTGTGGTCCTGACCTCTCGACGCTGAGGTCAAGCTCGCGAGCGTTGCTTGACGGCACGCGCGGGCGATGGGGGCAAGAGAGCCGATCCCCAGGGAGAGCACGAAGGACACCGTTAACACCGTCGCGCGGGGAAGGCCGGGTCTGTCCGGCTGTACCTGTGGTACCTGCCGCCTGCATTCTTTTGAGCAGGCGGGCCACGGGCCTCAGCCGAGGTCCGGCCTTCCTCGCGCCCTCTCGATTTTCAGGAGGGGCATGATTGCCGCATCACCTGCGCCTCATGGGCGGCGGGAAGGCGGTGTCGTGTCTTATGGGAGGCACAGTGTGATGGAAGGCGCCAACCGCAACCTCAGCCGTCGTCCCGGCCTTGCGCCGGGACCCATAACCCCAGGAAGATGTGTGAGGCACGCTGGTGGATCGATTTCGCTGCGCCACCATGGCCGGTGGCCATGGGTCCCGGCGCAAGGCCGGGACGACACCGGTCGTGACGCGCGAGTTCTGGCAAACGAGACATCGACCGGCGCCACCATCGCGGTTCGCCTTACGCTTCCAGCGCCGTCCTGATCATGCGCGCGAGGTCGGCGCTGACATACGGCTTCGCCAGCAGCAGCACGTCGGCATCGAGCCGGCCATGATGCACGATCGCGTTCTCGGTGTAGCCAGATGTGTAGAGCACCTTCAGCCCGGGGCGGCGCTTCTCGGCCTCGATGGCGAGCTGCCGGCCGTTCATGCCGCCGGGAATGATGACGTCGGTGAACAGCAGGTCGATGCGTTCCTGGCTGTCGATGATTGTCAGCCCATCGGCGGCATTGCTGGCCGACAGGGTGCGATAGCCGAGACGGCGCACCTGAGCCACGACGTAGTCGCGCACCAGCGCATCGTCCTCGACGATCAGGATGGTCTCGTCGCCGCGCGCGACCGCCGGCCGGCCGGGCTCTGCGGCCGGCGTCTCCGGCAGTCCGGCGGCGCGCGGCAGATAGAGCTTGACCGTCGTGCCGTGGCCTTCCTCGCTGTAGATCTTGACGTGGCCGTTCGATTGTTTGACGAAGCCGTAGACCATGCTCAGCCCGAGGCCCGATCCCTTGCCGACGTCCTTGGTGGTGAAGAACGGCTCGAACACCTTGTCGAGCAGTGGAGCCGGAATGCCCTGGCCGGTGTCGCTGACCGCGATCATGACGTAGCTTCCGGGCTTGGCGTCGCGGTTCAGTTGCGCGTAGTGCTCGTCGAGCGTGACGTTCTTGGTCTCCAGGGTCAGCTTGCCGCCGTCCGGCATCGCGTCGCGCGCATTGAGCGCGAGGTTGAGGATCGCGGTCGACAATTGGCTCGGATCGATCAGCGCCGGCGCGCTGTCATGGGCCAGCATCGATTCGATCTCGATCTGCTCGCCGAGCGTCGGCCGCAGCAGACGGCCGGCCTCGACGATGAGCGCATTGATGTCGGTGGCGCGCGGCTGCAGCGGCTGGCGGCGCGAGAAGGCGAGCAGGTGCCGGGTCAGATCGGCGCCGCGCTCGGCGGCGGCGCTGATCATGCCGGCGATGCCTGCGAGCTGGGGCTTGTCCTTGACCGCATCGGCAAGGATCTCGATCGTCCCGGTGATGACGGTCAGGATGTTGTTGAAGTCGTGCGCGACGCCGCCGGTGAGCTGGCCGATCGCCTCCATCTTCTGCGCCTGACGGACCTGGGCCTCGTTGGCCTCGATTTCCTGGAATCGCCGCACCATCGCTTCCGCGGCGCGGCGCTGCCGGATCTCCTCCTCGAGCTGCGCATAGGCCTTCTGCAAGGTGATGCGCGTCGGCAGCACCAGAAGCTGCGGCAGCATCTTGATCATGATGACGATGATTCCGATCGAGGTGACGCCGAGAAAGACGTTGATGACGTCCGTGATGGTCGAGGTCGGTACCCAGAGATCGACGATCGCAAGCAGGCGGGTGACCCCGACGACGGCCACGAAGGTCGCAAGCGCCCCGACGATGCCGCGGAACATGACGTCGCGCCAGCGCCGCCGCAGGAACGTGCCGACGACGAAGGCGATGGTGAAGAAGGCGCTGGCGATCAGTCCGTTGGATACGACCTGCAGCCATGCCCATACCGGCGCTCCCTGCAGACCCGCCGCTTGCACCGTCAACGTCGGCATATGCAAATCATCCTCAACAACGCAACGCGCCAAAATCCGGGGGCGGCCCGGCCTGTCGTCGTCGCAACCCGAACGGATCATTCAGCTTTTCGTCTCCGGCGCAAGGGCAATGGCGGCTTCGACGCGCATCGCGGCAGGGCGCTCTCGCCGCGAATGCCGCTCCGCCGCGCGGCGTCAAAAGCCTGCCACACATCCTTTACCGCCCGGTCACGCGGTTGTTAACGCGCCGACCTAAGCCGCTCGACACCGTCATCACCATGGGGAATGAACGAGATGTCGAACACGATCGCGCACAACCGGCGCGAGTTCCTGCGGCTGCTCGGAGCGTCGGCTGCGACCGCCGCCCTCGGCCAGAGCATCGAGCGCGCGCATGCCATTCCGGCGTTCAACCGCCACGGCAGCATCGAGGACGTCAAGCACATCGTGGTGCTGATGCAGGAGAACCGCGCCTTCGATCATTATTTCGGCGCGATGCGCGGCGTCCGCGGCTTCAACGATCCGCGCGCCGTGAAGCTGCCGAATGGCAATCCGGTGTGGCAGCAGCCGAACGGCGCGGGGGCAGTGATGCCGTTCCGCGTCGACAATGCCGGCCAGGTCTATGTCGAGGACGTCGCCCATGGCTGGAACGACGGCCAGAAGGCCTGGAACAACGGCAACTACGACAAGTGGATCGCCAACAAGGGCACCACGACCATGACCTGCTTGAACCGGCAGGATCTGCCCTGGCACTATGCGCTGGCCGACGCCTTCACGGTGTGCGATTCCTATTTCTGCTCGGTGATGGGCCCGACCGATCCGAATCGCTACTACTTGTGGACCGGTTGGGACGGCAACGACGGCAAGGGCGGCGGCCCAGTCATCACCAATGCGGAAGCCGGCTACGACTGGACCACGTTTCCGGAGCGGTTGGAGAAGGCCGGCATCTCCTGGAAGGTCTACCAGGACATCGGTCTCGGCCTGACGGCGGAAGGCTCCTGGGGCTGGACCCAGAATCCCTGGATCGGCAATTACGGCGACAACTCGCTGCTGTATTTCCACCAGTACCAGAATTCGCAAGCAGGCAGCCCGCTGTACGAGAAGGCGCTGCGCGGCAGCAACATCGCCAATGGCGGCACGTTCGAGAATCTGTTCGACGGGCTGCGCAACGACGTCCGCAACGGCACCCTGCCGCAGGTGTCGTGGATCGCAGCTCCGGAGGCGTTCAGCGAGCATCCGAACTGGCTGCCCGGGCCGGGCGCCTGGTACATCTCCAAGGTGCTCGACATCCTGACGTCG
This sequence comes from Bradyrhizobium sp. HKCCYLS3070, assembly GCF_051167575.1. NCBI lineage: Bacteria > Pseudomonadati > Pseudomonadota > Alphaproteobacteria > Hyphomicrobiales > Nitrobacteraceae > Bradyrhizobium > Bradyrhizobium sp. HKCCYLS3070. Next base: position 477,534 of record NZ_JBNPTI010000002.1, read on the forward strand.
AACCCCGAGCTGTGGAGCAAGACCGCGCTGCTCATCAACTACGACGAGGGCGGCGGATTCTTCGACCATGTCGTCGGCCCGTATCCGGCGATGTCGCAGGCCTGGGGCCAGTCGACCGTCGATGTGAGCACGGACCTCTTCGCTGGCGACGGAAGCCACGTTGCCGGCCCCTACGGACTAGGCGTCCGCGTGCCGATGCTGGTGGTGTCGCCGTGGTCGCGCGGCGGCTTCGTGTGCTCGGAAGTGTTCGACCACACGTCTGTGATCCGCTTCATCGAGCGCCGCTTCCATCACAAGGCGCCCGATCTGTTCGAGAGCAACATCCCGGCGTGGCGGCGCGCGGTGTGCGGCGATCTCACCTCGGCGTTCAACTTCACTTCGCCCAACGAAGGCATGGCGCCGCTGCCGAGCACGGCCGGCTACAAGCCGCCGGCCGCCGACATCACCTCCGGTGCCCGCTTCGACGACTATCATCCGGTGCCGCCGGCCAAGCAGGCGTTGCCGCAGCAGGAGCCGGGCATTCGCCCGGCGCGCCCGCTGCCCTACGATCTCAGGGTCGATGGCGACGCCGATGCTGCGCACAAGACGTTCGCGATCCGCTTCGCCAATCCGGGGCAGGCGGGCGCCTGCTTCCACGTCCGCTCCGGCAACACCGCGACCGGCCCGTGGAGCTACACGGTCGAGGCCGGCAAGTCGCTGCACGGCGTGTGGGACCTCGCCGCCAGCGCCGGCCAGTATGATCTGTCGGTGTACGGCCCGAACGGCTTCTTCCGCCACTTCAAGGGCGGCATCGCCACCACGGCCGCGCTGGTCGACGTCGATACGGTCCATCTCTGTGATTGGGATGATGACGACGATTCGCGCAGCCTTGCGATCGCGCTCACCAACAAGGGGGCGAACTGCCTCGTGACACTGGCCGACAACTATACGGGACGCAGCGAGCGGCACCGCCTGCAGCGTGGCCAGCGGCTGGAGACGCGGGTTCGCCTGCAGCAGACCCATGGCTGGTACGACCTGACGGTCACGACGGACAGCGATGCCAACTTCAACTGGCAGCTCGCGGGTCACGTCGAGAACGGCCGGCCCAGCATCAGCGACCCGGCGATGGGCAGGATCGCCGCGACCTGATCGCGAACGATATCGGGATGCGCCCGGAGCGATTTGGGCGCATCCTCAAGATGACGAGGTGACGAGACCTTCGGGGGCTGCGTCGTCGGCATTGGGATCGCCGGGCGCCGTCGCCCAGGCAAGTTCGACCAGGGTGACGATGCGGCGGCCGGCGCCGTCGAGCTGGCACACGATGAGGCCCTGGTCCTCGATATAGGTCAGCAGGCGCTGCGCCCGGCGCAGCGAATGCGAGCCATAGGCGCGGGCGATCGCCGCATCGCTCGGGCAGGGGCGGCCGTCCTTGGCGGCGCGGGCGATCATCATGAACACGCCCTGCATGTCCTCAGGCAGCAGCGAGGCGCGCAGCGTGACGTCCTGCCAGCCGGCATCGTCGGCCGTCTCGTCGCCGCCGAGCCCGGCGCGGGCGCGGGTCAGCATGCGGCGGAACTCGTTGAGGTCGGGCACGGCCGTGCCCAGCCCCTCGATGCGGCAGCGGACGACGAATTCCTGGTAGAGCACGCCGACGGCGCGGAAGCCGGCGTCGGGCTCGGCCAAGACCGCGCGCAGCACGCGCTCGACGCGGGCTTTGCGTTCGGCGAGCTCCTCCTCGCTGACGGCGGGTGCTGGCGGTTCGGGGCGCAGCTCGAGCGCGGCGGACTTCGCCGCCATGAGCTGGTCGAGCAACTCCGGTTGCGGCTTGCGCTGCGGCCGCGCGTTGGTCTCGGGCGGCGGTGCGGCGAGAATCACCGCGCGGGCGTCCTCGAGCGAAGCCTCCGGCAGCGGCATCAGCCGCGGCGTTGCGTTGCGCGGCTTGGTATCGGTCGGGCCGATGCGCAGGCCGAGTGGACGGCGCGACAGCGCGGGCCCCAAGGCCATGAACTGGCCGCGCTCGAGGTCGCGGAACGCCTCCGCCTGGCGCCGCTCCATGCCGAGCAGGTCGGCGGCGCGGGCCATGTCGATGTCGAGGAAGGTGCGGCCCATCAGGAAGTTCGAGGCCTCGGCCGCGACATTCTTGGCGAGCTTCGCCAGTCGTTGCGTCGCGATCACGCCCGCCAGCCCGCGCTTGCGGCCGCGGCACATCAGGTTGGTCATCGCGCCGAGAGAGGCCTTGCGGGCCTCGTCGGAGACTTCGCCCGCGACGGCCGGGGCGAACAGCTGGGCTTCGTCGACCACGACCAGCATCGGGTACCAGTGGTCGCGGGAGATCTCGAACAGGCCGTTGAGAAAGGCGGCCGCGCGCCGCATCTGATTCTCGGCGTCGAGGCCTTCGAGGTTGAGCACCGTCGAGACGCGATGCATCCGCGCCCGTTCGCCGGCGACCTGCAGCGCGCGCTCGGTGTGGTCCTCGGCCGCGATCACGAGATGGCCGAATCGCTCAGCCAGCGTGACGAAGTCGCCCTCCGGATCGATGATCGTCTGCTGCACCCAGGGCGCGCTCTGCTCCAGCAGGCGACGCAGGAGATGCGACTTGCCGGAGCCGGAATTGCCCTGCACCAGGAGCCGGGTCGCCAGCAGTTCCTCGAGGTCCAGGGCCGCAGGCGATCCCGCCGCCGTCTGCCCCATCTCGATTGCAACCGTCATGTGCCCCGACTCAAGCCCGCTTCACGCAGAGGCTGGCGCTTAACAAGCGCGGGCGCGCACGTCGAGCGTTTGCAATGGACTGTCCCAGATTGCGGGATGGGCTGTGGATGGTTCGCAGATGGAACCCGATCGCGGGCTGCCCAGTTCCCTGTCGACGCGCCTCTTGCCGTGAGGGCCGGTGCTTGGCGCCCGCGCGCATTTGACGGTACTGTGCGGCGAAAAAGGGGCCAGAAGTGAACGAGCATTCGGATGCCGGTCACGCGACGTTCAAGGCGTTCGCGCGCGGAGCCGACTTCCTGCAGGGGGGCGGGGAGATGGGGGCGCTCATGCGCATCCATGATTGGTCGCGGACGCCGTTGGGGCCGCCCGAGAGCTGGCCTCAGTCCTTGCGCACTTCGATCAGCACCTGCCTGGACTGCGCGTTCCCGATCCTGATCTGGTGGGGCCCGGAGCTCGTCATGCTCTACAATGACGAGTATCGCCTGATCCTCGGCTCGCAGAAGCATCCCGCGGCGCTGGGGGCGCCAGGGCGCGCGGTATGGTCCGAGATCTGGGAGGTCATCGGCCCGATGCTGCGGCACGTCGTTGGGCTTGGCGAAGCGACCCGCTCACGCGATATGCGGCTGTTCATCGACCGCCACGGCTACTTGGAGGAGACCTATTTTTCGTTCTCCTATTCGCCGATTCGCGATGAGACCGGCGGCGTCGGCGGCGTCTTCACCCCCGTCATCGAGACGACGGCCCGGGTCGTGGGCGAGCGCCGCATGCGGACCTTGCGCGATCTCGCCGCGCGCGGCCGTGCCGACGGTCTGGCGCATGCTTGTCGCGAAGCCACCGACGTCCTCGCCGAGAATCCGCATGATGTCCCGTTTGCGCTGATCTACCAACTCAGCGAGGATCAGCGATCGGCACGGTTGTTGAGCGCCGCGGGGGGGCACCCGGACAGTGCAATCGCGCCGGCGCAGATTGCCCTCGACTGTGACGGGCTGTGGCCGATCCGGGCGGCGGCGCGCGCGGTGGCGCCGATTCGCGTCGTGCTGGATCGTGGGAAATTTGCCGGCGTGCCGACCGGCGCATGGCCCGAGCCGCCACAGCTGGCGCTGGTGCTGCCGGTTGCGACGGGCCGGGAGCAGGCGACGGCGATCCTGATCTGTGGCGTCAATCCGCGCCGCGCCCTCGATGCCGAGCACCAGGGCTTCTTCGATCTGATGGCCGCTCAGCTCGGCAGCTCCTTTGCGGAGACGCTGGCCTATGAACAGGAGCGGCGCCGCGCAGAGGCGCTCGCCGAGATCGATCGGGCCAAGACCGCGTTCTTCACCAATGTCAGCCACGAATTCCGTACGCCGCTGACGCTGATGCTCGGTCCGCTCGAAGATGTCCTGCTGCGGTCGCAGGCCTTGCCGCCTGCGGATCGCGACCGGTTGGAGATCGCCGAGCGCAATGCCTTGCGGCTGCTCAAGCTGGTCAACACGCTGCTGGATTTCTCGCGGATCGAGGCCGGCAGGATGCAGGCGGTCTACGCGCCGGTCGACCTCGCGAGCCTGACCGCGGAGATCGCCAGCACCTTCCGCTCGGCGATCGAGGCCGCCGGCCTCAGGCTGATGGTGGATTGCCCGCCGCTGCCGGAGCCGGCCTATGTCGATCCCGAAATGTGGGAGAAGATCGTCCTCAACCTGCTGTCCAACGCGTTCAAATTCACCTTTGCGGGCGACATCGAGGTCCGGCTCGTCACCTGCGATCGTCATTTCGAACTGAGCGTGAAGGACACCGGGACCGGCATCCCGCAGCACGAGCTGCCGCGGCTGTTCGAGCGTTTCCATCGCGTCGCCGGCGCGTTCGGCCGCACCCATGAAGGCTCGGGCATCGGGCTCGCGCTGGTGCATGAGCTCGCCAAGCTGCACGGCGGATCCGTCGCAGCGACCAGCGAAGCCGGGCAGGGCAGCACGTTCGCGGTCAGGATTCCCAGGGGACGAAGTCATCTGCCGTTCGACCAGGTCGACGCGGCGCCAGCGCAGGAACCGATCCTTCGCGGTGCGCGGCCCTTCATCGAGGAGGCGTTGCGCTGGCTGCCGGATCCGCCGCCGCTCGACGCGCATGCCGTTCCGGACATCGACATCACCACCCTGTCAGCCGACAGGGCCGGGCCGCGCCCCCGTATCCTGCTGGCCGACGACAATGCCGATATGCGCGACTATGTCCGCCGCCTGCTCGCCACGCGCTACGATGTCGAGACCGTCGCCGATGGTGAAGCCGCGCTCGCGGCCATCGCCCGCGACAAGCCCGACCTCGTTCTGTCTGATGTGATGATGCCGCGCATCGACGGCATGCAGTTGCTTGCGCGGCTGCGCGCCGATGAACGGGTCGGCACTATCCCGCTGATCCTGGTGTCGGCCCGGGCCGGAGAAGAGAGCCGCGTCGAAGGCATGGAGGCCGGTGCGGATGACTATCTCATCAAGCCGTTCAGTGCGCGTGAACTGCTGGCGCGCGTCGAGGCGCATCTCAAGATGGCCCGTCTGCGTGCCGAAGCGACGGAGCGGCTGCGCGCCAGCGAGGAGCGCTATCGCGCTTTCGTAACCGCGAGTTCCGACGTCATCTATCGCATGAGCCCCGACTGGCGGGAGATGCGCCAGTTGCAGGGCAAGGACTTCATCGCCGATACAATGAACCCGAGCCAAGGCTGGCTCGCGAAATACATTCATCCGGACGATCAGGCGCAGGTGACTGCGGCGATCAGCAGGGCGGTCGCGACGAAAAGCATGTTCGAGCTGGAGCACCGTGTCATCCGGATCGATGGCAGCCTCGGTTGGATCCATTCGCGCGCCATCCCCATTCTCGGGCGTGACGGCGAGATCATCGAGTGGTTCGGGACGGCGCGCGACATCTCCGAGCAGAACAAGGCCGAACGGGAGTTGCGCAAGAGCGAGGAGCGCCTGCGCAGCGCGGTCGAGGTCGGTCGGCTCGGCCTGTGGGACTGGAACGTCGCGACCGGCGAGGTCTACTGGTCGGACGAGCACTTCCGCATGGAAGGCTATGGCGTTGGCGAACTGACTCCGAGCTACGAGGCCTGGGCGGCACGCATCCATCCCGACGATCGTCCCGCAGCCGAAGCCGCGCTTCACCGCGCGATGGAGGCGCACCAAGAGTATGTCAGCGAGTTTCGCGTGGTGCATCCGGGCGGCGCAATTCGCTACCTCTACGGCCGTGGGCGCTTCTTCTATGACGACGCGGGACGACCGATCCGCATGACCGGCGCCATGGTCGACGTGACCGAGCGGCGTGAATGGGAGGAGCGGCAGAAGGTGCTGGTGGCCGAACTGCAGCATCGCACCCGCAACCTGCTGGGCGTGGTCCGCTCGATGGCCGACAAGACGGCGCGCGCCAGCACCGATCTCGGCGATTTTCGAGCTCGCTTCCGTGATCGGCTGGATACGCTGTCACGCGCCCAGGGCCTGCTGTCCCGCCTCAAGGAGCATGATCGCGTCACCTTCGACGATCTGATCCGTAGCGAGCTGTGGGCTGTCGCCGGCGGTTCGGAGCGCATCGGGCTGTCGGGGCCGTCCGGCGTAAGGCTGCGGTCGTCGACCGTTCAGACCCTTGCCATGGCGCTGCACGAGCTCGCCACCAACGCGGTCAAGTATGGCGCGCTGGCGCAGCCGTCGGGCCGGCTCTGCGTGGTCTGGTCGCTCGAGCGCGAAGGCGCGGAGGGACAGCCCTGGCTGCATATCGAGTGGCGCGAAAGCGGCGTCGACATGCCGCCGCCAGCCACGATGCCCAGCGGCACGGGGCAAGGGCGCGAGCTGATCGAACAGGCCTTGCCCTATCAGCTCAGCGCGAGGACCTCGTACGCCTTCGAATCCGACGGTGTCCGTTGCACGATATCGATTCCCGTTTCGCTCACCACACTGGAGCTCGAGGATCATGCCTGAACGCTCGCTTCGCGACCGTCATATCCTCATCGTCGAGGACGAGTACATGCTTGCCGACGAGCTGCGCTGCGCCTTCGGCGACGCCGGCGGCACGATCCTGGGCCCGGTCGGAACCGTCCCCGACGCGCTCGCCTTGATCAAACGCGAGGGGCGGATCGAAGGCGCCGTTCTCGACGTGAATCTGCGCGGCGACATGGCGTTTCCGGTTGCCGATCTGCTGGTCGAACGCGGCGTGCCCTTCGTCTTCACCACCGGCTATGACGAATCGGTTATTCCGGACCGCTTCTCGAAGATCCTCCGCTGCGAGAAGCCGATTGCCGTCGATGGGATCATGCGCGCGCTCGGACGCCTGATCAAGAAGACGGCGCCGCAATGACGCGCCGGTCGGATGGAGCTGGGCGCCTCACACCTCGCGCCGGCTGAGGAAGGCGAGCCGCTCGAACAGGTGGACGTCCTGCTCGTTCTTGAGCAGCGCACCGTGCAGCGGCGGGATCAGCTTCCGCGGGTCGCGCTCGCGCAGCTGCTCAGGACCGATGTCCTCGTTGAGCAGCAGCTTGAGCCAGTCGAGCAGCTCGGAGGTCGACGGCTTCTTCTTCAGGCCGGGCACGTCGCGGACCTCGAAGAAGATGCGCAGGGCCTCCTCGACCAGTCGCTTCTTGATGTTCGGGAAGTGCACGTCGACGATGCGGCCCATCGTATCCGGATCGGGGAACTTGATGTAGTGGAAGAAGCAGCGGCGCAGGAACGCATCCGGCAACTCCTTCTCGTTGTTGGACGTGATGATGACGATCGGGCGCAGCTTCGCCTTGATGGTCTCGTTGGTCTCGTAGACGTGGAATTCCATCCGGTCGAGCTCGAGCAGCAGGTCGTTCGGAAACTCGATGTCGGCCTTGTCGATCTCGTCGATCAAGAGCACCGGTCGCTGCTCGGCCGTGAAGGCCTCCCACAGCTTGCCGCGCTTGATGTAGTTCTTGATGTCGGACACCCTGGAGTCGCCGAGCTGGCTGTCGCGTAGCCGCGAGACGGCGTCGTATTCGTAAAGGCCCTGCTGCGCCTTGGTGGTCGACTTGATGTGCCAGGTGAGCAGCGGCGCGTTGACGGCCTTGGCGACTTCCTCGGCCAGCACGGTCTTGCCCGTCCCCGGCTCGCCCTTCACCAGCAGCGGGCGCTCGAGCACGATCGCCGCATTGACGGCCACTTTGAGGTCGTCGGTGGCGACGTAGTCCTGGGTGCCGGTAAATTTCATTGCGTCTCGCTCATCGTTCGAACTTGTGTTGAGTGGCTACAGAGCGGCAGCGCCGCTGCGGCCTTAAGATGATGGCTGCCATCGGAAGCAGAAATAATCAAGCGCGCCTGATCAATGAGAGGATCACGAGCACGATGACGGCGCCGATCGTGGCGTCCAGGATCGCCCCCAGCGTGCCGCTGGCGAGCGCAATGTGCAGCGCCGGCAGCACGTAGCTTGCGACCAGCGCGCCGATGATGCCGATGACCATGTTGCCGATCAGGCCGAAACCTGCGCCGCGCACGATCAGCCCCGCCAGCCAGCCCGCGACGGCGCCGATGATCAGTGCTGCAATAATACCCATCAAAGCCCCCATTCCACCTGTTGTTCCAGGGATTGTAGAGCAAAATGCCGGCGGGTCCAGCGTGGGGCGTGGAGCGGCCCTTGACGCGCCCTCCCAGCCGCGCGATCTAATGGGCATGTTCCTGCAATTCTTCACAGCACTGCGCGATGCGCAGGTCCCGGTCTCCTTGCGTGAATATCTCACGCTGATGGAGGCGGTCGACGCCGACCTCGCCGAGCATTCGGTCGAGAACTTCTACTATCTCTCGCGCACCGCGCTGGTGAAGGACGAGCGCAATCTCGACAAGTTCGATCGCGTATTCGGCACCGTGTTCAAGGGGCTGGAGAACCTGCTCGACGCGATGGAGAAGGCCGAGATTCCCGAGGAATGGCTGAGGAAGCTGGCCGAGAAATACCTCACCGAGGAGGAGAAGAAAGAGATCGAGGCCATGGGCTGGGACAAGCTCATGGAGACCTTGAAGAAGCGCCTGGAGGAGCAGAAGGGCCGTCATCAGGGCGGCAACAAGTGGATCGGCACCGCCGGCACCTCGCCGTTCGGCGCCTATGGCTACAACCCCGAAGGCGTCCGCATCGGCCAGGAGAAGAACCGCAACAACCGCGCCGTGAAGGTGTGGGACCGGCGCGAGTTCAAGGATCTCGACGGCAATGTCGAGCTGGGCATCCGCAACATCAAGGTGGCGCTGCGCCGGCTGCGCAAGTTCGCCCGCACCGGTGCGCCCGACGAGCTCGATCTGGACACCACGATCCGCGAAACCGCCAACCACGGCTATCTCGACGTGCACATGCGTCCCGAGCGGCGCAATGCGGTGAAGGTGCTGGTGTTCTTCGACATCGGCGGCTCGATGGATTCCCACGTCGCGCAGGTCGAGGAGCTGTTCTCGGCCGCCAAGAGCGAATTCAAGCACATGGAATATTTCTACTTCCACAACTGCCTCTACGAGGGCGTGTGGAAGCAGAACAAGCGGCGTTTCACCGACCGCACGCCGACCTGGGACGTGCTGCACAAGTACCCGCACGACTACAAGGTCGTATTCGTCGGCGACGCCTCGATGTCGCCTTATGAGATCATGGTGCCCGGCGGTTCGGTCGAGCACGTCAACGAAGAGCCGGGGTCGGTGTGGCTCGACCGCGTCATCCGCACCTATCCACACGCGGTGTGGCTCAATCCGGTGGCGCAGAAGCACTGGGACTATTCTGAGTCCACCACCATCATTCGCCGCATCTTCTCCGAGCGCATGTATCCGATCACGATTGAGGGATTGGAAGCGGCGATGAAGGAGCTGGTCCGGTAGGCAGTCCCGTCATTCCGGGCGGTTCGGTCCTGACCGACCACCCCGAATGACGAGGTCGAAACGGCGCCGCGCGACGGCTGGACACGACGAAGGAAGAAGGCATGCCCCAGACCATCACGCGCGGCATCAAGGCGCTGCTCGATGAAGCCAACGCCGAGATCGAGACGCTCTCGGCGGCTGAGGCGATCGCGGCGGCGAAGCGCGACGATGTCGTGATCGTCGATATCAGGGATCCCCGGGAGATCGAGCGCGAGGGCAGGATTCCCGGCGCGTTCTCGTGCACCCGCGGCATGCTGGAGTTCTGGATCGACCCGCAGAGCCCCTACGCCAAGCCGATCTTTCAGCAGGACAAGACGTTCATCTTTCATTGCGCCGGCGGCCTGCGCTCGGCGCTCGCGGCCAAGACCGCACAGGACATGGGTCTGACGCCGGTCGCCCATATCGGCGGCGGCTTCGCGGCGTGGCGCGACGCCGGCGGGCCGGTCGAGGCCTGGGCGCCGAAGAAGAAGGATTGATCGCTGCCCATCCCGCGCGGACTTGACCCGCGTGTCCATCGCTTCGACAAGGTGGATCGCCGGATCTCAAGTCCGGCGATGACGACTGAATGTGAAGTCCGGAGCTCTTGCGCATGACCGCCCACGACGACCCTCTCGTCTCCACCGACTGGCTCGCTGCGCATCTGGGCGATCCCAAGGTGAAGGTGCTCGACGCGACCTTCAAGATGCCGGGTGTGCTGCCGCTGCCGAAGGACGATTATCTGAAGGCGCACATCCCCGGCGCCGTGTTCTTCGACGTCGACGAGGTCTCCGACCATTCGAATCCGCTGCCGCACATGTATCCGAGCGCCGAGCAGTTCGGCCGCGACGCGGGCCGGCTCGGCGTCAGCAATGGCGATACGGTCGTGGTCTATGATTCCGGCGGCTGGGTCGCCGCGCCGCGCGCCTGGTGGATGTTCCTGTCATTCGGCCACACGGATGTGCGCGTGCTCGACGGCGGGCTGAAGAAGTGGATGGCGGAGGGGCGCCCGGTCGAGAGCGGACAGGTCACGCCGGCGCTCGGCACGTTCAGCGCGAAGTTCGATGCCGCGCGCGTGCGCCGGATCGAGCAGATGGTTGCCAATCTCGCCGGCAATGCCGAGCAGGTGATCGATGCACGGCAGGCGCCGCGCTTCGCGGGCGAGGTCGCCGAGCCGCGGCCCGGCCTCCGATCCGGCCATATCCCCGGCAGCCGAAATCTGCCTTATGCGGAGCTGTTTGACGCGGCGACCGGCGTGATGAAGCCGCTCGACCGGTTGCGCGAGGCATTCGGCGCCGCTGGCGTCGATCTCGCCAAGCCGATCGTCACCTCCTGCGGCTCCGGAGTGTCGGCGGCCGTGCTGACGCTGGCGCTCTATCGTCTCGGCATCCGCGACACCGCGCTCTACGACGGCTCGTGGTCGGAGTGGGGCATCGAGAACGGTCCGCCGGTTGCGACGGGGCCGGCCTGATCGGCTGGCTCCGCCTATCGCGTGCGCGGCCCGGCAGCCTGCTGGCCGACCGCCTGCGGTTGACCAAACGGCTGCTGTCCGAATGGATCGGGGAAGGCAGTCTGTTGCTGCTGGGCGGCAGCGGCTTGCCGAGCCGACCGGAGCCGCTGGGCGATGCGCCGCTGCTTGGCGCGGCGCGCAGCGATCTGCTTCTCCCGGGCCTGGCGCTTCTTGAGGATGCTCCGGCGCAACTGAACGCTCGCGACCTTCACCGAGGCACGATGCTCGCTGGCGGCAGGCCGCTCCTGATGAGCCGGCTGTTCGGCCAGCGCGGCGAGCTTGGCCGCGATCGGATCGAGCACCGCCGGAACGGGCGCGAGCGCGGTTGAAGCGACGGCTGCGGTCGTCATCATCGGATCGGCGCTGGCGATGACCTGAGGAACTGGCGGCGGTGGTGCGACCACGGCGGCCGCCGTTTCGCTCGACGCCCGCGGCGGGGCCGGCGCTGCAGTCTCGGGCGAGCTGTCCATGCTCGGCCTGTCGGACGCTTTTTCGACCGGAGCGACGATCGAAGCGGTCGTGTCCGGAATGGGGCGCTCCGGCTTGGTGCTCTCGATCCGGTCGTTCGTCGCGGACGCGGTCGCGACAATGGCGGAGGTGCGGGACGTGTCGACCGTTTCCGCGGGCAGCGAGGGCGTCGGCACGTCGGTAGCCACCGCAACGGGTGTCACTTCGGGCGCTTCTGTGAGCGGCGCCGCCGTCGACGGCGCGCTCGGCTGTTCGGACGTTGCCGGGGCAGCATCGGCCACGACCGGCGGCGGCGTCACCGGCGGTGTCGGAATCGAATCCACCCGCAGCACTGCGAGCACCGGCGTGGGCTCGGCCGGCGGTAGGAACGTCGTGAAGCCCGACGCCTGAGTCGTGCGCCAGGACGCGTTGCTGGCGAACTGCTCGTGGGCGGCGCGCAACAGGGCCGCGGCGCCCATGCCGAAGATGGTGAGAGAGATGGAACAGACGATCGCGGCGACCAGAAAACGAAAGCCGGGAAGCATTGACGGTAACTCTCGCCACGGCAGCGGGGACTGCCGAGACATTCGAGCCAGTAGGGAACGCGGTGATCACAGGGAATAGCCGCGTTCGCGACGAGGCCGGCTTCTGCCGTGCATCGCGAATCAGGCTCAGGTCAGAATACCGGAAGTGTTCCCGCCCGCTCGGCAAATCACGGCATCGATAGGGCCTGCGGGGGCTTCGCCGCACTTTTTCGGCGGCGTGAGACTTCCGTGCAACGACGGAGACATGATCACAAATTGCCGAAGTCGGGCCGCTCTGGCCGGAATTGTCTTGAATGCGCCGCTATCTTCGGCCATCTGGCACAGCAAAGGTCCCAATCGGCGGCTTGGGGATACTGCAAGGGCGATGATGATCAGACAAATCCTGACGGTTTGCGCGGTCGCGGCAGCGGGCGTGACGGCAACTTCGTTTGCCGAGGCACAGCAGGTCTATCAGACCGCGCCTGGAGCGTATTCACCGGCGCCGACGCCCTACCCGGCCGACGCGCGCGGGCAGGGGCAGGATTTTGACGCGCTCGACGATGAGGATGCGCCCGGCAATTCCGCGGCGTTGCCGCCACCCGGCCCGGTGATCTCGCCGGACGATCCGCGCTACGGTCGTCCAGCCAATGCGCCGGTTTATGGTGCTGCGGCTCCGACCGGTCCCATCCTTTCTCCCGACGATCCCCGATATGGACGTCCGGCCGGTGCGACGGTCTATGGGGCCGCTCCGACCGGCCCGGTGATGTCCCCGGATGATCCGCGGTATGGCCGCCCGGCTGGTCCGCCCCCGGTGATCTACGGTGATCGTCCCGCCTCCAGCCAACAGGCCTATGGTGGCGCCTATGGCAACAGCGCGCCCGGTGGCGACGCAGGCGCGCCGCGGCCGCCCGGCGCCGTCGGTGGCGCTCCCGCCGTCGCGGGCGCGGCGCAGGCCCCGTCCGCCGGAGATCGTCCGATGACGGTAGCAGCTCTGCCGCCTGAGGAACAACCCGACGCGGCGCCAGCGCCGCTGCCGGCGAACCTGCGCCGCCAGGAGGTCGACTTCGTCACCAAGGAGCCGCCGGGAACGATCGTCGTCGATACGCCCAACACCTACCTCTATCTGGTGCTCGGCAACGGCCGGGCGATGCGCTACGGCGTCCGCGTCGGCCGCGAAGGCTTCACCTGGACCGGCGTGCAGAAGATCACCAAGAAGACCGAGTGGCCGGACTGGTATCCGCCGAGCGAGATGATCGAGCGGCAGCCCTATCTGCCGCGCTTCATGGCCGGCGGGCCGGGCAATCCGCTCGGTGCCCGCGCGATGTATCTCGGCTCGACCGTGTACCGCATCCACGGCACCAACCAGCCGTCGACGATCGGCAAGTTCGTGTCCTCCGGCTGCATCGGCATGCTGAACGACGACGTCGCCGACCTGTTCGACCGGGTCAAGGTCGGCACCCGCGTGGTCGTGATGCCGGGCGGTGCGCCTCCGGGTTCCGGCAAGAACATGGCTGCTGCCGCGGCCTCTCCGGCTCCGGCGCCCGTCCAGGCCCAGGCGACTGTGCCGGCGGCTGGCCAGCCCGCCAACATGCAGCCGCTGCCGCCGCCGGTGACGATCCGCTGAGGCGGGCGTGGTGCGCGCTGATTACGTTGAAAACACCCTCCTCGCGGAGGGTGTTTTGCTGTGAGGGCCGCGCTCGCCTGCTTCAAGCCAGCCGGCGCGGCGGCTCGGCTCCTGCGAGCCAGGTGGCGATACAATCGACCATCTGGCCGTAATGGGCGCGAAAACTCTCCTCGGTGACGTAGCCGAGATGCGGCGTGAGCACGACATTGCCGAGCTGGCGCAGCGGATGGGCGACGGGCAGCGGTTCCACCGAGAACACGTCAAGGCCGGCGCCGGCGATGCGCTTGTCGCGCAGCGCCTGCAGCAGTGCGGCCTCGTCGACGATCGGCGCGCGCGAGGTGTTGACGAGATAGGCGGTGGCCTTCATGCGCGCGATGTCGGCCGCGCCCACCAGCCCGCGTGAGCGGTCGCTGAGCACGACGTGGACGGTGATGACGTCGGCGGCGGTGAACAGCTCCTCCTTGGTCGCGTAGCCTACTCCTGCCGCCTTGCAGCGTTCGGGGGTCAGGTTGGGGCTCCAGGCGATCACGTTCATGCCGAACGCCTTGCCGAGCTCTGCGACCTTGGTGCCGAGCTTGCCCAGCCCGATCACGCCCAGCGTCTTGCCCTCGATCTCCACGCCGCCCAGCGTCTGCCAGGGCTGCCCGGCATGCATGAGAGCATTCTCCTGGCCGATCCTGCGGGTCAGCTCCAGGATCAGGCCCATGGTGAGCGCTGCGGTGGGGTCACGGCCATATTGCGTGCCGCAGACCATGATGCCGCGCGCCTTGGCGGCCTCCAGGTCGATGGCGGCGTTGCGCATGCCGGAGGTGATCAGGAGCTTCAGCTTCGGCAACCGCTCGATCAGGGAGCGCGGCAATGGCGTCCGCTCGCGCATCGCACAGATGATGTCGGCATCGGTGAGCGCGCCGGCGGCCGCTTCCTCGTTGCCGAACGGCTGTGTGAAAGCCGTCACATCCACTCTGTCGGCCAGCCGGGGCCAGTCGGCCAATGAGAGGGCCGTATCGTAATAGTCGTCGAGGATCGCACAGCGCAGCCGTGTCATCGGCAGGGTCCATTCATCGGGGGACGGCGGCAATGGTGAATGCCGTCAGGAATGGAGCCATGCTTGCGCGCAACGCGGTGGTTGCGCAAGGCATCGTCACGCTCTCACGCGGAACCAGGAGACATCAGTCGAGGCGGGTCTTCAGCCTGAACGCGGCGTCATGGCCGTACTTGGCGCGCCAGGCGGGGCCGGGGCCGCGCATGTAGTGCAATTCTGGCCGGTACGGGTTGAAGGCGCGCGCGACGAATTCGCGCCAGAAGCCGCGGATGTCGTCCGCGATCCCAGATCGGTCTTTGCGGTGTGCCGCCGGAGCGGGCAGGGAGGCTGAGGTGAAGGCTGCCATGACGGGCTCTCGCTGTTGTCGGTCGCGGCTTTTGCCGCTTGGGCGCGCGGGGTCTTGCGGGCCGAGACCGAGTGTCCCGCCGAATTAATTAAAAGATGGTTGCAATTGTCGTGATCCGCCACACACAAGGTGATGGACCCGTATTCGTCCGTGGGCGGCAGGCCGGGCCGGCGCAGGAACGACCGTGATTCTCCCGGCATTTGTTCCCGCCGAGACCGGCTCGCCGGTTGCCCTTTGGGGACCGCGCGGTTACATCAGCGGCAACCATTTTCCGAAAATTCCGGCAGGCTTCAAGGGACACGCGATGGCGCGCCAGTTCGTCTATTTCATGCAGGGTCTGTCCAAGACCTACCCGACCCGCAAGGTGCTCGATAACATTCACCTGTCGTTCTATCCGGACGCCAAGATCGGCGTGCTCGGTGTCAACGGCTCGGGCAAGTCGACCCTGCTCAAGATCATGGCCGGTATCGACAAGGACTATACCGGCGAGGCCTGGGTGGCCGAGGGTGCCCGCGTCGGCTATCTCGAGCAGGAGCCGCAGCTCGATCCGAAGCTCACAGTGCGCGAGAACGTCATGCTCGGCGTCGGCAAGCAGAAGGCGATCCTCGATCGCTACAACGAGCTGGCGATGAACTACTCGGAAGAGACCGCCGACGAGATGACCAAGCTGCAGGACGAGATCGAGGCGCAGGGCCTTTGGGATCTCGACAGCAAGGTCGACCAGGCGATGGATGCGCTGCGCTGTCCGCCCGACGATGCCGACGTCACCAAGCTGTCCGGTGGTGAGCGCCGCCGCGTCGCGTTGTGCAAGCTGCTGCTCGACCAGCCCGAGCTGTTGCTGCTGGACGAGCCGACCAACCATCTCGACGCCGAATCGGTGTCCTGGCTCGAAGGTCACCTGCGCAATTATCCGGGCGCGATCCTGATCGTGACCCACGATCGCTACTTCCTCGACAACGTCACCAGCTGGATCCTGGAGCTCGATCGCGGCAAGGGCATCCCCTACGAGGGCAATTATTCCTCCTGGCTGCAGCAGAAGCAGAAGCGGCTGGAGCAGGAGGGCCGCGAGGATGCCGCGCATCAGCGCACTTTGGCGCGCGAGCAGGAGTGGATCGCGGCCTCGCCGAAGGCCCGCCAGGCCAAGTCCAAGGCGCGCTACCAGCGCTATGAGGAGCTGCTCAAGAAGGCCAGCGAGAAGCAGACCCAGACCGCCCAGATCATCATTCCGGTCGCCGAGCGGCTCGGCCAGAACGTCGTCGATTTCGACGGATTGTCCAAGAGCTTCGGCGACCGCCTGCTGATCGACAATCTCACCTTCAAGTTGCCGCCGGGCGGCATCGTCGGCGTGATCGGTCCGAACGGCGCCGGCAAGACCACACTGTTCCGCATGATCACCGGGCAGGAAAAGCCGGACGCTGGCACCATCACCATCGGTGAGACCGTGCATCTCGGCTATGTCGACCAGTCGCGCGACGCGCTCGATGGCAACAAGACCGTGTGGGAGGAGATCTCCGGCGGCAACGAGCTGATCCTGCTCGGCAAGAAGGAAGTGAACTCGCGCGGCTATTGCTCGGCGTTCAACTTCAAGGGCGCCGACCAGCAGAAGAAGGTCGGGGCGCTGTCCGGCGGCGAGCGCAATCGCGTGCATCTCGCCAAGATGTTGAAGTCGGGCGCCAACGTGCTGCTGCTCGACGAGCCGACCAACGATCTCGACGTCGACACCCTGCGTGCGCTCGAAGAGGCGCTGGAGGATTTCGCCGGCTGCGCCGTCATCATCAGCCACGATCGCTGGTTCCTCGACCGCATCGCGACCCACATGCTGGCCTTCGAGGGCGACAGCCATGTCGAATGGTTCGAAGGAAACTTCCAGGACTACGAGAAGGACAAGATGCGCCGGCTCGGCCAGGACAGCGTGATTCCGCACCGGGTCAAGTACAAGAAGCTGACGCGCTGATCCCTGATCTCGCGAGGCGCGACGCGGTCTCTGTTCCGAGACAAAGCGTCGCGCCCCGGCTGCGGCCAGTTGTCGCTTTTCCGCGTGCTGCGATTGCGTAGATACATGATCCGCAATCCCTCCCAGCCGCGAGATTCTTCACATGTCTTCCTCCGACGCGACCCTGTCCTCCAAGGGCGGAGCGCTGCGCCCCATTCCCATGCTGATCTTCGGCTCGCGCTGGCTGCAGCTGCCGCTCTATGTCGGGCTGATCATCGCGCAGGGCGTCTATGTCGTGCTGTTCCTGAAGGAGCTCTGGCACCTGTTCGCGCACGCGTTCGATTTCTCCGAGCAGCAGATCATGCTCGCCGTGCTCGGACTGATCGACGTGGTCATGATCTCGAACCTGCTCGTGATGGTGATCGTCGGCGGCTACGAAACATTCGTGTCGCGGCTCAATCTGCAGGGCCATCCCGACGAGCCGGAATGGCTCAGCCACGTCAATGCCAGCGTGCTGAAGATCAAGCTGGCGATGGCCATCATCGGCATCTCGTCGATCCACCTGCTGCGCACCTTCATCGAGGCCGGCGCGCTTTCGTCGGGCAAGTCGAACTACACCGAGACCGGCGTGATGTGGCAGACGATCATCCACACGGTCTTCATCCTCTCCGCGATCGGCATCGCCGTGGTCGACAAATTGTCGAATGCCGCGATCGAAGAGGCGAAGCAGGCGGGGCATTGAGCGGCAGCCTCGGGTTCCGTCGGTGGCCTGCTGACGTTCACAAGTGCCGCGGGCTATGGTAGCCCTGAGGCATGGTTCGGCAGCTGCTACTCCGTTTGCGCAGGCTCGTTCTCGTCGGTCTGGCGCTCTGCATGTTCGGCGATGGCCAAGCGAGCGCGGCTGACGCCGCCTTCACGCAGTTCATCAACTCGCTCTGGCCCGAAGCCAAGGAGCAGGGCGTCTCCCGCGCGACGTTCGAGGCGGAGACGCGCGGGTTGGAGCCTGACTACAAGCTTCCCGATCTGCTGCTGCCCGGCCGGCCCGTGACGGGGGCGCCGGCGCAGGCCGAGTTCGTGCAGGTGCCAGCCGACTACATCAAGGAAGCGTCGATCGCGCGGCTGGCCGCGCACGGCGAGAAGCTGATCCAGCAATATCGTCCGGCGCTCGCCGAGATCGAGCGCCGCTTCGGCGTGCCGGGGCCGGTCGTGCTTGCGATCTGGGGCCGGGAGACCGATTTCGGCCGCTATGCGCTGCCCTACGATGCGCTGCGCGTGCTGGCGACGCAGGCCTATGTCGGCCGCCGCAAGGACCAGTACCGCACCGAGTTCATCATGGCGCTGAAGATGCTGAGCGACGGCGTGGTGTCGCGCCGCGATCTCAGGGCGTCATGGGGCGGGGCGGTCGGGCTCACCCAGTTCCTGCCGTCGGAGTACTACAAGCACGGTGTCGATCTCGATGGCGACGGCAAGGTCGATCTCTGGCATTCGGTGCCGGACGCGCTGGGCTCGGCGGCGCTGCAGCTTGCCAACAAGGGGTGGCAGCGCGGCCTGCGCTGGGCCTACGAGGTCAAGCCGCCGGCGACTGTCGACTGCGCGATCGGCGTGCCGGAGGTGAAGAAGCCGATCGGCGAATGGCTGCGCGCCGGCTTTGTCCCGGTACGCGGCCAGCGGCTCAGCGCAGCCGAGCAGCAGCAGCCCGCGTCGCTGCTGCAGCCTGAGGGCATCTATGGTCCGGCGTTCCTGACGACGGCGAACTACTTCGTCATCAAGGAATACAATTTTTCCGATCTCTATGTGCTGTTCGTCGGTCACCTCGCGGACCGTATGACGAGCCCGGCTCCGTTCGCGACACCATGGTCGGCGTCAAAGCAGCTTCGGAGCAAGGACGTCGAGGCGATGCAGAAGGGCCTGACGCGGCTCGGTCTCTACGGCGACAAGCTCGACGGCAAGGCCGGCATGCAGACCCGCGCCGCGCTCGGCGCATTTCAGAAGAAGGCGGGCCTGAAGGTCGACTGCTGGCCGAGCGAATCGGTGCTGCAGGCGATCAACGCCGCGCGCTGAGCGGCCGATTCGGTGCGAAGGCCGGAGCCGGCAGTAAAAAGCCCGGCCGCAAGGCCGGGCTTTTCGCATCGAGATGTATCGTCAGGATCAGTAGCAGACGCGAACCGGGCGGGACACCCAGCCATAGCCGTCCCAATAGCGCTCACGGCGCCACACGCACGGCGGCGGGCCCGGCGGAGGGGCTTCGACGTAGACCGGACCGCCATAGGCCGGACGGCTGGACGCGATCGCGCCGCCGAGCAGGGCGCCGCCGATCAGGCCGGCTGCCACGCCGGCACCCACGTCGCCAGCCTTTGCGGCCGGTGCCGTCACGCTCAGCGAACCGGCGATGGTCGCAACCGCAAGCACTGCGGTCAGGATCTTCTTCATGTTCCGAGATCTCCTGGAAGGCGCCCTCGCAGGCGCCGGGTTGGTGATTCACGCACGATCTGGGCCGTCAGCATCGTGAGAAAACACGACAATCCGTCAACCCTTCGTAAACTCTGTTCGACCTGATGCGACGGAAAAACGGTTTTTTCTGGCCGTGCCGGCCACCGCTCTCGAAATTCCGGTGCAAGGTCATGGAATTAATGAAGGTGAACGATCACTCGCAAACCCGGACGCGGCGAATCCGCCAGCCGTAGCCGTCCCAGAAGCGCTGGCGCTGCCAATAGCAGGCGTAGCCAGGATCGGCGACGTAGGCAGGCCCGCCGTAATAGGAGTAGCCCGGTTCGTAAGAATATCCGGGCCCATAATAATAGGGATTGCTGCCCGCAGCGATGGCGCCACCGATGAGGGCACCCCCGAGCAGGCCGGCAGCGACACCGGCGGCGACACGACCATTGCGCGCTTCAGCAGGAGCAGGGGCCAGCGCTGCAGTCGACAGCGTTGCGACGGCGGCCAGGGCCGCAATAGTCTTCTTCATGACCTTAACCTCTCTCACTCCAGGTCGGCGGATCGCGTATCAAGCGATACGGCAGGTTCACACATCCCGCTTGAATGATCAATGAACGGGGGCGTCCCATTGGACGACCCAAGTCCAGGATACGTTCAATGCTGCATTGCACAAAATTCACTACCGCATTGGAGCTGGCATGACCCCCACAATGGCGATGGTCGTGGCGATCGGATTGACGTCGGCCGTCTGCTACGCGCTGTTGGTTCGTGCCGACCGCAGGCCCAACCGCCGTCGTTCGTCCGCGGACAGTACCAGCGTCGACTCCGACGGGGGGTCCAGCTCCAGTCAGGGCGGCGGTCTCGCAAGTTGGTTTTCCAATACCTCGCCGGACGTCATGGGAAACCCGATCGACGGCGGAGGTGACAGTGGCGACGGTGGTGGAGGGGACGGTGGTGGTGGCGACTGAGTTGCGCCTGCTCGATCGCCGCCCACCATTGTTATTCGGCGGTAACTTTGATCTGCGGCAAGCTCGTACAGTTGGAGGCATTCTAGATTGATCGGGAAATTGGAATAGCTTCAAAAGCGCCGTTTTCCCTTTGCGCGGGTAGCTGCGGATGACTATCGATACCTGACCAAGGACGATTGGCCGGTTTCTCATGATTGTTTGTTCCTGCAACGTCATCAGCGATCACGATATCCGCAACGCGGTGAAGTCCGCGGACGAACTGCCGCGGAACCCCAAGCAGGTCTACGGTTGCCTGGGGTGCAGCGCGGAATGCGGCCGCTGTGCGCGCACGATCAAGACGATCATCGACGAGGCGCTGGGTCCCTGTGCTCGCGCCTGCCAGGCCGGCTGTCAGCACGGCCACCACCATGGGACGACACCGGTGAAGGCGATCGATGACGACCTTCAGAGCCGTTTCGCGCTCGCTGCCTGCTGACAGGCATTGCCGTCAGTCGCATCGTTCTCCGCCCGAAAAATGCACATGAACGGGGGTCGTCTCCGCACTTCGAACCTGTTATTGAGCGCCTGCGGCCTCTAACTTTTTCGGAGCTTATCCATGCAGGGCGACCCCAAGGTCATCGAATATCTCAACAAGGGATTGCGCAGCGAGCTGACTGCCATCAACCAATATTGGCTGCACTATCGTCTGTTGAACAATTGGGGCCTTCTCGACATGGCGAAGGTCTGGCGCAAGGAATCCATCGAGGAGATGGAGCACGCCGACAAGTTCACCGACCGCATTCTCTTCCTCGACGGCTTCCCCAACATGCAGGTGCTCGATCCCCTGCGCATCGGCCAGAACGTCAAGGAGATCATCGAATGCGATCTCGCCGCCGAGATCGGTGCGCGGACGCTGTATCAGGAAGCCGCAACCTATTGTCATGGCGTCAAGGACTATGTGTCGCGCGACCTGTTCGAGCAGCTGATGAAGGACGAGGAGCATCACATCGACTTCCTCGAGACCCAGCTCGACCTCATCAACCGCATCGGTCTCGAACTCTACACGCAGAAGCACGTCGGCGGCCTCGAGAGCGAGCACTGACGGCGTCGGCGAGGCGGCAGTCCGCTTCGGAACGGGTGGCGATTCAGGGCTGGTGTTTCAAGCCTTGAATCGACCGCCCCTGACGTCGAACCCGCTCACGCGATGATGCCGAAGGCAGTGACGGGTACGACCCAATAGACGAGTTGCGTTCCCGCAAACGCGCTTCTGAGCCGCTCGAGAAGCCGCTCGAGATCCTCTTCCGCCAACACGATCCGCACGACGACCTCGTCGGCATGTCCTTTCACCCGCTCTGCAGCGCTCCGCAGCCGGACGCGCGCACCGTGTCCGGCTGCTTCCGAGGCGGTGAAGCCCGTCACGAGATCGGTCTGCTCGCTCAGATGGTCGAGCACCTCGCTGTGAAGCGCATCCGGCACGATCAGGGTCAGGCAGACGGCTTGGCTGCTCATGTGGCTTCCTTCGCAGTAGCGCCGTAGCGGCGATACAGGATCGGCAACAGGATCAGCGTCAGCAGCGTGGACGACAGCAGGCCGCCGATCACGACGATCGCGAGCGGACGCTGGACCTCCGATCCGGGCCCCGATGCAAACAGCAGCGGGATCAAACCCAGCGCCGTGATGCTCGCCGTCATCAGCACAGGCCGCAGCCTGCGCTTGGCGCCTTCGACCACGATGCGCTGCTCGGGGACCCCGTGAGCGCGCAACTGGTTGAAATAAGACACCAGCACGACACCATTGAGCACGGCGATTCCGAGCAGTGCGATGAAGCCGACGGAGGCTGGAACGGAGAGGTATTCACCGCTCGAGACCAGCGCGAACACGCCGCCGATCAGCGCAAACGGAATGTTGACGAGGACGAGCAGGGCCTGGCGCACCGAGCCGAACGTGGTGAAGAGCAGCACGAAGATCAAGCCGATCGCGACCGGCACCACGACCGATAGACGCGCGGCCGCACGTTGCTGGTTCTCGAACTGCCCGCCCCATGTCAGCCGATAGCCGGACGGCAGCGGCAGCTCGGCTGCGACCCTTTGCTGAGCCGCCTGGACGAAACCGACCATGTCGCGGCCGCGGACATTGCTGCGAACCACGCTCATGCGGTTGCCGTCCTCACGATCGATCTTCACCGGGCCATCGACCCGCTGGATGCGTGCGACCTGCGAGAGCGCAACATGCTGGCCGGACGCAAGCGTCAGCGGCAGCGCCGCCAGCATCGTCGGCGCCTGCCGCGTGGCCTCGCCGCCGCGGACCAGGATCGGCGTCCGGCGTCCCTCCTCGAGCGCGGTGCCGATCGTTCGGCCTTCGATCTGCGTGCGCAGGGAGGCCGAGATCGAGTCCACCGTGAGCCCGAGCCTGCCCGCCTCCATCCGGTTGACGACGATCGTGTAGTACTGCGCGCCTTCGTTAAGGGTCGTGTAGACGTCCTGGGCTCCATCGATATCGGATAGAATCGCCGACAGTTTCGCTGCGATCTCGTTGAGCTTGGTGATGTCCGGGCCGAAGATCTTGACCGCGACGTCGCCGCGGACGCCGCTGATCATCTCCTGCACGCGCATGTCGATGGGCTGCGTGAAGCTGAGCGAGACACCGGGGAAGCCGGTCAGAACCTCGCGAAGCGTCTCGAGCAGGACATCCCGGTCGCTGGTCTGCCGCTGGTCTGCCGGCTTGAGCACCAAGAACGTGTCGGTCTGATTGGGTCCCATCGGATCGAGCCCGAGCTCGTCCGAGCCGGTGCGCGCGATGATGCCGGCGACGTCTGGCACCTTCATCAACGCCATCTGCAGCCGGGCATTGATGGCGAGGGACTCGTCGAGATTGACGGACGGCAGCGTCTCCACGCTGACGATGACGTCGCCTTCGTCCATCGTCGGCATGAAGGTCTTGCCCAGCCGGGTGTAGCCATATCCCGCGGCAACGAGGCAGACCAGCGCCGCGATGATCACCTTGCGCTCGTTGCCGAGCGCCCAGTCGAGCGCGGGCGCATAGACGCGCTGTGCTGCGCGGATCAGCAATGGATCGTCATGCGACGCGGATGTGAGCACGAAGGATGTTGCGACCGGAAGCACCGTCAGCGCCAGCAGCAGCGACGCGGCCAGGGCGAAGATGATCGCCAGCGCGACCGGAATGAAGAGCTTGCCCTCCAGCCCCTGCAAGGTCAGCAGCGGAACGAACACGATGATGATGATCAGGACGCCCGAGGCGACCGGCTGCAGAACCTCGCAGACCGAGCGGTAGACGATGTGGATCAGCGGCGTGGTGCTTGCGTGATCGTGCTTTGCGAGATTGCCGACGATGTTCTCGACCACCACGACCAGCGCGTCGATCAGCATGCCGATGGCGATCGCAAGGCCGCCGAGACTCATCAGGTTGGCGGACATGCCGACAGCCCGCATCACGATCAGCGCCATCACGATCGCGAGCGGCAGGCTGAGCGCAATCACCAGCGAGGCGCGCCAATTGCCGAGGAACAGCAGCAGCAGCACCACGACGAGCACCGTGGCTTCGCCAAGCGCCCGCACCACCGTGCCGACGGCGCGGTTGACCAGCCGGCTGCGGTCGTAGAACACGTTGATGGTGACGCTGCTCGGTAGCGACGGCTTCAGCTCATCCAGCCGCGCCCGAACGTCGCGCACCAATTGTCCGGCGTTGGCCCCGCGCAAGCCGAGCACGAGCCCCTCGACCGTCTCGCCCTTGCCGTCTTTCGTGACGGCGCCATAGCGGGTGAGGGCGCCGATCTTGACCCGGGCGACGTCGCTGACCCGGATCGGGATTCCGTCGCGGGTGTCGACGATGATCGCGCGGATGTCGTCGATGCCGCGGATGCTGCCCTCGATGCGGACCAGCGCGCTGTCCTCGCCCTGGTTGACCCGCCCGGCACCGTCGTTGCGGCTGTTGGCCTCGATGGCTTTGCGAAACAGCTCGGACGAGATGCCGCGCGCCGCCAGCGCATCGTTCCGCGGCACGATTTCGAAGGCGCGAACATAGCCGCCGAGCGCGTTGACGTCGGCAACCCCGGGCACGGTGCGCAGGGCCGGGCGGATGACCCAGTCGAGCAAGGTCCGGCGCTCGGCCAGCGACAGATCGGGACTGTCGATCGTGAACATGAACATCTCGCCGAGCGGACTCGTGATCGGCGCAAGGCCGCCGCTCACGCCCTCGGGGAAGTCGCGCGAAATGTTGGAGAGCCGCTCCGAGACCTGATTGCGGGCCCAGTAGATGTCGGTGCCGTCCTCGAAGTCGACGGTGATGTCGGCCAGCGCATATTTCGTCGCCGAGCGCAGGATCTTCTTGTTCGGCAATCCGAGCAGCTCCAGCTCGATCGGGACCGTGATGCGCTGCTCGACCTCTTCCGGCGTCAGACCGGGGGCCTTCATGATGATCTTCACCTGGACCGGCGAGACGTCCGGAAAGGCATCGATCGGCAGGCTCGGCAGGACGACGGCGCCAGCGCCGATCACCAGCAGTGTGCTCAGGATGACGAAGAGCCGCTGCGACAGCGCGAATGCGACAAGCCGCTGTAGCATCTACTGCCCCAGTCGCGAGAGGATGCCGCGCAGCGCCGAGATGCCGCCGATGGCGATCTCGTCCTTGTCCGTGAGGGGGCCGGCGATGACGACGTGATCCTGATCCTCCGCGAGCAGCGTCACGGGGACGAGCCGGAAACCGCCTTCCGTGGCGACGAACACCGAGGTCTGCTCGCCGCGACGGACGAGGCCGCTATAGGGAATCTCCCATGCGCTTTCGCCTGCCGAGATGAAGCCGATGCGAGCGGCCGCCATCTGTCCGGAATGCAGCTCACCGTTGTTTGGAATCTCGGCGCGGACGAGAATGGTCTGCGTGGCGGCATCTGTCGTCTCGGACACCAGGATGACCTGGCCCGGTGTCGCATAGCCTTCGATGTCGACCTTGGCGCCGGTCTTGATGGCGCCGATGTTGGTCGCGGGGATCGCGATCTCGGCCCATAGCGGCGACAGCCGCGCA
Source organism: Bradyrhizobium sp. HKCCYLS3070 (assembly GCF_051167575.1). Classification (NCBI taxonomy): domain Bacteria; kingdom Pseudomonadati; phylum Pseudomonadota; class Alphaproteobacteria; order Hyphomicrobiales; family Nitrobacteraceae; genus Bradyrhizobium; species Bradyrhizobium sp. HKCCYLS3070. The sequence continues at coordinate 502,889 of NZ_JBNPTI010000002.1, forward strand.
AGCTTTACCAGGGACGCGGCCTGCTCAAGGCGCTGGCCCGGCGATACCGCGATCTCGACCACGGACGCGGCGCGTGGCGCCGTCACGGTGAGTGTCGCGCTGATCGCCGCCTCATTGCTGAGCCGGGCGATGGCTTCGTCCGACAGCCCGCTGATGTGCAGCATCTGCCGTCGTTCGGCGACGACGATGCTGGCCTGGCGCGCTTCGGCCTGGCTCGACTCCAGCACGCGTTGCGGGATGGCTTTGCCTTCGAACAGGTCGGCGTTGCGCTTCAACTGCTGAGCCGCGAGTCCCTCCTGTGCCAGCGCGTGCAGGTAATCGCGCTGGAGCGAGACGAAGCTCGGACTCTCCAGCGTGAGCAGCGGCTGTCCGACGGTCACGCGATCGCCGCGGGCAACAGCGAGGTTGGTGATCATCCCCGCGACCGGCGCGCTGACGACCCATAGTTGAGGCGTGGGAATGACGATCTGCGCGGGATAAGGCAGCGTCCTGTCCATCCGGCTGGAGATCGGATGCGTCACGCGCACGCCGAGGTTCTGCGCCTGGCTTGGCGTGAGCTTCAGCTCATCATCGGCCAACGCAGCGCAGGACGCGACGACGAGAGCCAGCGCGAGAGACGCGCGGGCCAGACGGCCTGCGGACCGGAAAAACAATCGCTTGAGCATTTCGATCAGGAATCTTCGCGTTCATGCATGACGCATTCTGCACACTATTTCGGCCAATTTCCGTATTTGTTGACCTGCGTCAACAGGGTCCGGTCACGAGCCCGCGAGCCGAGCTGAAAATCTCGCTTGAGACCTGTCTTGTCGCTAACGACTCGCAGCAGTCGCAGTCAGATGGCGCACATCATACCGCATCGGCGGGAACGAAACAGCTGATGATGATGTCGCCGCGGTGATGGACGTACCACACCACGGCTTCGCCGATCGGGTTGCCGCGGTCGCGGATGATGGCGCGTTCCGGCACTGGCATCCACCGGCCTTCGATCGGTACCCAATAGGTGCCGTCACGGACGTCATAGGTGGTGCGGTGGCCGTCGGAGACATCGCAGCATGGCACGCCGTTCGGCGCGATCACGCTCTTGAACCACGCGCGGATGTCGGGCGGGACGTTGTCGAACTGCCCGTTGTCGAAGGCGGCCGCGACGGTCGCGCAGGCGAACGAGCCGATCGTGACAGCGGCCAGCATCGTCCTGCGCATTCGTTTGCTCCCTCCGCCGATCTACATGCCGCGCTGCGGCGCCGTCGCCAGCAAGTCGCGCAGCGGCTCGGCGTAGAACTTCGCATTTCCGGTGGTCAGGTGGCCGCGCGTTTCGGCCGAGGTCGGGATGAGGAAGAGCTTGCCGTTGGCGACGCGCTTCATCGCGTCGACCGTGACGCCGGTCTCCGGCGGATTGCGCTCGTCGTCGGCCGAGTTGATCAGCATCACGGTTGCCTTGATCTTGTCGAGATCGGCGGACGGATTGTAGTCGTGCGAGGAGTCCCACTGATAGATGAAGTCGTTGGCGTCGGTGGGGATCGGCGTGGCGAGCCGCTCCTCGACCAGCTTGTCGGCCTTGGCGGCGGTCGGTGCCGTGAGCTGGTAGGCGATGGTGCCGCCGGCCGAGGCGGTGGCGTAGGCCGTGACGGCGTATTTCATCATGCGCGGCTGCGCGGTGTAGTTGCCGCCGTTGTAGTCGGGATCGTTGCGGATCGTCTCCAGCATCAGCCGGCGCAGCATCCAGTTGCGGGCCGCCATTTCGGTCGGCTGCGAGGCCATCGGCACCGCGACGTCCATGAAGTCCGGATAGCGCGTGGCCCACACCCAGCTGTGCATGCCGCCCATCGAATTGCCGATCACGAGCCGCAGGTGCTTGATGCCGAGCCCCTCGGTCAGCAGGCGGTGCTGCGCGTCGACCATGTCGGCATAGTCATAGGCGGGAAATTTCGTCTTCAGCCCGTCGGAGGGTTTGGACGATTTGCCGTGGCCGATGCTGTCGGGGATGATGATGTAGTATTTGCTCGCATCGAGCGGCTGCTCCTTGCCGAACAATTCGCCGGCGAAGGTCGGCACCAGCATGCTTCCGCCTGAGCCGCCGGTGCCATGCAGCACCAGCACCGGCTGCCCGGTCGGCTCGCCGACGGTCGTATAGTGCAGCCTCAGCTCCGGCAGCGTCTCGCCGGTGTGAAACTTGAAATCCTTGACGACGAAGTCGCCCTGCTTCGGGGCGGGATAGTCGGCGGCGCGGGCCGGCGCGCAAACAACGACGACGGCGGCAAGAACGGCGGCAAGCGGTCGAAACATGGACTCCCCCTGATCATGCGCGACTCTTCCGGCCGCGTCGGAGGCATGATAGCACGGTCTGCGACCTGGTTCAGTACCGGATTGATGGGACTCATCATGTGCCGCAACATCAAGACGCTGTTCAATTTCGAGCCGCCGGCGACGGAGGCTGAAATTCAGGCCTCGGCCCTGCAATTCGTGCGCAAGCTGTCCGGCTTCAACGCGCCCTCGCAGGCCAACGAGGCCGCCTTCGCCCGCGCGGTCGAGGAGGTGGCCGACGCCGCGCGACGGCTCCTGACCTCGCTGCAGACCCAGGCGCCGCCGCGCGACCGCGAGATCGAGGCGGCCAAGGCGCGGGAACGCTCGGCGGCCCGGTTCGGCCCGCGCTGACTCTGACGGAGGGCGAAGCTCAGAACCCCTCGTCGTCGTGGTCGCCGCGCCCCTGGGCGTGCTTGTCGTGCTTCTTCTTTTTCTTGCCCTTCTTCTTTTTCTTCTTCTTCGGGAGGTCGATGTCGTGCGGATCGTCGTCCTCGAAGGCCTCGTCCAGTGCATCGTCATGCGTGGTGGCGGCGAAGATGTCGCGCACCGCGACCAGCTCGGCCTCGCGCTCATGCGCCTCGCGATCGCGGTTGCGCTTGTAGTCGTCATAGGCGGCGAAGATCTGCTCCAGCCAGGGCATCAGCTGATCGATCGTCGGCAGAGTGCCTGGCGCTCCCGGCTCGCCCTGCGGACCTTGCGGTCCGGCAGGTCCCGGCTTGCCTGGCGGACCGGCCTCGCCGCGGGGCCCCTGCGGACCGGGCCTGCCTTGCGGACCCGCCTTGCCGTCGGGACCGGGCTTGCCGCGCTGACCATCCGGTCCGCGCCGCCCGGGCTGCCCTTGCGGGCCACGTGGACCCACCGGGCCCTGCAGGCCGCGTCCGGCCGGATTCCTTGCCACTACCGCAACTCCGCTACACGTCTTTGATTCGCAGCGAAGCCTAACAGAGCCGCGACGACGGCAGCAATTGCAGCAGGGCTGCGAGGCCGATTGATCAACATCAATCGGCGCCGCATCCTGATGAGTTCCACGCGATGGGATATCGCGTGGCCGCCGTCGGATCAGGCCGAATAGGCCGGCACCGCGATGCCGTCGGCCGTGTAGATGCGGATCTTGTTGCGCAAGGTACGCACGGGCATGCCGAGCAGCCTTGCGGCGTGGGTACGATTGCCGTTGCAGCGCGCCAGGGTCTGCACGATCAGCTCGCGCTCGATCTCGGACAAGGGCGTGCCGATCAACAGCGGCAGGACCTCCGCCGCGGAGCGCGACGGTGGCATGGCAAGCGGCACGAGTGACGGACTTGCGGCTTCGGATGACAACTCTTGCGACATAACTCCTCCCGATCAACGCCCGCGCCGCCACTGAAACGACGCGTAAACATCGAGACCAACTAAACATCCAGCCCGTAAATCACCGTGGTCGGACAAGGTTAATGGGGCCTTAACGCCGGCGTCCGGCCGCCTCCAGCGCGCCAAATACCCCGAAATCGCCTTGGTTCTGCGCGGGTCTCGACCCATTTCGCCGGCGGCCGGCGGCACATCACGGCCCGCCCGGTCGGCATGCCCTCCGACAGCCATCGTCAATGTCGGCGGCGGGCCGTTTGCATTGCCAAATTCCTGCGGTGAGAGCGCGTCATTTCGAACACACCGGCGGCGGCGCATGCGTGGTGCCGCGCAAAGGGCTAAATTCGGCCCGATCGATTCGCTTGGTGGGGCACGATCGTCACACACGGCCATCGAATGACCTCAAGCCCAAATTCACTTCGCTGGAGACTTCATCCATGACAATTGCATCCTCGCTTCGCGGTCTGCTGGTGGCACTGACGGCTGCTTGCGGCGCCGTCATTCCGGCCACGGCGCACGCGGATGGCGGCTTCATCACGCTGACCATCTACAAGGCGGGGTGGATCATCGGCGGCTCCGGCGGCAGCGGCGTGTTGAACTTCCACGGCCGCGCCTATCCGCTGTCGACCGGCGGCCTCGACTGGGGCCTGGTGTTCGGCGGCTCGCGCACGGTGCTGCGCGGCCGCGTCAGCAACATCTGGCGTCCGTCCGACGTCGAGGGCGTCTACGGCGCCGCCGGCGCGGGCCTCGCCGTCGGCCGCGGCGTGCGCGGCATCGTGCTGACCAACCAGAAGGGCGCGGTGCTGGAACTCGCGGGTGAACAGATCGGCCTCTTGGCGAACGTCGATCTGTCCGGGCTCGCGATCACGATCAGGTAGTTGCGTCATCGTCGTCGTCATCGTGGCTGCGTAGCAACTCACAACAGGTGTCATCGCCCGCCTGCGCGGGCGAGGACCGTCGTTGCGTGCTGAGCACTGCCAACACCATCTCCCTCCCTCGCTCCTGCTCATAAGTCCGCGTTCTCGCCGCACCGCGTGCGCGAGGGATGCATCGTGCGAGCCCCATCGAAAATTGAGAGGGGCAGGGAAGGCCGGGAGCTCGCCGCTCCCATGGTCCGCGTGCAACAGATAAGCACGCGGCAGAACCACAGGTTCGGCGGAGACATCCCGGCCTTCCCTGCGCGCATGGTCTGACGGCTTATACGTGGTCTCCCTGGCGCGCCGGCTTGTTGGCCGCCATTGCACGCGTCACGCTTCCGCATGAGCACGCACGTGATACCAGCTTCGGGGTATCAGGACATCACGACTTCACCGTACGTGACAGCCGCGCTCGTCGGGCGCAGCGATCACGTCCACCGCGGCCCACCTCCACGTATCGTGACGACGCGTACGTCCCTCTGCATGAGGCGGGTTGAGCGGAAACATCGTCCTGATTTGCCCGACATGGCAAGCGCGCGGACGTGCGACAAACTAACACGACGGGCAGTTGGTGCATGGCGGGGATGCGGAGATTGCCCGTCGGGTAAGGGTCGAAAATGATAGGGCCGTTCTGAGATCGGGGCACATCAGTCGTTTGCGCTCGAGCGTTGCGCTGTACAACACAGCGCCATCGCCCCTTGTGGGAGAGGGTATCGCCGGCCCACCAACGTAATCGGTTGGGTGAGGGGGGCTCCTCCGCAAGTTGAACTCGTCGAGGTAAACCCCTCACCCAAGCGAGTTTGCCGCTCTGTCCTACATGCCCTCTCCCACAAGGGGCGAGGGCGCAGTCATTGGCACTGCGCGGAGGTCGCCAGTAGTTTGCTCGCAGTGATGATGATGTTACTCATCATCATGGGATCTGAGGTCATCATGGGATCTGAGGCAAAATCGCTTGCCTCAGATCTTTGCCACATGCGCCGCCAGCTCCAGCCACGGCTGCTCCGTCCACGCACCCGACGCCGCGCCGGACGGTGAGGCGAGGACGAACACGGTCGGGAAATCATCCTGCTCCCGCTCCGGCTGCCGCCCCAGCGCAATCGTGCCGGTCGGCTTGCCATAAAACAGGCTCGCGGCCTTCTTGCTGGTGAAGGCGACGGTTGCCGGGCGATGGTGTCGGATCTTTGCGGCGAAACCGGCGACGTCGACGCCGGCCTTCAGCGCGACATGGTCCATGCCCGCGCCCAGCTTGCACAGATCGGTGAAGCCGATGCCGAGCGACAGCAGCGCCGGAAATTCCTGCGGCTGGTACAGCCGCGGTGTCAGGCCGACCGCGAACAGCGTGCGCCAGAAACGGTTGCCGGGATGGGCGTAGTAGTGCCCGGTCGCCGCCGAGCGTTCGCTCGCGGCGGTGCCGACGAAGACGAGGCGCAGGCCGGGCTGGAGCTGGTCGGGCAGGCGGTCCATGGCTGGCGTTGTCGCATTGTTGCAGCCGCTGCAACAGCCTGTTGCAGGGAGGCCGCATTGTTGCTGCGGCGTCCCTGGTCTAGGTGACGCGGAGCCACGGGAGCACCTGATGTCGCAACGTCGTCTGTACCATTTCGCCCTCTCCGGCCACGCGCATCGCGCGCGGCTGATGCTGAGCCTGCTCGGCCTGCCTTGCGAGCTCGTCGAGGTCGACCTCAAGGGCGGCGCGCACAAGCGGCCGGACTTCCTCGCGCTCAATCCGTTCGGCCAGGTGCCGGTGCTGGTCGACGGCGATGCCGTGATCCCCGATTCCAATGCGATCCTGGTCTATCTCGCCGGCCGCTATGACGGCTCCGGCACGTGGCTGTCGCGCGATCCGCTCGGCCAGGCCCAGGTCCAGCGCTGGCTGTCGGCCGCGGCCGGTCCGCTCGCGTTCGGCCCGGCGGCGGCGCGGGTTGCGACCTTGTTCGGCGTGCCGCTGGACATGGCGCGAGCGCACCAGCTCGCCAACAGCCTGTTCGGGGTGATGGAATGCGAACTTGCCGCGCGACCCTATCTGACCGGCGCGACGCCGACCATCGCCGACGTCGCGCTCTATAGTTACACCGCGCATGCGCCCGAAGGCGGCGTATCGCTGACGCCGTACCCCAACGTGCAAGCATGGCTGGCGCGGATCGCCGATCTGCCCGGCTTCGTGCCGATGCAGGCGAGCGCAGTCAGCGCAGCTTGACCGCCGCCATGTACGACTGCGTGCGAACGCCGCTTACAGGAAGCAGCGGCGCTCGTCGCGCAGCTTGAGCTGGATGTTGGTCGCCTCGACGAAGGTCGGCACCGGCTTGGACACGATCTTGTAGGTCGACGGCCACTCCACCGGCTTCGACTGCAGCTCGGTGTTCCAGATCTGGCAGATGCCGGTGTTGTCCCAGCGGATCACGTAGTAGCCGGACTTGGGCGCAGGCGCGGCGAAGGCGGTGGGCACGATCGAGGCGGCTGCAATGGCCGCGGCGGCGGCGAGCGTGGTCAGGCGACGCATCATCAATCTCCTCAAACAAAACAACGACAATCGCCCGCCCGCGCGGGCCACCGGCCTTGCGGCCGGACCAAGGCCAAAGTGGTGCGACAAAAGCGCGCGCAACGCAAGCCGCGCGTGCCGTCATTCACAGCGATGTCCGGGATGTGAAACGACGACTTGCCGCCGTCACGTGATGCCATAAGGCGCGCGCGGGCTCACAGCGTGCAGCGGCCCTGCTGGCGCAGCCTGATCTGCCGGGTCACGGCGTCGTTAAACGTCGGCACCGGCCGGCTGATGACCTGATAGCTCGACGGCCATGCGACCGGCTTGAAGGCGAAGGCCTCGCTCCAGACCTGGCAGATGCCGGTGTTGTCCCAGCGGATGATGTAGTAGCCGGCCTGGGCGGGCGCGGCGGCGAGCAGCGCGGCCGCGAGAGATGCAGCAAAAAAGATTGTGGTGAAACGAGGCATCGTCAACTCCGGCAACGAACTGGCCCGGCCAGCGGGTGGCCCTATGTCGGAGCGGTCTCGTTCATTTTGAAGGCAAGTCTGCAGAACGTGTGCGTCAAAAGCGCGCGATCGTGGTCACCTGATCACTCCTGATGATCCCGGCGGAAGGGGAGGCGGGTTTGCAGGCTCGGCGCGTCGACTTGATTGCGGGGCAGGCGCGGTCGTTTCGGCGACCTCGGCGCACGGCTCAGGGGCGGACGCCTTCGGTGCTCGCATGCGACGAGAAGCGGAGATCCGCGCCAAAGCTCGCTGCCGGAACCAGCACCGGAGACGCGCCCGTGACGATCGGCGGCGAGGTGACCGGCTGCGCGCGCCGGCGCAGGAAGTGGCGCTCGAGATAGGCGTAGGACAGCGTCGCCGCCACGATCGACAGCGGCAGCCCGATCGCGAGCCGCAGCGGCCACCAGACGCCGTAGCTGTCGAGGAAGTTCAGGATCGGCAGATGCCAGAGATAGATGCCGTAGAAGATCCGGCCGAGGAAGATCGCCACCGGCCATTCGAAGATGCGATGGCAGATCGTGCCGTGGCTCCGCCCCAGCATGGTCAGCGCGAGGGTGCCCGGAAGCACGCCGCACACCATGCTGCCGAACAGATAGTAGTTCATGCTCGGCCCGTCCGCCGGCCAGAACAGGAAGGTGACCGTGATCCAGTAGATCAACAGCGGCCATGCGAGCTTCGGCCACAGACGATCGAGCGCGGGATAGGCGCCTTGCGGCACCAGCCTGAGCACGACGGCCATGGCGCAGCCTGCCATCAGCGCATCGGCGCGGGTATCGAACGCGGTGTAGAGCCGACGCCACTCCGCGCCATCCATCACCAGCGCCACGCGCCAGGCCCAGATTGCGGCCGCGATGGCGCAGATGGCGCCGACCAGCCGCCAGGTCACGCCGAACCGCTTCACCAGGAACGCGAAGGTCAGCGGCCACAGCAGATAGAACTGCTCCTCGGTCGACAGGGTCCAGGTGTGGCCGATGTCCTCGATCGTCTTCGGATCGAGCACGTACCAGTAGTTGGCAATGTAGGAGAGCGCGATCGCCGCGCGCTCGACCGCCGGCAGCAATGGCGGCCGCAGCAGCCAGGTGAACAGCAGATAGGCCGCGAGCATCAGGAGCAGCGGCGGCACGATCCGGGCGAAGCGCCGGGCGTAGAACTGACGGAACCTGACGGTGCCGTGCTTGTCGATGTCCCGCAGCAGCAGGCCGGTGATGTAATAGGCGCTGGCGACGAAGAACAGGTCGATATAGAGCACCGCGCCCGGCACGAGGCTGTGGGAGACATGCGCCGTGACGACGCCCAGCGTCATCAGCCCGCGCATGCCGTCATGCGAGGGAACGTAGCCGAGCGGATAGACCTGGGCCTGGAAGGCCTCCCGGATCGCCTCCCGCAACGGCGCCGTGGCGGTGCCTGCGAGGCGCAACAGGGCATGGATCGGCAATGAATAAAACATCTATCGTGAAATTTTCGGAGATAATGTTTCGGACTATTAAATCTTATTTAAAATTTAAATCGACCGCAAGAGACGAAATAGCAGGACGGGGGCCATCACGACGCAGGGTTGCGGCGGAATGAGGCAGGCCGCCGCGGTGGCGGCAAACGGCGGCGTCAGTGCAGGTGATGCGAAGGGAAACTCGCGGTGCTGCTGCGGAGCGCAACGGCGTGTTGCTCGACCGGCATCTTCCGCTCCTCGAGGTCGCGTGAACGGCAGAGCGGCGTCCGCTGATCGGCAGCACGATCGCTGGACGACGATCATAGTCATTGACCGTCGCCTCATCGGCAAAACCGTAGGGTGGGCGAAGCGACGTCTCGCTGCATCGCCGCGCGTCGGCTGACGCGTGCCCACCATGCCCTCCGCGGTGGGCGCGCCTCCGCCGCCGCTCTGCGAGCGCCGACGGCGGCTTTGCCCACCCTGCGGTGTCGCGGCCGCCGCGACGCCCTCGATCAGCATCTTCTGGAGTGGGGGCGCTAGACGGGTGAATGCGCGTCCACGACGGTGTCGGTGTCACCAACACGGAGTGACAATCATTGGTTGTAAATCGCGGAATTGAAGTCTAAAATCCGCGATTGTTTGAGCGCGGCCAATTTTTGAGTTTCATTTCAACGGAGCTTGTCATGGAAGAAGCGCATATCAAGTCATTCGAGGCTCTGCCTCAGTCCACCTCATGCAGGATCATCACGTTCGACAGCGCGACCGTGGTGCCTGGCATCGTTCCGAACACCTACTTCCTGATCGTCACCGGCACCAAGCCCTGGGTCACGATGAAGGTCGAATTGCATCCGCTGATCTATATCCGGCAACCCGAATATTGGGGCATCGAGGTGGTCGGCTGCCAAAGCGGCATCGGCTTGCCGCAGACCGCGCCGTATCACGTTGTCCTCGACATCACACACGTGCGCGGCAAGAAGGGGATCGAAGTGATCGGCGCCACGAGCAGGAAGCAGATCAACGTGCCGTAGGTCGGTCGACGGTCGGGTGGGGGGCATTCGCGCGCGCCGAAGCGGATCGCGCAACGCCCTCGGCCTGACCAGCTCACGTTACGACGAGCGCCGCGACACCCTCGATCTCGATCAGCATCTTCGGATCGGGCAGAACGTAGGGCGGGTTAGCGCCCGCGGGACGATTTCACCGCGGAGGGAATGTTTGCCAGGGCGCGTAACCCGCCGCCTGGAATGGTGGGTTACGCGAACGGCGTTCAGCCATGTGCGAGCGTGGAGAGATCGTCGGTTGCCGTCCGCTAACCCACCCTACCGTTTCACGACCGCCGCGACGCCCTCGATCTCGATCAGCATCTTCGAATCAGGCAGCGCTGCGACCACGCAGGTGGTGCGGCGGGGTAGGGTGCCGGCCCGAACGCCTCGGCATAGAGCCGGTTCATGGTCGCGACGTCAGCGGCTCGCGTCAGCAGCACGTTGACCTTGACCAACTCGCGGATGGTCGCGCCGCCTTCGGTCAGGACGCGGGTGAAGTTGGTCACGACATTGGCGAACTGCGCGTCGAACTCGGCGGGCAGGTTGCCGTGGGCATCGAAGCCGGGAATGCCGGAGATGAAGAGGAGGTCGCCGATCCGGGTGCCAAACGACAGCGGCGGGGCTTTGATGTGGGGTGGGGCGAGGATGTGGTGGATGGGCATGGGACGTCCATTTCGATCTCGTAACTATTCACAAGAGGCGCAAAGCACGCGCTAGGACCTGGGCAGTGGATTTCGGCAGGCTACCGAAAATTCCTACTAGTGCAAAGGCGACCGGCCACAGGCAGGCGGCTAGACCGAACAACCAGTGCTGCTTTGGCTCGCGGGAAGACCGTCCGGACATCAGATTCTCCTGCTTCTTTCGCCGCGAAGGTGATGTCCTTTCCTACAAAGTACAATGATGAAATAACTTAGTTGGCGGTCGGTTTAACGGGCCACTAAACCGAAATTGACCTAATCCCTTGGATTTACTTACTCGCGTTCCTTGCGGATAGTTGTGGATTGGGAACGTGAAGGAGGCTGTTTCTGCATTCGTCGACCGTTCCTTGTCGCTGAAATTGAGAAGGCGGACATCAGCGAGCTTCCGTCATTGTCGCAACAAGCGGCAACCAACGCATCAATTGCGAAATCGAAGGACCGAGCAGATCTCAAACAAGAAAGCCGGGCTTGCGCCCGGCTTCGATGGGTGGCCGGGTCAAGCCCGGCCATGACGACGGAGAGAGTGGAACTGAGCGGGCTTCAGGACAACGCCTTGTTGCTCTCCTTCACCTTCTCCGCATCCAGATACACGCTGCCGCCCATTTCCTTGAACTTGGCGCTCATCTGGGCCATGCCGTCCTCGATGGTGCCGCTGATGGTCATGCCGACGGTGGCTGGATCATTCAGCGTCGCGGCGTAGTCGCGGACGTCCTGGGTGATCTTCATCGAGCAGAATTTCGGGCCGCACATCGAGCAGAAATGCGCGACCTTGTGGGCTTCCTTCGGCAAGGTCTCGTCGTGGAAGCTCTTGGCCGTGTCCGGGTCGAGGCCGAGGTTGAACTGGTCGGTCCAGCGGAACTCGAAGCGGGCGCGGGAGAGGGCGTCGTCGCGCAGTTGCGCTGCGGGATGGCCCTTGGCGAGATCGGCGGCGTGGGCGGCGATCTTGTAGGTGATGACGCCGGTCTTGACGTCGTTGCGATCGGGCAGGCCGAGATGCTCCTTCGGCGTCACGTAGCACAGCATGGCGCAGCCGAACCAGCCGATCATGGCTGCACCGATGCCTGACGTGATGTGGTCGTAGCCCGGCGCGATGTCGGTGGTCAGCGGCCCCAGCGTATAGAACGGCGCCTCGCCGCACTCCTTGAGCTGCTTGTCCATGTTGATCTTGATCTTGTGCATCGGCACGTGGCCGGGGCCCTCGATCATGACCTGGCAGCCCTTGTCCCAGGCGATCTTGGTCAGCTCGCCGAGGGTTTCCAATTCGGCGAACTGGGCGCGGTCGTTGGCATCCGCGATCGAGCCGGGACGCAGGCCGTCGCCGAGCGAGAACGAGACGTCATACTTGCGCATGATGTCGCAGATCTCCTCGAAATGCGTATAGAGGAAGCTCTCCTTGTGATGCGCGAGGCACCACTTCGCCATGATCGAGCCGCCGCGCGAGACGATGCCAGTGACGCGGCTCGCGGTGAGGTGGATGTAGGCGAGACGCACGCCGGCGTGGATGGTGAAGTAGTCGACGCCCTGCTCGCACTGCTCGATCAGGGTGTCCTTGTAGAGCTCCCAGGTCAGCGCGACCGGATCGCCGTTGCACTTCTCCAGCGCCTGGTAGATCGGCACGGTGCCGATCGGCACCGGCGAGTTGCGCAGGATCCATTCGCGGGTGGTGTGGATGTTGCGGCCCGTCGAGAGGTCCATCACGGTGTCGGCGCCCCAGCGGATCGCCCACACCATCTTGTCCACTTCCTCTTCAACGGAAGATGTCACCGCCGAGTTGCCGATATTGGCGTTGATCTTGGTCAGGAAGTTGCGGCCGATGATCATCGGCTCCAACTCGGCATGGTTGATGTTGCAGGGAATGATGGCGCGGCCACGCGCGATCTCGTCGCGCACGAACTCCGGGGTGATGAAGGCGGGCACGGATGCGCCAAAACTCTCGCCGTCGGCAAGCGCAGCTTCGGCGCGCTCGAGCTGGGTCTTGCGGCCGAGATTCTCGCGCTCGGCGACGTAGATCATCTCCTTGGTGACGATGCCGGCGCGGGCGAATTCGAGCTGGGTGATCTTGTGGCCGTCGAGGCCGCGCAGCGGCTTGTGATGCGCGGTGAACGACTTTGCGGCCTTGTCGGCGCCGACATTGCCGTTGTCCTCGGGCTTGATGTCGCGGCCTTCGTACTCCTCGACGCCGCCACGCTCGCGCACCCAGGCGGTGCGGGCGCGCGACAGGCCGGCGTTGACGTCGATCGTCACGGTCGGATCGGTGTAGGGACCGGAGGTGTCGTAGACCGGCAGGTTCGGCTCGGAGGCCGCTTCCGAGAGGATGATCTCGCGCAGCGGCACGCGCAGGTCGGGCGCGGAGTCCGGCGTTGCGTAGATCTTGCGCGAGGACGGCAGCGGGCCGGTGGTGACGGCGGGCAGGGTGGTGTCGGGATTGGAGCGGATGTTCATGGGATCCTCCTTCTCAATTGTTGTTATTCCGGCCAAAGCGCCCGGCGTTCAGAGGCGATGTGTTGGCGGGAGGTCTTGCGGCGAGTGCAGTGCGCCCCCCTCCCCCTTGCGGGGAGGGGTTGGGGGTGGGGGTGCCCGGAATGCGATGCTGATGAGTGGGCGATTCCTTAGAGCTGCAGCGTGCCGGACGTGACGTCACATGGAGAGCTGTGCGCGTGGACCCCCACCCCCGACCCCTCCCCGCAAGGGGGAGGGGGGCACACCGCGTTCGCGGAGGTGATCTCCTGCAACAATTCTCAGACGCATTCGCAAAATCCGCGCGCATCATGCCGGCTCCTTGGTCGCATCGAGCCACGCGCGGACGCGGGCGTCGGGGTCGGGGTTCTGCGTCACGTCGCTGACGACGGCGATGGAGTCGGCGCCGGCGGCGAAGATCTCCGCGGCCTGCTCCAGCTTGATGCCGCCGATCGCGACCAGCGGGATGGTGCCGACACGCTTCTTCCACTCGCCGATCTTCGCGATGCCCTGCGGGGCGAAGCGCATCGCCTTCAGCGTCGTCGGGAAGATCGGCCCCAACGCGACATAGTCGGGCTTGGCGGCGAGCGCGGTCTCCAGCTCGGCATCGTCATGCGTCGAGAGGCCGAGCGTCAGGCCGGCCTCCTTGATCGCGGCGACGTCGGCGTCGGCGAGGTCCTCCTGGCCGAGATGGAGGTGCTGCGCGCCGGCAACGATCGCGGCGCGCCAGTAGTCGTTGACGATCAGCTTCGTCGCCGTGCCCTTGGTGATCGCCAGCGCGTCGGTGACGATCTGCAGCGCCTCGCCGTCGTTGAGGTCCTTCGCGCGCAGCTGCACGGTGCCGACGCCGAGCCTGGTCAGGCGCTCGACCCAGGCGAGGCTGTCGACGACGGGATAGAAGCGATCAGGATACGGCATGCCAGAACGGTGTCCCAACGACAGGGGTGGAGGGCGAGGCGAAATCGCGGGCGTCCATCAGCCCGGCCTCGTAGGCGGTGCGGCCGGCTTCGACCCCGAGCCGGAAGGCGCGCGCCATCGCCACCGGGTCGGCAGCCTTGGCAATCGCCGTGTTGAGCAGCACGGCGTCGTAGCCGAGCTCGAGTGCTTCCGCCGCGTGGCTCGGCGCGCCCAGGCCGGCGTCGACCACCAGGGTGATATCGGGCAGGCGGTCGCGCAGCAGCTTCAGCGCGTCGCGGTTGATGATGCCCTTGGCCGAGCCGATCGGCGCCGCCCAGGGCATCACGACCTTGCAGCCGGCATCGACCAGCCGCATCGCGACCGTGAGATCCTCGGTGCAGTAGGGGAACACCTCGAAACCGTCCTTGATCAGGATATCAGCGGCTTCGACGAGACCAACCACGTCGGGCTGCAGGGTGTCGTTGTCGCCGATCACTTCGAGCTTGATCCAGCTCGTGCCGAACAATTCGCGCGCGAGCTTCGCCGTCGTCACCGCCTCGCGCACGCTGCGGCAGCCGGCGGTGTTCGGCAGCACGGTGACATCGAGCGCGTTGATCAGCTTCCAGAACGCATCGCCGGTCTTGCCGCCGGCCGACTCGCGCCGCAGCGACACGGTGACGATCTGCGCGCCCGAGGCGCGGATCGCATCCTGCATGATCGCAGGCGATGGGTAGAGCGCGGTGCCGATCAGCAGGCGGGAGGCGAAAGTCTTGTCGTAGAAGGTGGGCATCAATGGTCTCCGTCATGTCGGACGGTGGTCGCCGCAACGAAGCCTGTCATCCCCGCGAAAGCGGGCGATGACAGTGGTGGTTGTGGCGCGAGCTCCATGAGCATCACCCTCCCTGCCGGGGGGTGATGATCTCGATCTCGTCGCCGGTCTTGAGCTGCGTCTCGGCCCAGCGGCTCTTCGGCACCACGTCGTAGTTCAGCGCGATCGCGAAATGGGTGCCTTCGTAGTCGAGCTCGGAGAGCAGCGCGGCGACGCTGGTCGCGCTGATGTCGCGGGCCTCGCCGTTGACGGTCACGCGCATCGCATCACCTCGTTGTCGATCTGGCCGTGCGCGAGATAGTTCAAGGTCGCCTGCGCCAGCGCCGGCGCGATCAGGAAGCCGTGGCGGTAGAGGCCGTTGACGCGGATCTCGCGCTCGCCCTTGATGGTGATGCGCGGCAGATTGTCGGGATAGGCCGGCCTGAGCCCCGAGCCGAATTCGAGGATGCGCGCCTCGCCGAACGCCGGATGCACCGAGTAGGCGGCACCGAGCAATTCCAGCGCCGAGCGCAGGCTGACGCCGGTGTCCTCGGCCTCGAGCGAAGTCGCCCCCAGCATGAACAGGTTGTCCTCGCGCGGGATCAGATAGAGCGGGAAGCGCGGATGCATCAGCCGCACGGGCCGCGCGAGCTGCACCTCGGCGGTCTCGATCAGGATCATCTCGCCCTTGACGCCGCGCAGCTCGGGCTCGGCGTCGCGCGCCTCCAGCCCGCGGCAGTCGATCACGAGGCCGTCGAGATCATCAGCCGTGACGTCGCTGTTGAACAGCACGCGGCCGCCAGCCTCGACGATGCGCTGATGCAGCTTCGGCAGCACGCGGCGTGGCTCGACATGGCCCTCGGTCGGATAGAACAGGCCCTCGCGGAAGCGGCCCTCCAGCGACGGCTCCAACGCCGCAAGCTGCTGCGCGTCGAGCCGCTGATAGCCGGAGGTGCGGCGGGCGAAGCGGTCGTAGTCGGCGCGGTCGCGGGCATGCGCGATCACCAGCGAACCGTTGAACGGCGTGTCCGGCAGCTCGCGCCGCCAGATGTCGAGCGAGGCGAGCCCGAGCCGGCTGATGATCGGCTCGGCGACCTCGCTCTCGCAATAAGGCGCCAGCATGCCGCCGGCCCAATGGCTGGTGGAGAGCATCAGATCGGCGTCGCTGCGCTCGTGCAGCGTGACCTCGCGGCCCGCGCGCGCGAGCAGCAAGGCTTGCCAGGCACCCGCGATGCCCGCACCGATGATGGAAACGGGGACATCCCCGCGCGTGGTTGTCTGCTGCATCCCTGTCCCTTCGCCGGCATGACCCGGATCAGGTTCAAAGGGTCACCGCATCACGCTGCGGTATCTCAGCTCCCCTCGGAGCTCCCCTCGGAACGCACTTAAAATAGACCGATATCCCCCCGTGTCAACGGAGTGTCACGGAAAGACAAAGCCGGTGTCCCTTGGAACCAATGGCGATCAGTGCGCCCGCGCGTGGCGGCCGGTTGCAATCTTCGGGGTGATGTCGAGCGGGCCGCTCGTCCGCTCGGAGCGGCCGGCGGGCCGCGCGTCGGCCAGGCGCTGCCGCTTGGCCTCCTCGTAGTAGCCCCTGGCGAAGTAGAGCACGGCGCGGTCGTGATCGCCGCGGGCGGCACGATAGGCGCCGGCGAGATAGCGCACGCCATAGGTGAGATTGGTGTTCGGATCGTGCAGGCCCTGTGCGTCGCCGGTGTAGCCCAGGCCGCGCGCGGTGCCGAGCTTGATCTGCATCAGGCCGATGCAGCCGCAGCGGCCGACCAGGTCCTTCTGGTATTTGCTCTCGCGCACGATGACGCGGTGGATCAGCGATTCCGGAATGTTGTTGGCGGCGGCGTGCACCGCCACCAGCGCGTCGATGTGCGGATGGCCGGTGTCGATGTGGCGCGGCTTGGCCTCGGCCGCCCTGCGCTCGGCCTCGCGGGGCTCGGCCGCAGCGGCCGGGATGGCGTCGGTGTCGGCGGACGCTGAGGCATTGGCGTCCATCGGCGGCGACGTGTCGGCGCTGCTGACGGCCTCGATCGCCTCGACCTCGCGCGCGGCCTTCGTCACCGCGCTGCGTGCCGCCAGCTCCCTGGTGCCGTCAGAGCGGACATGGGCGAGCTTGACCTTGCCGGCCTTCGGTTTGGCTGCACTGTCCGATGCGGTGCTCGCATCATCGGCAGCCATTGCGAACGGCACGGGACCAGCCATTGCGAAGCCTGCGATGCAGGCCGTCAGCACAAGACGTCTCATGTGTCAGGATCCCCCGGGAACCACACGCATGCCGAGTAGCCCCCCAGCACGCGCTTTACACTTTGCACACCGTAATTGGCGCGAACGCCGGGCGATAATGTGGCAACAATGGGGCGAAGACGCCGGGTCGGGTCCGGATGCGCCGGCGGTTTACCGCGAATTATGCCGTGCATGCTTGGCTGGGCGGAGCAATTCCGCCAACGGGGCCATGCCGCGATGACGCTGTCCGTTACCCACACCGAAGCGACCGCCGGGCGCGCGCAGGCGCTGCTGCCACTATGGGTCGGCGCCGGCGTCTATGCGCTGCTGCTGATCTCCGGCAACCGGCTGCTCAACGATCCCGACACGCTGTGGCAGATCACGGTGGGGCAGTGGATCATCGATCATCGCGCGGTCCCGGAGGTCGATGTCTATTCCTTCACCCTGCGCGGCGCGCCCTGGATCTCCACGCAGTGGCTGGCGCAGGTCGCCTATGCCGCCGCTTACACGTTCGCCGGCTGGACCGGGCCGGTGGTGCTGGCGGCCTCGGCGACCGCGCTGTCCTTCGCGCTGTTCGCGCGCGCCCTCGGTCGGCATCTGCGCGACGCCACGACATTGGTGTTCGTGGTCGCGGCGTTCCTGCTCTGCCTGCCGCATCTGCTGGCGCGGCCGCATGTGCTGGCGTTTCCGATCCTGGTCGCCTGGATCGCCGGACTTGTCGATGCGGCCGATCGCAGGGCTGCGCCGCCATGGCAGCTGGTGCCGCTGATCGCGCTGTGGGCCAATCTGCATGGCGGATTCGTGTTCGGCCTGTTCTTCATCGCGCCCGCCGCGCTCGACGCGCTGGTGAATGCCGATCGCTCGGTCCGCTCCGGCCTGGCGCTGCGCTGGGCCGGGTTTGCGGCGCTCGCGCTGGCGGCGAGCTGCTGCACGCCCTATGGCTGGAATGCGCTGCTGGCGTCGCAGAAGATCCTCTCGCTGGGCCAGGCGCTGCCGCTGATCGTGGAATGGAAGGCGACCGACTTCCAGGGGCTCGGTCCGTTCGAGATTTGCCTGCTGATCGCCATCGGGGTCGCGCTGTTCCATGGTCTCAGGCTGCCTCCGGTGCGGATCCTGATGCTGCTCGGCCTGCTGCACATGGCGCTGGCGCAGGCGCGCGCGGCGGAGATCCTGGCGTTGGTCGGCCCGCTGGTGCTCGCCGCACCGCTGGCGCGGCAGGCGGGTGCGTCGCCCGTGCTGCCGCGGGGGCGCGCGTCGGGAGCGGCGCTGACGGCGGCAGTGATGCTCGCGCTCGGCGCCGGCACGGTCGCCTCGGCTTCGATCCTGAACTACACGCCAAACATGCGCGGCACCCCGGTCGCGGCCGTGACCGAGCTGAAGAAGCTCAACCTCACGCGGGTTCTCAATGACTATGATTTCGGCGGCTACCTGATCTCAGCCGGTGTCGCGCCGTTCATCGACGGCCGCAC
Source organism: Bradyrhizobium sp. HKCCYLS3070 (assembly GCF_051167575.1). Taxonomy (NCBI): domain Bacteria; kingdom Pseudomonadati; phylum Pseudomonadota; class Alphaproteobacteria; order Hyphomicrobiales; family Nitrobacteraceae; genus Bradyrhizobium; species Bradyrhizobium sp. HKCCYLS3070. Next base: position 521,463 of record NZ_JBNPTI010000002.1, read on the forward strand.
CGAGCTCTATGGCGAAAAGTTCTTCGTCGATCACAACGCCGCGTCCGGCCTGATGGAGCCGAACAATCTGTTCCGTCTGCTCAAGGACTACGACATCGAGGCGACCCTGCTGCGGACGCAGAGTGCTGCGACCAAGCTGCTCGATCACGTCGACGGCTGGCAGAAGGTTTATGCCGACGACATCGCCACCATCCATCTGCGCAAGGCGGGTGCCCGTCATGTCGCGGAACCGGCGGTCTCTCCGGCGGCAATTGAATCAAACGCGTTGATCCCATCTCCGTGAGGTCGGATGTCGCGCGGCATCCCGGCGCGTGCAAAACAACCGCCGCGCGGCTAAGATCAGGGCCGTCAGTTCGACAGCATGCCTGACTCATTCAAGAAGACTGAACAGAGAGGGAGCGCGTCATGGCCGTGAAGGCAGCCGACGATCATTCACCCAGCATCGACCATTCATTCGATATCGACGCGATGCCATCCACGGTTCGCGTCGTGGATCTGCCGCGCAACAATCCCTGCGCCCAATGTGGCGAGGCGATCGCATTGCCGTCCTGGGTCGAAAAGGATGGCCGCCGCACCGCCTATCTCTGGCACTGCCGCCTCTGCGACTATCGCTACGAAACCATCGCCTTCTATGCCGAGTCCGTCGACGAGAACGGCGCGATGGCGGCGTAGGCTCGATTGACTATTGCGGGTCGTTGCAGCGCTGACGGTCGGCTCCCTCTCCCCGTTCTTACGGGGGCGCGACGAGCTTCGCTCGCGCTGAGAGGGTTGGGGGGAGGGCAGACCCACGGGAAGCCCGATGGGGAGATCTGTACCCTCTTACCCGGATCGCAACTGGCGATGCAATCCGATCTCACCCCGCAGGCGGGGGAGAGGTGAAACCGAGCTAGCAGCAATAGGCTTACACCAGCTCCAGCCAATGTAGACCTGTTAGTCGGGCTCCCGTGCTAGGCGCGGCGGTGCGGCTTGGCGATGTGAGCGACGTCACCCGGATCCCCCGAACGTCACAAAGTGACACTGCCGCGGCGCACTGAGGCTGCTTGTCGCGCAGCATGACGAAATCGTGGTTCCCGCGGAACGCCGACTGTCCATTGCCGTTCTCTCGTCACCATCCACCTAGAGGAGACACCACATGATGATGAAGACTGTTGCGGCCGGCCTCGCCGGTTCCCTGCTGCTCGCGACCGCCGCCTTTGCTGCGGAGAGCACCACCACCACAACCAACACCACGATCAAGAGCGACACCACCGTCGCGTCCTATCAGGGCGACTGGCGCAGCTCCAAGCTCGTCGGCGTGAAGGTCTACAACAACAACAACGAGAATGTCGGCTCGATCGACGATCTGCTGATCGACAAGAGCGGCGCAGTCAAGGGCGTCGTGATCGGCGTCGGCGGCTTCCTCGGCATGGGTGAGCACCTCGTCGCTGTCTCGTTCGATCAGGTCAAGTTCTCGGACCAGCCGGTTCAGGCCAACACCGCCTCCAACGCTCCGGCCTCGGGCAAGGCGACCACGCCGCCGGCCACGACGACCGGCGCCGCCACCGGCACTTCGTCATCCTCGTCGATGAGCTCCTCGAAGAATCGCTGGTATCCCGACCATGCGATGATCAACGCCACCAAGGACCAGCTGAAGTCGATGCCCGAGTTCAAGTACTCGGAGTAAACGGCGTCACTGACGTCTAGCTGACTGCCCAAGCGGCGCGCCCGGATCCGTCCGGGCGCGTTCGCGCGTCATGCTGCGGGGCGCAAGGTGGTCTGGCCGAGCGGCAGCTCGATGCGGGCGATCAGTCCGCTTGGCTTGCGATCGTGCAATGACAGCTCGCCGCCATGCGCCTGGACGATCGCCTTCGCGATCGAGAGGCCCAGGCCGAACCCGGTGGCCTCGTCCATGTTGCGGGCATCGTCGCCGCGCACGAAGGGCTCCAGCATGTCGGGCTTGCGCGCATCGGCGATCCCGGGTCCATCATCCTCCACGTCGATCGTCAGGCACTTCCCCGACGCCACCAGTCTGATGACGGTTTCCTTGCCGTACTTCACGGCGTTCTCGACCAGGTTGGTGACCGAACGCATCAGGTCGTCGGGACGCACCGTCGCCATCGCGTGCGCCGGGCCGATATAGGTGACGCTGTGGCCGACATCGGCGAATTGGTCGGCGACGAGCTGCAGGATGCTCGCGATATCGACCAGCGTCATCGGCTCGAGCTTGCGGCCGTTGCGCAGGAATGACAGCACCGAGCCCAGCATCGCATGCATCTGATCGAGATCGGCCAGCATGCGATTGCGCTGCAGCTCGTCCTCGACGAACTCACAGCGCAGCCGCATGCGGGTCAGCGGTGTCCGCAGATCGTGGCTGATGGCCGCCAGCATCTTGGTCCGGTCGTTCATCAGCGCCGTGATGCGTTGGCGCATACGGTTCAGGGCGCGCGCGAGCGACCGGATCTCTTCCGGTCCGCGCTCGGGCAGGGCAGTGGCATCGCCGTCGAGGCTGAAGCTCTCGGCAGCCTTGGCGAAGCTCGACAGCGGTGAGGTCAGCGCGCGGGCCGCCCACAGGCCGAGCAGTGTCGTGCTGATCAGCGCGAACATGATCGTCGTCAGCCATGGGGCGCCCCAGAACGGTGGCCGGTGCGGCCGGTCGGCCATTCGAGCCGAAACCATGTTGCCATCGGGCAGAGCGAAGATGACGGTGCGCGTCTGGGAGCCGGGCGGCGGCATGAAGACGCGATAGCCTGGGCCAAGGCCACGAAAGCCGCCTGGACCGTGAGGCCGTCCGTCGGCGAGCTCCGGAGGGGCCGGGCGGCGCTCGTCGCCACCGGTCCCGGCCTCGACGTCGGGGCCGGCCGGCTCGCGCCGGCGGCCGGAATCACCCGGCAGAGGCCCCACGTGAGGCTTGAGCTCGAACTCAGGATAGGCGCGGGCAATGTCGGAGATCAGTCGAGGCCGTTCGGCAGCGGGCGCGCGTCCAAGAATGCGGATGGCGGTCGCGAGCTGAAGTGGCCCGACTTCGTTTTCGGGGTCGGGCTGCTCGGCGCGATAGATCAGGAACGTCGCCGTGATGATGGCATGGAGCGCCACGATCGAAATGGCGACCAGCGCCGTGATCTGGCCGCGGATTCCCTTGAGGTTGAGAAAGCCGAACGACATCATGACATCGCCATTCGATCGGGCCGGTCAATGGCTTTGCGGGCCAGTCACCACCTCGACGACGGGTGTGAACATGTAGCCACCGGAGCGCACGGTCTTGATCATGGTGGCCTCCTGCGGGTCCGGCTCGATCTTGCGGCGGATGCGGCTGACCAGCACGTCGATCGAGCGCTCGAACGAGCCGGCGCTGCGGCCCTGCGTCAGGTCGAGCAGGCTGTCGCGCGACAGCACGCGGCCCGGCCGCTCGCAGAAGGTGCGGAGCAGATCGAACTCGGCGCTCGTCATCGCAACGCGCGCGCCTTCGGGATTGCGTAGTTCGCGCAGCCGGAAGTCGATCGTCCAGCCGAGGAAGCTCAGCGCCGTCGCGCCTTCGGTTGCGCTCGCCGTCATCGCGGCCGCCTGCCGGCGCAGCACCGCGTTGATGCGGGCGAGCAGCTCGCGCGGATTGAACGGCTTTGGCAGATAGTCGTCGGCGCCCATCTCCAGTCCGAGGATGCGGTCGACGTCCTCGCCGCGCGCGGTGAGCATGATGATCGGCACCTGCGATTCCGCGCGCAGCTTGCGGCACAAGGTCAGGCCGTCCTCGCCGGGCAGCATGACGTCGAGGATCAGGAGATCGACACGGTGGTCGCCCATGATGCGGGTCATCTCGCGGCCGTCGGTCGCGGTGGTCACGTTGCAGGCATTGTTGCGCAGATATTTCGCGATCAGCGTCCGCGTCTCGCGGTCGTCCTCGACGACAAGAATGTGTGGTTGTGTCTGGGCCATACCGACAAGTGACCTAGAATCGCGGCGTTTTGCGAAGAATTTTGTTACGGAATGTTTCCTGCGACGGGCGCGCGGAAAGGGCCCGACAACGTCTCTCTGCGCCGTGTTGCGGAATTCGTGAGGGCGCGTCAAGCCTCGCGAAACGTATGGCCTCGGGGCCGCCGCACGCTCGCGCGATGCGGCTGCATCCGGCTACCGGAAACGGCGCGGACATTCGTGAGTGTCGCCAGACCAGGTCAGGCCCGATTGAATCATTGCCGGTCGTTGCACGGTCCGCAAACGCGTGCAGCGACGGGATGCGACGTTCCGAAACGGGCCGTCACAGTCCTGGCAATGTATTGACTCGAACCGACATCGTGCCCTCCGCCGAGGCGATCACGCGCAGCACGGTGGCGTCGAAGGCGATGTCGGTCAAAGCGAGGTTGTTGATGTCGGTGTCGACGCGGATGCCGTTCTCGTTCTTCTGCAGTTCGGCGACCGCGGTCGCGATCTTGTCGCGGACATTGTCGGCGAACGGCTTGAGATCGACCACCGACCGCTCCAGCAGCGCGCGTTGCAGATGTGGCACCACGGCGCGCGCGGCGGCGCCGAGCAGGCCGAACGCCGCGTCGGATTCGACGGCGAGCTGCAGGTCGGACAGCCGCAGGATCTGCTGCGCCTGATCGACCATCGGCCGTCCCCAGATGTGCACCGTCGCGTCGGCGCCGAGGCCGAAGAAGCTCTCCTTCTCTTTTCCCTTCACCTGCAGCGAGATCAGCAGCCGGTTGCCGGAGGGCACGACGGTCGCATGCTTCACCGTCACCGCGACCGGGCCGGAGCCGTCCTCGGGGAACGTCCGCCCGGCGAGCTGCGAGTCGACGAGCTTGCTGAGCTCGGTGAATGGGACATCGATCGGAACCGCGACGTTGACGGTGCCCGCGGTGGGCGGAACGATCGTGATCTTGTCCGGGAACGGGCACTCCGGCTTGGTCTCGGCTGCCGTGACCCGGGTCTCCGCCTCGATCCCCATGGTGACGCTGACGACGTTCGCATCGATCGCGGGCTGCGCGGCCAGCGCCCGTGTCGGCTTGATCTCGAGCCAGACGGCGGGCAGTCCCGGCGTGGTGCCCTGAAGCGGCACCGAGCGGCAGGCGCGGGCCCACTGCGCCTGCGCCACGCGCCGCATGGTCGGGTCCTTGCGCAGCCTGTCGCTGAGCGCGCTGAGCTGGTCGTTGACGGTCTTGTCTATGACCGGCTTCATCTGCGCGGGCACGTTGACGCGGGCGCCGGCGACGGTCAGCGCGGTGTCGCCGAGATTGACCTGGGCGGTGAAGTTCGGCTCGACATACCAGGAGGCGGCCAGCCGTGGCCGCATCGCGATCAGGACGTTGCCCTTGATGTCGGCGGTGGCGTTCAGGTTCTTGATGTTGATGCCGCCAATCTGCTTGGCGGCATCCGCACCGAGCAGGCCGCCGATGGCGTCGCCGAGCGCGCCGGTCGCTTTGGCGGACAGCGATCCGGTGACGTTCAGCCGGCCCGAGAGCGGCGTCGCCAGCGACAAAGTGTCCTGGGTGCCGGTGGCGGCGATGGCGCCGCGGGTGACCGTCCAGCCGATGTCGGCATTCTGCAGGATCTGGTTGACGGGGTTGTCGGCCTTGCCGGAGAAATTGCGCGGCGTGGCCTTTTCGGCGGCGTCACGAATCGCGCCGAGCGAGATCGAGACCGGCGTCATGATGATCGAGTTGCGCGTGGCCGGCGGCAGCGGCGGCAGTTGGGTCAGCTGCGGCGCCGGCGTGCTGCCCGAGAACAGAAACACCTCCACGATGATGATGCCGATCAGCACGACGGCGGCAAGGCCGGCGGCGCCGATCAGGATCAGCCGCAGCCGGGGCGGCGAGCGCCGCGGCGGCCGCTGCGTTTTCGGGGCGAGCGGATGCGGCCTGCTCTGCCAATCCGGTCGCGGTGTCGGAAGGTTCATGTCGGATCCACGGACTCCAACTGCCGCGCCGGCCCATGCCGGAAGCGGCGAGATCGCGGTTAATACAAGATTGCCGAGCTTACAGGGCCGGACGGAGGCGCGCCAGGGCAGCCCGTGACGCGGACCATCATCAATCGGCCGTGATGGTGAACGGCGGCATGCGCGCAAAGAAATGACCGCCGCGGCTTTCGGGCCTCGGCGGTCCAGTCAGGGAGGATCCGGGAGAAGGAACGAGCGGTGCGGCCCGCGCAGGTCAGCGGGTCATGCGGCCGAGATCGGCGCGGCGCTCCATCGGCAGCACGATCACCTTGGCGCCGACGCTGACGCGGGCATAGAGGTCGATCACGTCCTGATTGGTCAGGCGGATGCAGCCCGACGACACATGCGTGCCGATCGTCTCGGGCGCGTTGGTGCCGTGAATGCGGTAGACGGTGCCGCCGAGATACATCGCGCGGGCGCCGAGCGGATTGCCGGGACCGCCGGCCATATGACGCGGCAGATAAGGCTGGCGCGCGATCATCTCCGGCGGCGGCGTCCAGTCCGGCCATTCCGCCTTCCTGGTCACCGACTGCACGCCGGACCAGGTAAAGCCGTCGCGGCCCACGCCGATGCCGTAGCGCATCGCCTGGCCGCTGCCGAGCACGTAGTACAAATACTTGTTTGGTGTGTCGATGATGATCGTGCCGGGTGCCTCGCGGGTGGCGTAGCTCACGACCTGGCGGCGCAGGCGCGCGGGCATCTCATAAGCGGTCGCCTCGTCCTCGCGCGGCGTGATCAGTTGCGGCGTCGTTGCCGGCGGCTCGTAGGTCGCCATCGGCGGCGGCAGCAGGAAAGGGAACGGGAGCGGGGCCGGAGGCGCGGCTTGCGTCGGCGTTGCCGCAGCGAACGTACCGACGATCAGCGCAGCGAACAGGATGCGGGATCGCGAACCGACTGTGCCTGACGTGAACATATGGACGTCCCCTCGTTTGATCGCTTGGTGCGCGCCGTGCTTGTCTCGACCGGCGTCGTCAAAATCAGTTGCCTGTCATCATTCTCTGCGGCGCATTGACCCGCGCCCGATGCTGCAACTCATAGGGGAGAAAAGTTTCGTTGCGTTTGCGCGCTGCGCGCAAAAAGGTTTCGTCGGCTTAACCGTTTGTTTCATGACGGTTTCACGACAGCAGCCGCGCGGGACAGCCACAGATCGCGGGGAAAACAGCAGTTGGCGGGCAAAAAGACCCTTCGACAGTTCGATGACGTCACACGCCTGAAATAACAATGTCGGAATTTGCGGCTGTTCAGAATCGCTGCAACTTTCCGGATCGCCTTATGCGGATCTTAATCGCAACCGACGCCTGGCACCCGCAGGTCAACGGCGTGGTGCGCACGCTCACCTCGCTGGCTCGCGCGGCCGCCGGCCTCGGCGCCGACATCACCTTCCTCACGCCGGAAGGCTTTCCGTCGTTCGGCGTGCCGACCTATCCGGGCCTGCGGCTCGCCGTGACCAACGGCCGCGAGATCGCCCGGCGCATCGAGGCGGCGGCGCCGGATGCGATCCATATTGCCACCGAAGGCACGATCGGCTGGGCGGTGCGCCGCTACTGCCTGCGCCATGGCCTGCCGTTCACGACGTCCTACACGACGCGCTTTCCGGAGTACGTCGCTGTGCGCACCGGCATTCCCGATGCCGTCGGCTATTGGGTGATGCGCCGCTTCCACGACGCCGCCGCGATGACCATGGTCGCGACAAATTCGCTGAAGCAGGACCTCGCGTCGCGCGGCTTCAAGCGGCTCGGCTTCTGGACCCGGGGCGTCGATACGAAGCTGTTCAATCCGGACGCGCCGGTCGCGCTGGATCTGCCGCGTCCGGTGTTCATGACCGTCGGCCGCGTCGCGGTCGAGAAGAACCTGGAAGCCTTCCTGTCGCTCGACCTGCCGGGCTCGAAGGTGGTGATCGGTAACGGCCCGCAGAAGGCGGAGCTCGAGCGTCGCTTCCCGGCGGCGCATTTCCTCGGCGAGAAGACCGGCAACGATCTGACCGCGCACATGGCGGCCGCCGACGTCTTCGTGTTTCCGAGCCTGACCGATACGTTCGGCGTCGTGCAGCTGGAGTCGCTGGCCTGCGGCACGCCGGTCGCGGCCTTCCCCGTCACCGGTCCGCTCGACGTCATCGCCGATCATCCGATCGGGGCGATCGACTGGGACCTGCGCGCCGCCTGCCTGAAGGCGCTGACCATGTCGCGCGAGACCTGCCGGGCATTTGCGCTCGACCGCTCCTGGGAGAACAGCGCGCGCCAGTTCATCGGCAATCTCGCCGTGCTGCAGCCGTCCCGCGTCGTGCGTCCGACCCCGGTGCTGGCCGGTCAGAGCGCCGTCCGCGGCTGACGGCGAACTTTGCGTCACTCCATCAATTCCAAACCCAAGTGAGATGTAACGATGGCAGAAACCATGAAGCTCGGCGGCGCGCGGGAGCTCGACTTCGATCGCGAGCAGGTCGAGCAGGCCTATGACCGCTGGGCACCGATCTACGACCTCGTGTTCGGCGGCGTGTTCGAGAAGGGCCGCAAGGCCGCGATATCAGCCACGAACAAGCTCGGCGGGCGCGTGCTCGAGGTCGGCGTCGGCACCGGCATCTCGCTGCCGCTCTATGCGCCGCATGTCCGCGTCTTCGGCACCGACATCTCCGAGGCGATGCTCGGCAAGGCGATGCGGCGCGTCGCCGACCAGCGGCTGAAGAACGTCGAGGGTCTCGCGGTGATGGACGCCGAGCAGCTCGACTTTGCCGACGATTCGTTCGATGTCGTGATGGCGCAATATGTCGTCACCGCCGTGCCGAACCCGGAAGTCGCGCTCGACGAGTTCGCGCGCGTGCTGCGCCCGGGCGGCGAACTGATCATCCTGACCCGCGTCAGCGCCGATGACGGCCTGCGCCGGGTGATCGAGCAGGCGCTGCAGCCGGTGGTGCGCCGGCTCGGTTTCCGTACCGCCGAGTTCGGCTGGTCGCGCTACCTGCGCTGGCTCGCCGGCGCCGAGCGCATGGAGCTGGTCGAGCGCCGCCTGATCCCGCCGCTCGGCCATTTCTCGCTGGTCCGCTTCCGCAAGCTGGAGCGTGCCGCCGCGGCCTGAAGCCGCGGCCGCCCTCTATCGCCCTGCGACGTTCTACGTCGTCCGAAACGTTTCGCTGCGTCCGATCGCATGACATCTTGATGATGTCATGCGATCTACACCGAATCCCTGTAAACGACCTGCAACTCATTCTTCGGAGCAACCATGATCAAGCATTTCCTGGAACAGCTGCGGATCCAGCGCTGGGACGACCATCGCTACTATCATCACAGCCGTATCAACCAGAGCCTCCACTTCGTCAGCGCGCTCAGCTTCATGATCGCCTACGTGATGATGGTGTTCGATCCGCTGGTCTCGGCGCTGATCGGCTGGCTGGTGTCGATGACCTCGCGCCAGGCGGGCCACTTCTTCTTCGAGCCGAAGGGCTACGACCACGTCAACCAGGCGACCCACGAGCACAAGGAAGAGATCAAGGTCGGCTACAACCTGCAGCGCAAGGTCGTGCTGATGTCGATCTGGGCCGCGGCCCCCGTGGTGCTCTATCTGCAGCCGACCCTGTTCGGCCTGCTGCCGCCCTGGACCTCGGCGATGGACTTCGTGCGCGAGACTGCCAAGCTCTGGCTCGTGATCGGCATCGGCGGCTTGCTGTTCCGCACCATCCATTTGTTCTTCATCCGCGACGTCGAGACCGGTCTCGTCTGGATGACCAAGATCATCACCGACCCGTTCAACGATTTCATGCAGTACCGCTCGGCTCCGCTGGCGCTGCTGCGCGGCGAGCTGATCGACCCCGGCCTGCACCTGATGAACGAAGGCCTCGAAGAGCAGCACGCCTGAGCCGGCCGCTGCGTCAGAGTTGCGCGATGCCCGGGCCGGTCCCGGGCATCGGTATTTGTGGGGGGCTGTGAGGTGAAATCGAGCGAGCTTGCAGCCATGCGGCACGTGCCACCCTCCCCTGGAGGGGGAGGGTCGACGCGTGCGAAGCGCGCGTCGGGGTGGGGTGATGCCTCCACCGGCACTGAACTGTGTGGAGGGATCACCCCACCCCGCCTCACGCGCCGCTGCGCGTCCCGTGAGGCGACCCTCCCCCTCCAGGGGAGGGTGGCAGCGAGCTCAGCGCTTGACCACGGCGCCGAGCATCTCTTTCAGAATCTGCCGCTTGATCGCCTTGTTGGTGAGCGTGCCGTCGTTCCACCACCAGCCGTCCTGCTTCATCTTCTCGGCCGCCGAGACGAAGCGCTTCGTCACCTCGGCAAAATCGGCGTCGGTGTAGTTCAGGCTGAAGATCAAGCGACCGGTGCCGACCCAGCTCAGCGCCAGGCCCTCGGCACGCAGGTAGTATTGCAGCATCCAATTGTAGCGCGACGGCACGGTGTATTCGACCAGCCAGATCGAATGCATATTGGAGACGCGCACCGGCATGTCGTGCTCGGCCAGCGCGGTGTTGAGCTGCGCGGCGCGGCCGTTCCAGGTTTCATCCAGGCCGTCGTAGATGGCGCGGAAGTTCGGGCTGTCGAGCCGGCTCAGGAATTCGTCCATCGCCGCCATCACATAAGGATGGGAGTTGAAGGTGCCACGGGCGAAGCAGATGTCGGCCGGGCGGTCGTCGCGGAAGCGGCGCATCAGCTCGCGCTTGCCGCAGACAACGCCGATCGGCAGGCCGCCGCCGAGGCTCTTGCCGTAGGTCACCATGTCGGCCTTGACGCCGAAATACTCCTGGGCGCCGCCCGGCGCGAGCCGGAAGCCGAGGAACACCTCGTCGAACAGCAGCACGATGCCGCGTTCCGTGCAGACCTCGCGCAGTTGCTTCAGCCAGGCGGTGTAGGCTTCGCGGTCGTAGCGACCCTTGCGCGAGGAATCGACCAGCGCCGAGTCGCCGGGCGCATTGCCGTTCGGATGCAGCGCCTGCAGCGGATTGACCAGCACGCAGGCGATGTCGCGCCGCGTGCGCAGGACGTGCAGCGTGCGCTCGGACATCTCGGCCAAGGTGTAGGTCTCGTGCGGCGCGATCGGGTTGCCGACGCCGGGCTGTACGTCGCCCCACCAGCCGTGATAGGCGCCGGCGAACCGGACCAGATGCGTGCGGCCGGTGTGGTAGCGGGCGAGCCGCACCGCCTGCATCACCGCCTCGGTGCCGGACATGTGGAACGAGACCTCGTCCATGCCGGACAGCTCGGTCAGGCGCTTCACGTTGTCAGCGACGACCGGGTGATAGAGCCCGAGCACCGGGCCGAGCGCGCTCGCGCGCCGCTCGGCAGCCGCGATGCACTCCTTGTAGAAGTCATAGCCGAAGATGTTGACGCCGTAGGAGCCGGTGAGATCGTAGAACCGGTTGCCGTCGAGATCGGTCAGGGTCACGCCGGAGGAAACCTGCATGAACGAGCCGGCGCCGAGCTGCTCCTTGACCAGACGGCTGTACTGGAACGGGACCCGGTAGCTCTGGGTGAACTGCAGGTCGGAGATGCGGCTTGCGGCTTCCGCCGTCAGCGCGCGGCTCTTGGCGAACTTCTCCTGGAACAGCGCGCCGAGCCGGAAGAAGCCGTCCTGCCGCTGGGTCGCGACATCCGGCGGTGCGCCGTCGGAGCGGAAGAAGTCGTCGATCTCGAACTCATAGCGCGGGATCAGCCTGGAGATCCGGCGCGACATCTTGGAATGGCCGGCCAGCGAGCGGTGCTTGGCGCGCGACAGTTCGATGCGGGCCTTGACCTTCGGGGCCATGGCGGCCGTCACGGCAGCGCCAACGGCGAGCGATACATAAGGAATCGAGTTTTCCATCATGTCCAAAAGCGCTAACCCCTCCTGCTGACAGATTCATGACAGTCAAAAGCCTGATCGCCTCCGTCACCCAACAGGAAGACCTCAACTTCCTGCTCACCAACCGCGTGCCGCGCGCCGCGCTGACCCGCTTCATGGGCTGGTTCTCCAAGATCGAGAACCCGCTCGTCCGGGACGCGTCGATCGCGCTGTGGAAGCTGTTCTCCGACCTCGATCTCTCCGAGGCCAAGGAGAGCCGCTTCAAGAGCCTGCACGCCTGCTTCACGCGCGAGCTGAAGCCCGGCCTGCGGCCGTTCGATCCCGATCCCGCCATCGTCACCAGCCCGTCCGACGGCATCATCGGCGCCCACGGCCTGATCCGCGACGGCGAGCTCTACCAGATCAAGGGCGCGCCCTATTCGCTGCGCGAGCTCGTCGCGGATCCGGCCGTGGTCGAGACCCATCGCAACGGCAGCTTCGTCACCTTGCGTCTGACCTCGAGCATGTATCACCGCTTCCACGCGCCGGCCGACATGACGATCGAGCATGTCAGCCTGATCCATGGCGACGTCTGGAACGTCAATCCGATCGCGCTGAAGCGGGTCGAGCGGCTGTTCTGCAAGAACGAGCGCGCGGTGATCCGCACGCATCTTACCTCCGGCGAGCCGTTCACGATCGTGCCGGTGGCGGCGATCCTGGTGGCGAGTATCCGCCTGCATGCGCTCGACCGCGTATTGAACGCGCAGACCGAGCGACCGCTCGCCTATGCCTGTAACAACAATGTGCGCAAGGGGGACGAGCTCGGCTGGTTCGAGCACGGCTCCACCATCATCCTGCTCGCGCCCGGCGACTTCACATTCTGCCCCGATGTGGCGGAAGGCGCCCGCATCCGGGCCGGACAGCCACTGTGGCGCAGGCGCGTCGCCGCCGGATGAATGTCAGGTCCACGCTTGCGGAATCTCGATTTCGGCGTTGCGCAGTCCTATATCGGAGCGTTCAACTGACGAATCAGACCGCGGGAGTTGCGGTCGTTGCGGCTCGGGAGAGGCGATGGCGAGAGCGCCGATCATGGCGGCAGGGGGCATCGTGCTGCGGCGGGAACAGCCGCCGCGCATCGCGGTCGTGCGCCTGCGCAAGCGCGACGAATGGGTGCTGCCGAAGGGCAAGCTCGACGACGGCGAGACGCCGCGCGACGCCGCCAGGCGCGAGGTGCTGGAGGAGACCGGCCACAAGGTCACCGTGCATGAATTCCTCGGCACCCTGGTCTACGATACCGGCACGCGTGCCAAGGTCGTGCACTACTGGCGCATGGAAGCGGCCGACGAGCCGTCGCAGCCGCTGATGGACGATGTCCGCGCCGTCGACTGGCTGCCGCTCGATGCGGCGGTGGGGCGGCTGTCGCGCGATCATGAGAAGACGTTCCTGGAGACCGTCGGGCCGTACGCGCTCGCAGGCCTGATCCGCAAGACCAAGGCGAAGTCCGCGCCCGAGGTGGTGGCGAAGACCGCCGCTGACAAGAAGCCGGTCGAGAAGGTCGCAGCGGAGACGGCGGCGGTCGCGGCAAAGCCTGCAACCGCCAGGAAGCGCCGCAGCCGGGTCGTGGAGCCCGCCCCAGCGCCGGCTCCGGAGATCGCCGACTTCGCGATCGCAGTGCCGGGCGAGCAGCCCGCCGAAGCCGTGCTTGCGGCTGCGGCGCCCGACCTCGGTCAATCCGAACCGACTGCTTCGGATCCGGCAGCAGTGCCGGCGGAGGCCCACCCGGTCCCGATGGCGGCCGAACCCGCTGCAAGCGCGCGTGAGCCGGCGGACCTCGAGCGTATCGAGGCCGTGGCCGCAGCGATCAAGTCGCTCGTGCCGAGCAAGGCCGCGCCGGATGCCGAAAGCAGCCCGAGTAAGGACAGGCCGTCGGACGTGCCGAATGCCGGCGCAGAAGCCGCCGCGCCGCGCGAAGACGTGGCCGCCGCGGATGCGGAGGCGCTGGATGGTGCGCCACGCCGCAGCCTGGCCCAGAAGATGCGGGCGTGGCTCGGCCGCGCCGCCTGAGTCTGGTTGACGAAACGATTGATCGGCAAGCGGTTCTGCCGTGCACATTCTGCGCGTGCCGGCTGAGCAATTCCTGCTGTCCGCTGCTCGAAGATTGCCAAGAACCATTCGCGCCATCGCGGGTTGATGCGGGTCCGTCAACGGAGACCCCGCATGAGCCCGTCGCCACCGCGCCAGAGCGCCGCGTCCACCGCAAAGCCTGCCCCTCTGTCCGTCACGCTTCAGATCAATGGCCAGTCGCACACGCTGTCGGTGGCACCCTGGACCACGCTGCTCGATCTCCTGCGCAATCATCTCGACCTCACCGGCACCAAGAAGGGCTGCGATCACGGCCAATGCGGCGCTTGCACCGTGCTGATCGACGGCCGCCGCGTGCTCTCCTGCCTGACGCTCGCGGTCATGAAAGACGGCGCCGAGATCACGACCATCGAGGGACTCGCCAAGGGTGATGAGCTGCACCCGCTGCAGCAGGCCTTCATCGATCACGATGCCTTCCAATGCGGCTATTGCACGCCGGGCCAGATCTGCTCGGCCGCCGGCCTGATCGCCGAGGGCAGGGCGAAGACGAAGGACGAGATCCGCGAGCTGATGAGCGGCAACATCTGTCGTTGCGGCGCCTATCCGAACATCGTCGGCGCCATCGAGCAGGCGATGGGAGGCAGCCGATGAACAATTTCGACTACGCGCGCGCCAGCGATGTCGCCGAGGCCGTCAGGCTGAAGGCGGCGACGCCGGAGGCCAAGTTCATCGCCGGCGGCACCAACCTGATCGACCTGATGAAGTATCACGTCGAGCAGCCGCGTCAGCTGATCGACATCAGCCACCTGCCGCTGACGAATGTGGAGGAGACGAGCGCCGGCGGCGTCAGGATCGGCGCGCTGGTCCCGAACAACACGCTCGCCTATCACCCCCTCATCGAGAGCCGCTATCCGCTGCTGGCGAGCGCGATCCTCGCCGGCGCCTCGGCGCAGCTGCGCAACATGGCCTCGACCGGCGGCAATCTGCTGCAGCGGACGCGCTGCGCCTACTTCTACGACGTCGCCACGCCCTGCAACAAGCGCACGCCCGGCGCCGGCTGCTCGGCGGTCGACGGTCTCAACCGCGGCCATGCCATCCTCGGCGCCAGCGCCGATTGCATCGCGACCCACCCCTCCGACATGTGCGTGGCGCTCGCCGCGCTCGACGCCAAGGTGCAGGTCGCGGGCTCCTCGGGCGAGCGCGTCATCGCCCTTGCGGACTTCCATCGGCTGCCCGGCGACCGGCCGGATCTCGACAACACGCTGCGCGTCGACGAGATCATCACCGCGATCGAGCTGCCCCCGCAGGGCTTCGCCGCGAATCACAGCTATCTGAAGATCCGCGATCGCCTGTCCTACGCATTCGCGCTGGTCTCGGTCGCCGCTGCGCTCGAGCTCGACGGCGGCCGCATCGGCGAGGCGCGCCTGGCGCTCGGCGGCGTCGCCCACAAGCCGTGGCGCAATGAGGCGGCCGAAGCCGCGCTGCGCGGGCAGGCGCCGGATCCCCAGGCGTTCGGCCGCGCTGCGAACATCCTGCTGAGCGATGCGAAAGCCGCCACGCACAACGCCTTCAAGATCCCGTTGGCGCGCCGCGCCATCGTGCGCACCCTGACCCAGGCCGCGAACGCAACGCCCCAGATTCAAGCCATCAAGACCATCCGGTGATGTCATGACAGCTCGCATCGGCACAGCCACCTCCCGCATCGACGGCCGCGCCAAGGTCACCGGTGTCGCCAAATATGCCGCCGAGTTCACCGCGCCCGATCTCGCCTTCGGCGTCGTGGTCAATTCCACCATTCCGAAGGGGCGGGTCGTGCGCATCGATACCGGCCGCGCCCTGGCCGTCGACGGCGTCCTCGACGTGCTGACCCACGCCAACCGGGTCAGGATGGCGGACAACGATGACGCATTTCGCGACGAGGTCGCGCCGGAGGACGGCTCGCCCTATCGTCCGCTCTATGACGACCGGGTGCATTTCAACTACCAGCCGGTGGCGCTGGTCGTCGCCGAGGACGAGGACACCGCGCGTTTCGCGGCGACGCTGGTCGCGGTAGAGTATCTGGCCGAGAGCTTCGCGACCGACCTCCATGCGCGGCGCGAGCAGGCTTTCAAGGTCGACAAGCCGCTCAAGCCGCGCGGCGACGCGACAAAGGCGCTTGCCGGCGCAGCCGTGCGTCACGATGCCGACTATGGCGTCCCGATCGAATATCACAACCCGATGGAGCTCTACGCGTCGACGGTGCTCTGGCGCGAGGGCGGCAAGCTCGTGGTCTACGACAAGACCCAGGGCGTGCAGAATGTGCAGCGCTACGTCTGCAGCGTGTTCCAGCTGACGGAGGACGACGTCCAGGTGATGTCGCCGTTCGTCGGCGGCGCGTTCGGCTCCGGGCTGCGGCCGCAATACCAAGTGGTGCTCGCCGCCATGGCCGCGCTGAAGCTGAAGCGCGCGGTGCGCGTCGTGCTCAGCCGCGCCCAGATGTATGGCCTGTGCTATCGCCCTGCGACGATCGAGCGGCTGGCGCTCGGCGCCCGTGAGGACGGTACGCTGGCGGCGCTGACGCACGAGGCCGTGGCGATGACCTCGCAGCACGAGACATTCTCGCGCAACGACATCGGCTGGGGCGATGTGCTCTACACCTCCGCCACTTCGCGCGCGACGCACCGCCTCGCCAAGCTCGACGTGCCGACGCCCGGCGACATGCGCGCGCCCGGCGCCGCCAGTGGCGTCTACGGACTGGAATGCGCGATGGACGAGCTCGCCGTCGCGCTGAAGATGGATCCTCTCGAATTGCGCCTGCGCTGCTATTCCGATCGGGATCAGGACAAGGATCTGCCGTTCTCCAGCAAGCGGCTGAAGGAGTGCTATCAGCAGGGCGCTGAGGCGTTCGGCTGGTTGAAGCGCAATCCCGAGCCACGGTCGATGCGTGACGGCCGAGAACTCGTCGGCTGGGGCATGGCGAGCGGCGCCTGGGAGGCACTGCAGATGCCGTTCGCGACGCGGATCGTGATGACGGCGAATGGACATGTCGAGGTGGCGAGCGCGACCTCCGATATCGGCACCGGCACCTACACGATCATGGCGCAGGTCGCCGCCGACATGCTCGGCGTGCCGCTCGACAGCATCAATGTGAAGCTGGGCGACTCCACGCTGCCCAAGGCGCCGGTGGAGGGAGGTTCGTGGACCGCAGCCTCGATCTCGCATGCGATCGTCAACGCCGCCGATGATATCCGGGCGGAGCTGCTGAAGATCGCGCACACCATCCCGGGCTCGCCGTTGCAGGGGCTCACCGCCGACGAAGTGACGCTCGCCGATGGCGCCATCGTCGCCATTTCCGATCGCAGCCGGTCGTTGGCGATGTCGGACGTGATGCGTCACGGTGGCAAGGACCGCATCGAGAAGGAGCGCGGCTCGGAGTTCGAGGACGACGACAAGCACGCCCACAACACCCACTCGGCGGTTTTCGCCGAAGCGAAGGTTGATGAGGAGCTCGGCGTCGTCAGGGTGACGCGTATCGTCAATGCCGTCGCCGCCGGGCGCATCCTCAACACCAAGACGGCTTCGAGCCAGATCATGGGCGGGGTCGTCATGGGCATCGGCATGGCGTTGCACGAAGAAGCCCAGATCGACCAGCGGTTCGGGCGCATCATGAACGCCAACATCGCCGAGTATCACATGCCGGTGAATGCTGACGTTCACGATATCAAGGTGATCTTCGTCGACGAAGAGGATCGCATCATCAACAAGATGGGCATCAAGGGCGTCGGCGAGATCGGCATCGTCGGCGTCGCCGCGGCGATCGCCAACGCGGTCTATCACGCCACCGGAAGGCGCATACGGGATTTGCCGATCACATTGGACAAGCTGGTGGGGTGAACCGTCTTCTCTCGGCCATAATGGCGCCGGAGCGAGCCGCGCTCGCCACACCGTCTCCCTTGTTGGTGCCGTTTCGAAACATCTCTCCATGCTTCCGCCCCACGCCGTCCGAAATCTCGGAGAAGGATGCGCCGCCCGCGAGAGGGCGATCATCGTGGGCGTGAGGCGGGAGAAGCATGGTCGAGATCGACGTCGCGGCTTTCGTGAGATCCTGTACCCCCGCCATCCGCCTGATGATGCTGTGCGCGGCGCTCGGCCTGTCGGGCTGCGCCACGGCGCAGATGACGCAGAGCGGCGCGCTCGCATCCTATCAGTCGCTGGCGGAATCGAACGGTCTGCTCGCCAAGTCGCAGCTCAACGTCGACAAGGACAATGTGCTCGCGGCCCAGACCGTGCGTATCATGCCGACATCCTTCTCGGGCCAGGCCGGCGCGGTGCTGACGGACCAGCAGCGGCAGCTCGTCGCCAATGCCGTCGACCGCGCGCTGTGTCTCAACCTGAGCGAACGCTTCACGGTCGTGGCGCCCAATCAGAGGGCCGATCTGACGACGCGCACCTTCATCACCCAGGCGACGCCGACCGATCCGGTCGCCGCCGGTGCGTCGAAGGTCGTGTCGGCCGTGCCGGGCGCGCTCGGCGTTCCCGTTCCGGTGCCGCGGCTGCCGATCGGGCTCGGCAGTCTCACGATCGAGGCTGAGGCACTCGACCGCAAGGGCCGGCAGCAGGCCGCAATGGTATGGGCGCGCGGCGCCAATTCGTTCACCAACTCGCCGGTGCTGTCGCAGGCCGGCGATGCCTATGATTTGGCAGGTTCGTTCAGCGCCGATTTCGGCCAGATGCTGGTGACCGGCGAGACGCCGTTCGGCAAGGTGCCGAAGCTGCCGTCGATCGAACGGATCGGCGCGGCGCTTGGCGGCAAGCCGAAGAACGCGGCGTGCGAGGCGTTCGGCAGGGATCCCGGGGTCATCGGCATGGTCGCCAACCGTCTGGGCGCACCGCCGGAATGGGTCGACAAGGGCGCTGTGCCAAGAGACGCACAGGCGAGCACGCAGATCGCGAAACAGTAGCGGCCGTATGTATCCACATGCCGCCATGGGAATGCGAGACGCGGCCGCGTCGGAAAGCATAAACGCGCTGCGGGTGCTGGCACACCTCGGAGCGGGGCGGCGGCCGGTGTGCGCTACTCCGCCGCCTCGCTCTTGCCCTCGATCAGCAGCACGTCGAGGCTCTCGATCTCCTGCATCGCGCGGCCGGCGATGCCCTGCAGGTCGCCATACAGGCCCGCCGTCGAATCCAGCACGCTGCGCAGTTGCTCCTCGCGCTTGGCCCACAGCCGCATCATGGTCTTGCGCTCGCGGTCGAGATCCGACTGCATCTCGGTGAAGCGCTCGACGATGGCGTCGATGCGGTGGCGGAAGCGGGGCCCCGTGAGATAGGCGTAGACCATCTCCATCTTGGTCTGCTGGCCCTCCTGCGCGAGCTTGCTGCAGGCGACGTCGATCAGCGACTGCCGCAGTGCCAGCGACAGTGGCAGCGCGAAGCGCGGCTCGGCGACCCAGACGCCGTCGATCAGGTCGAAGCCGTCGACGCCCTTGGGCAGCGCGCTCGAGACAATCAGCGCGATGTCGGCCTTGGCGGCGCGCAGGTCGTCGCGCAGCTTGACCAGCCAGCCATCGCTCCAGTTCTTGGTGCGCTTGGATTCCCACAGGATCGCGCCGCAGACCTGGCCGCTGGGGGCCACGACGCGATGGATCACGTCGCCGCCGAACTCGCCCTTCGGAACCGGCTCGACCAGGTCGCGGGGAAAGCGCGCACGCAACTGCGATTCCAGCTCGATCTCCAGTGCCTCGCCCTGCAGCTGCTGCGAGCCCTGCTCGGCCTTGCGGCGGAGTTCCTCGATCTGGCGCTGCATGCCGGCGATCTGGGTTTCCTTCTCGGCGACCTTGGCCTTCAGCGACTCCTCGGCCTCCAGCCGCGCCTTGTCGCGCACGGCAACAAGGCTCTCCTGCACCTTGGTCTCGATGGTGAGATCGAGCTCGCGGCGGGCCTCGTCGAGTTCGCGCTGCTTGCGCATCATCTCGGCCTGCGCCTTCTGGGCGTCGGCGAGCTTGGCGTCCTTGTTGAGGATGGTCTCGTGCAACTCGGCGAGCTGGCGATCGCGATTGCCCATCTCATCCGCGACGGCCTGGCGCGCCTTCTCGGCTTCGGCTTGCGCGATCGCAGCGCGCTCGGCCTTCAGCTTGGCGGCGACCTGCTGATCGATCGCGGCCCTGGCCTGCGCGATCTGCTCCTGCGCGGCCTTGAGCTGCGCCTCGCGGCGGCCGAAATCGGCTTCTTTCGCCTGGAGCTGCCTCTCGAACTGCCGGCGCGTCTCCGCGATCAGGGGCGCTGCGAGCTGCTCGGTCAGCTTGATCTCGGTGCGGCAGGAGGGGCAGACGATCTGAGGATCGGTCATGATTCGCTTCCTTCCATGAAAGCCGAATCTAACCGGCCACCGCGTGGCGTTTAACCCACGCGAACGGCTTATCCCACGCAATTATCCGCGATTCACGCCCCGTGCGGCGTGGCCTCGGACGCCGCCGTCGTGTTCGGCGCCTTGATGCGGAACCAGGCGACGTAGAGCGCCGGCAGGAACAGCAAGGTCAGCACCGTGCCGACGATGATGCCGCCCATCATCGCATAGGCCATCGGACCCCAGAACACTTCGCGCGCGATCGGGATCAGCGCCAGCGAGGCCGCGGCCGCCGTCAGCATGATCGGCCGCATGCGGTGCTCGGTCGCCTCCATCACGGCCTCCCACGGCGGCCGTCCTTCTTCGCGCAGATGCTCGATCTGCACGATCAGGATCACCGAGTTTCTGATCAGGATGCCGATCAGCGCGAGCACGCCGAGGATGGCGACGAAGCCCAGCGGCGCGCCGCTCGGCAGCAGTGCTGCGACGACGCCGATCAAGGCCAGCGGGGCCACCGCGAACACCAGGAACAGCCGCTGGAAGCTCTGCAGTTGCAGCATCAGGATGGTGGCCATGGTGAACAGCATGATCGGGACGACCGCGATGATCGGCGCTTGGCTCTTGGCGCTCTCCTCGACGCTGCCGCCGGTGACGACCTTGTAGCCGGCCGGAAGCTTGGCGTCGAAGGCCGTGATCGCCGGCTTGAGCTGATCGACCACCGTGTTCGGCTGCACCTGATCGATCACGCTGGCCTTCAAGGTCAGCGTCGGCTGGCGCGAGCGGCGCCAGATCTCCGGCTGCTCGATCTGGTAGCGCAGGGTCGCGAGCGCCGCGAGCGGGATCGACTGGCCGTTGGATCCGGAGAGCTGCAGGTCGCGCAAGGTCTCCAGCGACTGCCGTTCCTTGGCCTGGGCGCGGCCGCGTACGTCGATCAGATAGATGTCGTCGCGCACCTGGGTGATCGAGGTGCCGTCGAGCACGCTGTTCAGCGCATTCGCGATGTCCTCCGAGGTGACGCCGAGCTGGCGCGCCTTGTCCTGCAGCACGTCGACCTTCACGACGCGCGCCGGCTCCATCCAGTCGAAGATGACCGCCCCGAGATGGCTGTTGCCGCGCAGGACGCCGGCCAATTCCTGCGCGATCTCGCGCACCTTGGCGACATCGGGCCCGCTGACGCGATACTGCACCGGGCGGCCGACCGGCGGGCCGATGTCGAGCAGATGCACATAGGCGTCGGTGCCGGGGAACGTCTTGGTCAGATAGGCCTGCAGTTTGGCGCGGGCGCGGTCGCGCGCCTCGAGGCTCCTGGTGACGATGATGATCTGGCCGAACGACACGTCGGCCGGCTGCACGTCGAACGACAGCACGAAGCGCTGGGCGCCGGAGCCGACATAGGTCGACCAATGGTCGATGTCGGGATTGCCCTTCAGCGCCTCCTGCTCGAACTGCGCCATCTGCGCGTTGGTCTCGGCGATCGAGGAGTTCTGCGGCAGGTTGAAGTCGATCACCAACTCGGTACGGTCGGAGGAGGGGAAGAACTGCTGCTGCACGAAGCGCATGCCGAACACCGACAGCCCGAAGATCAGGACCGTGGCGACGATCGTGGTCCAGCGGTTCCGCATGCAGGCATTGAGCATGGCGCGGAAGATCCGCGTCAGCCGGCCGCCCTCGGCATGGTGACTCGGCAAGGTCGCGGGCAGGATGGTGACGCCGAGCAGCGGCGCGAACAGCACGGCGACGATCCAGGACACGACCAGCGACACCGCGATCACGACGAACAGCGTGAAGGTGAACTCGCCGGCGGCGCTGTTGTTGAGGCCAATCGGAATGAAGCCCGCGACCGTCACCAGCGTTCCCGTCAGCATGGGGAAGGCGGTCGAGGTGTAGACGTAGGTTGCAGCCTTGCGCAAGGAGTCGCCGACCTCGAGCCGCGCCACCATCATCTCGACCGCGATCATGGCGTCGTCGACCAAAAGGCCGAGCGCGATGATCAGCGCGCCCAGCGAGATGCGCTGCAGCGAAATGCCGGTATAGGCCATGAACAGGAAGGTGATGGCGAGCACCAGCGGGATCGAGATCGCGACCACGAGGCCGGCGCGCACGCCAAGGCTGACGAAGCTGATCGCGAGCACGATGATCACGGCCTCATACAGCGCCTTGGTGAAGCCGCCGACGGCTTCCTCGACGATCTTGGGCTGGTCCGAGACGAGATGCACGCCGACGCCGACCGGCAGGTCGGCGACGACCTTCGCCATCTCCTCCTTCAGCGCCTCGCCGAAATCGAGCAGATTGGCGCCGGCCTTCATGCCGATGGCAAGTCCGATCGCCGGCTGGCCGTTGAAGCGGAACAGCGACGTCGGCGGGTCCTCATAGCCGCGGGTGATGGTGGCGACGTCGGTGAGCGGGAAGAAGCGGTCGTTGATGCGCAGGTTGATGGCCTTGAGGCTCTCCTCGGAGGTGAACTGGCCGGAGACGCGTACGGCGACGCGCTCGGGGCCGGCCTGCAGCACGCCGGACGGCGACACCGCGTTCTGCGCCTGCAACGCGTTGAGGATGGTGCGCTGGTCGATGCCGAGCGCGGCCACCTTGCGCGGCGAGAATTCGAGATAGATCACCTCGTTCTGCGCGCCGACGATGTCGACGCGGCCGACATTGGGCACGGTCAGCACCTTGGCGCGGACCTCCTCGACGCGGTCGCGCAGCTGGCGCTGGCTGAGGCCGTCGCTGGTGAAGGCGTAGATGTTGCCGAACACGTCACCGAAGCGGTCATTGAATCCCGGCCCGACGACGCCGGACGGGAAGTCGCCCCTGATGTCGTTGATCAGGTTGCGCACCTGCAGCCAGGTCGGGACGACGTCTCGTGCCTTGGTGGTGTCGCGCAGATTGACGAACACGGTGGTCTGGCCGGGCACCGTCAGGCTCTTGGTGTAGTCGAGCGCCGGCAGTTCCTCCAGCTTCTTCTCGATGCGGTCGGTGACTTGCCGCGTCATCTCCTCGGCGGAGGCGCCGGGCCATTTGGCCTGGATCAGCATCGTCTTGATCGTGAAGGACGGATCCTCCTCGCGGCCGAGATGCACGTAGGAGAAGAGGCCCGCAGCCATGAAGGCGATCATGAAATACCAGACGAGCGAGCGGTGCTCGAGCGCCCAGTCGGAGAGGTTGAAGGACTTCACGGCTGAGATTCCTGATCGATGCGGACGGACTGGCCATCCTTGAGACTGTGCACGCCGGCGGTGACGACGCGCTGCCCGGCTTCGAGGCCGCCGGTGACGCGGACGCTGCCGTCCTCGTTGCGGGCGATCGTGATTTCCTGTCGCTTCACCGTCTTGCTGGTAGCGTCGACCAGCCAGACGAAGCTCTTGTCGTTCTGCTCGAGCACAGCCGAGCGCGGCAGCCGGATGACGGTCTTCTGCTCGATATCGAGCGAGGCGGTCACCGTGGTGCCGAGCCGCATGATCTCGGGCGGATTGTCGAGCGTGATGCGGATGCGGCGCGTGCGCGTGGTGGCGTCGGCGCGCGGCGCGATCTCGCGCACCTTGCCGGCGGCGCTGACGCTGGGATCGACCTGTAGCCGCACGGTGAACGGCGTGCCGGCCTGCAAGGCCCCGGCAATGTCGTCGCCGACATCGATCACGGCCTCGCGGATGTCGGGCCGCGCCACCGTGACGACGCTCTGTCCCGGCGAGACGACCTGGCCGACCTCCGCGCCGACGGCGGTGACGATGCCGGCGAAATCCGCCTTGAGCTGGGCGTAGCCGAGCTGCTCACGCGCCTTGGCGAGATTGGACTGCGCCTTGACGACGGAGGCCTGGGCGGCCGCGCGCGACTGCTCGGCGCTCTCCAAGGTCGCCTTGGTGGTGGCGTCGGTTTCCAGCAGGGTGCGCTGCCGGCCCTCGGTGCCGGTCGCATTGGTCAGTTGTGCCTGGCTGCGCGAGACCTCGGCGGCCGAGGCACGCACGGCGAGCTCGAGCGCGGCGGGATCGATCGCCGCGACGACCTGGTCCTGCTTGACCATGTCGCCGACATAGACGGGCCGGGCGATCAGCCGTCCGAGCACGCGGAAACTGAGATCGGCCTTGTAGCGCGGCTCGATCGTGCCGGTGACGGCCGAGCCGTTGGCCGCCTGCGGCTCGATCTTCATCGACAGCACCGGCCGGACCGGCTCGGGAGCGGCGGCCTTTTCGTTGCAGCCGGCGAGCAGAGCGAGCGCGCCGAGCGGAAGAACACAACGCATGGGCGTCATCACGACCGCTTCTCCTCGTTGAATACGATCTGTTGGCCGACGCTGAGCAGCTTGCCGCCATCGGTTACGACGCGGTCACCCGGTTGCAGCCCGGCCGACACCACGATCGCGCCGGTCTCGTAGTCCTCGATCGTGATCGGCTTCAGCGACACGGTCTTGTCGGCGGCATCGACCAGCCACACCGCCGGCGTCTTGCCGGCCGCGGTGAGCGCGCTCCAGGGCAGCACAATGCGTTGCTCCGGCTTGATGAAGCCGGTGACGCTGACAGCGCTGCCGAGGATCATCTCGGGCGGCGGATTTTCGATTGCCATCTTGACACGGACGGTCCCGGATTTGGGATCGATGGTCGGCGAGACTTCGCGCACTTGACCCTTGGCCGTCACCGAGGGATCCGAGAGCAGCGCAATCGCGGCCTTGGTGCCGTCGAACTTCAACGACAGCGCCGCCTCGTAGACGTCGACCACGGCATCGCGATCGCCGTCACGCGCGAGCGTGAACACGGACTGCGCCGCCTGCGCCACCTGGCCGACCTCGATATTGCGCGCGGTGATCGTGCCGTCGGCGTCGGCGCGCAACTCGGTGAAGGTCAGCGCGTCCTTGGCGGTGTCGCGCTGGGCCTTGGCGGATTCCAGCGAGCCTTCCGCCGTCCGCAGAGTCTCCTGGGCCTGGTCGAAGGTCGCGCGCGTCGTGAAGCCGCTGGAGAGCAGCGTCTGCTGCCGATTGAAGTTGGAGGTCGCGACCTTCACCTGCGACTCCGCGGCGGTCACGGCGGCCTCGGCGGAATCCAGGTCGGCCTGCTGCTCGGCCGGATCGATCCTGGCGAGCAACTGTCCGGCCTTGACGTGCGCGCCGACCTCGACGAGCCGCTCCGTGACGCGGCCGCTGACCCTGAACGACAGGTCGGCGAGCACGCGCGCCTGGACGTCGCCGGTCAGCGTGATCGATTGCCGGCGCTCCGACAGCTTGACCACCTCGGTTCGCACCAGCCGGGACGGCGGTGCGGTTGCGGCCGTTTTCTGCTCGCAGCCGGCCAGCAGCAGGCCGACGGCAGCACAGCCGGCCGCGGTCAGCAGGCGTGAGCCCGGCGCCCGAAGGAAGGGGAATCCTGTGATTGGAGACATGGTCGTATCTTCGGCCCGGTTGGGTGGTGGCGATCATTCCCGTCCTGCCGCGCAAGCACGCAAGGACCGGAAAGCGCCTGTTGGTCGTCAGCAGCGCGCAGAACCCGCGCAGCCGCCCGCCGTTGCAGGCAAGGTTCACGCGAAAGTTGAACACCATCCTCTTGACAGTGCGTGAATTAGACAATCAAATCTAGAATAATTCGTCTAGTAACATTCTCGTGGCGGTTTCGAATTCCCCCTGTGCGGGTTGCCGGGCGCTCCCGTTGGGACATCGGCCATCGCTGCCGCCGCGGTGAGCCAAGGCATGACGCGAACGTGCGACGCAAAGCTGCGACTGACCTGAATGACCCCGCGCGCACGACATCACGTGCGCCGCGCCAGGCGCGGGGCCGTGAGCGGCGCGAGCAGCTGCTCGACGCCGCAGCCGCCATCATCGCCGAGTCCGGGATTGGTGCCGTCAGCATGCATGCCGCGGCCCAGCGCGCCGGCGCCTCGATTGGCTCGGTCTATCATTTCTTCCGTGACAAGGATCAGATGCTGGATGCGCTCGCCGAACGTCACGATGCCGAGCTGCAGCCGGCATTCGATCGCGTGCTGCAGCGGAGCGATGCGGAATGGGCAGCGTTGGCGCCCGCCGAGGTCATCGAGCAACTGATCGGCTGGGCGATCCGCTACTTCGTCCGCAATCCCGATGCGCTGGCGACGCTCGATCTGCACGACCAGACCGTGCATGCCGAGTTCAGGGCCGTCATCGACCGCGTCATGCGCGCCAGGCTTGGCGACGAACTGGGCAAACAGGCGGCCACTACGCTCGATGCCGTCGTGCTCGGCACCCTGCTGTTCACGCGCGAGCAGGATCCGCGCAGTCGCGACATCGTGGTCGCCGCGTTGCCGGAGATGATGGCTACCTATCTGAACGCTCTCGAGGCGAAGCGGAAGCGGACGAAGGCATGAGGTACAGGCGGCGTATCGATGCGATCAGGGCAGCTATTTGAACGGCCACGCGCTGCTCTTCCGATGCATCGCCACTGTGCGCGGCGTCGCCGTGTCCGCGATCGGCTGGGCCGGAAGGACGATCTGGTCGTCGACGTTCCAACGATCGAGCTCGTAGCGCCATTTGCCATTCTCCGATGTGCGATAATCGCAGTCCTTCAGCGCGCGATCGCGAGACGGTGGATCGATGACCGTAGACGTCGTTCGGCGCTGGCGACGATGCTGACGATCAGGCGGAACGACGAGGCCGGCGCGGACGTACGCATCCCGCTCATCGCACGGGGCCCGCCGGCGACGGCGTGTCGACATGATCCATCGTCGTCATCGACACCGGCTGCGGCTCGTCGATGAGAGCGGAGCGATCGCGACGACGTGCCAGACGCCGCTCGCTGCTCCGGTCGCGCCTGATGGCGATCCCTTCGACCAGCCGGGCCACGACGCCGACCACGGCAAAGCTCAAGAGCAGCGAGATGCACAGCAGCCCCAGATAGAGCTTCAGCACCGAGCTTGCGAAGCAGGCAAGCGCGATGAGCGCGACAATGGCCAGCCGGCCTTTGACGGAGATCGACATGATGGGGCGTTTCGCTGGTAGCTGATTGTGGGCGCCACTCTAACGCCATGTTTTCTGCCGCCAAGCCGCGTCCCAATGGGTGGTAAATTTTGCCGCAAGGTCATGACGACAATCGGATGTGCTCCAGCTCAATCGTCGTCGCACGCGTCGCAGTTCAACTCCGCGTTGCGAAGATCCGGTTGTCCTTGTGCCGGCTTCTCGCATTCGTCGTGGGGAACCGAAGCGAGCATCCATCGTCGCCGGGGTCCGGTCTTCCCTGCGCCCTCTCGTTACGATGAGGGCCGAGATATCGCACGATCCGGGCGCATCGCGTCGCGGCAACGCGAAGCCGCGTCATCTCTCCGAGTAACGGATCAAATGCGTTTCTGCGCATCAGTACCCGACGAGACCGGCTGTTTGAGATGGCCAGCAAGACGATCGGCAGACGTGCTGCTACTGCGCGCTGGCCCACGCCGCAAGCACGGCGCGCTCCTCGCCGGTGATCTCGGTGATGTTGCCGGGCGGCATCGCGTTGGACCAGGCGGCGTTGCGCGCGATCAGCCGCGCATTGCGCTGGATGTGCTCGGCGGTGTCGAGCCGCACGCCCCGGGGCGCGCTGACGATGCCGTCCCACACCGGCTCGGCGGCATGGCACATGCTGCAGCGGGAGGTCACGATCTCCTCGACCTGCGCGAAACTCGGCTGTGCCGTTGCGGCGACCTTGGCGTCGCGTGGGCCGGCCGCGGACAGCAGCAGGATGCCGATCATGCCGGCGGCGGCCACGCCCCACACCCACCATGGCGACGGGTTGCCCTTGTGACGCTCGTTGAAGAAATGCCGGATGACCGGCCCGAGCGCGAGCACGATGGCGACGATCACCCAATTGTAGCGGGTGCCGAACAAGAGCGGATAGTGATTGCTGATCATCAGCACCACCACCGGCAGGGTCAGATAGTTGTTGTGGACCGAGCGCTCCTTGCCGGCCTTGCCAAGCTTGGGATCCGGCGCCTCGCCGGCGAGCAGCGCGGCGACGATCTTCTTCTGGTTGGGGATGATCACCGCGAACACGTTGGCGACCATGATGGTGCCGATGATGGCGCCGATCTGGTTGAAGGCGCCGCGGCCGCTCAGCACGTGGGTGAAGGCGTAGGTGAGCGCGACGAGGAAGATGTAGCCGCCGATCGCGAATGGCAGTTCGTGCCGGGCAAGGCCGCTGCGGCAGGCGGCCTCGTAGAGCAGCCACGCCAGCGCCAGCGAGCCGAAGCTGAACAGGCCGGCCTGAAGGGGCGTGAGATCGAGGATCGACTTGTCCACCAGGAACAGGTCGGCGTTGAGATAGTACACCACGATCATCAGCACGAAGCCGGACAGCCAGGTGGTGTAGGCCTCCCATTTGAACCAGGTCAGCTCGCTCGGCATCTGCGCCGGCGCCACCAGATATTTGACGATGTGGTAGAAGCCGCCGCCATGCACCTGCCAGGCCTCGCCCATCACGCCGGTCGGCAGGCCCTCGCGCGGTCTCAGGCCGAGGTCGAGCGCGATGAAGTAGAACGAGCTGCCGATCCAGGCGACGGCGGCGATCACGTGCAGCCAGCGGAAGATCAGGCTCAGCCATTCCGATATGATCGAAGCCCACATCGTGCGCTCATCTCCTTCGACAGGGCAAGTCCAGAGCCGAGTGCCGGCGTCTCATCTGTGGCATCGATCGCATCTGATTTCCAGCGCGTCGCTGTGGCAGTCAGTGCACAACAGATTAGCTGTCATGCGCGCGTGATGCGGTGGACTCCGGCGGCGCGATTGCGTTCAATGTTCCGGTCTGACAAGCGGGACGGGCGGAATGACGAGACTGGTTCTGATCATGCTGGTGCTGGGACAGTTCGCTAGTGTGCCTCTGGCGGCGGCGCAGACCGCACCCAAGCAGAGCACGGCCAAGCGCGCCGATGCCTGCGCGCCGATCGGACGAACCGAGGACGGCAAGCTGGTCTATGCGATGAAATGCGAGAGCATCCCCAAGCCGGTCGCTCCCGCCGCCCCGCCACAGGCGGCCGCCCAGCCGTCGGAGCCGGCTGCGGAACCGGAGCCCGAGACCCAGCGGAGCGGCGTGTTCGGTTGGTCGTACGATCGCCGACCCAAGCGATAGCGCAGCCGTTTCCCCAGACCGGCTCATTCGCCGAATTTCTCCTGCAACTGCGGAAGCAGCCGGTCCGGCTTGAACGGCACGGCCGCGAAGCGGATGCCGGTCGCAGCGCGCAGCGCGTTGCCGAGCGCGGCGGCGACCGGATTATAGGGGCTCTCGCTCATCGACTTCGCCCCCAATGGGCCGATCGTGTCGTGGGTGTCGGCAAACAGCACCTCGGTGCGCGGCACGTCGGCATAGGACGGCACATGGTAGTCGCGGAAGCGCGGATTGATCAGGCGGCCCGTGTCGTCGATCACGATCTCCTCGTACAGCGCGGCGCCGAGCGCTTGGGCCACGCCGCCCTCGACCTGGCCGCGGCACTGCATCGGATTGGCGACCCGGCCGGCATCCGCGGCCTGCACGCTCTTGAGGATCCTGATCTCGCCGGTCCCCTTGTTCACAGCGACGCGAAAGCCCTGGACGTTGAACGCGACCGAGCGCGGCGTGCCCTGCGAACTGCCGCTCGCGGTGAGCGGCGATCCGCTGGCGTTCGCGAGCTCGGCGAAAGCGAGACGGTGCGCGCCGCAGGTGATTGCATCATCGGCGATCACGCAGGCGCCGGGAGCGACGTTCCACCTGTCGGCAGCGAACCGCTTGATCGTCTCGGCCAGCGCCTCGGCCGCAGCCTGGGTCGCGCGTCCCGCGACGAAGGTGCCTGTCGAGCCATAGGCGCCGGTGTCGTGGCCGCCATGCGCCGTGTCGGACTGCTTCAGCGTGATGCGATCGACGGTGGTGCCGAGCACGGTCGCGGCGATCTGGCGATGGACGGTGCTGGTGCCGTTGCCGAATTCGGCGGTGCCGACGGTGAGCACGAAGCCGCCGTCGTCGCGCAGGCTGACGGTGGCATCGGCGATATGTCCATCGGGCGGCACGGTGTCGATCATCGTCAGCGCGATGCCATCGCCCTTCAGCCACTCGGCCGCCAGCTCCGGCGTCGGCGTGGCCTCGGCCATCGCGCGCTCGACCAGATCAAGGCACTGGTCGAGCCCGTAGGAGCCGTACAGCACGTCGCTGGGCTCCGATGCCGGCGGCGCCAGCATGGCATCGCCCGGCCTGACGATGTTGCGGCGTCGCATCTCGAAAGCGTCGATGCCGAGCTGCCGCGCGAGCTCGTCGATCGCGGCTTCGACCGCGAAGGTGGTTTGCGGCAGGCCGTAGCCCCGATAGGCGCCGGCCGGCACCGTGTTGGTGTAGACGGCGAGGCCGTCGACCTTCTTGTTGGGACAATTGTAGACCGAGATCGACTCGGCGCAGGCATGGAACAGCACGGGCCCGGCATGATTGCCGTAGGCGCCGGTGTTGGAAAGAACATCGAGCTGCAGCGCGGTCAGCTTGCCATCCTTGTCGGCGCCGGCCTTGACCGTGACGCGCATCGGATGCCGCGTCGAGGTCGCGATGAACTGCTCCTCTCTGGTGAATTCGAGCTTCACGGGGCGCTTTGTCTTCAGCGCGGCGAGCGCGAGGATGTCCTCGACGAACATCTCCTGCTTGCCGCCGAAGCCGCCGCCGACGCGCTCGCAGAACACGCGGACATTATCGGGCGCGAGGTCGAAGATCTCGCACAGCGCCCGTTTCGTCAGGAACGGCACCTGCGTGCTGGAACGGACGGTGAGCACGCCCTTCTCGTCGAGCCAAGCGAGACCGCCGTGCGTTTCCAGCGCCGCATGCTGCACGCGCTGGGTGGTGAAGGTGCCTTCATAGGTCGCGGCGGCGGACGCGAGCGCGGCGGCGACGTCGCCGAACTCGCCATGGGTCTCGGCGACGATGTTGCGGGCGACGTCCGCGATGCGATGCGCGCTGCCACGGCCGGCGTGAATGACCGGCGCGCCGGGCTCGATCGCGTCAGCGGGATCGACCACGGCAGGCAGGATCTCGTAGTCGACGACGAGACACCGACAGGCCTTTTCGGCCGCTGCCTCGGTCTCGGCGACGACGGCCGCGACCTTCTGGCCGATGAAGCGCACGAGATCGTCGAGCACGCGGGTGTCGGCCGGATCCATCCACGCCTGCTCATGGCGCGCGGTGGAGAACAGCGCCGCCGGCGCATCCTCGTGCGTCAGCACCGCATGCACGCCGGGCACGGCCAGCGCAGCCCTCTTGTCGATGCCGACGATGCGCGCATGCGCGTGCGGCGAGCGCGCGAGCTTGACGTGCAGCAGGCCTTCGACCGTCGTGTCGAAGGTATAGCGCGCCCGGCCGCGTACGACGTCGGGGCCGGCGGGGGCGGGCAGGCTGCGTCCGAAGGCTTCGCCGGCTGTGACCTGCTCGACATGAACGTGGCCGAGCAGCGCGTCCTCGATGGCGCGATAGCCGGTGCAGCGGCATAGATTGCCCTTCAGCGCCGCGCCGAGATCCTTCTTCTGCGCCTGGTTCAACGAGGCGCAGGTGACGATCATGCCGGCGGTGCAGAAGCCGCATTGGAACGCCTGCGCATCGAGGAAGGCCTGCTGCATCGGATGCAGGCCGTCATCGGTCGCGAGGCCTTCGACAGTCGTGACCGCCTTGCCATCGGCACGAAAGGCAGGGATCAGGCAGCTATGCACCGGTTCGCCGTCGAGCAGCACAGTGCAGGCACCGCAATCGCCGGCGTCGCAGCCCTTCTTGACGCCGAAATGGCCGGTGTCGCGCAGAAAGGTCCGCAGGCATTGCCCGGGGCGCGGGGCAGCATCGACCTCCTTGCCATCCACGATCACGCTCATGGCCTGAAGCCCGCGAACTCGGCGCGGATCTCCTCGGCGAGGCGCAGAGTCATCGCCTTGCGCCAGGCGGGCTTGCCATGAACATCATCATGATACGACGCGTCTGGGATGCTGCCGAGAATGCCGGCGCGCAATTCGGTTGGGTCGGGCATCGTGGCGAAGCGCAGCTGCTGCGGCTTGATCGTCGATCCGGTTACCGTGAGCAGCAGGTCGCCGCTGCGGCCCGAGGTGCCGATCAGCAGCGCGCCGGAGCGTCCGACCGGTGTGAGGGCGATCTGGCGGAAGGCAGTGCGGCGCTTGAGCGCGGCCAGCGGAACGTCGATCTGGCGCAGCAGATCTCCAGGCGCGAGCACGTTGCTGTTGTTTCCGGTGACGAAGTCGGTGACCTGGATGCGCTGCTCGCTGCCGTCGTTCTTCCAGATCGTGCAGACGCCCTCGAGCGCGGCGAGCAGCGAGATCATCGGCCCGGCCGGCAGCGACATGCAGAGATTGCCGCCCACGGTCGCCGTCTTCCAGATCTTGAACGAAGCGAGGAACGCGCGGCAGCATCGATCGATCAGCGGCGCCGCGATCCACTCGGCCGGGCAGGGCAGCGCGTCCAGATCGGCGACGCTGCAGGTCGCGGCGATGCACAGGCCCTGATCGCTGATGCTGAGAGACGGCCAGGCGAGATCGCTGAGATCGATCAGCCGCGACAGGCGCGGCTGCGGTTCCGAGAAAAGCCACGTGCCGCCGGCCAGCCAGGCATCGCCTGCCTGCCAGCTGGGCAGTTCGGCCCGCGTCCTCGGGCGCACGACCGCCGTGATGGTGTTCAGATCCATGGTGAAGCCAGCTCGTGGGCGCAGCCTATCGCGGGTGGAATCCTTGCAAGACCAGCGCCAACTGGCAATAGGATGACGCTGGCCTTCCGCTTGCAAGTTACCGGCACATGCAAACGCCCAATCACCGAGACGAGGCAGCCATGAGCACGACGCCGATCTGGATCAAGGACCCGCTCGCCATTCTCGCCGAGGGTGCTGCGCGCGGTGTCGTCGTCAAGGACGGCCGCATCGCCGAGCTGGTGCCTGCCGGGGCCGAGCCGGCCACCGCTGATGCGGCGATCTATGATGCCAGCGGGCATGTCGTGATCCCCGGGCTGATCAACACCCATCATCACTTCTACCAGACGCTGACGCGCGCGCTGCCGGCTGCGATGGACCGCGAGCTGTTCCCCTGGCTGAAGGCGCTCTATCCGATCTGGGCGAAGCTGACGCCGGAGGCACTGGATGCGGCGGTCACGGTTGCGATGGCCGAGCTGATGCTGTCCGGCTGCACGACGACGACCGATCATCACTACGTGTTTCCGGCCGGCCTCGAGGACGCGGTCGGCATCGAGGTGGCGGCTGCGAAGCGGCTGGGCATTCGAGTGCTATTGACCCGCGGCTCGATGAACCTGTCCGAGCGCGACGGCGGACTGCCGCCGGACAGTGTGGTGCAGGACGAGGATACGATCCTCGCCGACAGCGAGCGCGTGGTCGCGACCTATCACGAGCGCGGGCCGGATGCGATGGTGCAGATCGCGCTGGCGCCATGCTCGCCGTTTTCGGTCACGGGATCGCTGATGCAGAAGACGGCCGATCTCGCCGACAAGCTCGACGTGCGGCTGCATACCCATCTCGCGGAGACCGAGGACGAGAACCGCTTCTGCGAGGCGATGTTCGGCTGCCGTCCGCTCGACTATCTGGAGAAGCATGGCTGGCTCGGACCGCGAACCTGGCTGGCGCACGGCATCTTCTTCAATGCCGAGGAGATGAAACGGCTCGGCAAGGCCAAGACCGCGATCACTCACTGCGCCTGCTCGAACCAGTTGCTCGCATCCGGCTGCTGCCCGGTGTGCGAGATGGAGGAGGCGGGCGTCGGGATCGGCCTCGGCGTCGACGGCTCGGCGTCGAACGACGGCTCAAACCTGATGCAGGAGGTGCGTGCCGCGTTCCTGCTGCAGCGGGCGCGCTACGGCGTTGGCCGGATCAGCCACAAGGATGCGCTGCGCTGGGCGACGAAGGGCTCGGCCGCCTGCGTCGGCCGGCCGGAGCTCGGCGAGATCGCGGTCGGCAAGGCCGCCGACCTCGCGCTGTTCAAGCTCGACGAGCTGCGCTTCTCGGGTTCAGGGGATCCGATCGCGGCGCTGGTGCTGTGCGGTGCGCATCGCGCCGATCGCGTGATGGTCGGCGGAAGATGGACCGTGATCGACGGTGCCATTCCGGGGCTGGACGTCGGCGGGCTGATCGATCGGCACAGCGCGGCCGCCAAGGCCATGCGGGGAGGGTGAAGCGCGCAGCGTTGGAAAATATCCGCTTGAGAACTCCCCCCGACGTGTGGGGGGAGTTCTTGCCGGGTGCTGCGTCTACTTGCCCGGCACCTTGTCGTCGACGCCCTTGACGTAGAAGTTCATGCCGAGGATCTGGCCGTCGGCGAGATGGTCGCCGCCCTTGCACTCGATCTCCTTGCCGTCCTGGCCGAGCACCGGGCACTTGAACGGGTGCAGCTTGCCGGCGGTGATCGCGGCCTGGGTCTCCTCGGCCAGCTTCTTCACGTCATCGGGCATGTTGGTATAGGGCGCCATCTCGAACATCTTGGAATCGAGGCCGCCCCAGGTGTCCTCCGACTTCCAGGTGCCGTCGAGCTCGGCCTTGACGCGCGCGATGTAGTAGGGGCCCCAGGTGTCGAGGATCGAGGTGAGCTGCGCCTTGGGGCCGAACTTGATCATTTCGGAGTCCTGGCCGAAGGCGAGCTTGCCGCGCTCGGCTGCGATCTGCATGGCAGCCGGGCTGTCGGTGTGCTGCATGATGATGTCGGCGCCCTGGTCGATCAGTGCCTTGGCGGCGTCGGCTTCCTTGCCCGGGTCGAACCAGGTGTTGGCCCAGATGATCTTGACCTTGATGTTCGGATTGACCGTCTGCGCGCCGATGATGGTGGCGTTGATGCCCGAAATGACCTCCGGGATCGGGAACGAGCCGATATAGCCGAGCACGCCGGCCTTCGACATCTTGCCGGCGATGATGCCCTGGATGTAGCGGCCCTGATACCAGCGCGCCGAATAGGTCGACATGTTCTTGTCGCGCTTGTAGCCCGTGGCGTGCTCGAAATGCACGTTGGGATACTTCTTGGCGACCTTCAGGGTCGGATCCATGTAGCCGAACGAGGTCGTGAAGATCAGCTTGTTGCCGGCGCGGACCAACTGCTCGATGGCGCGCTCGGCGTCCGGGCCTTCCGGTACGTTCTCCAGATAGGTCGTCTCGATCTTGTCACCGAGCTCCTTCACCAACGCCTGGCGCGCGAGCTCATGCTGATAGGTCCAGCCGAGGTCACCGATCGGCCCGAGATAGATGAAGCCGACCTTCAGCTTGTCGGCGGCGTGCGCCACGCCGGCGACGCTTCCCGCCAGCACCAGCGCGGCGGCAGCCCCCAGAAGCCTTTTCATCATCGTCCATGCCTCCAAACAATCCGGGGAAAACCTCGTGAGCCAGAGCGCAGCGCCCCATCGCTGGCGCTCCGGATGATTGGTTCAGCGATCCGGCACGAACACCGTCCCCAGCGCTGCCGGCGCGGTGGAGCCGCCGGTGCGGGCGCGCGACAGCAGCACCAGGACGATCACG
This sequence comes from Bradyrhizobium sp. HKCCYLS3070, assembly GCF_051167575.1. NCBI lineage: Bacteria > Pseudomonadati > Pseudomonadota > Alphaproteobacteria > Hyphomicrobiales > Nitrobacteraceae > Bradyrhizobium > Bradyrhizobium sp. HKCCYLS3070. The sequence goes on from NZ_JBNPTI010000002.1 coordinate 556,937, forward strand.
GTGGCGAGGTACGGCAGCGCCGACATGAACTGCGAGGGGATGCCGACGCCGGCGCCCTGCGCATGCAGCTGCAGGATCGTCACCGCACCGAACAGGTAGGCGCCGATGACAAGGCGGCCCGGTCGCCAGGATGCGAACACGACCAGCGCCAGCGCGATCCAGCCGCGCCCCGCGGTCATGCCGGGGATGAAGAACGGCGTATAAGCCAGCGGCAGATAGGCGCCGGCGAGCCCGGCGCAGCCGCCGCCGAATAGCACCGCGAGCAAACGGATGCGCAGCACGGGATAGCCGAGCGCGTGGGCGGAGACATGGTTGTCGCCGCAGGCGCGCAGCACCAGGCCGGCACGGGTGCGGTACAGGAACCACCAGACGGCGATGATCAAGACGAGCGACAGATAGACGAACGCATCCTCGCCGAACGCGATACGGCCGACCAGCGGGATGTCGCTGAGGCCGGGAATGGAAAGGTGCGGCGCGGTGCTGATGCGTTCGCCGACAAAGCGCGCGCCGATCAGGCCGGACAGACCGGTGCCGAGAATGGTCAGCGCGAGGCCCGTCGCCACCTGGTTCACGGCGAGGCCGAGGGTCATGAACGCGAAGATCAGCGACATCAGCATGCCGGCGACGATGCCGCACAGCGCGCCGACGATGATCGAGCCGGACAGCCAGGCCCCGCCGAAGCCGCAGGCCGCGCCGACGATCATCATGCCCTCGACGCCGAGGTTGAGGACGCCCGAGCGCTCGGTGACCAGCTCGCCGGTGGCCGCCAGCAGCAGCGGCGTCGATGCTGCGAGCACCGACAGGATGATTGCTTCAACCAGCACCACTTTGCACCTGCCGCGCGGCGAAGACGAGCTTGAAACGGTAGAGGATGAGCGAATCGCAGGCGAGCACGTAGAACAGCAGGATGCCCTGGAACACCTTGGTCACATCGAGCGGAATCTTCATCGTGATCTGGGCCTGCTCGCCGCCAATGAACGTCAATGAGAGAAAAAGCCCTGCAATCAATATTCCAACCGGATTGAGCCGTCCGAGGAAGGCCACGATGATCGCGGTGAAGCCATAGCCCGGCGAGATGCCAGGCTGCAGATGTCCGATGGGTCCCGCCACCTCGATGATCCCTGCGAGACCGGCCAATGCGCCCGACACGGCGAACGTCAGAAGGATGAGCTGGTTCGCATTGAAGCCGCCGAAGCGCGCCGCACGCGGCGCCACGCCCACGACTCGGATCTCGAACCCCTTGATGGTGCGCTCGAGCAGCACGAAGGCGCCGGCAACGACAATCAGCGCGATGATGCTGCCGAGATGCAGGCGTCCGCCCTCGATCAGCACCGGCACGGTGGCGACCGGATCGAACTCCGCCGTGGTGGGGAAGTTGAAGCCGGCGGGATCGCGCCAGGGGCCGCGAACGAGATAGTCGAGCAGGAGATCGGCGACATAGACCAGCATCAGGCTAATGAGGATCTCGCTGGCGCCGAACTTGACGCGGCACAGCGCGGGGATCAGCGCATAGAGCGCGCCGGCTGCGGCGCCCGCGACCAGCATCGCCGGCAGCACCCAGTGTCCCGCTTCGGTGCCTTGCGTCTTCACCGCGATCCAGCTGCCGGCAACGGCCCCGATCAGGAACTGGCCCTCGGCACCGATGTTCCAGGCGTTGGCGAGGTAGCACAGCGACAAGCCGATCGCGATCATGACCAGCGGCGTGGCCTTCACGGCGATCTCCTGTAGCGAATAGCCGTCGGTGAGCGGCGCGATGAAGTAGACGCCGAGCGCGGTGATCGGGTTCTTGCCGAGCACGGCGAACAGCACGCTCATGGTCACCAGCGTCAGTCCGATCGCGATCAGCGGCGAAACCAGCGCGATGGTGCGCGAACGCTCGGCGCGCTTCTCAAGCACGAGCTGCATGCGCCGCCTCCTTCTCGAGGCTGGCGCCGCCCATCAACAGGCCTAGCCTTTCCCGGGTCGCCTCCGCGCGTGGCAGCGCCTCCGACAAGTGTCCGTGAAACATCACCGCGATGCGGTCGGCGATCTCGAGCAGTTCGTCAAGGTCCTGGCTGGTGACGAGGACGGCAGCGCCCGCGCTGGCGAGATCGATCAGCGCCTGGCGGATGATCGCGGCGGCGCCTGCGTCGACGCCCCAGGTCGGCTGGTTGACGACCAGCACCGCCGGCGTGCGCAGGATCTCGCGGCCGACGACGAACTTCTGCAGATTCCCGCCGGACAGGCTCGCCGCTTCCGGATCGCGCTTGGCCTTGCGGACATCGAACGTCTCGGTCGTCAGATCGACCGTCCGCAATGTCGCTGCGGCGTTGATGAAGCCGTGCCGGACCATGTCGCCCGCGGCGTGTCCGGTCAGCAGCGCATTCTCGGACAACCTCATCCGCGGCGCGGTGCCATGCCCCAGCCGCTCCTCCGGCACGAACGCCGCGCCCATCTTGCGGCGCTCGGTGATCGAGAGATTGCCGCAGGCGAGGCCGTCGATGATGATCGCGCCGGGCTCTTTGACGAGGCGTTCGCCGGACAACGCAGCAAACAGCTCGTCCTGGCCGTTGCCGGCGACACCGGCGATGCCGAGGATCTCGCCGCCCTTCAGCTCGAGGGAAATGTTCTTGAGGCCCACGCCATGCGGCTCGCTGGGGGCGAGGGTGAGATCATTGACGACCAGACGCGGCACGGTGGCGTGCCGCTCGGCCGGCGGCTTCACGTCCTTGATCTCGGTCCCCACCATCATGCGGGCCAGCGAGGCAGCCGTCTCCAGCTTCGGATTGCAGGTCGCGACCTTCCTGCCGCCGCGCAGGATGGTGGCGGTGTCGCACAGCCGCTTCACCTCCTCGAGCTTGTGGCTGATGTAGAGGATGGCGCGGCCTTCCGCTTTCAGTCGCTCCAGCACGACGAACAACTGGTCGGCCTCCTGCGGCGTCAGCACGGCGGTGGGCTCGTCCAGGACGAGGAATTTCGGATTCTGCATCAGCGCGCGCACGATCTCGATGCGCTGCCGCTCGCCCACCGACAATTGCCAGACTTCGCGCTTCGGATCGAGCGGCAGTCCGTAGTCACGCGCGACGTCCGCGAGCCGCGCCGACATGGCCTTGAATGGCTCCTTGCCATCGAGCCCGAGCGCCACGTTCTCAGCCACGGTGAGGTTGTCGAACAGGGAGAAATGCTGAAACACCATGCCGATGCCGAGGGATCGCGCTTCCGCGGGACCGGACAGCCTGATGGGCACACCCTGCCAGCGCAGCTCACCGGCGCTCGGCTGCACCAGTCCGTAGACCGTCTTCACCAGCGTCGACTTCCCGGCGCCGTTCTCGCCGAGCAAGGCGTGAATCTCGCGTGGCCGGATCTCGATGTCGATCTTGTCGTTGGCAACGAAGTCGCCATAGCGCTTGGTCAATCCGATCGTCTGCAGGAGCGGAGGCGTAGGGGTCGGATCGGCCGGCGCGAGGTCAGGCATTTGCTGCGTCATGGGGCAGGGGAATGAAGCTGCCTCAATTGTGATCTAATTTGCCGCGGCGCGTAAGAGGCGAAAAGCGCCATCCTCTGCCCAACTCTTGTCCAAGCGTCCATCGCGCCGCGATCGGCGAATGCCGTGCGCCAGTGGTTGCAGGCATCACGTCCCGCAATCGGTCGAGCGGAGCGAACGATAAAGTTCTGTGGCAGTTTTGAGACACCGGCCGGAAATCGATCCGCCGCAGCACGTTGCCCGTTGGATGAGCAGCGTCATCCCATGCGCGTCCAGGGGCGCGCTTGCGCTCGCGCGTTGCCGCGAACGCGCGCGGAAGGGCAGGCGGGGCTCTTCGGAAAAACTTCAGCAATGTGAAGCCGCAAGATCGGAGTCTGGGAGCATCGTGGCCGCGGCCAATCGTCCCATGCCCAAGCTCGCGACCGATGTCGTCGCCGCTGCAATACGACGGAACCTTGATCAAACTGCGGGCAAGTCCTGGAGAAAGTTGAGGCTTCTCCCACCCGTGGAACGGCGCAACTGTGCATGCAAGTCGGGAATCGGCGCTTGTCAACTGGGGGTGTTCTGAATGTCGTTACGTCAAACAATCGCGGCGGTCGTCGCACTGGGCGCGGCAGCGCTGACGTCGGTCGGTGCAGCGGGGGCCGCTGACCTGCCCGCCAAGGCGATCGCGAAGAAGGCGCCGGCCGAGGTGCCGTTCTTCCTCGTCGTCGACAATCGCGTCAGCTACTCCTATATCTTCGATGCCAGCCAGCCTGGTGCATGGAGTGTCAACGGCAACGGCACATTCAACGCCAAGACCGCCAAGCAGGTCTACTCGTTCACCCATTTCGACGTCTGGGGTTACGGCACCAACTTCTTCACGATCTCGCTGTTCAAGTCGGACCACAACGACCCGGCTGGGCCGTGCACGCAGACCGGCGGGATCGTGTCGCCCAACGCAGGTTTCGCCTTCACGCCGGCGAGCTGTGCCGGTGCGACCGAAATCTACGGACTGTTCCGCTCGACCTTCGGCTGGAACCAGATCTTCAACACCAAGGCCTTCACGATGGGCCCGCTGCAGAACATTTCGTTCGAAGTGGGCATGGATGCCAATACCGAGAACCGCTATTTCGGCGCCGCCAAACGCGACGTGGTTGCCGGCCTGCAGTTCGCGTTCAACCTGCCCTACAAGGGCTATTTCAACGTCGCTCCCCTGATGTATTGGGAGTTCGCCAACCACAATTCGTTCTCGCAGTGCGGGGCCGGCTGGTCGAACCCCTGCATCAATGACGGCAATACCTCGTTCAAGCCGACCTGGGCCGTCGAGACCAACTACTACATGGATCTCGGCTTCCTGCCGGAGAGCATGCAGTTCTTCTCGATCTCGGGCCGCGCCGGCTGGTACGGCAAGAAGGGCACCGACACCGAGCCGCTCCCGGCGAGCGTCGCGAACGGCGTCTATCCGACCAAGATCGAGTTCAATTCCGAGCCGATCCGCCTGACCTTCGATGCGTCGAAGGCGATGTGGGGTGAGAAGCAGAGCCACCTGATCGACGTCTGGGTGGCCTATCGCTACTGGCAGAACAAGTTCGGCCTCGACCACAACAACGCGGTCGGCTGTTCCGTCGCCGGTGTCGGCGGCACCCGTGTCGCCACGGGCGCCTGCACCGAGTCGTCGCTGTATTCGGGCGTGACCGTGAAGTTCTGATATCGATCGAGCCACGCAAGCGGGCGCCGCGCCTCCGGTCGCGGCGCCTGCTTCATTTGTCCCAGGCTCCCTCATGCAGCGTCGCGGCTTCCTCCTCCAGCAGGGGGCCGACGATTTCGGTCGCACGCTGGCCGCTCGCGAACACGTCGCGGCACGGCAGATCGAGCGTCGGGTTCTCCGGATGGTTGCCGGTGAGGTCGCGCAGTCGCCGCTCGCTGAGGCCGTACACCACGCGCCCGATGCCGGCCCAGTAGATGGCGCCCGCGCACATCGCGCACGGCTCTGCCGATGAATACAGCGTGGCCGCCGCCCTGATCTCGGGCGCTATCGAAACGCAGGCCTGGGTCGCGACCAGCCGCTCGGCATGGGCCGTGGCGTCATGAGCTGGCATGTAGCCGTTCTCGGCCTCGATCAGAACGCGGCCGTCGGCAGCGATCAGCACCGCTCCGAATGGATGATTGCCGTTGGATGTCGCGCGGCGGGCGATGGCGAAGCTGTGGCGCAGGAAGTGTGTGTCCCGGTCTTGGGCGCCGGCTTGCCTCTGTCCGTCTCTCGCCTCATCTCTCGGCGCCATCGTCACTCTGCTCCGTTGCGGATCGGGCGATCCTGCTCCGGCGCGGCGACGTCCGCAAGCGCGCCAAGGGAACCGATGCTCCGCAGCTCGCGTTGCCCGGCGCACGAGCGCAGGGAACAGGCAGGCGACATGGCGGCAAACGCGGATTCCAAGGTTGCCGTCTATGCCGCGCTTGCCGGCAATCTGCTTGTGGCCTGCACCAAGACCGCCGCGGCGGTGTGGACCGGCAGCTCGGCCATGATGAGCGAGGCGATCCACTCCGCCGTCGACACCTCGAACGAACTGCTGCTGCTCTACGGCTTTCATCGCGCAAGCCGTCCGCCCGACCAGCGGCATCCGCTCGGCCATGGCCGTGAGCTCTATTTCTGGAGCTTCATCGTTGCGCTGCTGCTGTTCGCGCTGGGCGCCGGCGTCTCGCTGTACGAAGGCGTGGCGCACCTGATGCATCCGCTGCCGATCGAAGACCCGACGGTGAACTACGTCGTGCTCGGGCTCTCCTTCGTGTTCGAGGCAGGCTCCTGGTGGGTGGCGGTGCGGCGGTTTCGCGCGGCTGCGCCGGGTCTCTCCTATCTTGAGGCGTTCAGGCGCAGCAAGGACCCGCCGGCCTTCATGGTCGTGTTCGAGGACAGCGCGGCACTGATCGGCATCGTGATTGCTGCTGCCGCGATGGCTGCGGCCGTCGCCTTCGATGAGCCGGCATGGGACGGCATCGGATCGATCCTGATCGGTGTGCTGCTTGCGGCGACCTCGATGGTGCTCGCGCGGGAGAGCAAGAGTCTCCTGATCGGCGAGCCGGCGGACCCGGAGCTGGCGCGTTCGATCCTCGACATCGCGCGCAAGAGGAAGGGCGTCAAGTCAGCCAATGGCCTGCTCACGGTGCAGCTGTCACCGCAGCATGTCGTTGTCGCGCTGAGCATCGAGTTTGCGGACGATCAGCGTGCCGACGACATTGAGCGCGCCGTGGTTGCGATCGAGAGCGAGCTGAGGGCGCGGCATCCGATCGTCGCGGCGCTGTTCGTCAAGCCGCAGACCGGTGCGCGCTATCAGGAAATGCGCGAGAGCGTGCTCCAAGATGGTTCGACTCAGGCGTGAGATCGGCAGCTCAGCGATAGACGACGTCGCTTCGTGCAGACGAATGGCCGAGGCATGAGATGCCGGGTCAAACCGGAGCGGCGCGCCTCGTTCCTAAGGCTGCGTGCTCGCGGCCAACGGCGCACTCAGCAGCACGATGACGAGCAGTGCGGCCAACATCCAGAATGCGGCCGGCAGGCTGGTGGCTGCGGCGATGAAGCCGATGCCTGCGGGGCCCAGCAGCACGCCTGAGTAGCCTGCGGTGGTGACGGCCGCGACGGCCAGCCCGACCGGCATGGCGGTCTGCGCCCCGGCTCGGCGGAACAGCACCGGGACCAGGTTCGACGCGCCGAGGCCGATCAGCGCAAAGCCCGCCATGGCAGCAGCAACCCACGGAGCCGTGAGCAGCAGGACGAAGCCCGCGATGGCGGTGGCGCTGCCCCCGAGCAACGTTGCGCGATCACCGATCCGTGCAACCACCGCGTCACCGACGAGGCGCCCTGCGGTCATTGCGATCGAGAACATGATGTACCCCAGTCCGGCCTGCGCGGCCGGCAGGCGGCCGGAACCGGCGAGCAGCAGCGCGCTCCAGTCGAGCATCGCGCCCTCGACCAGGAACATGATTGCGGCGAGTGCCGCCAGCAGCAGCACCGCGCCGTGCGGAAGCACGAGCAGAGGCCCCGATTGCGCGGGTTTGCTCGCCATCAGTCGCGGGGCAGCCACGATCATCGCGGCCAGGGCGAGGGCACAGCAGGCGAGCGTGCCGAGCAGCGGCGCGACGTCGAACGCGAGCAGCGCGGTCATGACGCCGGAGCCCGCGAAGCCGCCGATGCTGAACTGGGCATGGAAACCCGACATCAGCGGACGCTCGCTCAGCCGCTCGACGTCGATCGCCTGGATGTTCACCGCGACGTCGAGCGAGCCCAGCGCCGCACCGAAGGCGAACAATGCGAGTGCGAGAGTCGCTGGCGTTGCTGCGATCGCCAGCAGCGGCAGGAACAGCGCGAGAGCGATGCCGCTGACGATGACGACCGGCTTGCTGCCATAATGGGCGCTCAGCAGTCCGGCGGCCAGCATCGATGCGACCGAGCCCACGCCGAGCGAGAGCAGTAGCAGCCCGAGCGTCGCATCATCGACGCCGAGCCGCTGTTTGGCAAACGGCACCAGCGGTGCCCAGCAGGCGATGCCGAAGCCGGCGACGAAGAAGGCCAGGCGGGTCGCGAGCCGCGCCGCGCTGTGATCAGAACTCATTTGGAAGATTCCTGACTTTCTGAAGGGCGCTGTCAGACCGGCGGGGCGGCCGTCATGATGGTGGCTCCCGCCCGTTTGAGCAGGGCGAGCCGGGCCGCCGGCGCATCATGCTCGACGGTGAGCTGGCTGATGGTCTTGGCGCCGGCGATACGGTGGGGGGCTCGGGTCTCGAGCTTCTCGTTGGTGACCATTGCGACGCTTACGCGGCTCAGCGACAGCAGCGTCCGCTTGAATGCTGCGTCAGTCGGATCAACCGCGCTGATGCCGCCTTGCGCCGATACAGCGCAGGCGCCGATGAAGCAGCGGTCGATGTTCAAGCGCTGCACCTGCATGAGCGCGTCGGCGTCGACACAGCCGCCGACTGCGGGATGAACGGAGCCGCCGATCATGATCAGCTGCAGGTCCTGCCGGTGCAGCACGGTTGCGGCAATGTCGATGGCGTTGGTTGCGACGGTGAGATCGAAATCATCGGGCAGGACTTCAGCGAGGGCGAGATTGGTGCTGCCACTATCGAGGAAGAGAAATTCGCCACGCGCGATGCCGCGGGCGGCCGTCCGGGCGAGCGCCAGCTTGCGTTCGCGATCTTGCCCGATCCGCGCCGCCATCGGTGTCATGCCGCCGGCGATCGGCAATGCGCCGCCATACACCCGGCGGCAGCGTCCTTCGGCGGCAAGCGCACGAAGATCGCGCCGGATGGCATCCTCGGAGACGCCGAATTCGTGGGCCAGGGCGGCCGCGACGACCGCGTGCCCCGCCGAGAGGCGGCCGGCGATCTGGTCGCGGCGCGCCAGTGGAAGGTCTGACATGCCGTCCTCATATCAGGCATAAACAAGAATAACAACGTGCATAATCGTGCACCGCTCAATTTGTTGTTTGCGCGGCCCGCGCGGCATGGCATTGCCAGATGTCGAAGTGATCGGGAGCAGGGTGTGACCGCCGTCTATTCGTCAGCAACGCCGGCCCTTGTCGCCGTCGACTGGGGGACATCCAGCTTCCGCGCCTGGCTGATGGCCGGAGATGGGACGGAGCTGGCCGAGAGCCGCGGTAGCGAGGGCATGCTGCATTGCGCGACATCTGGCTTCGCGCCGGTGCTGCGCGACCATCTGGCGAAGCTCGGCGCGCCGGCCGATGTTCCGGTGCTGATCTGCGGCATGGCCGGCGCGCGGCAAGGCTGGGTCGAGGCGCCTTATCTGCACACGCCCACCCGGCTGGAGGCGCTGCATGCCGGCGCGATTGGCGTCGACACGGATGGCGACGTCAGGATTCTGCCGGGATTGGCGCAGGCGCGGGCGGATCAGCCGGACGTGATGCGCGGCGAGGAAACCCAGCTGCTCGGCGTCACCGAGCCGGACTTCACCGGGATCGTCTGCATTCCGGGCACCCACAGCAAATGGATCCGGATCGATGCCGGCGCTGTGATCGACTTTGCCACCTACATGACCGGCGAGCTGTTCGCGGTCGTCTCTCAACATAGCATTTTGATGCACGCCGTCGAACCGGAGGCCTCGGCCGTCGAGCACGACGCGGCGTTCCGCGAGAGCTTCGCAGCGTCGCTTGCCGCGCCGACGGCACTGATCAATGCGCTGTTCCGGCTGCGCGCAGCCCAGCTCCTCGGTTTTGAGCAGCGGTCCGATGGGGCTGCGAGGCTCTCCGGGCTTCTGATCGGCAGTGAGATCGCCGACGCTCGGGCGCGGTTTGGCGCCGAGCTTCCACTCCGGTTGATCGGAGCGGGCCGGCTCGGCCGGCTCTATCGCGCGGCGCTGACCGCTGCTGGTTTCGACGTGAACGAATGTGATGCCGAGCAGGCGTCCCGGCGCGGCCTGGTCAAGGCCGCGCGGCAGATCTGGGGAGCGCGTTTCCGACCATGACAAAGTCCGTTGCCTGGCCGCATGTGAAGCGGTCGCTCGTTGCGATCCTGCGCGGTATCAAACCCGACGAGTCCGAGGCCATCGTCGATGTCCTGATCGAAGCCGGTTTCGAGCTGATCGAGGTTCCTCTCAACTCGCCGGAACCGTTCGTCTCGATCGAGCGTCTCGCCGCCCGGTTCGGCAAGGACTGCCTGATCGGTGCAGGGACGGTCGTCAATGCCGCAGATTGCGTGCGTGTCGCGGAGGCCGGCGGGCGTCTGATGGTCAGCCCCAACGTCGATGTCGAAGTGCTGGCGACGGCGCAGGCCTACGACATGGTCACCATGCCCGGGGTCTTCACGCCGACGGAGGCCTTTCTTGCTTTGCGTTGCGGCGCCTCGGCCCTGAAATACTTTCCGGCGTCGGTGCTCGGTCCGTCGGGGATTGCAGCGCAACTTGCCGTCCTGCCGAAAGGCGTCGTGGTCGGCGCCGTCGGCGGTGTGTCGGACAAGACGCTCGCCTCCTACGTCGCCGTCGGCGTGCGCGCCTTCGGTCTCGGCTCGAGCCTGTACAAGCCGGGCATGAGCGCGAGCGATGTGCGGGAGACAGCTCGCGCCTCGGTCAAGGCGTATGACGAGACTATTCGCGATCAGGGCTGAGCTGGTAACTCGTGACAGTTTCGTGACTGTTCCTGAAACCCGTGGTGAGGGCTCGGCGTTGTAGGTGAACTATCGTTCGTCCTTGGCAAGTGCCATGATCCGCGCCATCGGGAAGAAGATCACACCGGCAATTTCGGTGCCCTTTCTCAAGCAAAGTTCCGCCACGGCCATCCACGTCGAGCCGACCAAGGCGGACCGCATCATTGCGGACGTAGCTGCACGAACCACGGAGCCGTGGCTGCAAAAGCTCGCACGCGGCCTCGCGTGGGGTGCGGACGAGAAGGTGTGGTTGGCCCTGACATCGGTGGCTTGGCTGGTGACGCGCGGCCAAAGCAGCCGCGTTCGCGCGACGACCACTCATGCATTGCTGGTCACGGTTGCGGCTTCGGCTCTGCCGCATGCCTTGAAGGCGATCTTCGATCAGACCCGGCCGGATCGCACCACCTTGCGCGGCCATCTCAACGGCGTGGCGCCGTCCGGCCATGCACAGGACGCCTTTCCCTCGGGACATGCGCTGCACATGGGTGCGCTCTACTCCGCCGCCGGTCCGCTGCCGGCACGCGCAAGGATTGCGGTGAGGAGTGCTGCCGTCGGGCTCAGTGTCACGCGCGTGATGCTGCTTGCGCATTGGGCCAGCGACGTCGTTGTCGGATTCATGCTCGGCGCTGCCCTCGAGCGCAGCTTGCGCGCATGGACCGGCTACGAACAACCGGGAGCAAGCCGGACATGACCGAATCCGTCATCCGCTTCCTGATCGGCGGCGTCATCGTTTCGACATTCGCGATAATTGGCGATGTGTTGCGTCCGAAGAGCTTTGCCGGCCTGTTCGGAGCAGCGCCCTCGGTCGCGCTGGCGACGTTGGGCGTTGCGGTTGTCACGCATGATGCCGCCTATGCGGCGGTCCAGAGCCGTTCGATGATGTTCGGCGCAGCCGCGCTCTGTCTCTATAGCATGACCGTGTGCCGGCTGCTGATGCGGCGGCATATGCGCGCATTGAGCGCGAGCCTGCTCGCAACGGCCGTGTGGCTGGTCGCAGCGCTGGGACTGCAGGCGGTCTTCTCCGGAGGGGCGTGATGCTGATCCGCATCTCGCCCTCGGCGCTGAAGGACGGCAGGTGGCATGAATACGTCATCCGCTTTGCGCTGGGCGGCGCCGCCACAGTCGCGACCGGGCTCATTGCCAAAGCCTTCGGTCCTGCGATCGGCGGCCTCTTCCTGGCATTGCCGGCGATCTTCTGTGCCAGCGTCACCCTGATCGAGGCGCACGAGATCAGGCGCAAGCGCCGTCAGGGATTGTCCGGCGAGCGGCGCGGACGCGAAGCAGCCGCACTCGACACCGCAGGTGCAGTGCTCGGCAGCCTCGGCATGCTGGCGTTCGCGGCCGTATTCTCGACGCTGGTTCAGTCAAGCGTCGCGACCGCCTTCGTCGCCGCAACGACGGCATGGCTCGTTGTCTCGGTGACAGCGTGGGCCATCCGGCGCAAGCTGCGCGTTGCGGCAACGACCCGCAAAGTTGCGGGCCGTTGCGATACGTCTCGGCCGCAGCCTCCGCTGGTCAGCTGGCGGCGGCGTTGATCTCCTGCGATTCGCCTTCTTCCGCAGACTGGGTGAATGCCTGCAGCGCCTCCGCCATCTGCATGCGGCCGCCGACGCCGGTGATGACGACGTCGACCATCGTGAACGACGAGTGGAAGTGGCCGTGGGCCTTGAGCTGCCCGACCGGCACGCCGTTGGCGGCGAGCGCCTCCGCATAGGCGACGCCCTCGTCGCGCAGCGGATCGAACTCGCAGGTGACGATGTAGGCCGGCGGCAGGCCCTGCAGCTTGCCCCGCAACGGCGACGCGCGCGGATCGGTGCGATCCGCCGGCGAGCAGTAGATGTCCCAGAACCAGTACATCAGGCCGCGCGTCAGGAAATAGCCGGCCGCGTTGTCGGTGTAGGACGGCCGATCGAAGCTGCAATCGGTCACCGGGCAGACCAGCAACTGTCCGCCGATGAGAGGCCCGCCGCGATCCCGCGCGAGTTGGCAAGTGACCGCAGCGATGTTTGCGCCGGCGCTCCAGCCGGCCACCAGCACCGGTCCGTCGCGTCCGCCGAGCTCGGCGGCGTGCTCGGCCACCCAGCGCGTCGCCGCATAGCCGTCCTCGGCCGCCGCCGGGAAGCGGTGCTCGGGCGCGTGGCGATAGCCGACGCTGACGAAGATCATGTTGGAGCGGCGGCACATGTCGCGGCAGAATGGATCGTCCGATTGCTCGTCGCCGAGCACCCAGCCGCCGCCATGGAAGTAGACGACGATCGGATGCGGCCCAGGCGTCGCCGGCCGATACAGCCGATAGGGCAGGGGACCGTCGGCGCCCTGCAATGTGCCATCCTTGACTTCGCCGACGGGACGTCCAGGCGGCCTCGTCGCGTTGAACTGCGCAACGAATTCGCGGGCGCCAGCGGCGCCCATCGATTCGATCGGCGGCAAGTTCATCTCGGCCAGCATGTTCAGCACCAGCCTGACATCCGGCTGCAGCCGCACGATCTCGCCGTCATTGCATTGGGACGCGCCGTTCGGACCTGACAGCTTGAAGCCGAGCATGCCGCGGCTGACGATTTCGTTGCAGATGCCGCGATAGGGGCCGACGCCGCCAGTATAGGGCATCAGGGTCTGCGGCTTGCCCGGCACGTTGGCACCGGTGTACCAGGTGTTGGCGAGCCGATGCAGCGTCACGGTCGCGCAGTCCGCCATGTGGCGTGCCCAGCCGGCCTGCGCAGTCTCCGTGGCCTCGATGGTCGTGAACCCGGCTTCGCGCAGGGCGACGAGACGATCGACGACCCAGTCGACATGCTGCTCGATCGAGACCGCCATGTTCGACAGCACCGATGGGCTGCCGGGACCCGTGATCAGGAACAGATTGGGAAAGTCTGCGACCGTGAGCCCGAGATAGGTTTGCGGTCCGTTGGCCCAGACATCCTCCAGCGATTTGCCGCCGCGCCCGGTGATCGGATGCACGGCGCGGATCGCACCGGTCATGGCATCGAAGCCGGTCGCGAACACGATGACGTCGATGTCGAAGCTGCGCCTGTCGGTCTTGATGCCATCAGCGGTGATGGATGTGATCGGCTCCTGGCGCAGATTGACCAGCGTGACATTGGGCCGGTTGAACGTCTGATAGTAGTTGGTGTCCAGGCACGGGCGCTTGGCGCCGAACGGATGGTCGTGAGGCGTGAGCGCGGCGGCGGTCTCGGGATCCTTGACGATCTCGTGGATCTTCTCGCGGATGAGGTCGGCGAGCAGCGCATTGCCGTCGGGGTCGACACCCTGGTCGGCCCAGAGCTGCGTCAGCATGCCGACGAGGTCGCCCGACGCCCACAGCTTCTCGAAACGTTCGCGGCGCTCGGCCTCGCTCAACGCCCAGCTGAAGTCGGTGGCCGGCGGGATCGGCACGCCAGCCATCGACCAGCGCGCCTGCTCGCGCAGCCCGTTGCGATCCTCTGCGAGCTGCGCGGCGCGATCGGCCGGGAGCGGGCCGTTATGCGCCGGCAGTGCGAAGTTCGGTGTGCGCTGGAAAACCGTGAGCTGAGCTGCCTGCTCGGCGATGATCGGAATCGACTGGATGCCGGATGAGCCGGTGCCGATCACCGCGACGCGCTTGCCGCGGAGGTCGACACCGTCATGCGGCCAGCGGCTGGTGAAGTAGATCTCGCCCTTGAAGTCGTGCACGCCGTCGATCTCCGGCGGCTTCGGCTGCGACAGGCAGCCGGTCGCCATGATGTAGTGGCGGCAGGAGACGGCGGGGCCCTTGTCGGTCGTCAGCAGCCAGCGCTCCTTGGCGTCATCCCAGGAGGCGCCGAGCACGCGGGTGCCGAAGCGGATGTCGCGGCGCAGATCGTAGCGATCGGCGACGAAGCCGAGATAGCGCAGGATCTCCGGCTGGGTGGCGTATTTCTCCGACCATTGCCACGCCTTCTCGAGCTCGGGATCGAACGTGTAGCTGTAGTCGACGGTCTGGATGTCGCAGCGCGCGCCGGGATAGCGGTTCCAGTACCAGGTGCCGCCGACATCGTTGGCCGTATCCAGAGCCACGGTCGAGAAGCCCGCCTTGCGCAGGCGGTGCAGCAGGTAAAGTCCCGCAAATCCGGCACCCACGACGGCGACATCGACCGTCTGCGTTTCACCGCCCGACACCTCCGACGCGCGTGTCTCGACAACCCCGTCTGACATGCTGACCTCCCGATGATTTTGTGATTGGAAGAAAGGCTAGCTCTGCTCGCAGGGTTTGTCAGCAGCCAAAGCAGCGATCTGCGGTTGTTGCAGTGCGGGCCGTGCGGTGCGGCCGGTATGCCAGGCGCTGATTTTGCATCGCCGGTCAAAAGGCCGCGACGGAGTGGACAAGACCCTGAGAAAGCGACAGAAAGCGACCCTGCCGCGTCGCATTCACCAAGTTTCAACGCATCGCGACTGTAACAACCGCTACACTACGCCACATCCACGACTGAATCAGGCCAGGCCCATGCCGTTATCGCTTCCCAAGCAAAAGATCCGCGTTCTGCTCCTCGAGGGCGTGAACGACTCGGCCGTCCGCATGTTCGAGGCCAACGGCTATTCGGAAATCGAGCGGCTGCCGAAGGCGCTCGGTTCGGCGGAGTTGAAGCGTATGCTGTCGGGCGTGCACATGCTTGGCATTCGCTCGCGCACGCATCTCACCGCCGACGTGCTGCAGGCGGCCGACCGGCTGATGGTGGTCGGCTGCTTCTCCGTCGGCACCAACCAGGTCGATCTCGATGCCGCGAAGCGGCTCGGCATCCCCGTGTTCAATGCGCCCTATTCGAACACCCGCAGCGTCGCCGAGCTGACGATCGCCGAGGTCGTGATGCTGATGCGCCGCATCTTCCCGCGCTCGGTGTCGGCGCATGCCGGCGGCTGGGACAAGTCGGCCAATGGCAGCCGAGAGGTGCGCGGCAAGACGCTCGGCATCATCGGCTATGGCAACATCGGCTCGCAGCTGTCGAACCTCGCCGAGGCCATGGGCATGCGGGTGATCTTCTTCGATCTCACCGACAAGCTCCGTCACGGCAACACCGAGCCGGTCGAGAGCCTCGACGAGCTCCTGGCGATGAGCGACGTCGTGTCGCTGCATGTCCCGGAGACGCCGGCAACCGCCAACATGATCGGCGAGCGCCAGATCCGTCACATGAAGGACGGGGCCTATCTGATCAACAATTCGCGCGGCACGGTGGTCGACATCGATGCGCTGGCCAGCGCATTGCGCGAGGGCAAGCTCTCAGGTGCTGCCGTCGACGTGTTTCCGGTCGAACCGGCATCGAACGCCGATCCGTTCGTCTCGCCGCTGCAGGGCCTGCCCAACGTGATCCTGACCCCGCATGTCGGCGGCTCCACCGAGGAGGCGCAGGACCGCATCGGTGGCGAGGTTGCGCGCAAGCTGATCGACTATTCCGATGTCGGCTCGACCTTCGGCGCCGTGAACTTCCCGCAGGTGCAACTGCCGGCGCGCCCGACGGGCACGCGCTTCATCCACGTTCATCGCAACGTGCCCGGCGTGCTGCGCCAGGTCAACGAAGCGGTGTCGCGGCACAACATCAACATCCTCGCGCAATATCTGCAGACCGATCCCGAGGTCGGCTATGTCGTGCTCGAGACCGACGTGGTCGGCGGTGAGGGCGAGGCGCTGCTGTCGGAGCTGCGCGCGGTGGAGGGCACGATCCGCGTTCGCGTCCTGTACGATCACGACCGGCCCTGAGGCTGTGGAGGCTGCCGCGCGATGACCGGCTCGTCTGCATCGTCCTCAGCCTCGACCGTCGTTCTCAGCACGACGGTGCCTGCGCGCGTGCTGCGCCATGATCAGCAATATGGCATGTCGACGTTGTTCTTCGCCGACGGCGAGTTGCGCGTTCCGATGGTCGACGCCGCGATCGACGCCGGCGTCTCCGTGACCATCGAGGCCCGCGACGTGTCGATCGCGCTGTCGCGGCCGATGGATGTTTCGATCACCAACCGGCTGCCCGGCCGGATCGAGGAGATCCTGCCGCTCGATCCGCCCTATGTGCGCGTGACGTTCGATCTCGGTGCGACGAAGCTGCACGCCTTGGTCACGCTGGAGTCCGTCGAGCGGCTGGCGTTGGAGCCGGATCTGTCGGCCTGGGCGATGATCAAGAGCGTCGCGATCGGGCCCGGCGCGGTTCGGCCTTCGGAGCTGCCTCGGCCGCGCCGCTGGCCCGCTTCTGATAGCGGGGATCGGTAGCCTTCTGCAGCTCAGCGAGCGCCGCGGCGGTGGCCGTGCGGGTGCGCCGCTCCATCGAGCGATACAGCGCGATCAGCCGCTCGCCGAACGGCGTGATCTCGGCGCCGCCGCCCCGTCGCCCCGGATGAGTCTCGAACACGGGCGTCTCGAAGGTGCGGTTGAGCGCATCGACCATCAGCCAGCATTTGCGGTAGGAGATGCCGCTCGCGCGCGCGGCGCCGAGGATCGAGCGCTCCCGGCGGATGAAGTCGATCAGCAGCAGATCTTCGGGCGACAGACTTCCGCCGTTGCCGAAAGTGATGGTCAATGCGATCTGAGCTTCGCGCTTCATCCTATTCCGATCCGCTCGCGTTGTGAGCCGATCATGTCACGCGGGCTTCGCGCTGTCACCATGCGGCCGGACCACGCCTCGATCCAGCCGGGACGGCGCGCGACATCGACCGGGACGCATTCGGCGAACACGCCGGCGAAGCGCGTCCACGCCTCCATCATCGCGGGCGATACCGCCGTGATGATCGGAAGCCCGGCTGACATCGCCGAGCCGAAGGCGTCGGCGAGGCCTCCTCCCGCCGCCTCCTGCTTGCCGAACTTGCTGAGGATCACGACATCCGTGCCGCGCGCGATCGACTGCTGCACGGCGGCGCAGGCCAGCACCAATCCTTCGGGATCGAGATTGCAGGCCTGCGATCCCGGGCCGAGATCCTGCGAGATCGAGAACACGCGGTCGTCGTCGAGGCTGCGCAGCATCATGGCCTTGCACGGCCTGGTCTTGTCGGCGCTGCTCTCGATCACGCCGGAGACGCGCAGCCCGATGCCTGCGAGCCGTGTGGCGAGCTCATCGAGCAGCTCCTGGATGACGGTGGACGCAGCGCCCTGCAGCGCCACGATCTGACACGTCCCGACCTCCGCGACACCCATGGCAGTCCTCCTCACACGTTGGCGGAGACGCGGCCCGCCTTCCGACCGGTTTGCATGATCGCGTGGACCGCCGAGACAACGCTCGCGGCGATCGATCGCCCGCGGTCGTCCATGCCGGTCCATGCGGCGTGGCGGCCGCGCGGATCGATCTCCAGCAGCTTGACGTTGGCCGGCACGCGCAATCCGTCGCGGGCGATGCCGCGCAGTGCGCCATCGAGTGGCGCCAGCACAGGTGTGCCGCCGAGCGAGCCGAGCTGCAGTCCCTTGTAGACGCGGGTGCCGATGTCGAGCGGCGTATGCCAGACGGCGTCCTGATTGGAATAGACGAAGCGCTCGCGGCCGGCGCCGCCGAGCGCACGCGCCTTGCCGTCCGCGTCGCGCGTGGTGCCGTGCGCCACGATCGCGCCGGTCTCGCAAGGATGCGTCTCGATCGCGATGTCGCAATTGTGCCCGACCGCAAAGCGCGGTCCGATGCCGACGGCGATGCCGGCAACGCCGCGCAGATCCGGCGTGGCCAGATGCTTCTGCATCCGTGCGTCGACGATGACCGCGGGATAGCGGAACGCGATGATGTCGGTGAGATGCATCCCGGTGACGGCGACCTGGCTGGGCTCGCGATGAATGCGCACGACGTCCGCGATGCCCTCGGCCCGGCAGCCGACCACGCCGTCGATGTCGCAGGCCTCGCCATACAGGACGTCGTGAAAGGCCATGCCGCGTCGGATCACCGGCGGAAAGGCGTCGTGACAGAGGACGAGCGCGAAGCGCTCATGGTTGAGCTTGGCCGCGATCGCGGAGGCGATCTCGTTGGTGCCCAGCACCAGCGCGAGCGGCTTGGGCGCGTTCGGATGCCAGGTGACGGCGGCGGCTTTCATGCTGATGACCTCGTGTTGCGAGATCGAATGAGCAAGCCGCGGGCCAGATCGTTGCGCGCCGATCAACTTGTTCATTGCATTGAGGAAAAGCAGGCATGCCTCGGTTTGTCTGATCCAGAGCTATATTGTCTAGGATATAACATCGGATGCTATATTGTCGCTTATACAACATGTTGTGATGGTGCGGGGGAGGTCGGCGCGTGCCGATCAGGCGATGGGCTCTTCGCGGCGCACCAGCGCGACGCCCTTGACCTGGGCGTAGACGGCAAGCCCTGCCTGCAGGCCGAGCTCGTTCCACGAGCGTTGGGTGACCCGCGACAGCAATCGTGCACCCTGGCCGTCCTCGCCGAGGCCGAGCAGGGCGGTGACGCGGTGGTCCGATTGGCTGCGGATTTCCAGGATCTTCGCGCGTAGCACGTTGACGATGGTGCTGCGGCTCGGCGTTTCCAAGGCGAGGCTGACATCATCGGCCAGCACGCGCAGGCGGCGGCGTGTTCCCGGCGCAAGCGGCTCGGCCGGCAGCACGAAATGCCCGCCCGGCACCGCAAGCGTCACCATGCCGTCGATGGCGTCGTGCTTCAGAACGGTGGCGTCGAGACTGACCGCTGCATCGCGGGAGAGCGCGAGCGGCAGTGTCAGGTCGGCTTGGAGCACGGACAGCGGACCTGAAGCCAGGACGCTGCCATTGCGCATCAGCACCAGCTGATCGGCGAGCCGCTCGACCTCCGCGATATCGTGGCTGATGTAGAGGATCGGCAGGTCGAGCGCGGCATGCAGCCGCTCCAGATAGGGCAGGATCTCGTCCTTGGTGATCTGGTCGAGCGCCGACAGCGGCTCGTCCATCAGCAGCAGCTTCGGCTGGCTGAGCAGAGCGCGGCCGATCGCCACGCGCTGCCGCTCGCCGCCGGACAGATGGCGCGGCGAGCGCTCCAGCAGCTTGGCAATGCCGAGCAGCGACACCACCTCATCGAAGCCGATGGCGGTGGGGCCGGACGGGCCGGGATGCCCGTACATCAGGTTGCGGCGGACGGAGAGGTGCGGAAACAGATTGGCTTCCTGAAAGACGTAGCCGATCGGGCGCTGGTGCACTGGGCGGAAGGTCTTCTCGTCCTGCCAGACGTCGCCGGCGACGGAGCATCGTCCGTCCAGGCGGTTGAGGCCGGCGATGCTGCGCATGACGGCAGTCTTGCCGCAGCCGGACGGGCCGAAGATCGCGGTGACGCCGCGCGCCGGCACCTCGAACCGCGCGTTCAGCTCGAAGCGCCCGAGCGTACCGCGGAAATCGACCTTGACGGTGCTCATGACGCGCGTCGCGTCATCTTCTTCTCGATCAGCATCATCGTCAGAATGACGCCGAACGAGAACACGACCATGCCGAGCGCCAGCACGGAGGCTTCGGTCCATTGCGAGGTCTCGACGTAGTCGTAGATCGCGACCGACAGCACCTTTGTCCTGCCGGGAATGTTGCCGCCGATCATCAGCACGACGCCGAACTCGCCGACGGTGTGGGCAAAGCCGAGGATCGCGCCGGTGAGGAAGCCGGGGCTCGCCAGCGGCACGGCGATCGTCCAGAACGCGCGCCAGGGCGTGGCCCGCAGCGTGGCGGCTGCTTCCAGGGGTTTCTCGCCCATGGCCTCGAAGGCGTTGCGGATCGGCTGCACCACGAACGGCATCGAGAACAGCACCGAGCCGATCACGAGGCCTGGGAAAGTGAAGGCGAGGGTGCGTGCGCCCCACAAGGAAGCCAGCGCTCCGCCCGGACCGCTCGGGCCGAGCGCGACCAGCAGATAGAAGCCGAGCACGGTCGGCGGCAGCACCAGCGGAATCGCCACCAGGGCTGCGACCGCCTCCTTCCACCACGCCTGCGACCGCGCCAGCCACCATGCGATCGGTGTTCCCACGATCATCAGAATGATGGTCGTGATCGCTGCCAATTCGAGGGTCAGACTGACCGGTTGCCAGATATCGGCCGAGACGTGCAAGTTCATCCTTGGAAGTTCATCGACGTGAGCGCTCAGC
Organism: Bradyrhizobium sp. HKCCYLS3070; assembly: GCF_051167575.1. Classification (NCBI taxonomy): domain Bacteria; kingdom Pseudomonadati; phylum Pseudomonadota; class Alphaproteobacteria; order Hyphomicrobiales; family Nitrobacteraceae; genus Bradyrhizobium; species Bradyrhizobium sp. HKCCYLS3070. Next base: position 577,551 of record NZ_JBNPTI010000002.1, read on the forward strand.
TGCCGGACTTCGGGTCCAGAGCATAGCCGAACTTCTCGATGACCGCACGGGCTTCCGGAGTCTTGAGGAAGGTCAGGAACGCGGTCGCCGCCTCGTTGCCGGCGGATGCCTTCAGCAGCACGGCATCCTGACGGATCTCGCTGTAGAGGTTCTGCGGCACCAGCCAGCGCGAGCCGCCCGCATTCGGCATCAGCTGCGACAGTGCGACGAAGCCGACCTCGGCATTGCCGGTATCGACGAACTGGAACGCCTGCGAGATCGTGTTGCCCTGCACGATCTTGGGCTTGATCGTCTCATAGAGATTGAGCGCCTTCAGCGTCTCCACTGCAGCCGCGCCATAGGGCGCGGCGGCGGGATTGGCGATCGACAGCTTGTTGAACGCGTTCGCCTTCAGCGTTTCCTCGCCTCTCACCGCGTTCGGGTCCTTGCTCCACAGAACGAGCTTGCCGATCGCGTAGGTGAAACGGCTCCCGGCGACGCCGAGGCCCTCGTCGACCAGCTTCTTCGGCCGTTCGTCGTCGGCGGAGAGCAGGATCGCGAACGGCGCGTTCTCCTTGATCTGGGTGTAGAACTGTCCGGACGCGCCGAAGCTCAGCACCAATTCGTGTCCCGTCTTGGCCTTGAACAGACCGGCGATCTCCTTGGCCGGCTCGGTGAAGTTGGCGGCCACGGCGATGTTGGCGCTCCCGGCGAACGCATTTGCGCCAGTCAGGAGAGCGGCAGCCGCGCACAGGGCAGCGGCGACGAAGCGCATCGATCTCATCACAATTGTCCTCGTTCATATCGCAGAGACGGGTTCGCTTCGGTGAATTGCAAGTCCCGTTCCGGCGCAGCGCCCGTACCGATGCCGTGCTATATTCATTCGTATACATCAAAATAGACAGGTCGGCGACGTCCCGTCAACCCGAGGGGCCCCTCGGGCAAACGCGATGGGCGTCAGTGTACGACTTTCGACAATCGAGGCTGAAGCGATGTTGGAAACATGACGGCCCGAGAGCCGGGGTTCTCGGGCCGGCGCGAGACTAAGCCATCCGCTCCCAGAGCTGCCGCACCAGCATGCCCGCACGCTTCTCGATCGCCGCGGCGGCATCGAGCGCGAGATCCTCGCGATAGCGGCCGGCGATCAGCTGCACGCCGATCGGCTGGCCATTGTGAACCGCCACCGGCACCACCGCGCCGGGCAGCCCGAGCACGTTGATGGCCGAGATGAAGCGGATATCGTTGAAGAAGATTTCGCGCACGCGCTCCGGGCTTACCGTGTCCTCGCGCGGGCCCGGCGTCGGCTTGACCGTCGTCGGCGCCAGCACCACCGGATAATCCTCGAAGAACAGCTGCCAGGCGCGGATATGGGTGGAGCGCTGCGCCGTCGCGTTCATCCAGCCCGCGAGGTCGAGGATCTCGGCCTTGGCCCGCATCCCGCCCCACGCCTTGTGGAAGTCTTCCGAGGTGACGGCCAGCATCTTGGCCTCCTGCATCACGACCACCTCGGTGGTGATGACGTCGCACCAGGTCTGCCAGACGCCGGAGATGTCGGGGACCTCGACCTCGCTGACCCGGTAGCCGGAGCGTTCCAGATGATCGGCGGCCTGCCGCAGCGCGGCCTGCACCGAAGGATCGACGTCCATGTCATCGGGGATCTTGGCGAGCGCGACCTTGATCGGCCGCTTGGGCTTCTCGCCCTCGAGCGGGGCCGGCACCCACCAGGGATCGCGCGGATCGCGCCGGCTCATCACCTCCAGCGCCAGCCTGACGTCGGCGACGCTACGCGCCAGCGGGCCCTGCGACGACATCAGATGCGCCAGCATCGGCCGCTCGGCCGCGGCGCTTTCGTTGTAGGCCGGGATGCGCCCCTGCGTCGGCTTGATCGTGACAACGCCGTTGCAATGCGCCGGCCACCGCAGCGAGCCGCCGATGTCGTTGCCATGCGCGATGGTGCCGATACCGGCGGCGACCGCAGCTCCAGCGCCGCCCGACGAGCCGCCGCAGGTGATCTCGGGATCCCACGGGTTCAAGGTCAGTCCGTGCAGCGGGTTGTCGGTGAAGCCGCGGAATGAGAATTCCGGCGTGTTGGTGAGGCCGAGCACGATCGCGCCCGCGTTCTTGAGGTTGCGCACGACGGGCGCGTCCGACGGCGCGATGATTCCCATCTGCGCCGGAACGCCGTTGGGGTTTGGCCGTCCCTGGTAGTCGACGTTCTCCTTGATGGTGACGGGCACGCCATGCAGCAGGCCGTCCTTGTTGCGCGCCTTGTCCGCGGTGCGCGCAGCTTTCAATGCTTCTTCGGACAGATCGACGACGACCGCATTCAGCTTCGGATTGACCTCATGCATGCGCGCGATGTGCGCCTCGGTCACCTCGACCGAGGAGACCGCGCCCGAGCGGATCGCAGCGGCGGTGTCGAGCGCCGACCACTGCCAAACCGGTCCTCTCGGCAGCCGCGGCTTCGGCGCGGTGGCCCTCGCCTGTGGTCTGGCCTGCGGCTTCGCCTTTGCGGGCTTCCTGTTGGCCGTGGCGCGCGTGGCCACGCGCTTCGGAGCCGGCTTGGCGGTCTTTGCCGCCGGCTTCTTCCTTGTCGCTGTTTTCGCCATTGTGTTTCCCCCCCCAGTGTATCTCTCAAACGACCGACATGGTCAGCGGCGGCTCGACCTCGGCGGGCAGCGGGCTGACATAGGGCGTGCGCAGCGTCCGCTTCTTCAGGTCGGCCTTGGCGGCTGCGATCAGCGCCGGCTCATTGAGCGCCTTGATGCCGAGACCGGCCATCGCCTTGGCGGCCTGCACCATCGCCTTGTGCGCGGCCGGCGTCTTACCTTGCGCAACGACCTGCCAGGTGTGGAACGGCGTGCCGATCGCCACCGTCGGCGCGTGCACCTGCACCGTCGGCACCACCCAGCTGACGTCGCCGACATCGGTCGAGCCGATCTGCGGATTGCGCTTGGCGTTCAGCGGCACCAGGAAGTCGGCCAGCGGCTTGTCGGTCGGATCCATGCCGATGCTGTAGTAGACGGATTCGATGTCCTTGTCGGTCAGGGTCGCCTGGATCTGACCGGCGAAATCCTTGTCGCTCGCGTCGAAATGCGGCGGCCCCAGCTCCTCCATGATCCCGTGCAGCGCCTCTTCGAGCGGCGTGTTGGGCAGGATGTTGGAGACCGCCGAGATGATCTTCATCTCGACCTTGGTCTCGGTCATCATCGCGGCACCTTGCGCGATCTTGTGTACGCGCCCGACCAGCTCGTTCATGCCGGGCAGGTCGCGCGCGCGGATCGAGTAGCGGACGCGCGCATGCGCCTGCACGACGTTGGGCGCAATGCCGCCGGTGTCGAGCAGCGCGTAATGCACGCGGGCGTCGCTCGGCATGTGCTCGCGCATGTAGTTGACGCCGACATTCATCAGCTCCACCGCGTCGAGCGCGCTGCGGCCGAGATGCGGCGAGGCGGCCGCATGCGAGGTGCGTCCGGTGAAGATGAAGTCGGCGCGCGTGTTGGCGAGAGAGGGCGTCATCACCACTTCCCAGAAGCTCGACGGATGCCAGGTGATTGCGATGTCGGCATCCTCGAACGCGCCTGAGCGCACCATGAAGGCCTTTGCGGCGCCGCCTTCCTCGGCAGGGCAGCCGTAGTAGCGCACGCGTCCCGGAACCTTGTTGGCGGCGAGCCAGTCCTTCACGGCGGTTGCCGCGAGCAGCGCCGCCGAGCCCAGGAGATTGTGGCCGCAGCCATGGCCATGGCCGCCGGTCTCGATCGGACGATGTTCGGCGACGCCGGCCTCCTGGCTGAGGCCGGGCAGGGCGTCGTATTCGCCCATGAACGCGATGACCGGACCACCTTCGCCCCATTCGCCCATCAGCGCGGTCGGGATGCCCGCGACCTTTTCGATGATCCGAAAACCCTGGTGCTTCAACTCGGCGAGGTGTTCGGCGGACGAGCGGGCCTCGGTGTAGCAGATCTCGGGCATGCTCCACACCCGGTCGCTGAGCTCGATGAAACGGGTCTTGATCGCGTCGACGCCGCGCCAGATCTCGCTGCGGTTGTCCATCTCCGGTCCTTGTCCTCTGCTGCCGATAGGGAGCCGGTATGGTTATCAGCTAAGTTCCCCGACGCCTAGCGATCCGCCGCGAGAGCAGCCATGCGGCGCGCGGCAAGGCGCGGTGGAGCGCGCGTCATCCTTTGAGCAGATGATGCTGCGATTGGATGCAGCGCGATGCTTTCGGCGGCGCAGCGAGAAGGGTGGGACGCCGTCCTCAAATTTCGGAACTGCCGCCGTGCGCCGTTACCGCACCCGTCCAGGAACGATCGTGGTCGCGTCCTGTTCTCGTGTCAGGAGTGCGACCGCCATGCGTGCAGGACCCATCACTATCATCGTCGCATTGCTGCTGATTCTCGCGGCCGCCGTCGTCTTCGCCTATCAGGGCATGACCTTGCCCGGCGATCCGATGCCGACCGAGGGCTGGATCGCGCTCACGCTCGGCGTGGTGTTTTCGCTCATCGTGGGGATCGGGCTGATGGTGCTGTTGTTCTACAGCAGCCGCAAGGGCTACGACGAGCCATCACAGTTCGGGGCTGATGATCATCGCGACTGAGACCGCTCAAGCCGGATGCGGCGGATGCTGTGTCCGCGGATGCCGGTCGTGAAGCAGCTTGGCGAGTTCGTGCCTCAGATCGTCGTGACCGCGCATCGCCGTCTCGAACAGCGCTTCCTGGATGTCGCGCGGCATGTCGCCCCAGACGCCGATGGCGGCGTTGCCGAGCAGCTCTGCGAACCGGTTGTCGTCCATGCGGCACCTCCGGACGATCTGACGCCCGAGGACGGCAAAGGTTCCAGGCCAGGTTATTGCGTGGTGAACAGGACAACCGCAATCGCAACGGAGAGCGCGATCGCGGACACGGTCCCCGTGGTCGACAGTACGCCCATGCGCCGCAGCGCCGCTGCAAACACGATGATGATCGGGGTGGCGGTGACGAGGCCGAGCCGCGCTTCGGTCATGGACATGCTCCTGATGTCGATCCGGTAGCGCATCCAGGCGCCGTGCTGTTTGTGCGCCGACAAAGAGCATGTCTGCCGCCCCGATTAGCTTTGCCGACATCTGATCGGAGGTGGCGGTGTCGGCACTCACATACGAACCGGAACCAACGGAGCGCTGGGGCGTGCTCGACGGGTTGCCGGGCGACCCCATGATGTGGGTCCTGATCCTCAGCGAGCTTGTCGCTTTCGGCCTGCTGCTCGGCGCCTTCGTCGTGGCGCGCGCAGTCAATCCAGTCGTGTTCGCAGCCGGGCAGGCCATGCTGGACGGACCTCTCGCCGCATTGAACACGATCGTGCTTGTGACGAGCGGGTGGGCTGCGGCGCGCGGGGCGGCGGCGGCGAGAGGCGGATCGCCGGCCACAGCACGGCGTTGGATCATGCTGGCGATCCTGCTCGGCACGGCCTTCATTGCCGTCAAGCTGACCGAGTATGGCAGGGAGATTGCCGCCGGCGCAGGCCTGGAGACGTCGCCGTTCTTCACGCTCTATTTTCTGCTCACGGGCTTCCATCTGCTTCACGTCGTACTCGGGATGGTCATCCTCGGAATCGTCGGTCGTCATGCCGCGCCCACCAGCGTCGAGACCGGGACGGCGTTCTGGCACATGGTCGATCTGGTCTGGATCGTGATGTTCCCGATCCTCTATCTGGTGGGATGAGTCATGGTCCGCGATCGCCTCACGCTCGCCTGGCTTCAATTGCTGAGCTTCGCCGTTGCCACGCTCGCGGCCTCGCTGCTGCTGCCGAATCGCTGGCTCGCCGATGCCCTCGTGCTCGCGCTCGCATTGGCAAAGGGCAGGGTGATCGTGCTGGATTTTCTCGGCCTGCGCCATGCGCCCGCGCTGTGGCGCGGCCTGCTCGCATCGTGGCTCCTAGGCCTGGTTGCGCTCGCCGGGCTGGCGGTGGCGCTCCGCGCGCTGGTCTGACGGGCCATCGCCGTGCTGCTTGCGCCGCGACAAAGAGACTCCCGGCAGTGCCGGTAGATTGCCTTCACCATCGACCTTCACCAAAACGGAAAGGACGTGTCATGGCGGAACGCCTGACCAAGTCGGCCGCACGGAACGTCTTCTACGGCGGTTCGGCCTTCTTCTTTGCGATCTTCCTCGGGCTCACAGCGCACAGCCACTACTACATGGTCACGACCTCGACCAATGCGTCGACGCTGTCCGACGGAGTCGCTCGCGGCAAGCACGTCTGGGAGAGAAACTCCTGCATCAACTGCCATACCCTGCTCGGCGAGGGCGCCTATTTCGCGCCAGAGGTCGGCAATGTCTGGGACCGTTGGGGCGGCAGGCAGGACCCGGCCGCCGCGCGCGAGATGCTGAAATCCTGGATGCAGTCGCAACCCTCCGGTGCGCCCGGCCGCAGGCAGATGCCGCAGTTCAATCTGTCCGACCAGGAGCTCAACGACCTCGCCGACTTCCTGCAATGGACCGACACGATCAAGCGCCAGGACTGGCCGCCGAACAAGGCCGGCTGAGCCGGCATCCCGTCCCCGTCATGAGAGAGATCCGCGATGAGATATGAGACCCAGAAGGTCGCGATGCTGTATTTCTACGGCGCGCTGACGCTCTTCCTCGCCCAGGTCATCTTCGGCCTGCTCGCCGGCACCATCTACGTGCTGCCGAACACGCTGTCGGTCCTGCTTCCCTTCAACATCGTCCGCATGATCCACACCAACGCGCTGATCGTGTGGTCGCTGATCGGCTTCATGGGCGCCACCTACTTCCTGCTGCCCGAGGAGACCGAGACCGAGCTCTACAGCCCGCTGCTCGCCAAGATCCAGTTCTGGATGTTCTTCGGCGCCGCGGGTGCGGCCGTCGTCGGCTATCTCTTCCACTACCATGAGGGCCGTGAGTTCCTCGAGCAGCCCTTCATCATCAAGGTCGGCATCGTCGTCGTCTGCCTGATGTTCCTGTTCAACGTCACGATGACCGCCCTGAAGGGTCGCAAGACGACGGTGACCAACATCCTGCTGTTCGGTCTGTGGGGCGTCGCGATCTTCTTCCTGTTCGCGTTCTACAATCCGGCAAATCTCGCCGTCGACAAGATGTACTGGTGGTACATCGTCCATCTCTGGGTGGAGGGCGTCTGGGAGTTGATCATGGCCTCGATCCTGGCCTTCCTGATGATCAAGCTCAACGGCATCGACCGCGAGGTGGTGGAGAAGTGGCTCTACGTCATCATTGGCCTGGCGCTGTTCTCTGGCATCCTCGGCACCGGCCATCATTTCTACTGGATCGGCGCGCCCGGCTATTGGCAGTGGATCGGCTCGCTGTTCTCAACGCTCGAGGTCGCGCCGTTCTTCACCATGGTGATCTTCACGGTGCAGATGACGCTCAAGGCGGGACGCAAGCATCCGAATCGCGCCGCGCTGCTGTGGTCGGTCGGCTGCTCCGTCATGGCGTTCCTCGGCGCCGGCGTGTGGGGCTTCCTGCACACGCTGTCCAGCGTGAACTACTACACCCACGGCACCCAGGTGACCGCCGCGCACGGCCATCTCGCCTTCTTCGGCGCCTATGTGATGCTCAACCTCGCGGTCATGGCCTATGCGGTGCCGCAGCTGCGCCAGCGTGCGCCGTATAATCAGTGGCTCTCGATGGCGAGCTTCTGGATCATGTGCACGGCGATGATGACGATGACCTTTGCGCTGACCTTCGCCGGCATCATCCAGGTGCATCTGCAGCGCGTGCTCGGCCAGAGCTACATGGACGTGCAGGACCAGCTCGCGATGTTCTACTGGGTTCGGCTCGGCTCCGGTGTGTTCGTGGCGATCGCGGCGCTGATGTTCGTCTGGGCCGTGCTGGTGCCCGGCCGCGCCAAGCAGGCGATCATCCCCGGCGCCCTGCAGCCGGCGGAGTAAAACCCCGCAGGCGGCGGCTTCGATGCCGCCGCCTGCATCCCCCGATTCGGAGAGTGATCATGAAGCCCGCGCTGCACGCGATCGATACCGTCCTGTCGTTCCCCTCGTACACGCCGACCGGCAATGAATGCGCGCTGTTCGAGCATGCGTTCCGACATCGCCTACCGGTGCTGCTGAAGGGGCCGACCGGCTGCGGCAAGACCCGCTTCGTCGCGCACATGGCGGCGCGACTGGGCCTGCCGCTGCACACGGTCGCCTGTCACGACGACCTCACCGCCGCCGACCTCACCGGGCGATATCTGCTCAAGGGCGGTGACACCGTGTGGACCGACGGCCCGCTGACCCGCGCGGTGCGCGAGGGCGGCATCTGCTATCTCGACGAGGTCGTCGAGGCGCGGAAGGATGTGACCGTCGTGCTGCATCCTCTCACCGACGACCGCCGCATTCTTCCGCTGGAGCGCACCGGCGAGGAGCTGCTCGCGCCCGACGGCTTCATGCTGGTGGTGTCCTACAATCCGGGTTATCAGTCGCTGCACAAGGCGCTGAAGCCATCGACACGGCAGCGCTTCATCGCCATCGAATTCGGCTTCCTGCCCGCCGAGCAGGAGATCGCGGTGGTTGCCGCCGAGAGCGGGCTGGCGCCGGAGCGCGTTCGGCCGCTGGTGGCGCTCGCGCATCGGCTGCGCGCGCTGCAAGGCCATGACTTGGAGGAGGGCGTCTCGACGCGGCTCCTGGTCTATTGCGCGACGCTCGTCGCTGCCGGAGCATCCATCGCGGACGCCGTGCTCGCCGCGATGATCGAGCCGCTCACCGACGACGCCGACGTCAAGGCCGCGTTGCGCGAGGTCGCGCATGCCGTGATCGGGTGAGCCATGCTCGACTTCCTCGAACTGGAGGAGACCGTCGGCCGCGCCTGGCATCGCCTGGTCGGCACGACCTCGAGCTATCCGGTCCATCCGGATCAGGCCGTCGCCCTGAACGAGATCAGCGGCCGCATCGCCGTGATGTTCCGCGCGCTGGGCGGCGAGAGCGGCGTGCAGGTCGCCGGAGCCAAGGCGCGCAAATCGGGCCATCGGCTCGGCTGGCGCCAGCGCATTGGCCTCGGGGACGAATGCCTCGATCAGGCCGGGCGCGATGGCGCCACCGTGTTCCTGCCGGAGACCATCGCGCTGCTGCCGGGGCGCGCGCTCAATGCGCAGCTCTATCACTGGCTCGCGGCGTGGTTCGCGACCATGGCGGTCGAGCCGATCACGGAGCGCGATCCGCTGCGGCATGATCTGCTGGCGCTGCGCCGGGCCTGTGAGACGACCTCGCTGGTGCTGGCGCGCTTCCCTGGACTGGCGTGTCCGCATGCGCAACTCGCCGAAGCGCTGGCTGCGGCGCGGCCGCGGCGGCCGCTGCCTCGGCTCGAGCAGCAGGTCGAGCACATCGTCATGGCCCTGCTCGGCGCCGGCGCGCCGCCCAAGGGCGCGCTGTGGAATGCGGTCATCGCTGGCGGCGCGTTGCCGGAGGCCGCCCCGCCCGGCTATCGGCCGATGCTGCCGTGTCCGCTGTGGGGCGATTGCTGGAGCCGCGATGCCGTTGCCGCGGCGCGCGAGGACGACGAGACGCAGACGCCCGCAGAGCAGGAGGGGGCACCCGACACCCGCAAGCGCTTCGCACGGCGCGAGCGCGACGACACGGCCAAGCGCGATCCATTCATCCTCAACCGCTTCGAGAAGATCCTGGCGATGGCGGAGATGGTCAATGTCGATCGTCCGTCCGACGATACCGACGATGACGACGCCCGCAAGGCTGCCGACGATCTTGATGAGCTCGCGATCGCCAGGCGCAAGGGGCGTCCGGCGAGCAAGCTGAAGTTCGATCTCGACCTGCCGCCCGAGGCGGTGGACACGGCCCGGCTCGACAGCGGCCGGCTGTATCCCGAGTGGAATTATCGCAGCGGCGCCTATCTGCCGGACCATTGTCGCGTCGTGACCGGCGATGCCGCCGAGGCGGGCGAGGCGTGGTCTCCGGACGATGCGATGCGCCGGCGCATCCGCAGCGTGCGGCGCAGGTTCGAGACCTTGCGGCCGCGTCATGAGGTGATGCGCGCGCAGGCCGACGGCCACGACCTCGACATCGACGCGCTGGTGCGCGCGCGCAGCGATCTCAATGCCGGCCATGGCGGACTTGATCGCGTGCATCTGGCGATGCGCCCGCTCGCGCATGATCTCGCGGTGACTCTCCTGGTCGACGTGTCCCTATCGACCGATGCGTGGATCGACGGCGTGCGCGTTCTCGACGTCGAGAAGGAGGCGCTGCTGGTGCTGGCGCATGGGCTGTCGGCCTGCGGCGACAGCCACAGCATTCTCACCTTCACCTCGCGGCGCAACTCATGGGTCCGCCTGGAGACCGTGAAGGCATTCGACGAGCCGATGAGCGGGCGGGTCGAGCGCCGCATCGGCGCGCTCAGGCCCGGCTACTATACGCGTATCGGCACGGCGGTGCGTCATGCCGCCAGCCAGCTCGCCGAGCGATCCGAGCGCAAGCGCCTGCTGCTGGTGCTGACCGACGGCAAGCCGAACGACGTCGATCACTATGAGGGACGGTTCGCGATCGAGGACACGCGCAAGGCGGTGCAGGAAGCGCGGCGCGGCGGCGTCGCGGTGTTCGGCGTGACCATCGATGCGTCGGCGCAGTCGTATTTTCCCACCCTGTTCGGCCGCGGCGGCTACGCCATCGTCGGCAACATCAGGCGACTGCCCGCCGCGCTGCCGGCGCTGTACCGGCAGCTCGCGCATTGAAGGCGAGAGGCGCACTGCCGCCGTACCGACGACCGATACCGGTCAGCTGATCGAAGGGGTCCGGCCCTCAGGTCGCCGGCTCGCGCAGATTGCGCAGCGGCACCGGCAGGTGGCCCATCAGCTTGTCGAACTCGCCGGGATCGAGCTTCTCCCAGAGAATTTCGAAGATGCCGCGCGCAGCCGTGAGCGGATCGACCGGGAATTGCGGCGGCAGTTGGCGGAAGATGTCATCGACGAAATATTCGAGATGGCGGTCCTTGGTCGGGGTTGCCGCGTGGTGCCAGCCCTCGTAGTAGATCCCGCGAATGAGCATCGGCAACTGGGCGCCGAAATTCACGGCGACGGCCATCGGCATACGGTCGCGCAGCACATGCAGCACGGCACGCAGTGCATTGTAGGCCTGCTGCCGGCTCGCCAGCGCGAGGCGTTGCTCGATGGCCTTCAGCCAGATGTTGGTTTCCTGGACGGTGTGATCCAGGGCGGTCACGCCGGTCTCGCTCATGTGGTTCTCCATGATGACAAGTGCACAGGACCGTTCGAGGGACGCCGAACAAGGTAACGGCAAGGCCTGATTCGCTTGAACGCCTTGTCAGTAGGTGGTGCGTTCGGGTCGGTCATGTTGACCTGCATCAAATCACGATGTCGTGGTTGGACCGTGAGGTAAATGGCGGGTCAACGTCCCGCGCAGTCGTTTACGATCCCTTGCTGCCGCAGCGGCACCAGCGGTCGGCAAGCCCATCCGTCATCTTACGGGGATCGTCGTGGTCCCGTGCGCGGCACGTGACAATGGTCAGCAGTTCACTCTGACAAACAGCCATCGACAAACAGAACGTCTACAAATCAGCACGTCGCGATCTCGCGGCGCCTATCGCGCCCGAGTCTTGCTTGACGGAGCCCTCTTCAAGTGAGAGGGCGCAGGGAAGGCCGGGAGCTCGCCGCCCCCATGGCCCCCGTGCGGAAAGAATGCACGGGGCAGGAACCACAGGTTCGGCTGAGACATCCCGGCCTTCCCTGCGCGATAGTGTTACGGCTTATACGCATTCTCCCCGGTGAACGGGCTGTCTTGCCACCGTCACCCGCGCGAGGCTGAAACCTCGTCACGAGCTTGACGCCAGCGTCGCGGCGCCAGGACCATGCGACTTCGCCGTCCGCGCCTTGCCGTTCGTCCGCAGGCATGACACCCGCTGCGACACGTCGCGTCCATCGCATCCCGCACTCCACGTCTCGTGACGTTCGCGACACGCCCCTCTTCATGAGGCGGGATGCGCGGAAATGTCGTCCTGATTTGCCCGACGGGGCAAGCTGTTTATCTGCGGCAGACTGGCACGACGGGCAATTCGCGCATGGCGGTCATGCTGATTCGTTCGTCCGATGGCCTCGGGATTTTGCGTCTACCCGTGCTCAGTCGCAGAGCGCATCCAAGTTGGGATCGGGCTGCTGCCTTGGGGGGCGGCGCGAGGTGGGCGCTGCGGGCGCTGAGAGACGCGCGACCACGGCGCTCCTCGTTCGCGGTGGCGCGCATGATGGCGAGCGACCGGAACGTTCGCGTTGCAAGTCCGGAACTTGCGCGACTCGTTCGCGCTGAACATCCCGAGATCATCGCGGGCCGGCGCTGCGCCGTCAGGTTGAACCCGTAATCGCCCTGCTTGTGAAGAACACGTCTTCGCTTGCTCGTCGCGACAGACTCACCTTACATCGGAGTCGTCCGAGGCGGAGAGATCGCGCGCTCGACACCCCTTTCAACTCACGAATCGACGTCGGCTCGCAATGCTCAAGTCTGCCCAAGAGAAGTCTGTTCACAACAAGCCTGCTCAAGACAAATCCGGCAACGACCTTCCGCTGACCGGCTATGCCGTCGTGGTCGATGGTCAGATCAAGACCGAATTCAAGACCAAGGATGGCGCACACAACGGCGCGCATGACCTCAAGCGCCGGTTTCCGATGTTGCAGATCAGGGTGTACGACGCGGAGACGAAGCAGACCCACGACATCGAACTGACGCGGGCGTGAGACCGGCCTGCCGCGCGGGGGCCGTGGTGCCGTGAGAACGCACGGCCGTTGCACCTCGTCGAGGCCGCAATCGCTGTCGATGTTTGAGTGCATGGAGAGCATGCTCCTGATGTAGCGGAGGGTGCGGTGTCGGTCGCCGCGTCCTCGCCCCTGTGGGAGAGGGCGCAGTATCGCGCAGGGGCGTGCGGTCTGAGGTGCACGCAGGCGACTGTCGGCCTGCGCGCCCGATACGCCGGGATGGGCTGTTGCGGTGGCTGCGTGATATGAGCCAATCTGCCTCATCTCCGACCATGCGAGCAGCCATCATGACCGAAACCGCCTGGAACAGACTTTCCGCCGCAGCGCTTCGCGCGCTCGCGGCCCGAGACGCGATCGTGCTGTTGCCGGTGGCCTCGACCGAGCAGCACGGCCCGCATCTGCCGACGGGAGTTGACGACTTCCTGTGCAGTGAGGTCTGCCGTCGCACCGCGCTGGAGCTGACTCCAGACCATCCCATCGTGGTCGCGCCGACCGTTTGGTGCGGGCTCGCCGACCATCACGTTCCGTTCGGTGGCACCTTCACCCTCGGTCTCTCCACCTACCACGCCGTGCTCAGAGACCTGTGCCGCTCGATTCTGAATGCCGGCTTCCGCCGCATCGTGATCGTCAACGGCCATGGCGGCAACATCCAGGCGCTGGCCACCCTCACCGGCGAACTGACGCGCGAGCTCAACGCGCCGATCGCGACGACGACCTATTTCATGGAAGGGCGGGAGACCATGGCCAAGGTCCTCGAGGATCAGGCGGGCGTGATGCATGCCTGCGAAGCCGAGACCTCGATGATGATGGCGGCTCATCCCGGCCTCGTCGACGCGGCGGGGCTCGACGCTGCCTTTGGGCCGAGCTTCGACATCATGGGCTCGCTGGTCCCGTCGCTGAAAATGTTCAGATCGTTCGCCGACATCACCACCTCCGGCGTCGCAGGCGATGCGCGCAAGGCATCTGCTGCAAAGGGCGAGAAGCTGCTCGCCGGCTGCGCGGCGGCGCTGGCGGCGCGATTGCGGGCGGGCGAGCCATGGTCCACTGCACCAATTCCGCCGCCAGCCGCAAGACGACAGTGACGCGGAGCATCATCCCGAGAAGCCCGTCGCAGGCGGGCGTTTCGGATGATGGGCCGCAAACGATACGTCCACGGGGTTGATGGACGCATGCCGATCGGCAAGCTCAGCCGCGCTGCGCGGAAGCGGCGAGGCTCGGAGCTCCGATCGCGTCGAGGCCGTCCGCAAGACTGCGGCTCGCGTTTCGCACCTCGCTGCGAAACGTCTTCGCCAGGTTCGACAGCGGCCGTGCCTCCGACCACAGCACATAGGCCGAGACTTTGGTGCTCGGCGTGAACGGCCGTACCACGAGATCATGCCCGCCCTGGCGCGGCGAGAATGGATCGACCACGGCGACGCCGACGCCGGTCGAAGCCAGCACGCAGGCCGTGTTGCAGTAACGCACTTCGACGGTCGGCTGGAAGTCGGCATCGGCTTGCCGGAAGCTCTCGCGCACCGCTTCGCCGAGGCGCGTGCCGCGTTCAAGGCCGATCAGCGGGAAGCCGGCGAGATCCCGCGCTGAAATCACGTCGCATTCGGCAAGCGGATGCCGGGCCGGCATCACGCACACCATCTCCCCGGTATGCACGACCTCATGGGCGATCCCGGGATGATCGGACAGTCCGAGCGCGAAGCCGAGCTCGGCGACGTTGCCGAGCACGCCCTCGATGATGCCTTCGTAGCGGCGCACGTCGAAGAACATCCGCGTCTGCGGCCGGCGCCGCAGGAAGCCTGGCAAGGTCGGCGGGATGATGCTGTAGGCGAGCGGCGGCGTGGCGACGATCGACAGATGACCCGTCTTCTGCTCGCGCAGGTCACGCACGCGGTTTTCCAGCCGGGCGTGCAGGGTGAAGATCGCCTCGCTCTCCTCATAGAGCGTCATCGCCTCGGGTGTCGGGAACAGCCGGTTGTTGACGCGCTCGAACAGCGTGAAGCCGGCCTGCGCCTCCATCGCCTTCAGCGCATTGCTGATCGCAGGCTGCGACAGCGCGAGCTCCTCGGCGGCAGCGACCGTGGTGTGGTGGCGGATGACCGCCCGCAGGATCTCCAACTGGCGCAGGTTCATGGCATGGTCGCCCTATTAGCCCGGGTGATGGTCTCGGCCAAAATATCATAGACCGAGGTCGTCCCGACTGGTTGCAATTCCTGCGCCGGTTTCGCTTCATTGATGCTTCTCTTGCGCGTCGCAGAGGGCGGTGATGCCGCCTGCTGGAAAGGCATGACGCACAGATCGGAGGCAGAGTTTTGAGCCGTATCTTCCGCGCGGCCGCCGCCCAGATGGGGCCGACCCAGCGCGCCGACAGCCGCGGGCACACGCTGTCGCGCATGATCGGGCTCCTGGAACAGGCGGCCGCCCAGGGCGCCAAGCTGGTGGTGTTTCCGGAACTCGCATTCACGACCTTCTTCCCGCGTTGGATCCTCGAAGGCGATGAGCTCGACAGCTATTTCGAGCGCGCGATGCCGAACCCGTCCGTTGCCGCGCTGTTCGACCGGGCGCGGGCGCTTCGCGTCGGCTTCTATGTCGGCTATGCCGAGCTGACACCGGACGGACGCCGCTTCAACAGCTCCATCCTTGTCGATCCCGACGGCGAGATCATCAGCAAATATCGCAAGGTGCATCTGCCCGGCTCCGTCGAGCCGCGCCCGAGTGCCAAGTATCAGCAGCTGGAGAAGCGCTATTTCGGCTATGGCGATCTCGGCTTTCCGGCCGTGCGCGCCGGCCGCGAGTGGGGCGGCGCCATCATGGGCATGATGATCTGCAACGACCGGCGCTGGCCGGAATCGTGGCGGGTGCTCGGGCTGCAGGGCGTCGAGCTGGTCTGCGTCGGCTACAATTCCGCAGCCTACGATCCGAATGGCGGCAACACCGAGGATGCCTCGCTGCGTACCTTCCATTCGACCCTGGTGGCGCAGGCCAACGCCTATATGAATGCGACGTGGGCGATCGCGGTCGCAAAGGCGGGCGACGAGGACGGCAGCGGGCTGATCGGCGGCTCCTGCATCGTCGATCCCAATGGCTGCATCGTGGCGCGGGCGAAGACGCTCGCTGACGAGGTCGTCGTCGCCGACATCGACCTCGATCTGTGCCGCCAGGGCAAGGACAAGATGTTCAACTTCGCGGCGCATCGCCGGCCGGATCAGTACAGGCTCATCACCGAGCGCGCCGGCGCCGTCGAGCCGGTCGTGGTCGATTAGCCGTTCACGTGGGGAGTTGCAGGATGCGCCGTTCGTTGTTCGCAGGTTTCGTCATCCTCGCCTCGCTTGCTCCGGCGGGGGCCGCGGAGCTGCCCGCTGAGATCAAGCAGGCTGGCGTGCTCAAGCTCACGGTCAACTCGACCTACGCGCCGATGGAATATCACGACCCCGCCACCAACGAGCTGAAGGGGCTCGACATCGATCTCGCCAACGAACTGGCGAAGCGGTTCGGCGTCAAGATCGTGTGGAGCGAGACGCCGTTCGCCGAACTCATTCCCTCGCTGCAGACCCGGCGCGCCGACTTCATCATCTCGGGCATCTCCGACCGTGCCTCGCGGCGCGAGACCGCCGACTTCGTCGACTATCTCGTCACCGGCCCGCAGTTCTTCGTGCTGGCGGAGAGCGATGCCAAGGTCGCGACCGATCTGTGCGGCCGGAAGATCGGCACCACGCGCTCGACGAGCTTCCCGCAGGAGATCGAGAAATGGAGCAAGGCCAATTGTGAGGCCGCAGGCAAGCCTGCCGCGCAATATGTGCCGGGGGAGAACTCGATCGATGTCCGCAATCAGCTCAAGCAGAGCCGCATCGATGCCGCCGTGCAGGGCAGCGAGACCTTGCCCTATGCGCAGTCGCAGGAGGCCGGCAAGTATCGCATCGTCGGTGAGCCCATCGTCTTCGGCTACCAGGGCATCATGTTCCGCAAGGACGATGCAGGCTTTCGCGAGGTCGTGACCGAACAGCTCAAGGCGATGATCGCCGACGGCAGCTACAAGGCCATTCTCGACAAATGGGGTCTCGGCGCCAATGCGGTGCGCGAGCCGATGCTCAACGCGGCGCCGCAATGAGCCGCGCCGACGTACTGGCCGATGGCTTTCCCGACCTGTCGGCGCACAGGATCGCGCGCAAGGCGCATTGGGGCCGCTGGCTTACGGCTGCCGTCATTGCCGTGATCCTGCTGGCGATCGGCCGCGCCTTCGCCAGAGGCCAGATCGAATGGTCTTACGTCGAACGCTTCCTGACCGCGCCGGTGATCCTGCGCGGCATCGTCAACACCATGGTCATGGCGGTCGCGGCGATGGCGCTGGGCATCGCGCTCGGCGTGGTCGTCGCGATCATGCGGCTGTCGCCCAATCCGGTGCTGCGGTCGGTCGCCGCCGGCTACACTTGGCTGTTTCGCGGTACGCCGCTGATCCTCCAGTTGTTGTTGTGGTTCAACCTCGCGCTGGTGTTTCCGACCATCGGCATTCCCGGCCTGTGGAGCGCGCGCGCCGTCGACGTGATGACGCCGTTCCTGGCCGCGCTGCTCGGGCTCGGCATCAACCAGGGCGCCTACACCTCGGAGGTGATGCGAGCCGGGCTGCTGTCGGTCGACATCGGGCAATACGAGGCGGCGCAGGCGATCGGCATGGGACGGCTGCAGGCGCTGCGCCGGATCATCCTGCCGCAGGCGATGCGGGTGGTGATCCCGCCGCTCGGCAACGAGTTCATTGGCCTGGTCAAGGCGACCTCGCTCGCCAGCGTGATCCAGTATCCGGAGGTGCTGCACTCGGCCGAGAACATCTACTACGCCAATTCGCGCGTCATCGAGCTCCTGATCGTCGCCGGCCTCTGGTATCTGCTCGTGGTCTCGGTGCTGACGCCGCTGCAGATGCTGCTCGAACACCGTTTTGCCCGTGGCATCGCGCGGGGTCGCTGATGACGCCGCTCGTCGCCATCCGTCAGGTCAGCAAGCGCTTCGGCGAATTCCAGGCGCTCAAGCAGGTCTCGCTCGATGTCTTCGAGGGCGAAGTGGTGTGCCTGATCGGGCAATCCGGCTCCGGCAAGACCACACTGCTCCGTTGCGTCAACCAGCTGGCCACGGCGGACAGCGGCGGCATCTGGCTC
This sequence comes from Bradyrhizobium sp. HKCCYLS3070, assembly GCF_051167575.1. Classification (NCBI taxonomy): domain Bacteria; kingdom Pseudomonadati; phylum Pseudomonadota; class Alphaproteobacteria; order Hyphomicrobiales; family Nitrobacteraceae; genus Bradyrhizobium; species Bradyrhizobium sp. HKCCYLS3070. The sequence continues at coordinate 595,382 of NZ_JBNPTI010000002.1, forward strand.
GACGGCGCACTGCTCGGCTTCCGCGAGACGGCCGGCCGGCTGCATCGGCTGTCGGAGCGCGAGATCGCGCGGCAACGCCTCGCCTGCGGCATGGTGTTTCAGCGCTTCAACCTGTTCCCGCACATGACGGCGCTGGAGAACGTGATCGAGGGGCCGGTGCAGGTGCAGAGGCGCAGGCTTGCCGAGGCGAAGGACGAGGCCTTGTCGCTGCTGCGCCGGGTCGGCCTCGCCGACAAGGCGCAGTCCTATCCGGCGCAACTGTCCGGCGGTCAGCAGCAGCGCGTGGCGATCGCACGCGCGCTCGCAATGAAGCCGCGGCTGGTGCTGTTCGACGAGCCGACCTCGGCGCTCGACCCGGAGCTGGTCGGCGAGGTGCTCGGTGTGATGAAGGAGCTGGCGAGGTCCGGCATGACCATGCTGGTCGTCACGCATGAGCTCGGCTTCGCGCGCGAGGTCGCCGACCGGGTTGTCTATATGGACCAGGGCGTGATCGTGGAGAGTGGTCCGGCCGGCGAGGTGCTGCGTGCGCCGCGCGAGGCGAGGACCAAGGCATTTCTGGCAGCTGAAGTGGGGTGAGGTGATGGAATTGAAGTCGATCGTGTTGGCTGGGCTCATGAGCGCGGCCGTGGCGGGCGCGGCTCTCGCCGCCGAGCTGCCGGCCGATATCAAGCAGAACGGCCTGCGCATCGCGGTGGTGCCGAACTATCCGCCGATGGAGTTCAAGGATCCGGCCACCGCGACCCTGACCGGCTTCGACGTCGAGCTCGGCGAGGCGCTGGCCAAGAAGCTCGGCGTCAACGCGGTGTGGCAGGAGACCAGCTTCGACCAGCTGATGCCGGGCCTCGCCACGCAGCGTTTCGACATCATCCTGACCGGCATGACCGACTACAAGAGCCGGCAGGATACCGCGACCTTCATCGACTACCTGCGCAGCGGTCCGCGATTCTTCGTGCAGGCTTCGCGCGCCAGCGAGTTCAAGGAGCCGACGGCGCTGTGCGGCAAGAAGGTCGGCGCCTCCAGGCGCACGATGTTCCCGAAGGACATCGCCGCCTGGAGCGAGAAGAACTGCGGCGCGAGCGGAATCGAGTTCGTCGGCACCGAGGGCTCGGCCGACGCCCGCACGCAGCTCAAGCAGGGCCGCATCGACGCCGCCGTGCAGGGCAACGAGACCTTGCCCTACATCATGGATCTCGAGCCGAACACTTACGTGCCGGTCGGCACGCCCATCGCGTACCAATATACGGGGCTGGCGACGCCGGTGAAGGCGGACGAACTGCGCGAGGCGCTGCGCGCCGCGCTGGAGGGCCTGATTGCCGACGGCAGCTACAAGGCGCTGCTGGCGAAGTGGAAGCTGAGCGACAATGGAATCGAGAAGGTGCTGATCAATGCTGGACAGTAGGGCGCTCGCGGGAATCCCGGTCGTTCCCGCCAACACCGCGCCGCCGGCGCCGGACTATCCATGGCCTGCGCCGCACAGAGCGGCGATGTTCCTGTCGTTCGACATCGACGCCGAGAGCGCCTGGACCTCGAAGGATCCCGCGCATGCGGCGCGTCTGGTCACGATGAGCTTCGGCGGTTTCGAGGCGCGCGTCGGCACGCCGAAGCTGCTCGAGCTGCTCGCCGAGCTCGATCTCAAGGCGACGTTCTTCATCACGGGATGGGCGGTCGATGCGCATCCGGCGATGGCGGAAGCGGTGCTGAAGGCGGGCCACGAGATCGGCCATCACGGCTATCACCATCTGCTGCCGGATCCCGGCGATCCCTTCATCGTCGAGGAGATCGAGCGCGGCTTCGAGGCGATCCAGCGCCGGCTCGGAATCCGGCCGATCGGCTACCGCGCGCCGTTCGGCGAGTTCTGCGAGGAGCTGCTGACAGCGCTGGTGCGCCAGGGGATCGTCTACACCTCCTCGTTCCGCGATGACGTCAGGCCCTATCGCCATCGCTTGGCCTCCGGCTCGCCGGGCACGATCGAAATCCCGGTGACCGCGAGCTATGACGACTGGATGCACGGCCTGTCGGCGCGGTTCTCGCCGCGCTCGATCTTTCCGAAAGAGCACGTGCTGTCGATGTGGAAGGATGAGCTGGACGAAGTCCGCGATTGGGGCGCGATGGTGACGACCGTGCTGCATCCGCAGGTCTCGGGCCGGCCGATGCGCTTCCGGCTGCTGCGCGAGTTCCTGACCTACGCCAAATCGTGCCGGGACGTGTGGATCACGACCGGAGCCGAGATCGCGGCGAACTACCAGCGCCATGAGGCGGCGGAAGCGAAGGACGCATGAGTACGACGGCGATCTTCGGCAGCTACGTGCTGACGCGCAAGGACGGCGCGCAGGACGTCCTGCGCGATCACTGGGTGCTGGTCGAGGGCAGGCGCATCGCGGCCGTGACGCGTGATCGGCCGGCGGCGGACGAGGTGTTCGATCGTCCGGGTCGCTTCGTGCTGCCGGGCCTGTTGAACCTGCACAACCACATCTTCAGCGAGGCGATCGCACGCACGCTCACCGAGGACGGCAACGGCCGGCGCAACAACAAGAGCATCGTCTACACCGTGCTTCTGCCGCTGTCCAAGCGCGGGGCCGAGATCCTTTCGGTGGAGGAGCGGCTGGCGATCGGCCGCATGGGGGTGTTGCAGCTCCTGAAGGGCGGCGCCACCACGGTGATGGAGCCGTTCCGCAACACGATCCCGGAGCTGTTCGATGCGGCTCTCGAGATGGGCCTGCGCTTCTATGGCGCGCCCTATCTGTTCTCGACATCAGATGCCAAGGCGGATGCCTCCGGCGTCGTGACTTACGCCGGCGATGACGGCGAGGCCGACATGGCGGTCTGGAATGCGCTCTATCAGCGCTGGCACGGCCAGGGCGACGGCCGCATTCGCCTCGCGATGAGCCCGCACGCGACCGATACCTGCGGACCGGATCTGCTGCGCGCGGCTGCCAGCCGGGCGCGCGAGCTCGGCGTTCCCATCACCACGCACATGGCGCAGAGCGCGGGCGAGGTCGCGACGATCGCGCAGCGCCATGGCGGCCGCACCCCGGCCGAATATCTCGACTGGCTCGGCCTGCTTGGCCCCGATCTGCTGGCGGCGCATTGCCACGCATCGACCGATGCGGACCTTGCGCTGATGGCGGCGCGTGGTGCCGGCGTGCTGAACTGCCCGCGCGTGTTCGCGCGCGCCGGGGTCACCGCCGCCTTCGGCCGCTTCGCCGCGCATGGCGTCCGCACCGCGGTCGGCACCGACGGCTACAACATGGATCTGCTCGGCGAGCTCAACGCGGCGTCGATGATCTCGAAGATCGCGCTGGGAAGCGCCGAGACGGCGAGCGCGCCGGAACTGATCGACGCCGTCACCACGACGGCCGCCGCCATGATCAAGCGCGACGATCTCGGCGTCATCGCGCCCGGCGCGACCGCCGACCTCACCGTCGTCGACATGACGCATCCACATCTTCAGCCGCTACACGACCCGCGCCGCGGCCTGATCGCGCTCGCGAACCGCGCCAACATCGACCAGGTGATGATCGACGGCCGGCTGCTGATCCACGACGGCCGCTATCTCCACGGTGACGAGGCTGCCATCACCGCCGCAGGGACTGCCGCGATCGAGAGGATCTGGGCGCTGCCGGAGGCAGAGGCCGCATTCGCCGGCTGAATGCTGCTACCGCGTGCCGTAGGCGCGGTCGCCGGCGTCGCCGAGGCCGGGAACGATGAAGGCGTCGTCGTCGAGGCCGTCGTCGATCGCGGCGGTCCACAGTGCGACATCGGGATGCAGGCCGCGGACGCGCTCGACGCCCTCGGGCGCCGCGATCATGCAGACCATGCGGATATCCTTGGCGCCGCGCTCCTTGAGCCGGTCGACCGCGGCGACTGCGCTGTTGCCGGTCGCGAGCACCGGCGTGACGACGACGGCCAGGCGCTCCTGCAGGTCGGACGGCGCCTTGAAGAAGTACTCGACCGCGGTGAAGGTCTGCGGCTCGCGGTACAGGCCGATATGGGCGACGCGCGCGGTCGGCACCAGATCGAGCATGCCGTCGACGAAGGTGACGCCGGCGCGTAGCACCGGCACGAACACCAGCTTCTTGCCGGCGATCTTGGCCGACTGCATTCGCGCCAGCGGCGTCTCGATCTCGACCTCCGTGAGCGGCAGGTCGCGCGTGACCTCGTAGCACAGGAGCATGCCGATCTCCTTGAGGAGCTCGCGGAACGACTTGGTCGAGATCGACTTGTCGCGGATCAAGGTCAGCTTGTGCTGCACCAGCGGATGATCGACGACCGTGACGCCTTCCATGGCTTTCATCTCCAAAGCGTAGGGTGGGCAAAGGCGCGAAGCGCCGTGTCCACCTGATACTAGCTCAGCTTGGAATGGTGGGCACGCTGCGCCTTGCCCACCCTACGCGCAACTTATGAATCGCATCATTGCGAGGCGCGAAGCGACGAAGCAATCCAGACTTTCTTCCGGGCCCTGGATTGCTTCCGCCGTCGCCCTTCGGGCTATGGCGGACAAGTCGCTTCGCTCGCAATGACGTCGGCTGTTATGAAGCAAGGCTACCAAACACCTCTTAAAACACCGTGCCGTCGCTGAGGATGGTCAGCGGCGGCGAGCCGTCGGGACGGCGTTCGAAGGCGAGCTTGCGGCCGGCGGCCCAGCTGCCGCCTTCGAGGATGCGCGCCAAGGGCAGCTGTTCCGCCGTCTGGCCGGTGCGCTGGCGGATCAGCGCGGCCAGGCGATCGAGCAGGGCGACGGTCAGCGCGCGCCATTCCACCACCAGCGGGGAATCAACGGCATGCGCCCGCGCGGCATCGGCGGGATCGCGCAGCACCAGCACGCCGCCGTCGACGAACAGGCCGCCATTGCGGTATTCGGCGAGTCCCGTAAGGCCGTCGATGTTCTCGACCACGAGGCCGGCGCGCTGCAGCGGTTCGATCAGCGAATAGCTCAGCCATTGCGACAGCTTGTGCAATGGGACGAGACCGCTGGTCGCGTCATCGGTGACCAGGGAAGCATGGCGCCAGCAGTCGCCGAGCGCGATGCCTTGCAGCGTCAGCCGCGACGGCCAGATCGGGCCGAGCTGCAGCAGCACTTGCTGCAGAATGTCAGCGGCCTGGAGGTGGCCGCCGGTCGCACCGGCGGCGAGCTGATCGAACAGACCGCCGGGACGTGGGGTATCTTTCCGACCGAAGATATCCGGCTTTGCAGCCGTGACCTCGCCTAGCCGGCGCAGCAGCGCAACGCGGCCTTCGAGTCCGACCAGCGGATTGTCGGCGCTCACCTGGAAGCCGCGTTCGAGATCGGCGACGATGATGTGCTGCAGCTTCGCGGCGTCGGCCCGCAGCGGATGGCTTGCATCGGCCGAAAACGCACCGCGTGCGAACATGTCGAGGCTCGCCAGTGCCAGCCCTTCGGAGCGGCCGATGCGCGCGCCGGTCACGGCATCCTGATAGCGCCACGCCGCGCCGGCGCCGGCGTCGAGCAGCACGCTGGTGATGGCGAGATCGAACTCGGCGCGCGCCCGTGAAGCCGCATCCGGCCAATTCACATTGTCGGCGATCGCGGCCCAGCGATCGACACCGCCGACCACGAAATGCCGCCAGCGCGAGTGGAACGGCACCTCGCCACCGGGATAGGCCCTGCGGGTCACGTCGAGCACGAGGTCGGCAATCGCATCGAGCTTTGCGAGGTCGATGCGGAAGTGCGGCAGCTTGTCGGCGAGACCGAGCGCAAGCAGCTGATGCGCCCGCTCGCGCACTGCGCGGGCGGACAGGAGATATGAAACGTCGGTCATGATCAGCCGCTGCGCTAGTACTTTTCGAGCGGTCGGCCGACGGTGTCGCCGAGCGCCTCGGGCTTCTGCGGCTCCAGCGAGAAATAGCCGGCGGCCTTCTTGGCCGCGATCTCGACATGGGCATCCGCCGGGATCAGCTCGTCGGGGATCGGCACGCGCTCGACGATGTCGACACCCTGGCCCACCAGCGCGTCATGCTTCATGTCGCTCATCGAGATGAAGCGGTCGATGCGTTTGACGCCGAGCCAGTGGATGACGTCGGGCATCAACTGCTGGAAGCGCGCATCCTGCACGCCGGCGACGCATTCGGTGCGCTCGAAATAGGCCGCCGCGGCGTCGCCGTCCTCCTGGCGCTTGCGCGCATTGTAGACCAGGAACTTCGTCACTTCGCCGAGCGCGCGGCCTTCCTTGCGGTTGTAGACGATGATGCCGAGGCCGCCGTTCTGCCCGGCCGCAACGCATTCTTCGATACCGTGGATCAGATACGGGCGACAGGTGCAGATGTCGGAGCCGAACACGTCGGAGCCGTTGCACTCGTCATGCACGCGACATGTGATCTTCGTCCGGCTGTCATTGAGCTTGTCGACGTCGCCGAACAGATAGACCGTGGTGCCGCCGATCGGCGGCAGGAATACCTGCAGGTCGGGCCGGGTCACCAGCTCCGGATACATGCCGCCGGTCTGCTCGAACAGGCCGCGGCGTAGACTGGTCTCGCTGGTGCCGAAGCGCGCGGCCACGCCGGGCAGGTACCACACCGGGTCGATCGCGATCTTCACCACGGAGACGCTGCCATTGGCATGCACGACGTCGCCGTCATGAACGAGGCGCTTGGCCGCGAGCGCCGCATGCAACTCAGGAAGCTCGATCCGCGCCTTGGTCACGGCGATCGTCGGCCGGATATCGATTCCTTCCGCGATCTCGCCGCCGAAATTCTCGGCCACCAGATGACCCCAGGGATCGAGTGCGACGATCTTCGCCGGCTCTCGCCACTGCGCGAACGGGCCGATCGTGGCGGCGGGATGGGTGTTGGTGAGATCGGGGCGGCGGATCGGGTCGAGCGCACCAGATGATACCGCGAGCGCGCGGTAGACCGTGTAGGAACCGCCATGGCTGCCGATCACGTTGCGGTCCTGCGGACGTGATACCGTGCCGATCACGGGTCCGCGCTCGCGTGCGCTTTCGGCGCCCCAGTGGAGCGGGAAATTATGCTTGGCGCCTGGCACCGGGTGCGAGGTCAGGCGGATGTGATCCGTACGGTTGGAGCGAGTCATCGGACAGCCACCCCCAAAACGGCAACGGCCCGCCTTGACGACGGGCCTGAGCAGAACGCGTTCACGTTTTCCATGCACCAATATAGCAGTTTTTCCCCGCCAAACAAGTGGTCCCGGGTGGCCGGTTATTTGTAAACGAATGGTTTCGGATCCCGGTCGGCGGTCCCGCGGCGTCAGGCCCTGGCATGGCGCTTGCCTTTTGCAGGCGGCGCCGCCAGCTTGGCGCGCATCTGGAATTCTCGACGGCAACGGCGGCATGGACCTGATCATTCGCAATGCGGTGCTGGCGCAGCACAGTGAGCTGCGCCGGGCCGATATCGGAATTTCCGACGGCACCATCGTGGCGATCGCGCCGTCATTGCAGGCCGACGGCGAACAGCGCGATGCCGAGAACTGCCTCGTCGTGCCCGGCTTCATCGAGACGCACATCCATCTCGACAAGACCTGCATCCTCGACCGCTGCACGATCAGGGAAGGGACCGTGGCAGAGGCGGTGCGCGAGACTGCGGCCGCCAAGCGCAACTTCACGGCCGACGATGTCTATGACAGGGCGAAGCGGACCGTTGAACGCTGCGTCAGCCACGGCACGATGCGGATGCGCACCCATGTCGAGCTCGATCCCGGCATCGGCTTCATCGGCTTCGAGGCGATCCAGCAGCTCGCGCGCGACTATGCCTGGGCGCTCGACCTCGAGATCTGCGTGTTTCCGCAGGAAGGGCTCACCAACTATCCGGGCACCGAGGAGCTCTTGATCGAGGGCCTGCGCCGCGGCGCACGCACCATCGGCGCCGCCCCGTATTTCGACACCGACCCGCCGGCGCAGATCGACCGCATCTTCGCGATCGCGCGTGACCGCGACGTCGACATCGACATGCATCTCGATCTTGCCGAGACGCTCGATCACATGCAGATCGAATATGTCTGCCGCAAGACGGAGGAATACGGCTGGGGCGGACGCGTCGCGGTCGGCCACGTCACGCAGCTGTCGCTGCTGCCGCCGGAGCGTTTCGACGCGATCGCAACGCAGCTCGCCAATGCCGGCGTCGCAGTCACCGTGCTGCCCTCGACCGACCTGCATCTGATGGGACGCCGCCACGATCATGCGATTCCGCGCGGCGTGGTCCCGCTGGAGCCGCTGCGCGCTGCGGGGGTGACCTGCTCGCTCTCGACCAACAACGTGCTGAACCCGTTCACGCCGTATGGCGACGGCTCGCTGATCCGGATGGCGAACCTCTACGCCAACGTCTGCCACGTCTCGCGGCCGGATCATCTTGCGGGGTGTCTCGACATGGTCACGCACGACGCGGCGCGGCTGATGCGGCTCGATGACTACGGCATCGAGGTCGGCGCGCCGGCCGATCTCGTCTGCATCGATGCGGCGACGCCGACCGAGGCCGTGGCGACCCTGGCGCAGCCGCTCTGGGGCCTCAAGCGCGGCCGGCCGTCGTTCTCGCGGACGCGGCCGGTGCTGTACCGGCCGGGGTGAAACGATGAGGGGTGTTGCATGACGCTGTCGCCACATTCGTCATTGCGAGGAGCGAAGCGACGAGGCAATCCAGAGTCCTCGTGTAGCCCTGGATTGCTTCGCTTCGCTCGCAATGACGTCGGAGTCCGGATAGGAGTTCTGCAATGCGCGTGATCAACGTCGCCGCCGCCCAGATGGGACCGATTCAGCGCGCTGACAGCCACGAGGCGGTCGTCGCGCGCATGATCGCACTGATGGACGAGGCCAAGCGCAAGGACGCCGACCTGATCGTCTACCCGGAGCTGGCGCTGACCACGTTTTTTCCACGCTGGTACATGGAGGATCAGGCCGAAGTCGACAGCTGGTTCGAGCGCGAGATGCCCAATGCGGCCGTGCAGCCGCTGTTCGATCGCGCCGCGCAGCATCAGATGGCCATGTATCTCGGCTATGCCGAGCTGACACCGGACGGGCACCACTACAACACGGCAGTTCTCACCGACCGCGCCGGCAACGTCGTCGGCAAGTATCGCAAGGTGCATCTGCCCGGCCACGAGGAGTTCGAGCCGGAGCGCAGCCACCAGCATCTGGAGAAGCGCTATTTTGAGCCGGGCGATCTCGGCTTTCCCGTCTGGCGCAGTCTCGATGGCATTATCGGCATGGCGATCTGCAACGATCGCCGTTGGCCGGAGACCTATCGCGTCATGGGGCTGCAGGACGTCGAGCTGGTGCTGATCGGCTATAACACGCCGTCGGTGAACTCATTGAAATCGGCCGAGGGACTGCAGCAGCGCCTGTTCCACAACCGGCTCTCCGCGCAGGCCGGCGCCTATCACAACTCGTGTTGGGTCGTCGCGGTCGCGAAGGCCGGCGTCGAGGACGGTCATCACCTGATCGGTGGCAGCCTGATCGTCAATCCCGACGGCGAGATCGTCGCGGAGGCGGTGACGGAAGGCGACGAGGTGCTGGTCGCACCCTGCGATCTCGATGCGACGCGGTTCGGCAAGCAGACGATCTTCGATTTCGCAAGGCATCGGCGGATCGAGCATTACGGGCTGATCACCAGCCGCACGGGCGCGGTGCCGCCGGAGTGAGGCAGGAGAGAGAGTGGGCCTGACCACGCTGATCAGCAGTTGCATTGTCAGGCACCAGCGCCGCTACACAAACAGTGTCGTCCCGGCGAACGCCGGGACCCATACCGCGGAAGCTATCGAGGAACGGAGCTGACAGTTGCCTGCCTCACGTCGGCCGGCGGCTATGGGTCCCGGCTCAAGGCCGGGACGACAGCGGAGTGTGAGATGGCCGGCCGGGCAGGTCCGTGCAGGGGCAAACGACGGATGTGCGAACCACTCACCCCGCAAACGCCACCGCGCCGAGCGCCATGGTCACTGCGGCCTGGGTCGGATCGATCACCGGAATTCCCAGCGCGTCCTCCAGGTTCTTGCGATGCCGTGCCATGCCGGCGCAGCCCATGACGATGGCACCGGCGCCGTCCTCCTCCTTCAGCGCGCGGCCGACAGCAATCATCTTCGCCAAAGTACCTTCGCCTGACGCCGTCTCCGCCACGGTCATGTCCAGCGGGCGCTCCGCGGCCAACCGATCCATCAAGCCCATCTGGCGGAGATAGCGGATGTGGCGGCGGATCGAGCGCTGCGCGATGGCGAGCACGCCGAACGTATCGGCGCGAGTCAGTGCAGTGAGCACGCCGCATTCGGCGATGCCGAGCACCGGCCGTGCCGTGGCCTCGCGGCAGACGTGCAGGCCAGGGTCGCTGTAGCAGGCGATCACGAACGCGCTGGATGCGTTGTCGCCCTCGACGAAACGCCGCAGCGGCAGGGTGACGCTGTCGGCATCCTTCTGGCTCTCGATGCCGTAGGGACCTTCCTTCAAGGTCTCGCAGACGATCTCCGGTCCGTCGGCGAACATCAGCGGCTTGAGCGCCGCCGCCAAGCCGTCGGTGACCACCTGGTTGGAGTTCGGATTGATCACGGTGATGCGCGGGCGGGACATGGGAGCTACCTGCTTCTTCAGTGTTGACGGCGCGTGACAGGCAACCACTATGCCACGGCTGACGCAATGGGGCCGATGCGGTCACCTCGCGTCCACGGCGTTCCATCTGGCAGAACTAGGAGATCGCGATGACCGAGCTGGCCTATGACCTGATCATCCGAGGCGGGCGCGTCGCCACCACCACCGATACGTTCGAGGCCGATGTCGCCATCACAGGCGAGACCATCGCGGCGATCGGCCGCGGCCTCGGCCCGGCGAAGCGCGAGATCTACGCGCGCGGCAAATATGTGCTGCCCGGCGGCGTCGACAGCCATTGCCATATCGAGCAGCTCTCGGCGGCAGGGATCGTCAACGCCGACACGTTCGAGAGCGCCACCAGGTCGGCCGCGTTCGGTGGCACCACGTCCGTGATCTCCTTCGCGGCCCAGCATGTCGGCATGCAGTTGCCGCAGGTGGTCGAGGACTATCACGCGCTGGCGCGCAAGGGTGCCGTGATCGACTACGCGTTCCACATGATCGTCGCCGATCCGACCAGGGAGACGCTGGAGCGCGACCTGCCGGCGCTGATCCGCCAGGGCCACGGCTCGATCAAGATCTTCATGACCTACGACCGGCTCAAGATCGACGACGAGCCGCTGCTCGACATTCTCGTCGCCGCGCGCGAGGGCGGCGCCATGCTGTGCGCGCACGCCGAGAACCATGGCATCATCTCCTGGATGGTGAAGCGGTTGCTGTCGCGCGGCTACACCGCGCCGAAATACCACGCCATCAGCCACGCGCGGTTCTCCGAGGCCGAGGCGTTCAACCGCCTGATCGGCATGGCCGCCCTCGTCGATCAGCCGATCATGATCTTCCACGTCTCGACCGCGGAAGGCGCCAAGGTGATCCGCGATGCGCGCGGGCAGGGGCTGAAGGTGTTCGCGGAGACCTGTCCGCAATACCTGTTCATGACGGCCGAGGATCTCGACAAGCCCGGCATCGAGGGCGCGAAGTGGATGTGCAGCCCGCCGCCGCGCCGCGCGCCCGACCAGGAGGCGCTGTGGCAGGCGCTGTCGCTCGGCGATTTGCAGACCATCTCCTCCGATCACGCGCCGTATCGCTTCGACGAGACCGGCAAGCTGCGCGCCGGCTCCAACCCCAACTTCAAGCAGATCGCCAACGGCCTGCCGGGCCTGGAGCTGCGGCTGCCGCTGCTGTTCGATGCGATGGTGTCAAAGGGCCGGCTCGGCCTCAACAAGTTCGTCGAGCTCACGGCGACGGCGCCGGCCAAGATCTACAATCTGCATCCGAGGAAGGGCGCGATCGCGATCGGCGCCGATGCCGACATCGCGCTGTGGGATCCGGACAAGCACGTCACGATCAGCGATGCCGCCATGCACGACCTCGCCGGCTACACGCCGTTTGCGGGGCGCAGCGTGCAGGGCTGGCCGGTGACCGTGCTGTCGCGCGGCCGCGTCATCATTGACAACGGCAGACTGTCGGCCGCGCCCGGCTCCGGCCAGTTCCTCGCCCGCAGCGGCGGCGAGGCTGCGAAGCCGACGGGGCGCCTGGTCGCGGATATGGACCCGGAGCAGAATTTTGGGGCGAAGCTGCTCTAGACGCGAAGAGCTGTTGGAGTAGCTGATCATGTTGACGCGGTCGCTCCGCTCTCCGCCGTCATGCCCGGGCTCGAGCCGGGCATCCACGTGCTTCCCGGGATGCCGCCGGACGTGGATGGCCGGGACGGCGCCAGGCCATGACGTGGGGCGAGAGCTGAATGCCCCTCGTCGATCGCTGTCCATGCGAGGACCTCCTTGATGCATGTCCTGATCTTCGGCGGCGCCGGCTTCGTCGGGCTCAACATCGCGCAAGGCCTGCTGGAGCGCGGCCATGCCGCGACGGTCTTCGATGCAGCGGCTCTGCCGAACGCGGCGGAGCGCGCCTTTGCGCCGTATTGCGAGCGTCTGCACCTCGTGCAGGGCGACGTCACCGATGCGAGCGCTGTTGCGGCCGCGATCGCCAGCGGCTGCGATGCCGTTGTCATGGGCGCCGCGATCACCGCCGGTCCGGAGCGTGACGCATCCGACCCCGAGCGCATCCTCGCGGTCAATCTGCTGGCGCAGGTGCCGATCCTGCAGGCGGCGCGGCGCAGCGGCATCCGCCGCGTCATCAACCTGTCCTCGGCGGCGTCCTACGGCGCCAGCGGTCAGCGCTTTGCCGTGCTGGAGGAGAGCACGCCGTGCGAGCCGGTGTCGCTCTATGCGATCAGCAAGTTCGCCTCTGAGCGCGTCGCGGCGCGGCTGTCGGACCTGTGGCAAACCGACGTGATCAGCGTGCGTCTGTCGGCCGTGTTCGGCCCGTTCGAGCGCGGCGGCGGCGTGCGCGACACGCCATCGCCGCAGGCGCTGATCGCGGCCTGTTGCGCGCGCAATGCGCCGGCGCTGCTGAACGAGCCGGGCGACAAGGACTGGGTCTATGCGGTCGACGTCGCCGACGCCGTCTACCGGTTGCTGGAAGCCGAGAGGCCGCAGCACACGCTCTACAACATCTCCAGCGTAGCCACGTTTACAGCCGAGGCCTGGGGCCGCGCCTTCGCGCAAGGCCGCCCCTGCTTCGTCTGCCGGCTCGCGGAGCAGGGCGAGACGCCCACGGTGCCTGTGTTCGCGCCGAGCCGCGGCCGGCTGTCGACGACGCGACTGGCCGAGGAGTTCGGCTGGCGCGCGCGCTTCGACAGCGCGGCATCGGCCGAGCATTTCGGCCGCTGGTTCGATCAGTACGGGAGAGACTGAGATGAGGCTCAAGGCGAAGGTCGCGGTCATCACCGGCGGCGGCTCCGGCATCGGCCGCGCCAGCGCCGTCATGTTCGCGCGCGAGGGCGCTTATGTTGCGCTGGTCGACCGCGACGCGGCAGGCGCGGAGGAAACCCTGTTGCTCCTGGCCAAGGCCGGAGGCCAGGGCCGCGTGTATGTCGGCGATGTCGGTGATGCGGATTTTGCAAAGGCGACGGTCGAGAGCGTGGCAGCCGCGCGCGGCCGGCTGGATGTGCTGATGACCGCTGCCGGCTTCTCCTGCGGCGGCACCGTGGTCACGACCGATCCCATGGATTGGGACGCGGTGTTCCGCGCCAATGTCGGCGGCACCTGGCTGTGGGCCAAGGTCGCGGTGCCGATCATGCAGAAGCAGAAGGTCGGGTCGATCATCACCGTGGCATCGCAGCTTGCGGTCGCCGGCGGCAAGGGCAACAGCGCCTATATCGCCGCCAAGGGCGCGATCATCAGCCTGACCCGCACCATGGCGGTCGACTTCGCCACCGACGGCATCCGCGTCAATGCGCTGGCGCCGGGCGCGATCGACACGCCGCTGCTGCGCCGGAGCTTTGCGCGCCACGTCGATCCGGAGCCGGTGCGCGAGGCCTCGCGCCAGCGCCACGCGATGAAGCGCTTTGGCGCGGCCGACGAGGTCGCCGCCGCCGCGCTGTTCCTGGCCAGCGACGAGGCGTCGTTCACGACCGGCATCGTGCTGCCGGTGGATGGCGGCTGGCTCGCGGCGTAGCTCAACGCCTGGCCGTGCCGGACTTCCGATCGCGCCCGCGCAAAATGTCCGCAAGCGCGGCCGCGTTGCGAGACAGCGGCTCGAAGCGAGGCGTCAGGAGATACGCGCGCATCGGAATCTTCGGTGCGAGTGGCCGTGCCGCGAGGTCGGGCCAGGCGCGGCCGCGCAGCACGAATTGGTCGACCACGGCAAGGCCCGCGCCGGCGCGGGCCATGGCGCAGGCGTCGGGCGTGTAGCGCACGATCGTGGTCGGCTCCGGGCCGCCGGCCAGGGCCGACGTGACGATGTGACCATAAGGCGTCTGCGGGCCGAAGCCGACCAGCGGATAGGGCAGCATGTCCTTCGGCCTGATGCTGCGCAGCCTCGTCAGGGCATGGTCGGCCGGCATGATCACGTGCAGCGCGCCCTCCGCGATCGTCTCGACCGCGACTGTCGGCTCGTCGACCGGCAGCACAGTGATGCCGAGATCGGCGCGGGCTGTGCCGACGCGGCTGACGATCTCCAGCAGGGTCAACGATTCGAACTCGACGCGCAGATCTGGAAAGCGGCCGCGCAGCCGCGCCAGCGCCTCCGGCACCATGCTGTGGGCCGCGCTCGGGCTCGCCACCACGCGGATGGTGCCCGTGCCGCCGGCGCGCAGCTCGTCGGCGAGGTCGTTGATGCGCGCGACGCCGCGATGGACGTGCTCGACCTCGGCGAACAACCGCTTGGCCTCCGGCGTCGGCTGCACCCGGCCGCTGATGCGCTCGAACAGCTTGAGCTTGAGGCCATCCTCGGTATAGGCCAGCAGCCGGCTGATCGCGGGCTGCGACACCGAGAGCAGCCGCACAGCGCCGCTGATCGAGCCTGTCATCATAATCGCGCGGAACACCTCGATCTGGCGCAGATTGAGCGGCATGCGACCTCTTGTCCCGCTGTGGATGGCTGTCGACTCTAGCCGCCGCTGCCGCCCCATAACAAGCTGTTATGGGCGGCGGACAAATCGGTATGGTCGGTGCCGGACCTGCTTTGCTAAGCTTCGCGTGCCGGGTGACATGACTGATGGAGAGAGCGTGAGCGACAGCGAGCGTTTCGATCGCGATTGCGCGTGTCAATTCCGGTTCCCGGCATGAGCGATGGCCTCGCCGCGCTGACGGCCCTGGTCCGTGGCGATCTTGCCAGGATCGCCCATCCCAGCATGCCATGGCTGACGCCCGTCGTCGGTCCCGATGGCCGGCCTGCGCGCGATGTGCTGATCGTCGGCGGCGGCCAGTCGGGTCTTGCCACCGCCTTCGCGCTGCTGCGCTCGCGCGTCAGCAACATTCTCGTGCTCGACAAAGCCGAGGCAGGCCGCGAAGGACCGTGGCTCAGCTATGCGCGCATGCCGACCCTGCGCAGCCCGAAGGACTTCACCGGACCCGATCTCGACATCCCCTGTCTGACCTATCAGGCGTGGCACGAGGCGAAGTTTGGCGGCGAGAGCTGGCGCAATCTTGATCTGATTCCGCGCGAATATTGGGCAGATTATCTCGCCTGGTATCGCGAGGTGCTCGACCTTCCCGTGCGCAACGGCTGCGAAGTCGTCGATATCGCACCGGCCACTGACGGACTGCTGCAGGCGACAGTGCGCAGCAAGGATGGTGAGACGACGATCTATGCCCGCAAGATCGTGCTGGCGACCGGGCAGGAGGGGATGGGCGATTGGAGCATTCCGGAGCCGCTGCGCCATTTGCCCGCAACGCGCTGCGCCCATTCCGGCGCCGAGATCGATTTCGACAGCTTGCGCGGCCGCCGCGTCGCCGTGATCGGGGCCGGTGCCTCGGCGTTCGACAATGCGGCGGCTGCGCTCGAAGCCGGTGCGAACAGCGTCGATCTGCTATGCCGCCGCACGGAAATCCAACTGATCCAACCCTATCGCTGGCTGACGTTCCGTGGTTTCCTGCGGCATTTCTCCGAACTCGACGACGTCTGGCGCTGGCGTTTCATACGTGCGGTCCTCGAGTTGCGCGAGGGCTTTCCGCAGCACACCTATGATCGCTGCGCCCGTCATGCTGCGTTCCACCTGCATGAGGGCGCGCCTGTGCTGATCGCGTGCGAAACGTCAGAGGGAGTCGTGCTGCGGACACCGCAAGGCGAAGTCACAGTCGATTTCGTGGTCAGCGCGACGGGCATCTCGATGGACTTCGCAAAGCGTCCGGAGCTGCAGCGCTTTGCCGCCAACATCGCGCGTTGGTGCGATCGCTACACGCCCGATGCCGGCGAGCGCAACGACCGGCTTGGCGCCTTTCCCTATCTCGCCGACGACTATGCGCTGTGCGAGCGTGTGGCTGGCCGGACGCCGTGGATCCGCGACGTCCATGTGTTTGCCATTGCCTCGACGATGAGCTTCGGCGCGTCGGGATCTTCCATCAATGCAATGACCACGGCGGTGCCGAAGCTCGTGCATGGGCTGACGCGCGGGCTGTTCAAGGCCGACATCGACAAGCATTGGGCCAACTTCCAGGCCTACGATGTGAAGCAGGCCGAGGTGCGCCGTGGCACGTGATTTGCTGCTGAACTCCCATCTGATGCGCTCCCATCTGATGCGCTTCCATCTGATGTGCTTGCGTCGCCGGTGACCGCTGGCAGGGTATTTCAGTCCCGGATTTTGAGACCAATGAGGGAACAAGGGCGATGAGTTTCGAGATGTCCAAACGTTCGTTGTTCGCTGTGACCGCCTTGCTCGCGGTGATGCTGGCTGCGCCATCGGCGCATGCGCAGAGCCGCGCCGAGACTCTGCGCTATGTCACCGGTGCCACCGTCAACACGCTCGATCCGAACATTCCGGGCTCGACGCGCGAGGCCTTCGCGCTGTCGATGTCGACCTACGACCGGCTGGTGTCGTTCGGTCGCAAGCAGCTCAATGGTAAGTGGGTGTTCGATCTCGACACGATCACCGGCGAGCTCGCTGAATCCTATCAGGTCAGCTCTGACGGTTTGAAGATCACCTTCAAGCTGCGCCCCGACGCCAAGTTCCAGGACGGCTCGCCGGTGACGGCCGAGGACGTCAAATGGTCGCTCGACCGCTGCGTCACCGCGCCAATCCTCGGCAAGGCGCAACTGCTGACGGGCTCGCTGACGTCGGCCGATCAGTTCAAGGTCATTGATCCCCTGACGTTCGAAGTGACCTTGCCGAAGCCGGACAAGCTGGCGCTGCCGAATCTCGCGACCGTCTATCCGATCATCATCAACTCCAAGCTCGCCAAGGCGCATGCGACGGCCGAAGACCCATGGGCGCTGAACTGGACCAAGGAGAACGCGGCCGGCAGCGGCGCCTACATCGTCGAGACCTTCAAGCCCGGCGAGCAGGTGATCGCCAAGCGCAACGAGGCCTGGAATCGCGGCACGCCGGACAAGCCGGCGGCGTTCAAGCGCCTGATCATCCAGTCGGTGCCTGAACCGGCGACGCGCGCCAACCTCGTGGAGCGCGGCGACGCCGACCTCGTCATCGACCTGCAGGCGAGCGACGTGCAGTCGCTCGAAGGCAAGGGCAAGCTGAAGGTGATCTCGACGCCGCAATACAACGCGGTGACCTTCATCTCGATGAACAACGCCATCCCGCCGTTCGACAACGTCAATGTGCGCCGCGCCATCGCTTACGCGCTGCCCTATGACGACATGTTCAAGGCGGCCTTGTTCGGCCGCGGCGCGCCGCTCTACGGCGCGACGTGGGCCGAAGGCAAGCCGCCGAGCGGCGGCTATCCGATCCCGCAGCCGATCAAGCTCGATCTGGAGAAGGCGAGGGCCTATCTGAAGGACGCCGGCATGGCGGACGGCTTCTCCACCACCTTCAGCTTCAATGTCGGCCAGGCGGCGACCGCCGAGCCGATGGCCGCGCTGGTCAAGGAATCGCTCGCCAAGATCGGCATCAAGGTGGACATCCAGAAGCTGCCGGATGCGCAGATGTCGACCGCGATCAACGAGAAGAAGCTGCCGTTCTTCACCGAAGGCATCGTCGCCTGGCTGCCCTCGACCGACTATTTCTATCGCAACTTCTACACGGGCAAGCAGCGCTGGAATTATTCCTCGACTGACAATGCCGAGCTGGAGAAGATCGCGCAGGAGGCGCGCTTTGAGGCCGACAAGGCGAAATATGAGGAGCAGGGCAAGGCGCTCAACGCCATCCATTTCGACCAGATGTTCCAGATCCCGATCTGGCAGGCGGCGCAGGACGCGGTGATGCAGCCGACGGTGGACGGCTACGTCTACCAGTTCACGCGGCAGGTCGATTATCGTAACCTGAGTCGCAAGTAACGGGGACGGCTGATAACCATGGGCACGATCGGCGCAACCTTGGCTCGGGCGGGACGACGCTTCGTCTCGTCGCTGCCGGCGCTGTTCGGGGTCCTGGTCTTCACCTTCCTGCTGATGCGCGTGCTGCCGGGGGATCCGGCCGTGTTCTTTGCCTCCGGCCCCAATGCCGGCCAGGAGGAGATCGAGGTCATCCGCCGGCAGCTCGGGCTCGACAAGCCGCTGCCGAACCAGCTCGCGATCTATCTCTACGACGTCGGCCGCGGCAATCTCGGCCGCTCGATGATGACCGGGCAGGCGGTCGCCAAGGATCTCAAGGAGCGGCTGCCGGCCTCGCTCGAATTGACCCTGACGGCGCTGCTGATCGCGCTGGTGTCGGCGGTGCCGCTCGGCGTGCTGGCTGCGCTGCGGCCGGGCTCGCTGGTCGATCACGGCGTGCGGCTGTTCTGCTCGCTCGGCGTCTGCGTTCCGACCTTCGTCTCCGGTCTGCTGCTGATCTACGTGTTCTATTATCTGCTCGGCCTGGCGCCGGACCCCACGGGCCGCATCGATATCTTCGCCACACTGCCGCCGTCGCGGACCGGCTTCCTGATCATCGACTTCCTGCTCGCCGGCGATGTCGAGGGCTGGTGGGCGGCGGCCCGGCAGCTGATGCTGCCGGCACTGACCATGGCGCTGTTCGTGATCGCGCCGCTGGCGCGCATCACCCGCGCCTCGATGCTGGTGTCGCTCGGCAGCGACTTCGTGCGCACGGCGCGCTCGGTCGGGCTGTCGTGGTGGCGCATCGTCGTGACCTATGCGCTGAGGAACGCGATCCTGCCGGTCATCACCATCGCCGGGATCGTGTTCTCGACCATGCTCGGCGCCAATGTGCTGGTGGAGAAGGTGTTCTCCTGGCCCGGCGTCGCCTCCTACGCGCTCGATGCGCTGCTGGTCTCCGACTACGCGCCGGTGCAGGGCTTCGTGCTGCTGATGGCGACGATCTTCGTGATCGTCAATCTGCTGGTCGATGTACTCTATGGCATCGCCGATCCCAGGGCGACGGTGGCGTGAGCATGAGCACGATCGAGGCCTCGTCGACCCTGCGCCACACTGCCTTCGTGCTGCGCGGCAATCCGGTCACCGCTGTCGCGGCTGGCGGTGCGCTGCTGCTGGCGCTGATCGCGATCTTTGCGCCGTGGCTCGCGCCCTATGATCCGGTCGTCTCCGACGTACCGCAGGCGCTGCAGCCGCCGAGCGCGGCGCACTGGTTCGGCACCGACCAGCTCGGTCGCGATGTGCTCAGCCGCCTGATCGTCGCGAGCCGGCTCGACCTCACGATCGCGGTGACGGCGGTTGCTGTGTCCTTCGCGCTCGGCTCGGTGATCGGTGCACTCTGCGGCTATGCCGGCGGCCGGCTCGACAAGGCGGTCGGCCGCTTCGTCGACGTGCTGATGGCGTTCCCGCTGTTCGTGCTGGCGATGGCGATGGTCGCCGCGCTCGGCAACCGCGTCGAGAACATCGTGATCGCGACCGCGATCATCAACCTGCCGTTCTACATCCGCTTCGCCCGCGCCGAGGTGAACATCCGCCGCAATCTCGGCTGGGTCGAGGCCGCGCGCGCCTGCGGCGAGAGCCATGTCGCTGTCGTGCTGCGCTTCCTGTTGCCGAACGTGCTGCCGGCGATGGCGGTGCAGATGTCGCTCAATCTCGGCTGGGCGATCCTCAATGCCGCGGGCCTCTCCTTCATCGGCCTCGGCGTCAAGCCGCCGACGCCGGAATGGGGCATCATGGTCGCCGAGGGCGCCCGCTTCATCTCCACGGGGCGCTGGTGGCTGGTGGCGTTTCCCGGACTTGCGCTGATGAGCGCGGTGCTGTGCTTCAATCTGCTCGGCGACGGCCTGCGCGATATCCTCGATCCCCGGATGCGCACATGACGGGCGAATTGAAGATGATCAGCGTGGCGCATCCGAGGATGAGAACGTGAGCGCACCGCAGCTCGAGGTCGAGAACCTCAAGGTCTCCTTCTCCACCCGTCGTGGTATCGTCGAGGCCGTGCGCGGCGTGTCTCTGTTGCTGGCACCGGGTGAGATGCTTGGCCTCGTCGGCGAGAGCGGCTCCGGCAAGTCGGTGACCGGCTTTGCCATCACCCATCTGCTCGACAAGGCCGGCCGCATCACCGGCGGCCGGATCCGCTTCAAGGGCCAGGACATCACCCGCGCCGGCGGCGCCGATCTGCGCAGCCTGCATGGTGCTGCGATGGCGATGATCTTCCAGAACCCGCGCGCGGCCCTCAATCCTATCCGTACCGTCGGCCAGCAGATTGCGGATGCGATCCTCGCGCATAGACGGCTGTCGCGGCAGGAGGCGCAGGCCGAGGCGCTGCAACTCTTGAAGGCCGTGCAGATCCGCGATCCCGAGCGGCGCATGAGCGCCTATCCGCATGAGCTCTCCGGCGGCATGTGCCAGCGGGTGATGATCGCGATCGCGATCTCCTGCAGCCCGCAGCTGCTGATCGCGGACGAGCCGACCACCGGCCTCGACGTCACCACGCAGAAGGTGGTGATGGACCTGCTCGCTCATATCGCCGCCGACCGCGGCATGGCGACGATCCTGATCACGCATGATCTCGGGCTGGCCGCGCGCTACTGCGCGCGCGTCGTGGTGATGGAGCAGGGCAGGCTGGTCGAGGAGGCCGAGCCGCTCACGCTGTTCCATCGGCCGCAGCACCCCTACACCAAACGGCTGGTCGCGGCGTCGCCGACGGCGACCTCGCGCATTGAGGATCTGGTGCCGGACGGCGAGCGCATTCCGTTGGTCGCGGTGACGGAGCTGCCGCCTCCGCCGCACGGCGCGCCGCTGCTGCTCGACGTCAGGACTGTCAGCAAGCGTTTCGACGACGGCACCGTGGGCGTCGCGGACTTCTCGATGACCATGCGCGGCGGCGAGAGCGTCGGCCTGGTCGGCGAGAGTGGTTCCGGCAAGAGCACGACGTCGCGCATGATCTGCCGGCTGATCGATGCCAGCGCCGGCGAGATCCTGTTCGACGGCCAGTCGATCGGCCAGATCCCGGCGCGCGACTTCCACCGTTCCGAGCTGCGCAAGGACATCCAGATCGTCTTCCAGGATCCGAACGACAGCCTCAATCCGCGCTACACGGCGTTCGACTGCATCGCCCATCCGCTGCTGCGACTGATGAACATGCGCTCAGGCGACAGACTGCGCCGGCGGGTCGAGGAATGCGCCGAGCGTGTCGGCCTGCCGCGCGAGCTGCTGTCGCGCTTTCCGCATCAGCTCTCTGGCGGGCAGAAGGCGCGCGTCGGCATTGCCCGCGCCATTGCCTGCAAGCCGCGGCTGCTGGTGCTGGACGAGCCGACCGCGGCGCTCGACGTCTCTGTTCAGGCCGTGGTGCTGCAGCTCCTGAACAGGCTTCGGCGCGAGGATAACCTCGCCTTTCTGTTCGTCAGCCACGATCTCAATGTCGTGCGCATGATGTGCGACCGCACCATCGTGCTGCGCACAGGCCTCATCATCGAGCAGGGCGAGAGCCGGGCGCTGTTCGCCAATCCGCAGACCGACTACACGCGCGAGCTGGTCGATGCCGTTCCGCATATCGACCCGCCGATGGCGCTGGCACCGGCCTGATCCTCACCCATAACAATCGATTATGGATGGCGGACAACTTGGTATTGGGGCCGCGATCGGCGGAGCTGTTAGTTTGTGCGCATCGCCATCTCAGGTCATCAAAGGGTTGGATCGCGCGTCATGACGGTGCTGATCGAAAGGCTGCAGAGCGCCGTCGGCGCAGCGCATGTTCTCGTCGCAGCCGAAGATCAGGCGCCGTATCTGCGCGACTGGCTGGGCAAGTATCGTGGCGCTGCCATCGCCGTCGTGCGTCCTGCGTCGACGGCAGAGGTCGCCGCGGTCATGGCGGCCTGCGCCGAGGCCCGCGTCGCCGTGGTGCCGCAGGGCGGCCACACGAGCCTGTCCGGCGGCGCGACACCCGATGCGAGCGGCGGAGCGATCGTGCTGTCGCTGGCGCGGATGAACCGCGTCCGCGCGCTCGATCCCATCGGCCAGACCATGGTGGTCGATGCCGGCGTCGTGCTGGCGAAGGTGCAGGAGGCCGCCGGCGCGGCCGGCCTGCTGTTTCCACTCAGCCTCGGGTCCGAGGGGAGCTGCACCGTCGGCGGCAATCTCGCGGCCAACGCCGGCGGCGTCGCCGTGTTGAGGTATGGCGTCATGCGCGAGCTGACTCTCGGGCTGGAAGTGGTGCTGCCGGATGGCCGCATCTGGGACGGGCTGCGCAGCCTTCGCAAGGACAACACCGGCTATGCGCTGCGCGATCTCTTCATCGGCTCGGAAGGCACGATCGGCATCATCACCGGCGCCGTGCTCAAGCTGTTCCCGCAGCCGACGGCGCGCGCGACGGCGTTCGTCGCAGTCCCCGATGCGGCCGCCGCGCTGAAGCTTCTTCAGTTGTCGCGCGCTCATTGCGGCGATCGTCTCACTGCATTCGAATTCCTGACCTCGGCGACGCTCGACATGATCCTGCGCCAGATCCCGGATGCGCGGCTGCCGTTCACGGCGCTGCCCGACGCAGCGGTGCTGATCGAGCTCAGCGACATCAGCGACGAGCCTGCGCTGACGGCGCGTCTCGAAACCGCGCTGGCTCAGGCGATGGCGGAAGGACTTGCCTCCGACGCCGTCGTGGCCCAGGACGGCATCCAGGCCAAGGCGTTCTGGCGCGTACGCGAGAGCGTGTCCGAGGCGCTGGTGCGCGAAGGCAAGGCGCTGAAGCACGACGTCGCGGTGCCCGTGGCCGAGATCGCCGATTTCGTCGGTGTCATGAATGCGGCGGTCGACGCCGCGCTGCCCGGCATCCGTCCCATGGTGTTCGGCCATCTCGGCGACGGCAATCTGCACTACAATCTGATGCGGCCGCTCGACATCAGCGAGGACGAGTTTGACGGGCACGGTCCGCGGATCACTCGCCTCGTCCATGACGAGATCACCCGTCGCCGCGGCTCGATCAGCGCCGAGCATGGCATCGGCCAGCTCCGCACCGCGGAGATGCCGCTGTGCAAGCCAGCGCTCGAGCTCGAGCTGATGCGTCAGCTCAAGCGCGCGCTCGATCCGCATGGTCTGATGAACCCGGGCAAGCTGCTGCCGAATGTGTAGTCGGTGCTGACGTCGCGTTCGTCCAGCCAGGACCGGTGTGACGTCAGCCTGGGTTCTGTCGGGTCTGCGCGACAGTTGCACGGGTTCCCTTCAGGAAGAGGCCGTCGAGTGCTGTCTCAACCGCGCGCGTGAAGCGAGGATCGTTCGGCAGCTCGGTGCCGAACACCGATGTGACCGACAACAATGCGGGCGCAAGCCGGCCCGCAACCGGGCCGGCGTCATCCGCCAGGGCCCGCAGTCTGTCCGCCAGCGGGTCGCGCAGCGCGATCGGCTGGCGGTGTTCGTCGGTGCCGCTGACGTAGCGCATCCACCCGGCGACGGCGAGCGCGAGGCGGGTGATCGGCTGGCCGCGGGCGAGCCGGTCGCTGATGGTGCCGAGCAGGCGCTGCGGCAGCTTCTGCGAGCCGTCCATCGCGATCTGCGCTGTCAGATGCTTCAGCGCCGGATTGCGGAAGCGTTGCAGCAGTGCGGCGCGATAGGCTGTCACGTCGAAGCCGCCGAGCGCGGGCAGAGTCGGCGTGACCTCGTCGCACATCATGTCCTCGACGAGGCCGGCGAGGTCGGGCTCGGCCATGGCCGCGGCCACCGTCTCGCAGCCCATGAGATAGCCGAGATAGGCGATCGTCGAGTGCGCGCCGTTGAGCAGCCGCAGCTTCATCAGCTCGAACGGCGCGACGTCGCGGACGCACTGCGCGCCGCTGATGTCCCACGCCGGGCGATCGCCGCCGAAGTCATCCTCGATGACCCATTGGCTGAACGGCTCGGTGACGACGGGCCATGCATCGTCGAGGCCGAGCGCGGCGCCGATCTCAGCGCGGTCGGCATCGGTGGTCGCCGGCACGATGCGGTCGACCATGGTCGAGGGAAAGCGGACCTTGTCCGCGATCCATGCCGCGAGATCGCGGTCGATCAGTTCGGCGAAGGCGATGACGAGGCCGCGCAAGGTATGGCCGTTGGCCGGAAGGTTGTCGCAGGCGAGCACGGCGAAGGGCGGCAGCCCCTGTTGCCGTCGCAGCTGCAAGCCGCCTGTGATGACGCCGAGCGTGCTGCGGGGGTGGCCGACATTGAGGCTGTCGTGACGGATGTCGGGATCGTCGGCGCGCAGCGCGCCGGTCGCCGGATCGTGGCTGTAGCCCTTCTCGGTCACGGTGGTGGAGACGATGCGCACGCGGGGATCGGCGAGGCGCGCGAGCAGGCCCGCGGGATCTTCCGGCGCCACGGCGAGGCCGGTGAGCGCGCCGATCACGCGCCGCTGATGTCCGGCACCGTCGCTCGCCGTCACGCTGTAGAGCCCGCCTTGCGGCGCGAGCGCGTCGCGCGTGTCGGGCGAGCGCAGGGAGACGCCGAGGATGCCCCAGCGCGGATCGTCCTTGAGCAGCGCATCCGTGTAGACCGCCTGGTGGCCGCGATGGAAGGCGCCGAGGCCGAGATGGACGATGCCGGTCGCGACCGCCGTGCGATCGTAGTCCGGCTTGAGGATGCCGGCAGGCAGGCGGTGGAGCGTGGCGGGGCTGAGGCGGTCCATATCGGGACCTTAAAAGATCAGCTGCACTTTGCAGCATTCGGTCTGGTTATGCTCGAATGTGTCGAACGCAGTGGCGTAGGCGTCGAGCCCGTAGCGATGGGTGATCAGGCGCTCCGGCTGCAAGATGCCGCGCGCGAACCAGTCGATCACCTTGGCGAACTTGCCGCTGTTGAGCCTGCTAGCGTGGATGGCGAGCTCCTTGGCCGTGACCTTCTGCTGCACGATGGTCGAGGGCTCCGCCGAAAAGCCGAGCAGGCCGATGCGTGCGGCGGGCGAGGCGATCTCGATCGCTTCGGCGAGAATGGCGGGATGGCACGCGGCATCGATGATCAGTGTTGGCCTCACGCCGGCATCCGCGAGCGCTGCGGGCAGGGCGGTGTTTGCCGTGTTGATGACGCGGTCGGCGCCGTTGCGCTGGGCGGCTTCGAGCCGCGAATCGATGCGGTCGGTGACGATCAGCTGCTTCACGCCGTAGACGTGCTTGAGCACCTGGATCACGGTCAGCCCGATCGGCCCGGCGCCATAGACCAGCGCGACGTCGGAAGCGAACACGCGCGTATGATCGGTGATGTTGGCGGCGATCGAGAACGGCTCGACCAGCGGCGCCTTGTCGTCGTCGACGCTGCCCGGCAGCAGATGCGCGTTTGCGGCCGGTACGCAGGCATATTCCGAAAAGCCGCCGTCGCGGTGGACGCCGAGCACGGCGAGTTCAGCGCAGACATTGGGGCGGCCGACCGAGCAGGGATAGCAATGGCCGCAGGCGACGACGGGGTCGACCACCGCGCGGGCGCCAAGCTTGGCGTCGACGCCGTCGCCGAGCTTGTCGATGCGGCCAAAGAATTCGTGGCCGATCACGCGCGGATAGCGCGCGAACGGGTTGCTGCCGTGCAGGATATGGATGTCGGAGCCGCAGATGCCGGCCCGCTCGACCTTGAGGCGGAGCTCGCCCGCGGCGGGCTCAGGGACAGGGCGCGTTTCGATCGACAGGCGGCCGGGCCGCTCCACCACGAGGCTCTTCACGCGTCCCTCCATCCCCTTCAGTGCTCATCTCGATCGCGAGCCGGCGTCGTATAGCAACCTCACAACTTGGATACAAGTTATCTATTGAAACCTATTTTGGTATCCCTTATAGGCTTAGGTTACAGGAATGACATACAGAAGGCCCCACAGCGGGCCGGCAGGGGAGGTTTGCCAATGTCTTCAGCCACATCCATGTCCCGTCGAAGTTTCGTCGGCACCGCGCTCGCGGGGGCCTCAGCCCTGGCGTTTGGACCGGCCCACGCCCAATCCGCGAAGTATCGCCTGCGTTACGGCACGGCGTTTCCCGCCACCCATCCCGGCGTCGTCCGGATCATCGAGGCGTCGGAGGTCATCAAGAAGCAGACCAATGGTCTGGTCGACCTGCAGGTCTATCCGAACAGCCAGCTCGGCAGCGAGCCCGACATGTTCTCGCAGGTGCGCAGCGGCGCGCTCGACTTCATGTCGACGTCAGGTGTGAACCAGACGGTGGTGCCGATCGGCGGGATCAATGCGGTGGCGTTCGCGTTCGAGAGTTACGACCAGGTGTGGTCGGCGATGGACGGCGATCTCGGCAACCATGTGCGCGGCGAGTTCGCCAAGGTCGGCCTGCACGTGCTCCCGAAATGCCTCGACAATGGCTATCGCAACATCACCTCCGGCGCCAAGCCGATCGCCTCGCCCGACGATCTCAAGGGCTTCAAGATCCGCGTGCCCGGCAATCCGTTGTGGGTGACGCTGTTCAAGACGCTCGGCGCGGCGCCGACGCCGATCAATTTCGGCGAGCTCTATGCGGCCCTGCAGACCCGCATCGTCGACGGCCAGGAGAATCCGCTGGCGCTGATCCAGAGCGCCAAGCTCTACGAGGTGCAGAAGTACATCGCGCTATCAGGCCATATCTGGGACGGCCACTACATCTTCGCCAATGCAGCGCGCTGGAATGTCATGCCTGCCGACGTCCGCGACGCCATCACCGCGGCGCTGTCGGAGGCCGCCGTCAAGGAGCGCCAGGACATCCAGAGCTTCAACGAGAAGGCGCAGGCGGACATGCAGGCGGCCGGCGTGACCTTCAACAAGGTCGACACCAAGCCGTTCCGCGACGCGCTGCGCACCGCCGGCTTCTACACCGAGTGGAAGACCAAGTTCGGCGCCGAGGCGTGGGGCCTGCTGGAGAAATCGGTCGGCCAGCTCTGAGCGAGCTGCCGTTGCATCCCTGATGCATGTCCGCATGCGCGGACATCAGCAGGATCTTGCGGGGAGGGTGGAATGGCCGTTGACCTGACCGCGACGACCTCGGTGCCGTCGCATGGCGCCTTTGCGCGTTTCGATCATCTGCTAGGCCGCGCCGTCGAGGCGCTGGCCGCCGCGATCGTGGTCGCCGAATTGGTCCTGCTCGGTGCGGCCACGGCCGCGCGCTACGTGTTCAATGCTCCGCTGATCTGGTCCGACGAACTCGCCACCGTGCTGTTCGTGTGGCTGGCGATGCTCGGCGCCGTCGTCGCATTGCGACGCGCCGAGCACATGCGGCTCACCGCCTTCGTCCGCAATCTGTCGCCGGCGTGGCGGGCGCGCACCGACGCGCTCGGCCTGATGCTGGTCTGCACCGTGCTGGTCGTGCTGGTGATGCCGTCCTGGCACCACCTCGAAAGCCACCTGATCAGCCAGATGCCCGTGCTCGAGATCAGCGAAGGCTATCGCGAGGCCGCGATGCTGGTCGGCGTGCTGCTGATGCTGCTCACCGCGGTCGACCGGCTGATCCAGCAGGCGAGCCTCATGCAGGTCGTCGGCGCTCTGGCCCTGGTGCTCGCCGGTGCGGGGGCGCTCTATGCGGCCGCACCTGTGCTGGAGGATCTCGGCAACTACAATCTGTTCATCTTCTTCTTTGTGCTCGTCGCCAGCGCCATGGTGATCGGCACGCCGATCGCCTTCACCTTCCTGCTCGCCACCGTGGCCTATCTACATTTCAGCACGACCGTGCCGGTCCTGATCGTTCCCGGCCGGGTCAGCGAGGGCATGTCGCACATGGTGCTGCTGGCGGTGCCGATGTTCGTGCTGCTGGGTGCGCTGATCGAGATCGCCGGGCTGGCGCGGGCGATGATCCTGTTCCTGGTTTCGCTCATCGGCCATCTGCGCGGTGGCCTGCAATATGTGCTGCTCGGCGCGATGTACCTGGTCTCCGGCATCTCCGGCGCCAAGGCGGCCGACATGGCAGCGGTTGCGCCGGCGCTGTTTCCCGAGATGAAGCAGCGCGGCAGCTCGGAAGGCGACCTGGTGTCGCTGCTGTCGGCCTCGGCCGTTATGTCGGAAACGATCCCGCCCTCGATCGTGCTGATCACGGTCGGATCGGTGACGGGCGTGTCGATCGCGGCGCTGTTCACCGGCGGGCTGCTGCCGGCGGTGGTCGGCCTGATCGCACTCTCCGTCGTCGTCTTCCTGCAGACGCGCAAGGAGGACATGAGCGGCGCGCAGCGTTTCGATGCCAAGACGCGGCTGCGGCTGTTTGCGATCTCTATTCCCGGTCTCGGTCTGCCGATCGTGATCCGTTCGGCTGTGGTCGAGGGCGTCGCCACCGCGACCGAGGTCGCGGCGATCGGCGTCATCTACACCGTGCTGGTCGGCATCTTCGTCTATCGCCAGTTCGACTGGAAGCGGGTGTATCCCATCCTGGTCGATACGGCGTCGCTGTCCGGCGCGATCCTGCTGGTGGTGGGGGCTGCGACCGGCATGGCCTGGGCGCTGACCCAGTCCGGCTTCTCGCAGCAGCTCGTGGACCTCATGGTGGCTGTGCCCGGCGGCCGCTGGGGCTTCCTGCTGATTTCGGCGCTCGCCTTCGTCGTGCTCGGCAGCGTGCTCGAGGGCGTGCCGGCGGTGGTGCTGTTCGGGCCGCTGCTGTTCCCGATCGCGCGCATGATGGGCGTGCACGAGGTGCACTACGCCATCATCGCGGTGTTCGCGATGGGTCTCGGCCTGTTCACGCCGCCTTTCGGCGTCGGCTTCTATCTCGCCTGCGCCATCGGCCGCGCCTCGCCGGACGAGGTCATCCGCCACGTCTGGCCGCATCTCGCCGCACTCGTCGTTGCGCTGCTCTTGATCGTGTTCCTGCCATGGATCTCGATCGGCTTCCTGTGAATCGGGTAGACTGCCGTCATGGATGACGATCTGACACCGCTGACACGACGGGACGGCAAGGCCGGCCGGCGGCTCGCCGACCAGGTCTACGAGCGGCTGCTCGAGGACATCGTCTCCGGCGCGCTGCCGCCGGGCACGCCGATGGCCGAACTCGATCTGTGCGAGCGGCTCGGCGTCAGCCGCACGCCGGTGCGCGAGGCGCTGATCAAGCTCGCCGATGTCGACCTCGTGCGCATCTATCCGCAAAGCGGCAGCGTGGTGGCGCCGGTGTCGCGCGAGGCGTTCGGCGAGGCGCAGTTCATCCGCGAGCATCTCGAATGTGCGCTGGTTGCCGAGGCCGTCCGCTACATCGATGCGACGGCGCTGCGCGAGCTGACCGAGCTGATCGACAAGCAGAAGGCGGCGGCGACGCCGGCGGAGTTCTACGTCCATGACGAGGCGTTCCATCAGACGATCGCCCGCACCAGCCGGCATCCCCATGTCTGGCAGGTGATCCGTCAGACCAAGATCCATTTCGACCGCGTTCGCCATCTGACCTTGATCGAGGACGCCGGCCATATTCCGCTCCTGATCGCGCAGCATCAGGAGATCCTGGACGGGCTGGCCGCCTGCAACGAGGCCCAGGCGGTCGCGGCGATGCGCCGGCATCTGCGCGAGGTGTTTCGCCGCGCTGACGGCATCTTTGCCCGGCAGGAGGAGATGTCGCAGGCCGAACCGCGCACGCGGGCACGGCGGCGGCGCTGATCGCGCGCTTGATTCATTCTGGAAGGTGACGACATGGAACAGACGTGGCGCTGGTTCGGACCCGATGATCCCATCACCTTGCCGCAGGTTCGCCAGACCGGCGCGACCGGCATCGTGACGGCGCTGCATCACATTCCCTACGGCGTGGTGTGGAGCACCGATGAGATCATCAGGCGCATCGGCTTGATCGAAGGCGATTCATCGCTGCGGCTGCGCTGGAGCGTGGTCGAGAGCCTGCCGGTCTCCGAGGCCATCAAGCTGGGCGAGGGCGATCTGACGTCCTTGTTCGACAACTACCGCCAGTCACTGCGCAACCTCGCCGCCTGCGGCGTCACCACCGTCTGCTACAATTTCATGGCGGTGCTGGACTGGACCCGCACCGAGCTCGCCTTCCGCCTGCCGGGCGGCGCCACCGCGCTCCGCTTCGACATGGATCGCCTGGCGGCGTTCGACTGCTACATCCTGCAGCGGCCCGGCGCCGAGGCGGAATTCTCCTCCGACGTGCTCGACCGCGCCAGGGCCTGGGTGGCGCAGGCCTCCGAAGCCGACAAGGACCGGCTGCTCGCGACCATCATGGCCGGGTTGCCCGGCGCCTATGACCGCTATGACGTGCCCGGCCTGCGCCGCATGCTGGAGAAATATCGCGGCATCGGCCATGCCGAGCTGCGTGCCAACTACGCGCGCTTCCTGCGCGAGGTGGTGCCGGTGGCGGAGGAGTGCGGTGTCAGCCTGTGCGTCCATCCCGACGATCCGCCGCGCGACCTGTTCGGCCTGCCGCGCGTGGTGTCGTCAGCCGAGGATCTGCAGTTCATCGTCGAGGCCGCCCCGTCGAAGGCCAATGGCATCACGTTCTGCACCGGCGCGCTCGGCGCCGGCGGCCACAACAACGTGCCGCGGCTTGCCGAGCGGTTCGCCCCGCACATCCGCTTCGTCCATCTGCGCAACGTCACCAAGATGCTCGACGGCTCGTTCATGGAGGCCGAGCATCTGCGCGGCGATGTCGACATGGTTGCGATCGTGACGACGCTGCTCAAGGAGCAGGCGCGCCGCAAGGCCGAGGGCGATCCGGACTGGCGGATCCCGTTCCGCCCCGATCACGGTCATGAGCTGGTCGACGACATCGGCCGCGGCACGCATCCCGGCTATCCGCTGGTTGGCCGGCTCAAGGGCCTCGCCGAGATCCGCGGGGTGATGACCGCCGTCGCGGCCATTAACCGTCTCCCGGTTTGATCGGCAGGGCCGGATAACGCGCTTGTCAGCGCGCTGTCCGTCAACGAGGATGCCAGCCGGAACGTCGTCCACGAGTTGAACAGATGTCGACCTCGCTCTTCGATCTCTCCGGCAAGACCGCGCTGGTGACCGGCTCCTCCCGCGGCCTCGGCCGCGCTATTGCCGAAGGCTTTGCCAAGGCCGGGGCGCGGCTGGTCATCAACGGCACCGACCCGGCGCGCACGCTGGCGGCGGCGGAAGAATTCCGCGCCGCGGGCCATCAGGCCGAGGCCTGCCCGTTCGACGTGACCGATGAGCAGGCCGTGGTCAGCGCCTTCGCGCGTTTCGATGACCAGGGGATCGCGATCGACATCCTCGTCAACAATGCCGGCATCCAGCACCGCAAGCCGCTGGTCGAGTTCACCACCGACGAGTGGCGCCGCGTCATCGAGACCAACCTCACCAGCGCGTTCGTGATCGGGCGCGAGGCCGCCAAGCGGATGATTCCGCGCAACAGCGGCAAGATCATCAACATCGGCTCGCTCGGCAGCGAGCTGGCAAGGCCGACGATCGGGCCCTACACCACGGCCAAGGGCGGCATCCGCAACCTGACCCGCGCGATGGCCGTCGAATGGGCCGCGCACGGCATCCAGGCCAATGCGATCGGTCCCGGCTACATGCTGACCGACATGAACCAGGCGCTGATGAGCAACCCCGACTTCAACAACTGGCTGATGTCGCGCGTCCCGGCGAAGCGCTGGGGTCGTCCCGACGAACTGGTCGGCACCGCGATCTTCCTGGCCTCCGACGCGTCGACCTATGTCAACGGCCAGACCATCTATGTCGATGGCGGCATGCTGGCGGCGATGTAGGATCGCGGAAGACACGAGACAGGGAGGCCGGCCATGCGTGCGGTCGTCATTCACGCGCCGAAAGATCTGCGCATCGACAGCTTTCCCGATCCGGCGCCGGGACCCGGCGAGGTCCGGGTCAAGATCGAGGCCGGCGGCATCTGCGGCTCGGATCTGCATTACTACCATCACGGCGGCTTCGGCACGGTCCGCATCAAGCAGCCGATGGCGCTGGGTCATGAGATCGCAGGCCACGTCGCCGCGGTCGGTGCCGGCGTGACCGGCCTCGCCGAGGGCACGCGCGTCGCCGTCAATCCGAGCCTGCCGTGCGGCAAATGCGCCTATTGCCGCGAGGGGCGGCGCAACCAGTGCCTGGACATGCGCTTCATGGGCAGCGCGATGCGCGATCCCCACGTGCAGGGCGGCTTCCGCGAGTTCGTCACCGTGGATGCCTCGCAGGCGGTGCCGATCGCGCCGTCGTTGTCGCTGGGAGAGGCCGCGATGGCCGAGCCGCTGTCGGTCTGCCTGCATGCCGCGCACCAGGCCGGTTCGCTGCTCGGCAAGCGCGTTCTGGTGACCGGCTGCGGCCCGATCGGAGCGCTGTCGATCCTGGTCGCGCGTTACGGCGGCGCAGCCGAGATCGTGGCGACCGACGTCGCCGACGCGCCGCTTGCGATGGCGCGCACGCTCGGCGCCAGCCATGCGTTCAATGTCGGGGCGGAGCCGTCGGCGCTCGATCCGTGGCGGAGCGGGAAGGGCACGTTCGACGGGCTGTTCGAGGCCTCCGGCAACCAGGCCGCCCTGCGGGCGGCGCTCGACGTCATGAGGCCCGGCGGCGTCATCGTCCAGCTTGGGCTCGGCGGCGAGATGACCTTGCCGGTCAACACGCTGGTCACGAAGGAGCTGCAATTGCGCGGCACGTTCCGGTTCGACCGCGAATTCGAGCTGGCGCTGCGGCTGATGGGCGAGGGGCTGCTGGACGTCAAGCCGCTGATCTCGGCTGCGCTGCCATTCGAGCAGGCGGTCGCCGCCTTCGAGCTCGCCAGCGATCGAAGCCGGTCGATGAAGGTTCATTTGACGTTTTGATGGATGGATTGACGCCGATGAAAGTCGCCTGCATCGGAGAGTGCATGGTGGAGTTTGCGCAGGAGGACGGCTCGCTGTTCCGGCGCGGCTTCGGCGGCGACACGCTCAACACGGCGCTCTATCTGGCCCGGCTCGGCGTGCCCACCTCCTACGTCACGGCGCTCGGCGATGATCCCTTGAGCGCCATGATGCTGGCGGCCTGGCAGGCCGAGGGCATCGACACCTCGGAGGTGCTGCAGGTCGAGGGCCGCGTGCCCGGCCTGTACATGATCGAGCGCGATGCCCGGGGCGAGCGCAGCTTCCTCTATTGGCGCGACCGCGCGCCGGCGCGCGAGCTGTTCGATCGCGCCGACCGCGACATGCTCGATAGGCTCTCCCGCTTCGACTGGATCTATCTCTCCGGCATCAGCCTCTCGCTCTATGGCGAGACCGGCAAGGCCAAGCTGCGTGAGCTGTTGACGGTGGCGCGCAAGCGCGGCGCGCGTGTGGTCTTCGACGGCAACTACCGACCGCGCGGCTGGGCCAGCCGCGAGGTGGCGCAGCGCGCGTTCCGCGCGATCCTGCCGCTGGTCGACGTTGCGCTGCCGACGCTCGAGGATGAGCAGATGCTGTTCGGCGATGCCGACGCCTCCGTCAGCCTGCGCCGCTTCAAGGAAGCCGGGGTCGGCGAGGTCGTCGTCAAGCGAGGCGCACGCGGCTGCCTGATCCATGCCGATGGTGTGCTGGTCGACATCGCGCCGCCTGCGGTGCTCAAGCCGATCGACACCACGGCGGCCGGCGATTCCTTCAATGCGGGTTATCTCGCCGCGCGCATCAAGGGCGCGCCGCCCCGCAAGGCGGCGTTGGCCGGCCACCGGCTTGCCGGCGCCGTGATCATGGCGCCGGGAGCCGTGATCCCGGCCACCGCGATGCCGCGGGACATTCTGACGATGAGCGAGGCATGATGAACAATTTGGACAAGCGCACGAAGCTCGATGCGGTGTTCGCTCTGGCGCCGGTGATTCCGGTGATCACGATCGAGGACGCCGCGCATGCCGTGCCGCTTGCGCGCGCGCTCGTTAGCGGCGGTCTCCGCGTCATCGAGATCACCTTGCGGACGCAGGCGGGGCTCGATGCCGCACGCGCGATCATCGATGAGGTGCCGGACGCCGTTGTCGGCATCGGCACGGTGCTGACGCCGGCGGACTACGAGCGCGCCGCCGGGCTCGGTGCAGCCTTCGCGATCAGCCCGGGCCTGTCGATCGGCCTGCTCGATGCCGCGAATGCGGGCGAAATGCCGTTCGCGCCGGGCATTCAGACCGCCTCTGATCTCATCGCCTGCGTGACGCGCGGCTATGAGCTGGTGAAGTTCTTTCCTGCGGTGCCGGCCGGTGGGCTCGCCGCGCTGGATGCGCTGGCCGGGCCGTTCCCCAACGTACGGTTCTGCCCGACGGGCGGCATCAATGCCGGCAACGCTGCGCAATGGCTGGCGCATAAGAAGGTCGTTGCGATCGGCGGCTCCTGGGTCGCCCCCGCGGCCGACATCAGGGCCGGGGCCTGGGCTGCGATCGAGCAGCGCGCCCGCGACGCGACGAAGCTGCGCTGATCTGGCCTATCCACAACTTAAAATTTTGTTTGTGTCCGACGCTCATCTTCGGCAGCGTGGGCCTCCGTCGGCGCCTGTCCTTCTCAAAAAGTATTACAGTCAAATAATATGACTAGTCATCCCAAGTGTTCCGTGGAATAACGGACGTCACCGGCCGTCGAGGCGGGTGAATAGGTGCGTCGGCACCGCTGTTTGCGGCGGCGCATCAAAAAACAGTACCTTTTTGGGAGAGAACGTCTGATGACCCTGAAAGCCCTCTTTGCGGCCTCGGCAACGGCCGCCTTGTTGCTTGCCACGTCTGCTGGCGCCGCTGAGCTGACCGTCGGCTTCTCGCAGATCGGATCGGAGTCCGGTTGGCGCGCCGCCGAGACCTCGGTCTCGAAATCTGAAGCCGCCAAGCGCAAGATCAACCTGAAGATCGCCGACGCCCAGCAGAAGCAGGAGAACCAGATCAAGGCGATCCGCTCCTTCATCGCCCAGGGCGTGGACGCGATCTTCCTCGCACCGGTCGTGGCCTCCGGCTGGGACGCGGTGCTGAAGGAAGCCAAGGAAGCCAAGATCCCGGTCGTGCTGCTCGACCGCGACATCGATCCCTCCGGCAAGGACCTCTATCTGACCGCCGTCACCTCCGACAGCGTGCACGAGGGCGAGGTGGCAGGCGAGTGGCTCGCCAAGACGGTCGGCGGCAAGGCCTGCAACGTCGTCGAGCTGCAGGGCACGGTCGGCGCCAGCGTCGCCACCAACCGCAAGAAGGGCTTTGACGCCGTCGTCGCCAAGAACGCCAACCTGAAGGTCGTTCGCAGCCAGACCGGCGACTTCACCCGTGCCAAGGGCAAGGAGGTGATGGAAAGCTTCATCAAGGCCGAGAACGGCGGCAAGTCGATCTGCGCGGTCTATGCCCACAACGACGACATGATGGTCGGCGCCATCCAGGCGATGAAGGAAGCCGGGCTCAAGCCGGGCAAGGACATTCTGACCGTCTCGATCGACGCCGTGCCGGACATCTTCAAGGCGATCGCCGCCGGCGAAGCCAACGCCACCGTCGAGCTGACGCCGAACATGGCGGGCCCGGCGTTCGACGCAATCGTGGCCTTCAAGGAGAAGGGCACCGTTCCGCCGAAGTGGATCCAGACGGAATCGAAGCTCTACACCGCGACTGACGATCCGCAGAAGGTCTACGACAGCAAGAAGGGGCTCGGCTACTGAGCCGAAGATCTCGCCGTCGTCCTGGCTGTTGCCGGGACGACGGAAATCGATCGTGGCGCCCGCATCGCGTGCGGGCGTCGACTTTCCGGTCTTGCCCAAGTAGTTCGTCATGTCTGATCCTTCAGCTCCGCCGGCGATGCGTCCGTCTCTTCTGGAGATCCGCGGCCTCACCAAGAGCTTCGGTGCGCTCAAGGCGCTGCAGGATGTCGACTTCATGCTGGGTGAGGGCGAGATCCACGCGCTGCTCGGCGAGAATGGCGCCGGCAAGTCGACGCTGATCAAGGTCGTCACCGGCGTTTTCGCGCGGGACGCCGGCACCGTGCGGCTGGCCGATCGGGAGATCGCGCCGCGCTCGGCCAAGGACGCGGTCGATGCCGGCATCGCCACCGTCTATCAGGAAGTCAATCTGCTGCCGAACCTCTCGGTGGCGCAAAATCTGTATCTCGGCCGGCAGCCGACGCGGTTCGGCGTCGTGCGCGAGGCCGAGATGCGGCGGCGCGCGCATGCGCTGCTGCTGGATTATGGGCTGGACATCGACGTCGGCGCACCGCTTTCGAGCTACTCGGTCGCGGTCCAGCATATCACGGCGATCGCGCGCGCCGTCGATCTGTCGGCGCGCGTCCTCATTCTCGACGAGCCCACGGCGAGCCTCGACCGCCACGAGGTCGAGATCCTGTTCAAGGTGATGCGAAAGCTCGCGGCTGATGGCATCGGCATCATCTTCGTCAGCCACTTCCTCGATCAGGTCTATGAGATCTGCGACCGCGTCACGGTGCTGCGCAACGGCCGGCTGATCGGCACGCGCGAGATTGCCGATCTGCCGCGGCTCGACCTGATCCGCATGATGCTCGGGCGGGAGCTGGCCGAGACCACCCACGAACGCGCAGCGAGCCAGCCGGACAAGGCGCGCGAGGTCTGCATCAGTTTCAAGGGCTATGGCAAGCAGGGCTACCTTGCGCCGTTCGATCTCGAGCTGCGCCGCGGCGAGGTGGTCGGGCTCGCCGGCCTGCTCGGCTCCGGACGCACCGAAACGGCACGGCTCGTGTTCGGCGCCGAGCGCGCCGACAGCGGCGCGGCCACCGTCAACGGTGAGACCGTCCGGCTGAATTCGCCGCGCGATGCCGCCGGGCTCGGCTTCGGCTATTGTCCGGAAGAGCGCAAGACGGAGGGCATCGTTGCCGACCTCACCGTGCGCGAGAACATCGTGCTGGCGCTACAGGCGCGGCGCGGCCTGCACCGGCCACTGTCGCGGCGCGAGCAGGACGAGATCGCGATGCGTTACATCCGCATGCTCGACATCCGGCCGCCGGATCCGGAACGTCCGATCGGGCTGCTGTCGGGCGGCAACCAGCAGAAGGCGCTGCTGGCGCGCTGGCTCGCCACGTCGCCGAAGCTCCTCGTTCTGGACGAGCCGACGCGCGGCATCGACGTCGGGGCCCATGCCGAGATCATCCGGCTGGTACGCGAGCTGTGCGAGCAGGGGCTGGCGCTGCTTGTGATCTCCTCCGAGCTCGACGAGATCGTGACCTATTCGAACCGCGTCATCGTGCTGCGCGACCGCGCCCATGTCGAGGAGCTGAAGGGCGACGCCGTCGAGGTCTCCAGCATTCTTGCGGCGATCGCTGCGGATACCGAGTCCGTGCGCGAGGCCGCATCATGACGCTTCGCATTCCCCGCCGTGGCCT
The DNA here is from genome assembly GCF_051167575.1 of Bradyrhizobium sp. HKCCYLS3070. Taxonomy (NCBI): domain Bacteria; kingdom Pseudomonadati; phylum Pseudomonadota; class Alphaproteobacteria; order Hyphomicrobiales; family Nitrobacteraceae; genus Bradyrhizobium; species Bradyrhizobium sp. HKCCYLS3070. The sequence goes on from NZ_JBNPTI010000002.1 coordinate 632,902, forward strand.
GGCACAAGCGCTCGCACTGATCTTGATCCTGATCATCGATCGCGCGGTGTCGCCGCAGTTCTTCAATCTCCATCTGCAGGACGGCCGGCTGTTCGGCAGCGTCATCGACGTCCTGAACCGCGGCACGCCGGTGGCGCTGCTGTCGCTGGGCATGGTGCTCGTCATCGCGACCGGAGGCATCGACCTTTCGGTCGGTGCCGTGATGGCGATCGCGGGCGCCACCGCGGCGAGCCTCGCCGATACGCATTCGCTGCCGGTGGTCATCGGCTCCGCGCTCGCTGTCGGTCTGGTGTGCGGGCTCTGGAACGGCATCCTCGTTGCCTTCTTGCGTATCCAGCCGATCGTCGCAACGCTCATCCTGATGGTCGCAGGACGCGGCATCGCGCAGCTCATCACCGAGGGGCGCATCGTCACGTTCACGTCGCCCGATCTGGTCTGGATGGGCAACGGCGCCGTGCTCGGCCTGCCGACGCCGGTCGTGATCGCGATCGGCATGCTGCTGGTGACGGGGGCGGTCGTGCGCGGCACCGCGCTCGGGCTCTTGATCGAGGCGACCGGCGGCAACGCGCGCGCCAGCGAGCTGTCGGGCGTCGGCACCCGCGCCATGATCCTGTCGGTCTATGTCTGGTGCGGACTGTGCGCCGCGCTCGCGGGCGTCATTGCGGCCGCCGACATCATGGGGGCGGATGCCAACAATGCCGGGCTGTGGCTCGAGCTCGATGCGATCCTCGCCGTCGTGATCGGCGGCACCTCGCTGTTTGGCGGCCGCTTCAGCCTGGTGCTGGCGGTGGCCGGCGCGCTGATCATCCAGGCCATGAACACCGGCATTTTGCTGTCGGGCTATCCGCCGGAGCTCAATCTGCTGGTCAAGGCCGTCGTCGTACTTGCCGTGCTGCTGGCGCAATCGCCGCGGCTCGGCGATCTCTCGCGCTTCACCGCGCGCTGGCGGAGGACCAAGCCATGAAGGCCTCGACCTCGGTTGCGATCACGGCGTTCGTGCTGGTCGCCGGCTTCGCGTTGTGCGCGCTGCAGTTCCCGAACATCGCCTCGACCCGCGTCGTCGCTAATCTGCTCACCGACAACGCCTTCCTCGGCATCGTCGCGGCCGGCATGACCTTCGTCATCATCTCCGGCGGCATCGATCTGTCGGTCGGCTCGGTGATCGGCTTCACGACGGTGTTCGTGGCTCTGGCGGTCGAGCGCTGGGGCATTCCGCCGTTTGCCGCGTTCGCAATGGTGCTCGTGCTGTGCGCGCTGTTCGGCGCCGCGATGGGGGCGGTCATTCACGTATTTGAGCTGCCGCCCTTCATCGTGACGCTCGCGGGCATGTTCCTGGCGCGCGGCGTCAGCTTCCTGCTGTCGACCGAGTCGATTCCGATCACCGCTCCGATCTACAGTGCCGTCTCCGACTTTGCGATCCGGCTGCCAGGCGGCGGACGGCTCACCGCGATCGCGATGGCGATGCTCGTGATCCTGGTGCTCTGCGCGTTGCTGCTGCATTTGACCCGGTTTGGCGCCAACGTCTACGCGCTCGGCGGCAGCCGTGTGGCGACAGCCCTGATGGGCATTCCGGTCGGGCCGATGACGATCCGCATTTATATGCTGTCGAGCGTGCTTGCGGGCCTCGCCGGCATCGTCTTCTCGTTCTACACCGCGGCCGGCTACTCGCTCTCGGCCGTTGGCGTCGAGCTCGATACAATCGCGGCCGTGGTGATCGGCGGAACCTTGTTGACGGGCGGACAAGGCTCGGTCATCGGCACCTTCCTTGGCGTCCTGATCCAGGGCATGATCCAGACCTACATCAACTTCGACGGCACGCTGTCGAGCTGGTGGACCAAGATCGCCACGGGGGTTCTGTTGTTCGTCTTCATTGCGTTGCAACAAGGTCTGATGGCGCTCGCGCGCCGCTCATCCGTCAAGCCCGCAGGGGCCAAGCCGATGGGGGCGCCGACATGACGACGTCGCACATCGTCTCGATTCCGACCCGGCGCGCGCATTCCAACCATGCCGAGGTCGCTCGCAGCATCGGCATCGACATCATCTCCGGCCGATTGGCCGAGGGGGCGCGGCTGCCGGGTGATGCCGAACTGACCGCGACCTTCGGCGTCTCACGGCCGGTGCTGCGCGAGAGCGTGAAGACCCTCGTTGCAAAAGGTCTGCTGTCGACCAAGGCCCGCGTCGGCACCGTGGTGCGCGGACGCTCGGACTGGAACATGTTCGATCCCGACGTGCTCGCCTGGCACCTCGACGCGGGCATCGACAAGCGCTTCCTCGCCGACCTCGCCGAGATCCGGTTGGCGATCGAGCCGCGCGCCGCGGCGCTCGCGGCGGAACGCCGTACGGATGACGACGTCGCGGCGATGCGCAAGGCGATGGCGCAGATGGAGCGCGAGCCATCGACATCGGTCGCTTTCGCCGAGGCTGACCTTGCGCTGCACATCGCGGTCGCCAACGCCTCGGGCAATCCCTTCATGCGCTCGATCGGCGCTGTCATCGAGGCCGCGTTGCGCGCCTCGTTCGTCCTGAGCGCCCCGATCGAGACCGCCGATCGCGACACCGTGCTGGTCTGGCACCAGCGCATCATCGACGCGATCGCGGATGGAGACGCCGACGGCGCCTCCGAGGCCATGATCGAAGTCATCTACAACGGCCGGCGGCGCCATGCCCAGTCGGCTGCACGAACGGACCGGGAATGAGCAACGACAACGAGAAGAAGACGCTGCGGAGCCAGGCGTGGTTCGGCCGCCAGGACAAGATGGGCTTCTATTATCGCTCGTTCCTGAAGAACAGCGGCACGCCGCAGGATCGCTTCGAGGGCCGTCCGGTCATCGGCATCTGCAACACCTGGTCGGAGCTGACACCCTGCAACGCGCATTTCCGCGTCATCGCCGAGCATGTCCGCCAGGGCGTGCTCGATGCCGGCGGCTATCCGCTGGAGTTTCCGGTCTCCTCGCTCGGCGAGGTGACGATGCGCCCCACCGCGATGCTGTTCCGTAACCTCGCTTCGATGGATGTCGAGGAGGCGATCCGCGCCCACCCGCTCGACGGCGTCGTGCTGCTGATGGGCTGTGACAAGACCACGCCGGCGCTCTTGATGGGCGCCGCCTCGGCCAACCTGCCTGCGATCGGTGTTTCAGGCGGGCCACAACTGCGCGGCGTCTATCGTGGCCAGATCATCGGCTCCGGTACCAACATCATCTCGATGAGCGAGCAGCTGCGTGCCGGCGAGATCACGCTGAAGGAATTCCACGAGGCCGAGGCCGGCATGAACCGCTCCGCCGGCAGCTGCATGACCATGGGCACGGCCTCGACGATGGCCTCGATGGTCGAGGCGCTCGGCATCGGCTTGCCGGAAAATGCGGCGATTCCGGCTGCGGATGCGCGGCGCAACCTGCTGGCCCGCATGGCCGGACGGCGCATCGTCCAGATGGTCGGCGAGGATCTCAAGCCGTCGGATATCCTGACGCGCCAGGCGTTCGAGAACGCGATCCGCACGCTGGCCGCGATCGGCGGCTCGACCAATGCCGTCGTGCATCTGCTCGCGATCGCCGGCCGTGTCGGCGTCGAGCTGACGCTCGATGATTTCGATCGGCTCTGCCGCGACGTGCATTGCCTGGTCGACCTGATGCCGTCGGGCCGCTTCCTGATGGAGGACTTCTATTACGCCGGCGGCCTGCCGGCGGTGCTGCGTGCGCTCGGCGAGCGCGGCCTGCTGCACAAGGACGCGCGCACCGTCAACGGCAAGACGTTGTGGGACAATGTCGCCGAGGCTCCGAACTGGAACGCCGAGGTCATCACACCGTTCGAGACCCCGTTCAAGACGGAAGCCGGCATCGCCATTCTCACCGGCAATCTCGCCCCCAACGGCGCTGTCATCAAGCCGTCGGCGGCCTCGCCGGAACTGATGAACCATACGGGACGCGCGGTCGTGTTCGAGAGCGTCGAGGAGATGCATGACGCGGTCGACGACGACAATCTCGACATCGATGCGTCCTGCATCATGGTGCTGAAGAACTGCGGGCCGAAGGGCTATCCGGGCATGGCCGAGGTCGGCAACATGCCGCTGCCTGCGAAAGTGCTGCGTCAGGGCGTGCGCGACATGATCCGCATCTCCGATGCGCGCATGTCCGGCACGGCCTACGGCACGGTGGTGCTGCATGTCGCGCCGGAGGCTACCGTCGGCGGACCGCTGGCGCTGGTGAAGAACGGCGACATGATCACGCTCGACGTCGCCGCGCGCCGGCTGCATCTGCATGTCAGCGACGAGGAACTGGCCGCACGCCGCGCCGCCTGGACGCCGCCGAAGCCGCATGCGGCCCGCGGCTATCAGAAGCTCTACATCGATCACGTGCTGCAGGCCGATCGCGGCGTCGATTTCGATTTCCTCGTCGGCCGCACCGGCTCGCCCGTGCCGCGCGACAATCACTGAGAGGGGCCCATGACCGCTTCCGCCAAAAAGCTCTACAAGGGAGTCTTCCCGGTGGCGCCGACCGTGTTCGACGCCGACGGCCGTCTCGACCTCGAAGGCCAGAAGCGAGCGATCGACTTCATGATCGATGCCGGCTCGCACGGCATCTGCATCCTCGCCAATTTCTCCGAGCAGTTCGTGCTGACCGATGACGAGCGCGATCTGGTGATGACCACGGTGCTGGAGCATGTTGCCGGCCGCGTGCCGATCATCGTCACCACGACGCATTTCTCGACCTTTGTCTGCGCCGAGCGTTCGCGCCGGGCGCAGGAGAAGGGCGCTGCCATGGTCATGGTGATGCCGCCCTATCACGGCGCGACCTTCCGCGTGCCGGACACCTCGATCTATGAATTCTATCGCGGCGTCTCCGACGCGATCTCGATCCCGATCATGGTGCAGGACGCGCCGGTCGCCGGCACGCCGCTATCGGTGCCGTTCTTGGCGCGCATGGCCAAGGAGATCGAGAACCTCGCTTATTTCAAGATCGAAGTGCCGCGTGCGGCCGACAAGTTGCGCGCGCTGATCGAGGCAGGCGGCCCGGCGATCGAAGGTCCGTGGGACGGCGAGGAGGCAATCACCCTGATGGCCGATCTCGACGCGGGCGCCACCGGCGCGATGACCGGCGGCGGCTATCCCGACGGCATTCGCAAGGTCATCGATCCGTATTTCGCGGGCGACCGCGAGGCCGCGGCGGCGGCCTATGAGCGCTGGCTGCCGCTGATCAACTACGAGAACCGGCAGTGCGGGCTTGCCACCTGCAAGATCCTGATGAAGGCGGGCGGCGTGATCCGCCACGACACGCTGCGCGCGCCGCAGCCGCCAATTCATCCGGCGACCCAGAAGGGACTGATCGAGATTGCGCGCCGGCTCGACCCAGTCGTGCTGCGCTGGGGACGCTAGAGATGAGTGAGCTTCGTGTCGCCATCGTCGGCTTTGGTAAGATCGCCAGGGATCAGCACGTGCCGGCGATCGCCGCCACCGAGGGCGTGACCCTGACGGCGGTGGCGAGCCGCAACGCCTCTCTGCCAGGCCTGCCGCATTTCGGCACCATCGAGGAGCTGCTGCGCGACGGGCCGGAGATCGACGCCGTCTCGCTATGCACGCCGCCGCAGGTGCGCCGCGCGCAGGCGCAGGCCGCGCTCGAGGCCGGCAAGCACGTGATGCTGGAGAAGCCGCCGGGTGCGGCGGTCAGCGAGCTCGATCCACTGATCGCGCTCGCGGCTGCCAAGCAGCGCACGCTGTTCGCGACCTGGCATTCGCGCTATGCGCCGGCCGTCGAGCCGGCGCGCGCGTGGCTGTCGTCGCGTCAGATCCGCAGCGTGCGCATCGACTGGAAGGAGGACGTGCGCGTCTGGCATCCCGGACAGGCCTGGATCTGGGAGCCGGGCGGGCTCGGCGTGTTCGATCCGGGGATCAACGCGCTGTCGATCCTGACCCGCATCCTGCCCGAGCCGGTGTTCCTGACCGAGGCCGAACTGTCGTTTCCGTCCAACCGCCAGGCGCCGATCGCGGCCAACCTGTCACTGTCGACAGCCAGCGACCTGCCGATCGCGGCCGAGTTCGACTTCCGCCAGACCGGGCCGCAGAGCTGGGACATCCGGATCGAGACCGACGCCGGGCAGTTGAAGCTGTCGCTCGGCGGCGCGCGGATGACCGCGGACGATCAGCCGATGGTCGACGAGAAGGAACGCGAATATCCCGGCCTCTATCGTCGCTTCGTCGAGCTGACGAAGACCGGCGCTGGTGACGTCGATCTTGCGCCGCTGCGGCTGGTGGCCGATGCGTTCCTGCTCGGCCGCCGGCAATTCGTCGAGCCGTTCGAGGACTAGAGCGATGGCAGAAGCGCGGATCACCAGGGATGTGTTTGGCAGCCTGCCGGACGGCCGCGAGGTCGAGCGCGTCACCTTGCGTGGCGCTCACGGTTTCGAGGCGCGGATCATCACCTACGGCGCGGCGCTGCAGACGCTGCTGGTGCCGGATGCGCAGGGGCTTGTCGATGACGTGGTGCTCGGTCATGACGACTTGCTGAGCTACGTCAAGCTCCGAAAGTTCTTCGGTGCGACGGTCGGGCGCTACGCCAACCGCATCGCCAAGGCGCGCTTTTCGCTCGACGGTCAGGATCTGCGCCTCGACGCCAACAATGGTGCACATGCATTGCATGGCGGTCCCGACGGCTTCGACCGCAAGCTCTGGCAGATCGTCGCGACCGAAGACGGCGCCCAGCCCTCGGTCACGATGCTCTATGTCAGTCCCGACGGCGAGGCCAATTATCCGGGGCGGCTCGACGTTCGTGTCACCTATCAGTTGACCGGGCCGATGGAGCTGGCTGTCAGCTTCAGCGCCCGGACCACCCGGACGACGGTGGTCAACCTGACCAACCACAGCTTCTTCAATCTCGATGGCCTGGCCGCCGGCAGCGACATCCTTGATCATCGTCTGACCGTCGAAGCCGACCATTATCTTGCGATCGACGAGACCGCGATCCCGCTGGAAGGGCCGCCGCACGCTGTCGCCGGCACGCCGTTCGATTTCCGCGAGCCGCATGCGGTCGGTGCCCGCATCCGCGCTGACGACCCGCAGATCAAATGCGGTCGCGGCTACGATCATAATTTCTGCCTTCGACAGCAGGCGGGGGTGCGCTTGGCCGCCCGGCTGGCGTCCCCGCGTTCGGGGCGCGTCATGGAGTTGCTCACCGATCAGCCCGGCCTGCAGGTCTATTCCGGAAACTATCTTGACGGGACCGTGACCGGCAAGGGGCGTGTCTATCGTCAGTCCGACGCGCTCTGCCTGGAGCCGCAGGTCTGGCCGGACAGTCCGAACCGCCCGGATTTTCCCAGCGCGCGTCTTGCGCCCGACGACGTCTACAAGCACGAGACGGTGTATCGCTTCTCGACCGCGGGAGCGTCCGCATGATGGAGCAGGTGCCGACCACGATCCTCTGCGACGAGCGCTGCCATCTCGGCGAGGGGCCGACCTACGATCCCCACACCGACACCGCCTGGTGGTTCGACATTCGTGAAGGCCTGCTGTTCGAGGCCAAGATCGGCAGCGGCGAACTCCGCCGGCATGGCCTCGGCAGGATGGCGAGCGCGCTCGGCCGTATCGATGCCAACAGGCAGTTGATCGTGGCCGAGGACGGGCTCTACATCCGCAGCATCGCCGACGGTGCGCTATCCCTGTATCTGCCGCTCGAAGCCGACAATCCGGCGACGCGGTCGAACGACTCCCGGGTTCATCCCTCCGGGACGTTCTGGATCGGCACCATGGGCCGCAACGCCGAATGCGGCCTGGGCTCGATCTACGCGCTGCATCGCGGCGAGATCATCCGCCTGTTCCCCAACGTCACCATTCCCAACGCGATCTGCTTCTCGCCGGATGGCACGATCGGCTATTTCGCCGACACCGACGAGAACGTCCTCTATCGTGTCGCACTCGACCCGGAGACGGGCCTGCCGCGCGGTGAGCCGGAGGTCCTGCTGCGCCATGCCGGCGTCGGGGGGCTGGATGGCGCCGTCGTCGATGCCGAGGGGCGCATCTGGAACGCACGCTGGGGCGGCGGTTGCGTCGATGTCTACAGCCCGCAGGGCGAGCATCTCCGCAGCATCGCGGTTCCGGCCAGCCAGGCGAGCTGCCCGGCGTTCGTCGGCCCCGGTCTGTCGCGCCTGCTGGTCACGTCGGCCTGGCAGGACATGGACGCGGCGGCCAAGGCGGCCGACCCCGGCCATGGCCAGACTTTCCTTCTCGAGGTCGGCGCTCACGGTCGCGCCGAGCCTGACGTCAAGCTGTCGATCTGAGAGGAGGAACAATCGAGTCGAGCGTCGTTCAGCCTAACAGCCATCTGGTATCAAGATACGCAATCGCGTATTCCTAGTTCAAATCTGAAAATCTTAGAGGGAGTGAAGCATGCTGAATTTCAAGACCATCATGGCCGCCGCGCTGGCCGGCCTCGGCGCCGTGGCCCTGTCCGGCGCTGCAATGGCCCAGAGCAAGCCGACGATCGGCATCGCGATGCCGACCAAGTCGTCGGCGCGCTGGATCGACGACGGCAACAACATGGTCAAGGTGCTGAAGGAGCGCGGCTACAACACCGACCTGCAATATGCCGAGGACGACATCCCGAACCAGCTCTCGCAGGTCGAGAACATGGTCACCAAGGGCGCCAAGGTGCTGGTCATCGCGGCGATCGACGGCACCACGCTGTCCGACGCGCTGAAGCAGGCCAAGGAGAAGGGCGTCACCGTGATCGCCTATGACCGCCTGATCCGCGACACGCCGAATGTCGACTACTACGCGACCTTCGACAATTTTCAGGTCGGTGTGCTGCAGGCGCAGTCGATCGTCGACAAGCTCGGCCTGAAGGACGGCAAGGGCCCGTTCAACATCGAGCTGTTCGGCGGCTCTCCGGACGACAACAACGCCTACTTCTTCTACAACGGCGCGATGTCGGTGCTGCAGCCCTATCTCGACTCCGGCAAGCTCGTGGTGGCGTCCGGTCAGAAGGGCATGGACAAGGTCGCGACCCTGCGCTGGGACGGCGCCACCGCCCAGGCCCGCATGGACAACCTGCTCAGCGCCTATTACGGCAACAAGCGTGTCGACGCGGTGCTGTCGCCCTATGACGGCCTCTCGATCGGCATCATCTCCTCCTTGAAGGGCGTCGGCTATGGCAGCGGCAACCAGCCGATGCCGGTCATCTCCGGCCAGGACGCCGAAGTGCCGTCCGTCAAGGCGATCCTGCGCGGCGATCAGTACTCGACCATCTTCAAGGACACCCGCGACCTCGCCAAGGTGACCGCCGACATGGTCGATGCTGCGCTGAGCGGCAAGCAGGTGCAGGTCAACGACACCAAGACCTACAACAACGGCGTCAAGGTCGTCCCGGCCTATCTGCTCAAGCCGGTCGTCGTCGACAAGAGCAACTGGGAGAAGGTTCTGATCGGCAGCGGCTATTACAAGAAGTCGCAGGTCGAGTGATCTCAACCGGCCGGCGAGCGCGGCCATGCGCTCGCCGGCTACTCTCGTTTAGGGCGGCTCAAGTGTTGCGGGAAACAGGGCGATGACGGCAATCCTCGAGATGCGCGGCGTCAGCAAGAGCTTCGTGGGCGTGCAGGCGCTCCGCGACGTCAGCTTCACGGTCGAGGCGGGCGAGATCCACGCCCTGGTCGGCGAGAATGGCGCCGGCAAGTCGACCTTGATGAAGGTGCTGAGCGGCGTCTATCCCTATGGCCGCTATGAGGGCCAGATCATCTTCGAGGGCGAGGAGCGGCGCTTCCGCGACATCAACGATTCCGAGGCGCTCGGCATCATCATCATCCACCAGGAGCTCGCGCTGATCCCGCTGATGTCGATCGCCGAGAACATCTTCCTGTCGCATGCGCCGCAACGCTTCGGCGTCATCGATCGCGACGAGGTCTACCGGCGCACCCAGCAACTGCTGGCCCAGGTCGGCCTGAAGGAATCGCCGGATACGCTGATCACCGATCTCGGCGTCGGCAAGCAGCAATTGGTCGAGATCGCCAAGGCGCTGTCCAAGCGCGTCAAGCTCTTGATTCTCGACGAGCCGACCGCGAGCCTGAACGAGGCCGACAGCCAGGCGCTGCTCGACCGCCTCGTCACCTTCCGCGAGCAGGGCATCTCCTCGATCCTGATCACGCACAAGCTGAACGAGGTCGCCCGCGTCGCCGATCGCATCACGGTGCTCCGCGACGGCCGCAGCGTCGACAGCATCGACTGCCGCGCCGAGCCGGTCCTGGAGGACCGCATCATCAAGAGCATGGTCAATCGCGACATGGCGCACCGCTTCCCCGAGCGGCAGCCCAAGATCGGCGAGCCCGTGTTCACGGTCGAGAACTGGTCGGTCTACCACCCGCAGCATTCCGACCGCCAAGTGATCAAGAACGTCAACTTCCAGGTGCGCCGCGGCGAGATCGTCGGCATCGCCGGCCTGATGGGCGCGGGACGCACCGAATTCGCCATGAGCCTGTTCGGCCGCTCGTGGGGCGTCAACATCACGGGCCGCGCCCGCCTCGAAGGCCACGACGTCAATCTCAACAGCGTACCGGCGGCCATCGATGCCGGCCTCGCCTATGTCACCGAGGACCGCAAGCAGCTCGGCCTGATCCTGGCCGACGACGTGCGCAAGAACATCACCCTGGCGAGCCTATCCCAGGTCGCGCCGAACGGCGTGATCGACGACATCGCCGAGCTCAAGGCGGCGTCCGGCTACCGCGGCCGGATGCGCATCCGCTGCTCCGACGTCTATCAGGAGGCCGGCCAGCTCTCCGGCGGCAACCAGCAGAAGGTCGTGCTGTCGAAATGGCTGATGACCGATCCCAAGGTCTTGATCCTTGACGAGCCGACGCGGGGCATCGACGTTGGCGCAAAGTATGAGATTTACTGTATCATCCAGGAGCTCGCCGATGCCGGCCGGGGTGTTGTCGTGATCTCATCGGAGATGCCGGAGCTGCTCGGAATCTGTGACCGCATCTGCGTGATGAATGACGGCGCCTTCGTCGGCGAGTTCGCCGGGCCGGAGGCGACGCAGGAAAAGATCATGCGCGCCATCATGCGTAACGAAACCATCAAGAACCAGGAGACGGCCGCGTAAGCGGTCGGGAGGACGCCAGCAATGACCGACAAGACGGTTTCGCTCCCGGAAGAGAAGTCGCATAGCGGCTTCCTGAAGAACAATCTGCGCAGCTACGGCATGCTGCTGTCGCTGTTCGTGATCATGCTGTTCTTCCAGTTCATGACCGACGGCACCCTGCTGCAGCCGCTCAACCTCACCAACCTGGTGCTGCAGAACAGCTATATCGTCATCATGGCGCTGGGCATGCTGCTGGTGATCGTGACCGGGCACATCGATTTGTCGGTCGGCTCGGTTGCGGGCTTCGTCGGCGCGGTCGCCGCCGTGCTGATGGTGCGCTATCACATCGACTTCCCGCTCGCGATCATCGCCTGCCTGATCGTCGGCGCCGCGATCGGCGCCGCGCAGGGCTATTGGGTGGCCTATTTCGGCATTCCCTCCTTCATCGTCACCTTGGCCGGCATGCTCGTGTTCAAGGGTCTGGCGCTGGCGCTGCTGCAGGGGCAGTCGGTCGGGCCGTTCCCGGGCACGTTCCAGAAGCTGTCGTCCGGCTTCATCCCTGAGTTCATGCCGAGCGCGGCGCACCTTTATCCCACGTCGCTCGCGATCGGCGCGGTGCTGACGCTCATTCTGGTCTATGCCAGCGTCAAGGGCCGCGCGCGCGAAGTGGAGCACGGCATCGAGGTCGAGCCGTTCGGCTTCTTCGCCGCCAAGAACGTCGTGCTGGCCGGCGCATTGATGTATTTCACCTATCTGATCGCCTCGCATCGCGGCCTGCCCAACGTGCTGGTCATCATGACCGCGCTGATCGCGCTGTACGGCTTCATGACGCGCCGCACGGTGATCGGCCGGCAGATCTATGCGGTCGGCGGCAACGCCAAGGCGGCCAAGCTGTCGGGTATCAAGACCGAGCGGCTGGTGTTCATGACCTTCGTCAACATGGGCGTGCTGGCCGCGCTGGCCGGCCTGATCTTCGCCGCCCGGCTCAACACCGCGACGCCGAAGGCCGGCCTCGGCTTCGAGCTCGACGTCATCGCGGCGTGCTTCATCGGCGGCGCCTCGGCCTATGGCGGCGTCGGACGGGTCGGCGGCGCTGTCATCGGCGCCATGATCATGGGCGTGATGAACAACGGCATGTCCATCCTCGGCATCGGCATCGACTATCAGCAGGTCATCAAGGGCCTGGTGCTGCTCGGTGCCGTCTGCATCGACGTCTACAACCAGCGCCGCTGAGCGCTATACGCCGCACATTCTCTGACAGGGCGTCTTAGCCGGGGCTCTTCGGCATCCGCCCCCGTCATTCCGGGGCGCGCGTCGCGCGAGCCCGGAATCCATCTGTCCTCACGCTCCCCAGTGAAATGGATTCCGGGCTCGCCTTGCGGGCGCCCCGGAATGACGAGGTCGAGTCCGTCGCCGACCTATACCACGTGGAAATTCGACACGCTGTCGTTGGCGAGCTGGGCGACGAGCTGCAGCTCCCAGTCGATATAGGCCTGCATCGCTTCGGCGGCGTTGTCGGTGCCCTCATAGGGACGCTTGTAGACGTCGTCGGCAGGCGAGATCCATGAGGACCGATCGCTCTCCAGCACATGGCCGGCAGCCGTCCAGGCGCGCGTACCGCCGGTGAGCGCGCGGAGCTCACGCGTCGTTGCGGCACGTGCATCCGCAAGCGCAAAGGCCGCCTCGGCGCCGTCGTCACTTGTCAGCACGATCGGACCGTCGCCTGGCAGCTTGACGAGATCCGATGAAAAGCGCGACGCCAGCACGAAGTGTGCGCCCGGAATGTGTCCGGCCTTGTAGCTCGGACTGCGCGTGAGATCGACGATGGTCCACGCCGCCGCATCGGCCGCGAGTTGCTCGGCGCTGATCGCCGCGTCGCCAAGCTGCGGCAGCGGCGGTCGGCGTGCGGCGCGGATTTCGGTTTCGGTCGTTCCAACGACATCCGGTCCCACGACCGCCACGTCCCAGCCCATCTGCTTCAGCCATGACGCCGTCATGCGCGCGCGCACGCCGTCATCGTCGAACAGCACCAGGCGGGCGCCGCGCACGCCGACCCACTCGTCGGTCGCCTGCACCAGCTGGCCGCCCGGCGCCGACGCGAAGCCAGCCGGATGGCCGGCGGCGTAGTCCTCGGGCGTGCGAACGTCGAGGCAATACAGCGTGCGCGTCCCAGCCTCGGCCTGATAGCGCGCGAAGGTCACGGCATCGAGCACGCCGACCCCGACGCGCTCGGACCAGGCCTTGGCATCCGCCAGCGCGGTCGCGTAGCTCGCCTCTGGCCGCTCCAGCATGCGCGCGGTCCTGCCGCGTTCGACCTGATGGCCGGCAAGGGTCCAGCCGATGGTGCCGTTGCGCAACGCATAGATCTTGTTCGGCAGCCCGGCATTGATCAACGACTGCGTGCCGATGATCGAGCGCGTGCGTCCGGCGCAGTTGACGATGATCGTGGTGTCGGGCGACGGCGCGAGCTCGCGCGCCCGAAACGCCAGCTCGCCGCCGGGGACACTGACCCCGCGCGGGATGCTCATGGTGCGATATTCCTCGAAGCGGCGGGCGTCGAGCACGACCAGATTCGACTCGCGCTCGATCAGCGCCTTGGCTTCGTCGGCCGACAGAGACGGCGTGTGCCGGATGGCCTCGACCAATTCGCCGAACGCCTTGCTCGGCACGTTGACGTCCCGGAACACCTCGCCATGGCGCGCATAGCCCGACAGCCCGCCAGCGAGCATCGCGACGTCGGTGTAGCCCAGTGCATGAATGCGCGGCACCGCGCGGGCGGCATAGCCTTCGCCGTCATCATAAACGACGACGGGTACATTCAGACGCGGCACGAGATCGAGGATGCGCAGCTCGATCTGCGACAGTGGCAGCGACACCGCGAAGAACGGGTGCGACAGCGAGTAGGGGCCCTCCTCGCGGACATCGAGCAGCGCCACCTCCTCGCCGGCACGCCAGCGCCGCCGCAGCTCGGTCGGGGTCGTCTGGCGCGGCTGATCGGATGCATTTCGGGGCAGGTGAGAGGGCGTCGGCGATGTCATTCGGGAGTCCGCAGGTGAGGTCCGCCGCGGTCCCCGGCATCGTTCATGCGTCCGTGGAGCAGACCTGCGGCATGGACCCACAATCACGGTGCGCGGCCCGGGGCCGGGGCGCATGGAATCGCCCTTGTGTGGCGGCAGGACGACCGTTTGTCCAGCCCGCCGCCCCCGATTGCGCTCGGCGGCAGCGCCGGTCAGACGTGCGGCCCAAGCATGGCGATGTAGAACAAATCCTCGCTCGAGAGCCCGGCGGACCGCCGCGGAAGAACGGCCGCGTTTCGTCCGGTCGTCCTCTGCTCCGCCATGCGCTCGGAACGGAAGGTGCCGAGCCAGCCTCCAAACCACGAGACGTAGCGCATGAGATCCTCCGCAGCTGCTGTGGCCACTCGACTATCACGCGGCAGAATTGCGCGGACAAGGTCCGGTCATGCTGTCGCGCGACTTTGGCAAATCATGCTCGCTGCAACGCGTCGTCGGCAAATTCCTTTCCCGCCGCGTCCCGCTCGCACGCATCGGTTTCTCCACCGGGTGCGTCAACGTCGCCATTCCGGCCCATCAGGTCGTCATGCCAATGGGTACGGAACGCCATCCAAGAGGCGTGATCCTGGAAGGCAACCTCGGCGAACCACTCGACCGTGACGGCGCCGCTCGGCCAGTAGCGTTCCTGGTCATGCCAGCACACGACAGGCCAGCGCGGATTGCGGTAGGAGCGGCCGGTCTCATCATGCAGCGATGGCCGGCCGAGATGATTGATCAGCCATGACATCACCTCGGGCAGGAACGTGGCGGCAAACGACACGCCATGGCGGCCGAGCCGCTGCGGCATGCGCATGACGCGCTGATCGATGATGGCGAAGGCCGGCGGCACGGCGCCGACGTTGAACTGCCTGATCATCAGCAGACGGAAGCCGCAGTCGCAGAGCTCGGCGGGAACGGCATGGATCGCCGTCGGCTGCAGCGGAGCCGTTATGTTCATACCAGTACTCCCTTCGCCTGTCCGAGCGCGAGGTCGATGGCCTGCTGCAACGCTGTGCGCGTCGGCACATCGCTGCGTTTCAGATAGGCGGTCAGAGCGCGTGCCATCCCTGTCTCCCGTCGGCATCTGCACGTTGCTGGTCGCAGCCTGCGCAGATCGCCTTGCGTGGAGACGGACATCCGGTCCAAATCCGACGCGACGAAAATCAACAATCCCCGACATTGCTGCCGGTCAGGGAGGACACATCAAGTTTCGTGCCAGATGCGGCGGTCAGTGGAGGCGATGGCCGTCGGCGTCGTCTTCCGGTGTCGCGAGCTGCGCGATCGGGCTGGATTGGTGGTGGATCATCCGCCAGGCGCCGTCGATGCGCGCGAAGTGATTGGCCGCGGCGAGCGCCGCGCCGTCCACCAGCTCGATGCAGAGCACGTGACCATGATCGCCGTCGACGATCGCGTGCGGATCCGCGCAGACGATGTTCGGCCGACCCGGGTTGGCGAGGATGTCGCGCCAGCTGCCGATCACGGCGGCGCGGCCGACGATCGCCGGCCAGCCGGGATGAATGCAGGAGATGCCGTCGCGATCGGCCCAGAGGGCGACGAGCGCCGCGAAATCACCGTCCGTGAAGGCGGCATAGAAGGCCGCATTGGCGGCCAGGATCTCGCGGTCATCGCTCATCGTGATGGCGTGAGCCAAGCCGGTGCGAAAATCAAGCAATGTTTGGAAACGCACATCCGCGCGCCTGCGAAAACTTGCAAGCTTTTTGCAGGACGCGGTCGAGACGCGATCGCAACGCATCAGCCGAGGTCCTGCCATGCTCGAAACGGCCATTGTCGGAGGTGGATTGTGCGGAATGGCACTTGCGCGCAGCCTGCAGCAGCGCGGCAGCACGTTCGCTTTGTTCGAAGCCCGACATCGCCTGGGCGGACGGGTGCTGTCGGCCAGGAGCAAGGCGGGGCTTGCGCTTGACCTCGGCCCGACCTGGTTCTGGCCGGACACCCAGCCGCTGCTGGCCAGCCTGGTCGCGGAGCTCGGCCTGTCCGACTTTGCCCAGCACGATGACGGCACGGTCCTTCATCTGGAAGAGGCGGACAAGCCGGCCGAGCAGATCAGCGGGCCGCCGGTCCACCAGGGCGCGCGTCGGCTCTCCGGCGGCATGACGAAATTGATCGAGGCGCTGGCGCGCGATCTGCCGCAGCCCTTCATCCATCTCGGCCATGAGCTGATGCGTATCGTCGATTGCGGCACGCATGTGCGGCTGATCTTCGCCACAGCAACGGAATCGGTCGCGATCGAGGCCAGGCGCGCCGTGCTCGCGCTGCCGCCGCGGCTGCTGATCGACCACGTCGGCTTCTTTCCCGCGTTGGACGACGCGACCTTCGAGGCGATGCGTGGCGCCGAGACCTGGATGGCTGCGCAGGCCAAGGTCGTGATCGCCTACGACCAGGCGCATTGGCGCGACCAGGGCCGGTCCGGCAATGCATTCGTCAGCCACGAGCAGGCCGTGATCGGCGAGATCTTCGATGCCTGCGATGCCGGCGGCGACCGCGCTGCGCTCGGCGGCTTCCTCGCGTTCCCGCCCGATCTGCGCGCGACCTTCAGCGTCGGGCTGCCGTTGCTGATGGACAGCCAGATGGTGCAACTGTTCGGCTCCGCGCTGGAAGGCGGTGAGCAGCACTATCAGGACTGGGCGGCCGAGCGCTTCACCTGCAGCGCACTGGATCGCACCACGCCGCGCGGCGAGCACAGCGAGATCGCCAATCCGATGCTGCGGCGGGCGCTATGGGACGGGCGGTTGCATCTCGGTGGCGCCGAAACCGCAAGCCACGCGGCCGGCTATCTCGAAGGTGCCCTGAACGCCGCCAGGCGCATCGAGCGCGCGATGGCCCGGGTGATCAGCGAGACCGCCGGGCCGCGCCCGGCCGCGGCGATCGGCGACGGGCTGTCGGGCAACGCAGCGAGTCTCGCCTGGTTCGGCGCCTGGGTCGCCGCGCAGCGCGATGCCGCGTTCGACGATTATCGGCAGCGGCTCAACCGCGGCCTCGCCGCGCAGCAGCGCGAGCAGCTGACCCAGCTCGCTCTTCTCGGGGCCACCGAGCAGGTGTTCGCTGCGGCGCTGCAGGTGCTGGACGCACTGACCTTCGACATGCGCGACGTCGCCGTCGAACGCGGTCGCTCCGCCCTGATGCCCGAGATCCAGAAGCCGTTTCGCGACGTCATGCAGTCGCTGCTCGACGACGCCGTCGCGTTCAACCGCACCTCCTGCGCGCTGTCGAACTTTCCGTTCGAGCACAAGCCGTCGAAGGATTATCTGCAGACGATCCTGCGCGACATCGCCGCCGCCTGGCAGGAGTTCTCGCTCGCCGCGAACCGTCTGCTGCTGGCCAAGGCGGAAGCGGCGATGCGCCCGCCGACGAGAGTGTCGTCGTGAGTCGGACGGCATCGAGGTGCGAGCCATGAGGCTGCAGATCGAACGCCCCACCATCGAGACGATGGCGGCGGCCTTTCCGCACCTCGCTCCGCTCATGGAGCAGTTGCGCTTCGGCGACAAGGTCGAGGTCAACCTCGCGCAGCTCGCGGGCGCCGAGCTCGACCTCCTGCGCGACAGCTACCGTGGAGCGGTGACCGATGTCCGGCGCGCGCCGTCGGCTATATCAGCCCCAGATGTGGTGCAGTGCGTGGTGGTGATGATCGACGACGGTCGAAGAATGCGCCGCTGCCGTGGTGTGGGTGGAGGTCGAGTTGTGGGCGGCGGCCGTCGTGTTGTTGTGGTGATGGTGCGAAGAGCCTTGAGTGGTCGTCTTGGTGGTCGTCGATGTCGTATTGCCGGTGGCGTTGGTCGCGGTCGTCGTCCCGGCCTTGGTCGTGGTTCCGCCGCTCGATGTCGCGGCCGTGGACGTGCTGGTACCGCCGGTGCCGTTTGCGATGTTCGGCGTGGCCGTGACCTTCGTCGTCCCCTGGGCGAGGCCGGCGACCGATGTCGCCTTGGAGACCGTCGTTGCCGATCCGACATAGGTCGCGCCGCCGATCGCGATGTTGTTGCCGCTGACGTCGTTCGCGTCGGCGACGAAGCCCTCACCGGCAGCCGTCAGCATCGCGAGGTCCGAAGTGAGCGCCGCGCCGGTATCCCCGTTCAGGATGCCCTGCAGTCCCTTGATGGCGGTGGCGGAGTCCGCCTGCAGCGTGCCATTGTTGAGCTCGTTGTCGAAACGGCCCTGGAACACGGCGCCCTGGGCGGCATCGAAGCTGGCACCGAAATTGTTGTAGTTCTCGATCTGCGTGATCAGCGCCTGGCTGGCCGTACCGCTGCCGTTCACGATCGCCATCAGTTGCGCGTTGATCGTGTTCGCCTCGGCGACGAAGGTGGCCCAGAAATTGGTTTGCGCCTGATTGTCTTGGAACCGCGTGACCGTGCCGGTGAGGCCGCCCGGATCCTCGGCGAAGCCGCCGGTGTGGCCCGGATTGCCGTTACCGCCGGCCGCGACGTTCAAAGCGGCGTCGTTCTGGACGATGTCGATGATGTCGAGCAGATTGTCCGCCGTGCCCCGCAGCGCGGTGGTGTTTCCGGTCGCGGCGGCGGCATCGTATTTCTCGAGCTGCAGTGTGACCTGATTCAGCACCGTCTGGAGGTGAAGCGTCGTGGCGGCTGCCGCGTTGGTGGTTTCTCCGGCTTCGATGTGCGCGAGCAGGGTCGCGTTGGCGAGGATGGCCGTGAGGCCCGATTGCACCGCCGTCAGGTCGTTGGTCACTTGGGTCAGATTGGTCGCGTTGATGCCGCCGGAGATGACGCTCACTGCGGCATTGAAGACCTCGCCGACCACCTTCAGGCTGGTGCCCGCCGTCGCGGCCGCGAGCGTGGTCGGATCGTCTGCGCCTGCCGGCAGGTTCTGGAACGCAACGTCGGTCGCGCCGGTATTGGCGGTGAAGGTGACGTTGTTGAGTGCCGCCGACAGATGCGCGTCGTTGTTGATCTCCGACAGGATCTCGGTCTGCAACGCGTGGATGGTCTGCGACGCCGCCGACAATGTCGTCGCATTCGTGGTCTGCGCGGCCGCGGTCAGCAGCGTGCCGAGCTGGGTCTGGACGTTGGTCAGCGCGGCGATGTCTGTGGAGTTCAGCGCAAACGTTTCGCCACCGATCGTCACGTCGTTCGGGTTGGCCAGGATGGCCGCGATATCGTTCTGCACCGCATGGATGTCAGTGGTGTAGTTCGACAGGAAGGTGTTCGAATTGCCGCTGCCTTGACTGCCGGAATAGAGGCCGAGCGAGATGCGAACGGCGTCGTCGAAGACGACGCCGGCTTGAACCAGATCGGTCGACAGATTGAGCGCACTCGCTCGCGTGAGCAGGTTGGACGTGCCGTTGGCGAGCGCAGTCGCATTGAAGTTGGTGGCCATTCGATCGTCTCCTCACACTTTACTGCTGTCGCGGCATGACAATCCTGGTCGGCAATGCATCTGCGTTCGCCTGTATCGCTTCGATGCAGGTCGTCGGGATGGTGCATGTCGTGACGTGAGGAGCTTTGTAGTTACACAATCGGGCCGTCGGCCGCTGCAAAGTCGTCATCGAACGGGCAGCGGGCCGGCTTTCCAGTCTGTTTGTTTCTGTCTGGCGGAGGAGAAATATTCGTTGGGCGCGTGCGACGTTCTGCCGCATGCCTGATTGGGCGCTGCATCCTGCTCGTCGGTGAATAGAATCATTTGCAACTAACAGCGCCGCGCTTCGTGATGATGCGCGGCTGAAAGAATATAGCGTTGGCGTGCCCCGCCGCTGATGCCTCGTGACATGCCTGCGCTGAAGAGTGGCGCGCGACGGCTTGCAATATCTGCAGTTCGGATGTATGAGCGTCGCCCGTTTCAATACTCAAAGCGTTCAACGCGAGAGGCCATCAGCCATGTCAAGTCCACTGTGCGCGACACGATCCGTGCCGACGCCCGCAGTGCGTTCGGCTGACAGTCACTCCATCATGTTGAACGACCATGGCACAGTCATTGATGGCGCGCCGGCGGGAGGCCGAGCGCGCGCGGGTTGAAGCCTATCAGCTGACGCTGCGCCGCGCGGTGCGGCCGACGCGTTCGCCGCCGGATCTGCACAATGCGATCCGCGAGGCGCGGCGCGGCTTCGAGGCTGACATCATTCGCGATCCAGAAGGCTGGAAGCCCCAGTTGAAGACGCGCGACGCCGCGCGGCTGCGGCTGGCGGCTGCGCGTCATCTGTTTGGCCGCTATTCGCTGGCCCAGCACCTGGAGCTGATCTGGATCGATGACGGCGGGCTCGGCCGCGACGAGACGATCCTGCGCAAGCGCTGGTACATCGCGGTCGCCGGCGGCGGCTCGCTGTACAAGGCAGGCGCCTCGGCTTGGCTGTCGCGCAAGGAGGTTCACGCATTTCTCCATCCGCTCGGGCAGGTCGGCTTCGACGAGGCGATATGGCAGGCGATCGCGCGGTCCTACACGAGCGATCCGGCGATCGTGTTGCGGATTGCCCGGTCCAGGATTGCGCGGACGCCGCGCGGCGAGATCGCGTTCTGGCGCGAGGCGGCGCAGTTCTTCTGCGCACATCCGACGACGGGCGAGGAGATCGACGATCTCTGCGACTACATCGCGCATCGTCGCCGGCGCGAGCGCCAGTTCAGCCTCAAGGGCCGCTCGCTGGCCGCGCTGCGCCGGCTGATGAACGCATGGCATCGTGATCTCGCGGTGATCGCGCGCATCGAGGCGGCGCGCCGGCGGGCCGAGATCGCCCGTGGCCGCATGGCGGCACGGACCGCGGAGCCAGCGCATTGGCCGGGGGCCGCGCTGACGGACTGGTCATGGAGCCCGTCGAAGGGCTCGGCCACGCGCGACGCGTATGTCATCATGCAGTTGCGGACCGCCGAGGATCTCGTCGCGGAGTCCAGGGCGATGCATCACTGTGTCGCGAGCTACGCGGACAAGTGCATTGCCGGCCACGCCTCGATCTGGTCGCTGCGCTATCGTCACGCCGGCAAGACGCAGCGGCTGCTGACGATCGAGCTCAACCCGCGGCACCGCGCGGTTCAGATCCGCGGCTTCGCCAACCGCGTCGCTAACGCGGACGAGCGCAAGGTCCTGGAGCGCTGGGCCAAGGCGCGCGGGATCGAGCTGCCGCAGACATGAGCTGCGTCGCCCCTGCCGGGCGACGCAGCTCGTACGTCGGTATCAATGTCCGTCGATCGCGGCCGCCTTGGCGCCGCCGGCGACGGAGTAGCGCATCGGGACCTTGCGGGTCTTCAAAAAGGCTTCCAGCGTCTCGCCGCGGAAGGCTGCGTAGACCTCCGGGTTGGAGACGCCGATCACCGCCGCCATCTTCTCCAGCACGAAGAAGCTGACCCCCCGCCTGATCATCTCGATCCAGCGGCGGTTGCGGATCAGGTCGCGCTCCTCGTCCGTGAGACCGTGCTCGTCCGCCAGCGCGTCGAATTCCGCAACGAATCTCGCGCGATGCGCGGGGATGACGAGCCGGTGCAGGAAGTCGTTGATGCGGAAATTGGCCTGGCTGCGGCCATGGGTGAACGGATAGGTACCAGCCAGCGTCTCGGCGCCCGCGAGCTCATGTCCGATATGCGCGCGATAGGCCGCGACCTCCCGTGGGTCGGGCGCGCCGCCGAGATCCTCGAACACGAGGGTAGCGATGTTGGTCACCGACGGTGCGTAGGTCTGCCTGTGCACGAGCTTCACGTTCTCGGACAGCGCGCCGCGCATGATCAGCCACATGATCACCTCGGCGCCTTCCATGCCGCCCTTGATTGCATAGTCGGCGATCCGCATCGCAGTGAGCCGCTCCGGGTCCTTTTCCAGCAGATCGAGGAATTCGTTGTCCCAGTCCTCGTTGAGAAAGCCGGCGCGCTCGCCGTGAACCTGGTGCGACAGCCCGCCGGTGGCGAAGATTGCCACTTTCAGGTCTTCCGGATAGCTCTCGATCGCCTTGCGCAGGGTCTTGCCGAGCTTCCACATCCGCTTCGCATTGGGAATCGGCAGCTGCAGCACGCCGACCTGCAGCGGCACCACCATGCCCGGCCACGGGCCGCTGGCATCGCCCATCATCGACAGCGGCGACAGCAGGCCGTGATCGACCGGCTTGCCCTGGAAGAACGACATGTCGAACTCGTCCGCCATCATCGCCATCGCGATGTGCTGCGACAGGCCGAGGTGGCCCTTCGCCGGCGGCACGTCGCGCGGTCCGCCGCCTTCGTCGGCGGCGACATAGCGGTCGTCAATGCCGAGCGCGAAGGCGGAGTAGTGATCGAAGAAGAACGAGGTGATGTGATCATTGTAGATCATGAACAGGACATCGATGTCCTTCTGCTTCACCCAGTCGCGCACGACCGCGAAGCCGTCGAAGATCGGCTTCCAGGCCGGGTCGTTCTGCTTGTTGGTGTCGCGTGCGAAGCCGATGGTGGGCGAGTGCGATGCGCCGATGCCGCCGATGATCCGGGCCATGTGTCCCTCCGCGAATGGGCCGCCGCTGACTGTCACCCCCGGCCGCGCCGGGACGGACCATACGAAGTTTCCCCTGCTAGACAATCATGCTAACGTGCACGGATCGTTTCTCTCGATGAACGAGCGGCTCTCGGATGAAATGGCGGATCGAGGACATTCCTGTGTTCCATGCGGTGGTGGCGACCGGCGGCATGACCGGCGCCTCGCGGTCGCTGGGCATGCCGAAATCCTCGGTCAGCAAATCGGTCGCCCGGCTCGAGCAGGATCTCGGCATCCGGCTGTTCGACCGCAACTCGCGGCGCGTCCGGGTGACCCGCGAGGGCGAGCTGTTCTTCCAGCAATGTCAGAAGATCCTGGATCAGGTCTCGGAAGCCGACGCGGTCATGACCGGGCTGGTCGGCGTGCCCAGCGGCCGGCTGTCGGTGGCGCTGCCGCCGGCGTTCTGCGAGGAGATCCTGGCGCCGCAGCTCGCCGAATTCCACCGCCGCTATCCGCGCATCGAGCTCGATGTCGAGGCGACCACGCGCGCGATCGACATGCTGGCCGACCGCTTCGACATCGCGGTCGTGGTCGGCGTGCAGGAGAATTCCGAGCTGGCGCAGAAAGTGCTGATCGGCGGCCGCCTGATCTGGGTGACCAGCCCCGCCTATCTCGCCGCGCACGACATCGGCGAGGACGTCCGCGCGCTGGAGCGCCATCTCATGATCTGCGAGCGGCGCTATGGCGATCGCACCCTGATGATCAAGCAGCACGGCCATCTCGTCCGCTTCGACGTCGGTGCGCATGTCGCCCGCATCAACAATCCGCTGGCGGTGCGCCGCGCCGTCGCCCACGGCGCCGGCATTTCCTTTCTGCCGGAGCACTATTGCGTCGAGTTGCTCGGCGAGGGCCGGCTGGTCGAGATCGGCAGGGGGGTCGTGTTCGACACTCGCGCCGCCCAGCTGACCGCGATCTTTCCGAGCCGCAAGCTGATCTCCTCGCGCGCCCGCGTCTTCCTCGACTTCCTCGAGGAGATCTGTGCCGCGTCCGCGCACACCCTGATCGGTCAGACCTGAGGTGCGCCGTCCGTCTGTCTCACGCAAGCCGATGGAATGACGGCGGCAATGGCTCTCGCACCAGTTCGCTCAAATTGAGCGTTTCACCGCTGTCGGCGATATCCGAGAACAGCACCTCGATGAAGGGATGCTGCCGGTTGGATGCGGCGCCGCGCCGATATTTCCTGCTCACGATCCGCTCGATCGCAGCAAGGTTCAATTGTCCCAGCGCATTGTATTGGACACGAAACAGGCTCTGCCGGCTGCCCGTGTGCTCGATCGACTCGGCCCAGATGTCCATCACCTTGCGGCTGACGAAGGCCTCGACGCCGACGGCGCCATCTTGGGCGAGCAGGCGCAATCCGTCCATCGTATGCGGCTGCTCATCGACGCGAAATTGGCTCAGCGACATCGGAGATCCCTTTCTGTTGCGTGCATCGGCGGTCTCACGGGAGAGTCGAGAACGGCGATCGGCGCATCGAACGTGTAGGAGAGCCCTGACGGCGCATAGGTCAACTGAACCTCGCCGCCGAGCTGCACGCCGAGCGTTTCGATCAGCCGGGTTCCGAAGCTTCGGCTGGCGGGCTGTTGAACGACCGGGCCGTGTCTTTCGGTCCAGGCGAAGCGGACCCGGCGTTGGTCGACGGTCCAAAGCAGATCGACGCGTCCTTCCGGCACGGACAGCGCGCCGAACTTCAGGGCGTTCGTGCATAGCTCGTTGAGCGTCATCGCGAGGGCGATGACGGCATCCGGCGTCACCAGCACGTCGGGTCCGGTGATCGCAAAGCGTGAGTCGTCGGGCGTGTCGAAGGCCTGGACGGACGTACGAATCACCGTGCGGAGATCGCCGCTGGACAATTTCGCTTGCAGGAGGAGATCGTGTGCCCGTCCGAGGGCCAGGAGCCGCCCGGAGATGGCATGCTGTGCATCCTTGGTCGCCGGCACGTTGCGGAGGCTCTGGGAGACGATGGCGGTGACCGTCGCGAGCGTATTCTTGATGCGATGGTGCAGCTCCTCGAGAATGAGCTTTTGCAGCCTGCTCGCCGTCTCGCGTTCTCTCGCCTCGATTTCGGCCTGCTCGGACCGGGTCTTGGCATTGCTCTCGGCCTCGGCGAGCAGGCGCTTCAGCCCGATGATTTCCGTCAGCAGAAAGTCGGGATCCACGACCGTGCCGTGAGGAGGCTCTGTGGTGAGGTTGATCTCGAGCATTGGCTGACATGTCCTTGCACCGGATGCCGCCCTCGGCGGGCACGATGGTACGCAGGAGCAGGCCGCCCCAGCGTCACTTCGTTCGCGAACGGACACTTCCGTTGAAATGCCCGAGTATCTCGGCGGCGTTTGCGAGGATGGTCGCCTTCCTGATCGCGGCAGCGCGCTCGCCGCCTTGCTGCATCAGGCCCGCCGTCTCCAGCGCATTCTCCGCCCTGGTGGCGAGCGTCGCGTGCAGCGATGACCGCTCTCGCTTGGCCGGCTCGGACGGCTTGTCGGGGTGACCTGGCGCAAGCGCCCCGCTGCGAACGGCGGCCACCGGATCAGAATCGCGGCGACGATCGGCAGCCCAAAGAATGGCGGCGCCAGGAGCGGTCGCACCAACCACGCGCGCACTGGACGTGGTGGTGTTCGAAGAGGTGTTCGAAGTTTTCGACATGCTGTCCGCCTTCTGGTCGCGGCGGGAGCGCATGGCTCTCAGTCACCGATGGCAGCCGGGGGACGCGCGGTGATCATCAACATATGGTGTGTGCGCGCGCAATAGCGAGGTCCAGCCGAAATTATTTGCCGTGAGGATCCGGTCGCCGCCATCGCCTGAAGCGAGAGCGAGTCTGGCCCTGCGGCTCATCCGACGTTCGTAGCATCGTTGCATCGACATGCGAACGTCGGACGCTTGGCTCATTTGTAGATCATGTGCAGTCCTGATCACGATGCCTTGGCATGAGTCAGACGTCGGACGTGTTATCGGCCGATTCCGACGCTCACGCCGGGCGCGTGGATGCCGATGCCGCCACGATCTTCATAGTCACGTCCTTCATAGCCACGCCGCTCGTGCCGGCCATAGCCGTAGGCGCCGCGGTCTTCGCGGATGATGACACGGCGTTCGCGGCCTTGGCGCCAGCAGCGGCCGTTCTCGTTGCAGACCATGCGAACCTGCTGGATGCTGCTCTCCGGGAGGATCGATATTCCGGCCGTGAGCGGGGCAGCGGAGGCGGCTGCGGCCATCAATGTGCTCGCGGCGGCTGCGAGCGTGATCGTAAGAATCTTCATGGTCATGACATGACTCCGGGTGCGGGGATTGCGTCATGGAACCAATCTGCTGGCCATCCCATGGTTCCCCGGCGGTGGCATTTGTTTTGGCGTCGAACGGCTGCCTGTGCGGCGCTGTGGCGACATCGGACAGGACGCTGTTGGTCTCGAGCGGCACACGGACGGGCATGCCCGTCAGGTAACGACCCGCGCCGCTGATGACTTGGGCGAGGAAGCAGTTTAAGAAGCGCGGCTCTTGAATCCGCAGGGTCGGGCGAGGAGGCCGCGATGAATTTGCGCGAGCAGTGGGAAGCAGAGGCCGGCCGGTGGCTCGCCTGGGCGAGAGCGCCGGGTCACGACAGCTTCTGGCGCCACCATCGCGAGCAATTCAGCCGCTTGCTGCCGCCGCCCGGTGCGCTCACGCTCGACATCGGCTGCGGCGAGGGCAGGCTGTCGCGACATCTCGCCTCCGAAGGGCACAGAGTGGTCGGCGTCGATGCATCGCCGTCGTTGATCGCCGCGGCCCGGGCGGCCGATCCCACGATCGGCGTCGTGCGTGCGGACGCGGCCGCGCTGCCGCTGGCCGATGCATGCGCGGATCTCGCGATCGCCTTCATGTCGCTGCAGGACGTTGACGCGATGCCGGCCGCGGTGCGCGAGCTTGCGCGGGTTCTCAGGCGCGGCGGCCGCTTCTGCATGGCGATCGTCCACCCGCTCAACTCGGCCGGGCGGTTCGCGAGCCTGGCATCGGATGCGCCCTTCGTCATCCAGGGCAGCTATCTGGACTCCTACACCTTCAGCGACGCAATCGAGCGCGACGGGCTCAGCATGACCTTCCACAGCGCGCATCGCCCGCTGCAGAGCTATTTCGAAGCGCTGGAAGCGGAGGGATTCCTGATCGAGGCGCTGCGCGAGCCGTCCATTCCCGAAGCGATTATCACCCGCGACAGCAGCCGGCGCTGGCTGCGCGTGCCGCTATTCCTGCATCTGCGGTGCCTGCGCCCGTGACGCCGGAGCGCGGCGATGCTGCGCTCCGGCTGGCGAGGGTCATCCCCGCCGCGCTGCCTCGATGGCGGCGACGTCGATCTTCTTCATCGTCATCATCGCGGCAAACACGCGCTTGGCCTCGGCTCCGCCGGCTGCCATCGCGTCGGTGAGCGCGCGCGGCGTGATCTGCCAGGAGATGCCCCATTTGTCCTTGCACCAGCCGCATTGGCTTTCCTGGCCGCCATTGCCGACAATGGCACTCCAATAGCGGTCCGTCTCCGCTTGATCGTCGGTGGCGATCTGGAACGAGAAGGATTCGTTGTGGGTGAACGCAGGTCCGCCATTGAGGCCGAGACAGGGGATGCCACACACCGTGAATTGCACCGTCAGCACGTCGCCGGCCTTGCCGGACGGATAGTCGCCCGGCGCGCGGTGCACGGAGGCCACGTGACTGTCGGGAAACACCTCGGCATAGAACCGCGCGGCCGCCTCGGCGTCCTTGTCGAACCACAGGCAGATCGTGTTTTTGTGCTGTGCCATTGCAGGGCTCCCTTGCGTTCAGAGTACAGGCCGCGCTTCATCGCCTGATGGGCGGCCGTTTTGGACATGCTCGAGCCAGCCGATCTCGATCTGGCTGATCCAAGGACGGTCCGGAACGTCGCAATCCGACACCTCGATCGGAGATTCCATCAAGTTTTTTCGCGGGTGGTCCATCACCGTTTAGGGGGGAGTTTCACGTTGCCGCATCAGTGAGGTCGATGCGGCGTAGTTGCTGAGCGCGGCGGCGCGGTCCGGTGTGCCGATACGCGGCGACAAGGATGCCGGTGAGGTCGTCTGTCGGACACCTTGGTCCCGAGGCGAAAAGATTTCACTTGCTGTTTTTCAGAAATCATGTTTATCTCCACCCATCCCGCCTCGAGCAGAGGGACGTACGCGTCGTCACGAACGTGGAGGCGGGCTGCGATGGACGTGACGGCTGCGCCTGACGAGCGCGGGCGTTACGGACGGCGAAGTCGTGTGGTCCTGGCCTCTCGACGCTGAGGTCTGCGCAACGCGCCAAAGGCGCGTTGTCGCAAAATGGGGGCAAGAGAGCCGATCCCCAGGGAGAGCACGAAGGACACCGTTAAAACCGTTGCGCGGGGAAGGCCGGGTCTGTCCGGCTGTACCTGTGGTACCTGCCGCCTGCATTCTTTTGAGCAGGCGGGCCACGGGCCTCAGCCGAGGTCCGGCCTTCCTCGCGCCCTCTCGTTGTTCAGAGGGACACGAATGCTGCATCACCCGGGCACGACGTGCCGCGGGATGAAAGATGCTTATCAGTTCGCCTCCGTGATGAGGTCGAAGGTGTCGACATCTACTCAACTGTCGTCCCGGACAAGCGCGCGACGCGCGCGCCGATCCGGGATCCATAACCCCAGGGAGATGTGCGAGGCACGATGGTCGACCATTCTCGCCCAGCCACATCCGCCGCGGCGTATGGATCCCGGGTCGGCGTCCGCCAACGCTCCGCGTTGTCGGACTTGCCCGGGACGACATCGAATGCTTGGCGCGTTTTGGACTTCATCACCAGCAATGTGAGTTTTGCAGCGCTGCTCCGATCCATGTATTCAGCAGCCGCGCAACACGGAGGAAATGCACATGACCAAGACCGCCACCGAGATCGAGGACGACCGTCAGATCCGCGAACTGTTGCAGAACTGGGCGATCTGGCGCGATGCCGGTGATTGGGAGCGTTTCCGCACGGTGTGGCATCCGGATGGGCGGATGATGGCGACGTGGACGCAGGGCACCGGTGACGAGTTCATCGAGATCAGCAAGGCGGCCTGGGCCAAGGGTGTCAACATCCTGCACTTTCTCGGCGGCATCTCGGTCGATCTCGCCGGCCATCGCGCGATCTCCCAGACCAAGATGACGATCTCACAGCGGGCCGAGGTCGAAGGCGTCGTGTGCGACGTGCTCTGCACCGGCCGCTTCTACGACTTCCTCGAGAAGCGCGCGGGCAAATGGGGCATCGTGCTGCGCCAGCCGATCTACGAGAAGGATCGCATGGACCCGGTGACGCCGGGCGCGGTGCCGGCGCTGGATCGCGCGCTGCTGGAGCAATTTCCCGTGGGGTATCGGCATCTCGCCTATCTGCAGACGCGCATCGGCTACACGGTGAAGCGCGACATGCCCGGGCTGAAGGGGCCGGAGGTCGAAGCGCTCTATGCGCGCGGCGCCGCGTGGCTGCGGGGCGAGGGGCTGTGATCATCGGCCCCTGCGTCGCCGGTGCCGCGCTCCGAACGGAACAGCTCTCGCCGAGGGGGCTGATCCGGCGGATCTCTGGGGCCGTTACCGAGCGGGTGAGTCTTTTCGGAGTGCCTAGCGGAATCAGCGCAAGTGCTTGAATCAGAAGGGATTGTCTGTCAGCCTTGTTCCTTGGAGCGGAACCGTCGTGCGGCTATTGTATACAGGATTGGCGGTTTTCCGCCGGGAGAAGGCGGAACTTGCGCCTCCTCCCTCGTTTGATGTATACAATGACCAGCTAGAAGTATACCGCCACGAGGACACGCCATGGCCGCTTCTTTTCCGATGAATGCCTGGTACGCCGCGGCCTGGGACGCCGAGGTCAAGCAGGCCCTGCTGCCGCGGACGATCTGCGGCAAGCACGTCGTGATGTTCCGCAAGGCCGACGGCACCATCGCCGCGCTCGAAGATGCCTGCTGGCACCGGCTGGTGCCGCTGTCCAAGGGCCGGCTGGAAGGCGACACCGTCGTTTGCGGCTATCACGGCTTGAAATTCAGCCCGCAGGGCCGCTGCACCTTCATGCCGTCGCAGGAGACCATCAACCCCTCGGCCTGCGTACGTGCCTATCCGGCGGTCGAGCGGCATCGGTTCATCTGGCTGTGGATGGGCGATCCGGCGCTGGCCGATCCGGCTGCCATTCCCGACATGCACTGGAATCACGATCCGGCCTGGGCCGGCGATGGCAAGACCATCCACGTCAAATGCGACTACCGGCTGGTGGTCGACAATCTGATGGACCTCACGCACGAGACCTTCGTGCACGGCTCGTCGATCGGCAACGACGCGG
Organism: Bradyrhizobium sp. HKCCYLS3070; assembly: GCF_051167575.1. Classification (NCBI taxonomy): domain Bacteria; kingdom Pseudomonadati; phylum Pseudomonadota; class Alphaproteobacteria; order Hyphomicrobiales; family Nitrobacteraceae; genus Bradyrhizobium; species Bradyrhizobium sp. HKCCYLS3070. Next base: position 662,753 of record NZ_JBNPTI010000002.1, read on the forward strand.
TGGCGGAAGCGCCGTTCGACGTCACCCATGGCGAGCGCACCGCGACCGTGACGCGCTGGATGCGCGGCATCGAGCCGCCGCCGTTCTGGGCGAAGCAGCTCGGCAAGCCCGGTCTGGTGGACCGCTGGCAGATCATCCGCTTCGAAGCGCCGTGCACGGTGACGATCGACGTCGGCGTCGCACCGGCCGGCACGGGCGCGCCGGAGGGCGACCGCTCGCAGGGCGTCAACGGCATGGTGCTCAACACCATCACGCCGGAGACCGACAAGACCTGCCACTATTTCTGGGCGTTCGCCCGCAACTACCAGCTCCCCGAGCAGCGGCTGACGACGGAGATCCGCGAGGGCGTGTCGGGCATCTTCCGCGAAGACGAGCTGATCCTGGAAGCGCAGCAGCGCGCGATGGACGAGAATCCGGGACGCGTGTTCTACAACCTCAACATCGATGCAGGCGCAATGTGGGCACGGCGGATCATCGATCGGATGATCGCGCGCGAAACGCCGCTGCGTGAAGCCGCGGAGTAGAATGGAATGGCCGAGCGTGACAGCGAGCGTTCGATCTCGCAGACCGTACGTGCGCAGCTCACCTTGCGCGACCTGATCCTCACCGGCGGCTTGCGCCCCGGCGAGCGCATCTCCGAGCTGCAGGCGGTGGAGGCCGCCGGCGTCTCGCGCACGCCGGTGCGCATGGCGTTGGTGCGGCTCGAGGAGGAGGGGCTGCTGGAGGCCATTCCGTCCGGCGGCTTCATGGTGAAATCGTTCTCCGAGCGCGACGTGCTCGACTCCATCGAGGTGCGCGGCACGATGGAAGGACTGGCGGCGCGGCTCGCCGCCGAGCGCGGCGTGTCCGTGCGCGACACCGAGCCGATGCGCGAGTGCCTCGCCCAGATCGACGAGCTGATCGCGCCGGCCGAGCTCTCGTTCGACGCGTTCTCGGCCTATGTGGCGCTGAACGCGCGCTTTCATGCCCTGCTGGCCGAACTGTCGCGCAGCCCGCCGGTGATCCGCCAGGTCGACCGCGCCAGCGCGCTGCCGTTCGCCTCGCCGAGCGGCTTCGTGATGGCGCAATCGGCGCTGCCGGAGGCGCGTCACATCCTGGTGGTCGCGCAGGAGCATCACCGCATCGTCATCGATGCGATCGAGAACCGCGAGGGCGCCCGCGCCGAGAGCATCATGCGCGAGCATGCCCGGCTGGCGGCCCGCAACCTGCGGCTCGCCGTGAAGGCGCGTGGTCCGATGGACCTGGTGCCCGCGGCGGTGCTGATCAAGACGCAGATCAACGGCTGAGGAGGCGATCATGCGTTTCCAGGACAATTGGTCGCCTGCGACCCTGGTCTCGACACGCGACCTTGCGCCGGGCATCCGCGAATTCATCCTGCGGCCCGACGGCTACGTCTGCGCGCCCTATCCGGTCGGCAGCCACATCAAGGTCGGCGTCCTCGCCGCCGGCCAGCCCGATGTCCGCTCCTATTCGCTGGTCGGCGAGGCGGACCCGCGTGGCTACCGGATCGCCGTGCGCTTCGCCGAGGATTCCCGCGGCGGGTCGCGCTATCTGTGGTCGCTGCAGCCCGGCGCCCGGCTGGATGTGGCGAGCCCGACCTCGCTGCTGCAGGTCGATTGGCAGCGTCCGCATTATTGTCTGGTCGCCGGCGGCATCGGCATCACGCCGCTGGTCGGAGCAGCGCACGCGCTGCTGCGCAAGACGCCGAACGTCTCGCTGCACTATGCGGTGCGATCGCGCGGTGATGCGGCCTATGTCGATGAGCTCGCGGCGCTGCTCGGCGACCGTCTCACGGTGTATGCCGCGGACCAGTCGCAGCGGCTTGACCTGTCCGATCTTTTTTCGAGTCTGCCGTCCGGAGCAGCCGTGCTGTTCTGCGGACCGATGCGGATGCTGGATGCCGCGCGCAGCGCGTGGGCGGCGTGCGGCCGCGTGCCGGCCGATCTCAGCTATGAAACGTTCGGATCGAGCGGCCGGCTGTCGACCGAGCCGTTCAAGGTCCGGCTGCGCGACAGCGGCGAGGAGATCGTTGTGCCGCGCGACCGCTCGATGCTCGACGTGCTGAATGCCGCCGGCCACGAGGTCATGGCGGATTGCCGGCGCGGCGAGTGCGGCGTCTGCGCGGTCGACGTGGTCGAAGTCGAGGGCGAGATCGATCATCGCGACGTGTTCTTCAGCGCCGAGCAGAAGCACGACAGCCGCAAGCTCTGCGCCTGCGTTTCCCGCGCCCACGGCGTGGTCACGATCGACACGCTGGAACGGGCCGACGCGCTGTGAGTGCGCTGCCGGCTACTTGTCGGCGAGGCTGACCGGCGTCGCCGACGGCGGCTTGCCTGAGGACTTCCGGCCGCTCTGCTGCGCTGCGACGGCGGCGCGTGCGGCCTTCAGACGTGCATCGGTCTCCTTGTCGGCCAACAGCGCGTCGGTGAGGTTCGCTTCGGCGGTGTACGCCGCCTCGGCCGCGGCCTTGGCCGCCGCGATGTTGGCTGCGGTGGGATTGGCCTTCGCCAGCGCCTCCGCCACGTCGCGGTCGGAAATGGCCTTCTCGTTGGCCGCCAGCGCCGCATCGAGATTGGCGTCGGCGACCGTCTCGGCAGCATCGGCAGCCGCCAACGTCGCCGCGGCGGGACTGAGCGGCGGTCGGGGGCGCAATGGTTTCGCTACCGCCTGCGGCTTGACGGCCTGAGCCTGGGGCGGGAGCGCGGGCCGAGAGGATGGTGGCAGTGCCGTTGGCTGCTGGATGGGAGGCGGCTGGAGCGATGGCATGGTCGGTACGAGCCCGATCGGCACCATCCGCGCAAACGAGCTGCGCGCGTCGCGCATCAGGCCGCCCATGATGTCGTCGAGCGGGTCGGCCATCGCGGTCCCGCTCGCCGCTGCGCCAGCAAGCATGCCGATCGCGGCGGCGACGTTCCTCGACGTGATGCAGACGGCCATCGGAGCCTCCCTCGCGACGAAATCGGGCCAGCCGACCCCCGGCGCTCACCGCCTGCCTTATTCCGGAAATGGGTTTGCAGGGTGGCGCCATCGTGGAGCGGTCGCGCCTGACATGCGCCGCATCTGCCACATTGGGCTTTCAGGCGAGCTCCTCGCGCACCCGCGCCGCCGCCGCGCACATCGCCTTCAATTTCCCGAAAGCGGTCGCACGCGGCAGATATTTCATGCCACAGTCCGGCGCCACGACCAGCCGCTCCGGCGCCACCACTTTGAGGCCGTTGCGGATGCGCTCGGCGACGACCGCGACCGGCTCGACCTCGGGATTGCCGAGATCGAGGACGCCTAGCACGATGGTCTTGGTCGAGAGATCCCTGAGAACGCCGAGGTCGAGCCGCGGCTGCGCCGCCTCGATAGCGATCTGCGCGGCGTGGCAATCGGCAAGCTCGGCCAGGAACGCATATCCGCTCGGTTTGCTGGAGCCCGGCACGATGGCGGCATAACCGAAGCAGACGTGAACGATGGTGGGCACCGTAATATGATCCAGAGCCCGGTTGATCGCTTTGACGGCATAGCGCCGCGCCGCCTGCGGATTGTTGCGGACCCAGGGCTCGTCGAGCTGGATGACGTCGGCGCCGGCGCGTTGCAGGTCGCGGGCCTCGGCATTGACGACCTCGGCGAAAGCCATGGCGAGTGCCTCGTCGTCGCCGTAGAAATCGTCCTGGGCCTGCTGGCTCAATGTGAACGGCCCGGGCAGCGTGATCTTGGCGGCACGCTTGGTGTTACGGCGGAGGAACTCCATGTCGCGCAGCTCGACCGGGTGCGTCCGCGTGATCGGACCGGCGACGCGCGGCACTGGCGTCTTGATCCCGGACGGCGAGATGATGATGGCGGGATTGTCGGCATCGACGCCGTCGAGCGCGGTCGCGAACCGATTGGAGTAGCTTTCGCGCCGGATCTCGCCATCCGATACGATGTCGATCCCCGCCTGTTCCATGTCGTGGATCGCGACGATGGTCGCATCGTCCTGAGCGTCGTCGAGCAGCGGCCGGGGAATGCGCCACATGCCCTGCATGCGAATGCGGGGAACGGACTTCGAGAGCATTGCGCGATCAACCAGCCAATCCGGCTGCGGGTAGCTTCCGACCACGGTGGTCGGCAGGAGATGTCGAGGCATATTCACGCAGTGGCCCTCCCGCGGGTCCGACGGTCATCTCGGCGCCAGAATACAACCTAGCGTTTTGTTCGTCTTCGGATCGTCATGGAAATAATTCGTATTTTCTGCAGTTTATCAGTTCATCATTCGTCACGAGGCGGCATCACCGATGCAACACATCCTGATCCTCAACTCCGGCTCATCCTCGATCAAGTTCGCCTTGTTCGAGGAAGATGCCGACCTTGTGGAGACCGTGTATGGCCAGATCGAAGGGCTTGGCAGTGCCGCGCCGCATCTCGAAGCGAAGCTGAGGGGCGCTCCGCTGGCCGATGAACGCCTCGATGCAGCGAGCGCCACCGATCACGAGGCGGCTCTCGGCGTCGTGCTCGAGGTACTGCAGCGCGCCATCGGGCGCACCGAAGTCGACGCCGTCGGTCATCGCGTCGTTCATGGCGGGCTCGCTTTCACGCAGCCGATCGTCGTCAATGACGATGTTCTGAATGACCTGCAGAAGCTCATTCCGCTGGCGCCGTTGCACCAGCCTCACAATCTCTCCGGTGTCCGCGCCGCCCATCGCGCCTTTCCTGGCGCCGTGCAGGTCGCATGTTTCGACACGGCGTTCCATCGTTCGCACCCCTGGGTCAATGATACCTACGCCTTGCCGCGTGAGTTCTACGACCAAGGCATCCGCCGCTACGGCTTTCACGGCCTATCCTATGAATACGTCGTTTCGCGATTGAAGGAGATCGCTCCGCTCGACGAGAAGGGCCGGGTGGTCGTGATGCATCTCGGCAACGGTGCCTCGATGTGTGCGATCCGGGATGGGCAGAGCATCGGTTCGTCGATGGGCTTCACGGCACTCGACGGCCTGCCGATGGGCACGCGCTGCGGTCAGCTCGACCCTGGCGTCGTTCTCTATCTGCTTCAGGAGAAGCGCATGACGGCTGAAGCGGTCACCGATCTCCTCTACAATCATTCGGGCCTGAAGGGATTGTCGGGATTGTCGCAGGACATGCGCGAATTGGAGGCCGCCGGCACGCCGGAGGCGCGGCAGGCGATCGACTACTTCGTCGACCGCATCAGGCGCGAGCTCGGCGCCATGACCGCGGTCCTCTCGGGCATCGACGCGGTCGTGTTCTGCGGCGGTATCGGCGAGCACGCATGGCACATTCGCCAGCGCGTCTGCCAAGGCTTCGAATGGCTCGGGATCGTGCTGGACGAGGACCGCAATCGTGCGAACCATTCCTTGATATCTTCGGATCGATCGCGGGTGCGCGTGCGCGTGGTCCACACCAATGAGGAAATGATGATCGCGCGGCACGCCGCGCGCCTGCTGAGGCCGCAATGACTGAGATGGCCGACCAGACCTGCTGATTTGCCGCTTGCATGTCCTTGCTTTTTGGTATCATCGAGGATGAAAGAACAACAAGGCCGGTGGGGAAGCGATGGAAGGCAGCGTGGTGTTGCGTGAGGCGGACATCGAGTTCGACTACGTCGTGGTCGGTGCCGGCTCGGCCGGCTGCGTTCTCGCCAACAGGCTCAGCAGCGACGGCAAGCACACGGTGCTGCTGCTCGAGGCGGGTCCAAAGGACACCAACATCTGGATCCACGTCCCGCTCGGCTACGGCAAGCTATTCAAGGAAAAGACCGTCAACTGGATGTACCAGACCGAGCCGGAGCCCGGACTCGACGGCCGCTCCGTGTTCCAGCCGCGCGGCAAGGTGCTCGGTGGCTCCAGCTCGATCAACGGCCTGCTCTACGTGCGCGGCCAGCACGAGGATTACGACCGCTGGCGCCAGCGCGGCAATGTCGGCTGGGGCTATGACGACGTGCTGCCCTATTTCAAGCGGGCGGAAAATCAGTCCCGCGGCGCCAATGACTACCACGGCGTCGACGGCCCGCTGCCGGTGTCCGACTGGCGGCACGAGGACCCCTTGTCTGAAGCCTTCGTGAAAGCGGCGGTCGAGGCCGGGTTGCCCTTCAATGGCGACTTCAATGGTGCGAGCCAGGAGGGGGCGGGGTTCTTCCAGACGACGACCCGTCGCGGCCGCCGCGCCAGCAGCGCGGCCTCCTACCTGCGGCCGGCGCTCGGCCGCAGCAACCTCCACGTCGAGACCGACGCGCTGGCCCAGCGGATTTTGTTCGAGGGGCGCCGGGCCCGCGGCGTCACGTTCAGCCAGCGCGGCCGAATGCGGACGGCCCGCGCTCGCAAAGAGATCCTGGTGTCGAGCGGTGCCTATAACTCGCCGCAACTGCTGCAGTTGTCCGGGGTCGGTCCGGGCGAGCTGCTGAAGCAGCACGGCCTCGACGTGGTTCTCGATGCGCCCGGTGTCGGGAGTGACCTGCAGGACCATCTGCAGGTCCGCATCGTGATGCGCTGCAGCCAGCGCATCACGCTCAACGACATCGTCAACAACCCCGTGCGCAAGGTGCTGGCCGGCGCACGCTATGCGGCCTTCCGCAACGGTCCGCTGACGATCGCGGCGGGTACGGCCGGCGCGTTCTTCAAGACCGATCCGCGGCTTGCGAGCCCTGACATCCAGATCCACTTCATCCCGTTCTCGACCGACAAGATGGGCGAAAAGCTGCACACCTTCTCCGGCTTCACCGCCTCGGTCTGCCAGCTCAGGCCCGAAAGCCGCGGTTCGCTGCGGATCAGGAGCGCGGATCCGACGGTGCCGCCGGAAATCCGCATCAATTATCTCGCCAGTGAAACCGACCGGCGGGCCAACATCGAGGGCCTCCGGATCCTGCGGAAAATCCTGGCGGCACCGGCGCTGAAGCCGTATGTCTCGGATGAAGCCTATCCCGGGTCCAAGATCGTGAGCGATGACGACATCCTGGCCTACTGCCGGCAGACCGGCAGCACGATCTACCATCCGACCTCGACCTGCCGGATGGGGACCGATGCTGCCGCCGTGGTCGATCAACGCCTGCGGGTGCGCGGCGTCGACGGCCTGCGCGTGGTCGATGCCTCGATCATGCCGGATCTGGTTTCGGGCAACACCAACGCGCCGGTCATCATGATCGCGGAGAAGGCCTCCGACATGATCTTGCAGGACGCGCGCTGACGCAGGAATGAGTTCGTGACACGTTTCCGGATCGGCACCCGCAAGAGCACGATGGCCTTGGCGCAGACGGAGGAGATCGCCCGTCGGCTGCAGGCGGCGATTCCGTCGCTCGACATCGAGATCGTCAAGTTCGAGACGACGGGCGATTCCGACCAGACCAGCAAGCTGCTCACCCACGGCGGCAAGGGTGGCGCGTTCGTGGCCGAGATCCGCCGTGCCATGCTGGACGGCCGGCTGCATGCAGCGATGCACTCGCTGAAGGACATGCCGGGCAATGAGGAGACGCCCGGTCTGGTGGTTGCCGCGCTGCTGTCGCGCGATCCGCCGGGCGACGTGCTGGTGCTGCGGCGCGGGCTGTCGCTGGACCAATTCCGCAACGATGGCGGCCGGGGCTTCAAGATCGGCACCAACGCCGTGCGCCGGGCCGCCTATGCGCGGCGGCTGTTTCCGCACGCCGAGCTGATCCATTTCCGCGGCGCGGCCGACACCCGCATCCGCAAGCTCGACAATGGCGAGCTGCAGCGGCTGCCGGATGGCGGCGCCGTGGGACCGGCCGATGCGCTGATCATGGCGCGCTCCGGGCTGGAGCGGGTCGGTCTTTCTGATCGCGCCTCGTACGACTTCCCCGTCGCCGACATGCTGCCGGCGGTCGGGCAGGGCATCGTCGCCGTCGAGTGCCCTGCCTCCGATTGGGAGACGCGGCGCATCCTGGCGACGATCGACGATGCAGCGGCGCGGACCTGCGCCGACGCCGAGCGCGAGGTGCTGTGGGTGCTCAACGGCCACTGCAACTCGCCGATCGCAGGATTTTCGACCATCGACGGCGGACAGCTGACGCTGACCGCCTCGGTGCTCGACGAGGACGGCGGCCGCTTCATTGAAGCACAGCGCTCGGCGCCGGCGGATCGTCCGCGCGAGCTCGGCCGCGCGGTCGGGCTCGAGCTTCTCGCCAACGGCGCGGCCGAGCTGATCGAGCGCAGTCGGCCGCGCTAGCAAGTCATCCCTTGTAGGCGCGCACCCGCGCCAGCATCTGCTCCACATGGGCGATCGGCGTCTCCGGCAGGATGCCGTGGCCGAGGTTGAAGATGTGCCTTCCACCGGAATAGCTCGCCAGCACGTCATCGACCGCCTGGTCGAGCGCCGCGCCCCCAGTGAGCAGCGCCAGCGGATCGAGATTGCCCTGCACCGCGACCTTGCTCTGCACCCGCTCGCGCACGAGGCCCGGCTCCGCCGTCCAGTCGATGCTGACGGCATCGATTCCGGTCTCGGCGACGTAGCCCGGCAGCAATGCACCGGCGCCGCGCGGAAAGCCGATGATCTTCGCATCCGGCCGCGCCTTGCGCACGCCCTCGACGATGCGTCGCGTCGGCGCGACGGACCAGCGCGCGAACTCGCGCGGCGACAGTACCCCGGCCCAGGTGTCGAAGATCTGCAGCGCGTCGGCTCCGGCCTCCAGCTGCTTCAAGAGATAGCCGATCGAGCTGTCGACCAGCGCGTCGATGATCGTGCCGAACGCCTCGGGATGGCGATAGGCCAGCAGCCGCGCCGGTGCCTGGTCGGGCGTGCCTTGGCCCGCGACCATGTAGGTCGCGACCGTCCACGGGGCGCCGCAAAAGCCGATCAGGGCGGTGCTCGGTGGCAGCTCGGCCCGCACCCGGCGCAGCGCCTCGAACACCGCTTGCAGCTTCGACAAATCTGCCTTCGCCGACAGCGTCGCGATCTTCTCCGGCGTATCGAGCGGGTCGAGCCGCGGGCCCTCGCCGACCTCGAAGCGGACGCCGCGGCCGAGCGCATGCGGGATCACCAGAATGTCGGAAAAGATGATCGCCGCATCGAAGCCGAAGCGCCGGATCGGCTGCAGCGTCACTTCGGCCGCGAGCTCGGGATTGAAGCAGAGGTCGAGAAAGCCGCCGGCCTTGGCGCGGACCTCGCGGTACTCCGGCAAATAGCGGCCGGCCTGCCGCATCATCCAGACCGGAGGCACGCTCTGGCGCCGACCGGCCAGCACGTCGATGAAAGGCTTGTTCACGGCAGTCTCACTCACGCTCGGGCTCCGCAACCTTCGGGAACAGTTTACCGTCCGTGATACATGCCCACGCGGTTCCGGCCAAGGTCATATCGGCTCGGGAGTCGCCGGAGATGCGATCGTCCCCACAGTTGCGGGACGTCACATCGAGGGGAACACGTCCGTCGCCCCTGCGTTGTCGTTCCACAGGGAGATCGATCATGGCTGAGAAATTCAATCCCGCGCCGCACGACAAGCACGCGGTTGATCCGCGCGAAGCTGCGCGTCTCGACCGTGCGACTGCAACGCAGCTCGACAAGGGACTGATGGACACGTTTCCGGCATCGGATCCGGTGAGCCTGCAGCAGCCCTCGACGACCCGCGTGAAGGGCGATGACGTTGACCTGGACCATTCGCCATCGCTTTGGGAAAAGGTGCGATCGGTGTTCGTTCGCTGAACTAACAGGCTAAACGCCCGCCTCGAGCGTGGCGCCGCCGTTGTTTGTCCGTAGTAGTACGGGAGCGGCCGTAGTCTTACGGGTCGGTGCGGACGCCCTCGGACCAATCGCATTTCAGAGTTAAATAAGATGTCCATGGGACTCTCGCGGCGTCCGGAGAGTCCCGCGGAATGGACATTGGTGCGACCAGAGTTGATCGAAGCCGCCTGCCAATGTGGGCGGCTGGCGTGCTTGCGCTCGTGTCGGTCACGATTCTCGCTTACAGCGTATGGGGCGAATGGACTTCCCGACAGGCGGAGGTACGCAATGCCGAAACCGATCTCGGCAACCTCGCTCACTCGCTCACCCAGCACGTCGAGGATACCTTCGAGCTTGCGGATTCGCTGTTGCGCGGCGTCGTCGCCGCGCTCGAGACCGATGACGGCAAGCCCGGTGCGATCGCCCGACTGCAGACGATTCTGAAGACGAGGAAGGCCAATCTCGGCCGCATCCGGGGCATCTTCGCCTATGGCGAAAACGGCGACTGGCTTGCCACCACCGAGGACGTCACGCTCACCAACTACAACAATGCCGATCGCGACTACTTCGCACACCACAGGATTTCGGCCGATCGCTCCCTGCTGATCGGTCGTCCGGTGCAGAGCAGGGCCGGCGGTCAATGGGTCATCACCCTGTCGCGGCGCTGGAATCACGCGGATGGCCGGTTCGGCGGCGTCGTGCTGGCAACCATCGACGTTGCCTATTTTGCTCAGTTCTACCGTCAGTTTGCCGTCGGTCGTCAGGGCACGATCAGCCTGATGAGCCGTGACGGAGCCGTCCTCGCCGACAATGCGGAACCGGACCCGCGGACACTTGGGCGCCCCATACCTGAAGCGATACCCTATCATCCGGCGTCGGGGCCATTGCATTTCCGGCGGCTCGGCGAACCGTCCGAACGCATCGGGTTCTATCAGCACGCGCAGCGCTATCCGTTCCTCATTCTCGTGACGCGCACCGAGGCGGAGGTCCTGGCGGAATGGACGCGTGACGCGCTGGTCCGGCTGACGGTGCTGGTCTGTCTGGTTGCGCTGGTCATCGCGATCGGCATCTTCCTCGCGAAGCAGTTGCTGCAGCGGCAGCAGCTCGCCGCGGCGCTGGCGGCAAAGGAGGAGAACTTCAGGTTGCTCGCCGAAGGCTCCAGCGACATCGTGACGCGGATCGAGCTGGACGACTGCATCGGCTACGTTTCGCCGTCGACCATGCGCGTGCTGGGCTGGCACCCGTCGCAGCTCCTGGGCAAGCGCGCGCTGTCCGGTGTGCATCCGCTCGATCGCCCGCAACTGCAGGAGATCCTCGATCAGCTCAGGAGGGGCGCTGTCGACGAGGCGCGCGCCACCTATCGCATGCGTCGCCGCGACAAATCTGAGATCTGGGTCGAGACCACGATCCGCGCCACCCGTCAGCCGGATGGCGCGCTCGACGGCTTCGTCGCCGTCACCCGCGACGTGACGCAGCAGAAGACGCTGCAGGGCCGGCTCGAGACGCTGGCCATCGAGGACGGCCTCACCGGGCTCGCCAACCGCCGCCGGTTCGACGAGCGGCTGCTGGAGGAGTGGGGCAGGGCCTACCGCGACAAGACTTCGCTGGCGCTGCTGATGATCGACATCGACCACTTCAAGGCCTTCAACGACGCCTATGGCCACCCGGCCGGCGACGAATGCCTGCACACCGTGGCCGGCATTCTGGCCGACGAGGCGCAGCGCAGCTCGGATCTGGCGGCCCGCTACGGCGGCGAGGAGTTCGCCGTCCTGCTGCCGAACACCGATGCCGGGGGCTGCGCCAGGCTCGGCGAGCGGATCAGGCGGGCACTGCACGAGGCCCGCATCGTCCACGATCACAACCCGGCGGGCATCGTCACCGCGAGCATCGGCGGCGCGGTGTGCCGGCCCGGCTTCGAGCGCTCCGCCGGCCCGGCCTCGCTGATCGAGGCGGCCGACCGCGCGCTCTATGCCGCCAAGGACGCCGGCCGCGACCGCCTGATCATGGCCGGCGAGGTGATCGATCTGCCCGCCGGCAAGGCGCCGGCGACCGTCCCGGCCTGAGATCGCCGCCCGCTCAGTAGTGCGGCGGAGGCTCATTGCGCGGCCCCTCGGCGTTGCCTTGCGCGTCCTCGAGCCGCTCGACCAGCAGGGCGATCCGCCGCTTCAGCGCGTCGATCTCGCGCCACTGCGCAGTGATGGTCTGGTTCAGCGTCTCGATCGTGTCGTCCTGGAAGGTGAGGCGCATCTCCAGCGTGTCGATCCGCTCGCCGAGCTCCGCGTTGGATGGCTCAGAACTGCTCATCGCGTGCGCCCTCCGGAGCGGCCTTGATGGTGGCCTCGCTGTGCTCCCGCAGCCCGTGACCGAGCGCCACCCGTTCGTCGAACACGAAACAGCCGCCGCGCCAGCGGCTCTCGGATTCCGGGATCTCCTCGAGATACTTCAGGATGCCCCCCTTGAGGTGGTAGACCTCGGAAAAGCCGCGCGCCAGCAGCAGCGCGCTCGCCTTCTCGCAGCGGATGCCGCCGGTGCAGAACATCGCGATCCGCTTGTGCCTGGCAGGATCGAGTGCGTGTTCTGCAAAATCCTTGAACTGCCCGAAGCTCTGCAGGCCTGGATCGACCGCGCCTTCGAACGTCCCCATCGCCACCTCGAACGCATTCCGGGTGTCGAGCACGACGGTATCCGGCGCGGTGATCAGCGCGTTCCAATCGGCGGGACTGACATAGGTCCCGACCTGCCGGGTCGGATCGGCGGCGGGATCGCCGAGCGTCACGATCTCCCGCTTCAGCCGCACCTTGAGGCGCCGGAACGGCATGGCCGTGGCGCGCGAGTATTTCAGCTCCAGATTGTCCAGCCGGCCGTCGAACAGCGTTCCGTCGCGAAACGCGCCTACCAGGGCGGCAATTGCCGGCTCGGTCCCGGCCACGGTGCCGTTGATGCCCTCCTCGGCCAGCAGGACGCTGCCCCTGATGCCGCGCTCGGCGCAAAAGGCGTGGAGCGGCGCGCGCAGGTCGCGAAAATCCGGCAGGGCGACGAACTGATAGAAGGCGGCGACGGCGAGGGGCATGCGGCCGTTTACCAGCAGAGCTGACCATAGAAAAGCTGGTATCCCCGGGCATTGCCGAGCCTGGAAGGAATGTGCGATGTAGCCGGCCAGCACTGGTATTCCAACCACCACACGATCACGCAGCGAGCAACGATGAGAAGCTTCCACTTCCCAGGCAGGTCGACGGTCCACGCCCAGAACGGAATGATCGCGACATCGCACCCGCAGGCGGCGCTGGCCGGGATCGAGGTGCTGCGGGCCGGGGGCACCGCGGCCGACGCCGCGGTGGCAGCCTGCGCCCTGCTCGGCGTGATCGAGCCGCAATCGACCGGCATCGGCGGCGACTGCTTCGCCTTGGTACAGCCCAGGGGCGAAAGCCGGATCATGGCCTATAACGGCTCGGGTCGGGCGCCCGCCGCCGCGACCGTGGACTGGTACCTCGAGCGCAAGATCCATTCGGTCCCCCTGACCTCGGCCCATGCGGTGTCCGTCCCCGGCGCGATCGATGCCTGGGACCGCATCCTGCGCGACCACGGCCGGCTCGGGCTCGACCGGCTGCTGCAGCCCGCGATCCGCGCCGCGGAGGACGGCTATGTGGTGGCGCCGCGTGTCGCGTTCGACTGGAACAACCAGTTCGAGAAGCTCAAGAACGGCACCAACACCGCGCGCTACTTTCTGCCGCATGGCAAGGCGGCAGCGGTCGGTGACGTGATCCGCCAGCCGGAGCTGGCGCAGACCCTGCGCGTCATCGCCAAGGAGGGGGCGAAGGGCTTCTACACCGGCGCCGTCGCCGAGGACATGGTGCAGACCCTGCGCGGCATCGGCGGCCTGCACACCTTGGAGGATTTCGCCAACCACCAGACCGAGGTGACCTCGCCGATCGGCACCACCTACAAGGATTACGACGTCTGGCAGTGCCCGCCCAACGGTCCGGGCATCACCATGCTGGTGATGCTCAACATCCTCTCGCGCTTCGACCTCACGCGCATCGATCCGCTCAGCGTCGAGCGCTTCCACCTCGAGGCCGAGGCCGCCCGTATCGCCTACATGATGCGCGAGCAGCACATCGGCGATCCCGCGCACATGACGACCGAGGTCGCGAGCATCCTCGCCAAGGAGTTCGCCGACGAGTACATCTCGCAGATCAGCCTCGACAAGCTGCTCGACCTGCCGAACGTCGCGCCGCCGATGAATCCGGAGACCGTCTACATCACGGTCGTCGACCGCGACCGCAACGTCTGCTCCTTCATCAACTCGATCGCGCATTCGTTCGGCTCGGCGATCGTCTCCAACGAGACCGGCGTGCTGCTGCAGAACCGCGCCGGCGGCTTCCGCATCCAGCCGGGCCATCCGAACTGCATCGGCCCGGGCAAGCGTCCGCTGCACACGATCATTCCGGCGCTCGCCACCAAGGCGGGCCGCGCCCAGATGTCGTTCGGCGTCATGGGCGGCCAGTATCAGCCGGTCGGCCAGACCCACGTTCTGACCAACATCCTCGACTACGGCTGCGACGTGCAGGAAGCGATCGATATGGCCAGGGGTCTGCATTACGAGGGCGTCTATCAGCTCGAGGACGGCGTGCCGGCCGAGGTGGTCGAGGGCTTGCAGAAGATCGGCCACAAGACCACCAAGGTGGTGTCGCCGCTCGGCGGCGGTCAGGCGATCTGGATCGACTGGGACAAGGGCACGCTCACCGGCGGCTCCGACCCGCGCAAGGACGGCTGCGCGCTGGGGTATTGAGGCGGCGCCATTCGTCATCGCGAGCGCAGCGACGCGATCCAGAGCCGTGGCTGTCACTCTGGATTGCTTCGTCGCTTCGCTCCTCGCAATGACGATGGTGGCTACGCAAGCTGCATCCACACACACCACTGTCGTCCCGGCCTTGCGCCGGGACCCATGACCCCAGGCAGTGGTTTGAGGCAGGCCAGCCGTTAGTTCTTCGCACGTCACGTCCGCCGCGGCGTATGGGTCCGGATCGGCGCCGCGACACGCGGCGCGCGTCACGGCTTGTCCGGGACGACGGCGGTGGACGGGGGCGGATACACGGCTCAAACAACGATCGACACATGGTCTCGTTCTCGCGGCACGGACGCCCGAGGTCTGCGATCAGTTCGTCCCTCTCGAAAGGCAGAGGGCGCAGGGAATGCCGGGTGAAGGCCTCACCCATGGCCCGCCTGCGAAAAAAATGCAGGCGGCAGGTACCACAGGCAAAGCCGATTCAACCGGCATTCCCTGCGCGACGGTCTTCACGCTTATACGCAGTCTCCCTGGTGCGCCGGGCTTGTTGGCCACCATTGCGACAATGCGCTTGCGCGCACTGCGCGTGATACCAGCATCGGGGTATCAGGACGCTGCGACTTCACGTCCGCGAGCTGCCGTTCGTCCGCGCATCCGAAAATGCGCTGCGGCTTCATCGCGGCCATCGCTCCCCGCCTCGCGTGTCGTGACGATCGCGCGCAACGCCCCTCCGCAATGAGGCGGGATGCGCGGAGATAATCATGATTTCCGATTATTGGCAAGAGGATTATTTTTTTCGGAAACAGGTGCCGGGCTGGTCAGCCGCTCCCGCATGAGCTAAACCGCGGCTCCCGTGAACGAGCAGAGGCGGTCTGGAGCATGCGGCGTCCGATGAACAGAAGAGTTGCGCTGATGGCGGCGGCATCGGCCGCGGCCGGTGTCTTGCTGGGCTCCCGCGCGGTCTCGGCACAGACCAGTTCCGCCAAACCCACAGGAAAGACCATGACCACTCCCTCCGGACTGCAGATCATCGACACCAAGGAAGGCACCGGCGCCACGCCGACGCGCGGTCAGACCTGCGTGATGCATTATACGGGCTGGCTCTATGAGAACGGCCAGAAGGGCAAGAAATTCGACTCGTCGGTGGATCGCAACGAGCCGTTCGAATTCCCGATCGGCATGAAGCGCGTGATCGCCGGCTGGGACGAGGGCGTCGCCACCATGAAGGTCGGCGGCAAGCGTACCCTGATCATTCCGCCCGAGCTGGGCTACGGCGCCCGCGGCGCCGGCGGCGTGATTCCGCCGAACGCGACGCTGATGTTCGACGTCGAACTGCTCGGCGTGAAGTAGAGACGCTGCCTTCGCCCGCTCTCATCACGAGCCGAGTTGATGCAAAGGCTCTCACCGCCGTCATTGCGAGGAGCCGCAGGCGACGAAGCAATCCAGTGTCCGGTCGGGGACTCTGGATCGCGTCGCTTCGCTTGCGATGACGGACGTAAGCATGAGCTATTTCTCGGACGTGATATAAAACGAAAGGATCGGCCCACGAGGAGCCGATCCTTTTAGTTTCTATTGAGCTTCATCGCGCTACCTCAGCGGTCGCGCCGATCCTGCTCAGAGGTTCTTGTTGGCGGCGCCGGCGGCAGTGTTCACCGCGTCCTTGGTCGCCTGCTTGGCATCGCCCAGCGCCTGCTGGCCCTTGCCCTTGATCTCCTGCACGGCACCCTCGCCCTGCAGGCGCTCGGAGCCGGTGGCTTCGCCGATGCCCTGCTTGGCCTTGCCGATGGTCTCGTTGGCGACGCCCTTGATCTTGTCGGTGGTGGCACCCATGATTTCGTCCTCCGTTGTTCGTGTGAACTCCACCGATCCAACGCACGCAATGCAGAAAGGTTCGCGCGGAACTGCGAATAGCTTCGCTGCGGCATTTCGGCTAAGAACGGTTGGTTCCCTCGAACCGACGAAATCCCGAGAAGAAATCATGTCAGGCTCTCACGATCACGCGCACGGCCATTCCCACGATCACGGCGACGAGCGCTGGAAGCACGACGGCGTCCGCGTCATTCCGGGCAATCAGCTCGATTCCAACGTGCCGTCGACGCCGGGCATGGACCGCAAGGCGGCGATCAACTTCGCGCGCGTCGGAGCGCAGAAATTGTGGGCGGGCACGGTCACGATCAGGCCTGACGCCAAGACCGGGGCGCATCATCACGGCCATCTCGAGAGCGTGATCTACGTCGTGAAAGGCAAGGCGCGGATGCGCTGGGGCGATCGGCTGCAGTTCACCGCGGAGGCCGGTCCCGGCGATTTCATCTTCGTGCCGCCCTATGTGCCGCACCAGGAGATCAATGCGAGCCCGGACGAAGTGCTCGAATGCGTGCTGGTGCGCAGCGACGGCGAGGCGGTCGCGATCAACATCGACATCGAGCCGGTCGAGAAGCCCGAGACGGTGCTGTGGATCGACCCGGTGCACCGCGATCCTGCCGAATCGAAGTCGTAGCCATCAAGGAAATGGCGGAGCCGTCTCGCGACGGCTCCGCCGGGCAGGGAGCGGCTATACCGCCTTCCCTCTCACACGCGAAGCAGGGGCGACTGTCGCGCGTGTGTCTCGCTGGTCGTTGCACCCGAGCCGTTGTTCGGATGAATGCTGATCAGGCCGCCTCGTTGGCGCGGCGCCAGCTTCCGAGCCTGGCGGTTGTTCAGGATGTGGCTGACCAAAGTGGTCTTCCCAGCCCCGAGGAAGCCGGACAAGACCGTGACGGGGAGTTTGCGCATCGAGATCGAACAGCCTCTTCAGGGGAAAGGGTCGGTGCCGGCGGGCGGGCATGCGGCCTCTTTATGCAATGTTATAACGTAACATCATCTGAAACGGGAGAGGGTGTCAAGGGGAGAGAGTGGCGACGAAGGCGTGAGTGGGCGGGCTCGCGGCCGCTTGGGGAGTCGGCAGAGGCGGCGGCCGAGACGCAGGGCTCGAGCGGCTCTGGTGAGCTGGTGAAGCCCTTGCAGTGCTGAAACGACGCTGCAGCCGCCAGCGACACCGCGTTCCCTCTGCCGTGAAGAACGCGGAGAGGGAAGCAGTATCGGTGGCGGGATGCAGCTCCGTTTCATCTCCTAAAAGAGGAGCTGATATCTTTTCGTGTAGCCGGGTCGTCAGTCCCTGCGACAAGCTACTGAAACAGCACTCACGAGAATTGGCTCAGCTATGGCACCTACCTCGACAGGAACGCCGTGCCGGCCGGACCACTGGCCGCCGACATCGACAGTGCGCCGGGCGCGATCGCCCAGTTGGTCTGGTTCAGGATCAGCGTGTTGAACACCATCGTGACGCTGTTGCTGCTCATGGTCGAGACCGAGTTGATGGTGACGTTGCGGCTCGGCAGATACATCAGGCCGGTGTAGGACGAGCTGCTGGTGCCGTTGATCGGCAGGTTCGTCGTCGACAGGCCGCTCGGCTCGTACATCAGGATATTGGCGTAGGTGCCGCTGGTCGGCGCCGACAGCGTCGCATTGACGTTGCCGTTGAAGGTGAGCGTCGCGTTCTGGTCGACGAGGTAGAAGGTGACGCCGCTGCCGGTGACCGTCCACCCCGAGTTGAAGGTCATCGCGCCGCCCTTGATGATGTAGAGGCCCGGATTGAGCGTCAGCGTGCCGGAGCCGTTGAAATTGGTCGCGCCGCAATAGACGCCGGGATTGAGGGTGACCGAGCCGGGATCATAGACTTTGTTGTTGGTGGTGCACGCGCCCACCGTGACGGCGGGCAGCTTGCCGGCAAATGGGTCGGAGATCGCCGCGCAGCCAGTCTCGGCCGGCGGAGTGACGCCGCCGTTCTTGGTGATGTTGGTGCCCTTGATGCAGATGCGCTTGACGTTGAGCGTGGCGTTGAACATCGCGGCCGGGCTCTGCGTCGACAGCACGTGGATCTCGCAGCTCGGCGCATTGAGCTGGGCCCCGGAATTCACCAGCAATGATTGCGCGTTGATGGTGCTGACCAGCAGGATGCAGACGGGCGACGTGGTCTGCGCGCCGGCCTTGGCCGTTGCGGACGCCGTCACGCCGAGCGACGTCGTGCCCATCACGTTGAGGAACGAGGTCTTCACCGAGGTCGTCGCAGTGCCCGACAGCGAGCCGTCGCTGTTGGGCGTGAAGGTCGCCGTTGTGCCGGTGCCGAACCGGCCTCTGAAGCTGCCCGAGAACACCGCGCTCGCGGTCGACACCTGCTGCGCGCTCGCCTGGGTCACGCCGGCGAGGACCGCGGCGTCGACCGACTTCTGCAACTGCGCCCTGGTGTCGCTCGACTTGGCGAAATCGACCGCGGCGCCGACCGACACCAGGATCGGGATGATGGTGATGGCGAAGATCATGCTGATCTGGCCGTCCTTCGCGCGGCCAAATCTCCATGCCAGATCGCGAAGAGTCTTCGACGAAATCGATGCGGTCATGTGCGACGCTTCCTGCTGATGGCTGTCCGAGGCTCGATGCCGGCGGATGCGAGCCCCTGCTGCAAAGGAAGTGGCGGTCAGACGTTACCGCATGCTGAATCCGGTTCCGTAAAGGAAACCGGCAGCGGAGTAGCGGAAGCGGAAGGTTATCAGGCCGTTTGCCGGATCATCGACAGGTGCCCGTTCGCACCACTCATTGGTAGCAGTCGCGCGAATTGCCTGTATTTGGCGGTGACGGCTTGTGAGTTGCAAGCGGTCGGATTGCGCCCGCCGGTGGATGTCGCGCTAACGAGGCGAACGCCAGATCCGGGGCGAGAGAACGCGGCTGCACACCAATGCGTAGAGCGCGGTCACCAGGATGACGGTGAGATTGACCATGACCGCGTTGAGCGCGCTCGGCAGCCCGACTCGCAGGATGTCGGCGAACAGCCGGCCCTGGTGCACCCGCCAGGGGCCAGCGCCAGCCGCTAATAATGGACGCGCAGGCCGATGCCGCCGTGGATGGTGTTGCCGACCGGCTGCGGGCCGAGCGTGCCGTTGACGAACAGATCGGCGATCCAGCCCTGCGGCAGGCGGAAGCCGAGCCGGCCGCCATATTCGAACCAGCCCTGGTTGCCCATGGTCGGCGTCACCGTGCCGTTGCCGGTGACGGTGGCGACGATGCCGGAGCTGGTCGCGAACGACTGGACGTAGCCGCCATTGATGTTGGCCTCGATGCTCGTGCCGAACAGGTGGGTCCACTGGCCACCGACCTTGACCAGGCTGGTGCGGTCGGTGCCGCCGGCGATCGTCGCATCGAACGGGTTGAAGGCCACCGCGGGATCGCGATAGCCGGCGACGTGCTGCCACAACTGCCACAGCTCGACCGATGCCGCGAGCTCGTCGCGCGGCGAGAGCCGGCTGATCCAGCCGGCGCGGCCGTAGACCGCGTAGTTCGATGCCGTGGTGGTGCCGTCCACCGTGACGTTGCCGAGGCTCGTTGCATAGCTCCGGCCGTAGCGCACGCGCTCATAGGGCGTCAGGATCGTGCCGACGTCGAAGAACGGCCGCGACGAGCCCCAGTCGACGAAGTCGTAGCGCAGTGCGAAGGCGCCGATCGGCGCCGACGTCACGTGGTAGCCGTTCTCGTCGTAGTGCGTGTAGGCGAGGCCCGCGAGCAGCGCCAGATTGTTTGTGAGCTGCTTGCGGCCATGGATGCCGGCCGAGAACGAGCCGGCCGAGCCGAATGCGCTAATGCAGTCGTTGCAGTTGACCTGCTCGTTGACGCCGAGCAGCACCAGCCCGAGCACGCGGTTGGTGATCATCTGGTTGAAGCGCTGGTCGGCGAGGCCGTTGATCGCGTTCGCGCTGTTTCCCGCGCCGGTGGGCGACGGCGACGGGGTCGGCGAGATCGAGGGAGAGGGCGTCGGTGTCGGACTTGAGGTCGATGTCGGCGTGGCCGACGGCGTCGGCGTCGCGGTGGGCGAGGAGGTCGGCGACGGCGACGGGCTGGGGCACGGCGCCGCCGCGAAATTGTCCACCCCGCAACTGCTCTGCGCGGCGGCCGGCGCGGCTTGCAGCGCAAGCGCGAGCAGCCCGCCGGCGATGGCGGTCATCAGGAGAGCAAGCTGACCGCGGTGCGTTCTCATCGTCATCGCCCGCACAGGATGCCGGTGAAGTCCTGCGGCGGCGCATTGCTGGCGAGATCGGTGACCGTGCAAAGGCCGGATGTCGACGCGCAGGTCGCGGCAAAACTCCAGGACGGATTGCTGGTCTTCTTGATCGCGCTTCGGCCGTTGCCGGTCGCGGTGATGATCGCGGTGTCGCCCGGCTGCGTCAGCTCGAGGCATTGGAAGGTGAGGGTGCAGACCCGCGAAGCGCCTTCCTGCAGCACGACCATGGTCTGGCCGCGCTGCGAGCGGATGTCGAGGATGGTGCCGCGCACGCCGATGGTCGCGAGCGGCGTGTTGATCTTGTAGGCGGTTTTCTCGGAATGGCCGGTGACGAAGCGGAACGCGCCGGTGCCGAGCCGGATCGCGATATCGCGATAGCTGGTCTCGTCGTTGAAGACGGTGCGGTCGAGCGTCAGGGTGGCGTTGGCGCCGAGCGAGAGATTGGTGCTGTCGATCATGACGAGCCGCGCGGCGCTGTCATTGCCGGTGCGCACCGTCTCGTTGCGCACGACGCCGTCGCCGACATTGATCGGACTGCTCGACGCGCCTGCCACGCGCAGCACGTCCTTCTGCACCAGCACGGCCTCGCCGATGCGGCCGTCGGCGCTTGCCCCGCCCGCCAAGCCCAGCAGGGCGGCGGCCGAGATTGCAGCGACACAGGCTCGGCGACGCTGATTCATATCCACACCGAAGATTGTTCCTTGCCCAATCTAGCCGAAGACGGCGCGCGGGGTTGTTGTAAAATAGGCACAAGTTTGCCTCGATGACCGTTCGGTGGTTAGTTGCCGCCACCGTGAGATCAGTTCAACGCGGAGGCCCATGAAGGTATCTGCTGCTCGCCGCGATGACGACGAAGAGGACGGCGAGGTTGCGCAGGATGGCGCTCTGTCGGTCCGCCGCTGTGTGATGACGGCATTGCTGATCTTCGCGATCGCGCACGTCGTGCTGATGATCGGGCTCGCCTCGCCGCCGAAATTCGTCTTCGACGAGGTGCATTACGTGCCGGCGGCGCGGCAGATGCTGGGACTGGCGCCGGCGACGCCGCAGCTCAACCCGATGCATCCGCCGCTCGCCAAGGAGCTGATTGCGCTGTCGATCAGGACGTTCGGCGATAACGCCTTCGCATGGCGCTATCCCGGTACCGTGCTCGGCGGGCTCGCCGTGGCCGCGATCTATCTATGCGGCCTGGCGCTGTTCGCGGCGCAATGGCCTGCCATTGCGGCGGCGCTGCTCGCGGCCTTCAACCAGATGCTGTTCGTGCAGGCGCGCATCGCGATGCTCGACATCGGCGCGCTCGCCTTCAGCCTGCTCGGGATCGCGGCCTTTCTGTTTTCGTTCCGGCAGCGCCGGCCGCAGGTCGTGTTCGCGCTGGCGGGCGCGCTGTTCGGCCTTGCGATCGCCTGCAAATGGAGCGGGCTGTTTCCGCTGCTGACGGCGCTTCTCATCGTCGGTCTCATCAAGCTGTTGCAGCATTGGCAGACCTCGTTCGGTGATGGCGAGCCGACCGACTGGTATCGGCCCGAGCAATGGCCGCAACTGAGCTGGCCGCAGATCGTGCTGTGCCTCGTCGCGATGCCCACCGTCTGCTATCTCGCGACCTTCGTCCCGCTGCACGGCCTGTCCGTCGTGGGCATCTTCGAGGCGCAGCGGCGCATCTTTGACGACAGCGTCACCACGGCGATCGCCGGCCACACCTATATGAGCGCGTGGCCGACCTGGCCGCTGCTGGTCCGTCCGGTCTGGTTCCTGTTCGACAAGACGAGCGACACCGACATCGCCGCGGTGGTGCTGCTCGGCAATCCGCTGGTGCTGTGGCCGGCGCTTGCGGCGATCGCGATCTGCGTCCGGGATTTCATCGCGACGCGCAGCGCGACGGCGTTCCTGATCCTGGCGTTCTATCTCGGCTGCTATCTGCCATGGGCGCTGCTGCCGCGCGCGCTGAGCTTCATCTACTACTACCTGCCGTCGGCGACGCTGGCGAGCCTCGCGCTCGTCCATGTGCTGACCCGCTGGCCGCGCTGGGTGCTGTTGAGCTATGTCGCCGTCGCGATCCTGGGCTTCGTCGCGATGCTGCCGGTCAGCGCCGCCTTCATCGGCACGACGATGCAGACCTTCACCCGGTTGATGCTGTTCCAGAGCTGGATCTGAAGCCGGACAAAAAGCGCCCCGCCCGCCAGGGACCGTGGGCAGGCGGGGCGATGCGCGGCGGAGCGCTCACTTCGCCGCGGTTTTGGTGTCCATGTTGACGACCTGGACCCGCCGGTTGAGCGGATCGGCCGGGTTGGCCGCGTCCTTGAGCTTGGTCTTGCCATAGCCGACCGTGACGAGGTCCTGGCCGGGGAGGGCGAACTTCTCGACCAGATAGCGCTTGATGGTGTCGGCACGGCGCTCGGAGAGATCCTGGTTGAAGCCGTCGCTGCCGATGCCGTCGGTATGGCCGGCGACCACGAAGGTCGAGCCCTTCAGGTTCGGATCGGACAGCGCCTTGCCGAGCTCCTGCACGGCCGGCATCGAGGCCTTGCTGATCTCGGCCGAGTTGTAGTCGAACTGGATCTCGAGATCGATCTTGGGCTTGGTGGCCGCGATCTCGGCAATCTGCTCGCGCTCGCCGAGCGACAGCGAGCGGGTCTTGCGGTTGCGCATGCTGTCGATGAAGGCCGCTTGCTTCGCCTGCGCTGCCGCGTCGGCCTGCGGAGTCGCCTGCGGTCCGACCGAAATGCCGCGCGTCACGGCCTTCGGCTTCAGCGCGTTGAGGATCTTGTCGGCCGATACGGCCTCGCCGGCGAGCGCGGTGCCTGCACCGATCGCCAGCATGGCGGAGAACGCCGCCGCCTGAACTGCAAAGCGTCCAAAATATGGGGTCATCGTCGTTATCCTCGGGTCGTCATGCCCTATGGCCATTGGATGCGTGAACGATAGAACGGGTTCAAAGCATCAAATGTGATCGACGTCACGTTGCCGGACCGGGCGGCGCTTGAGGGGCGAAGCGAGTGGTCCGCGGGATGCGCCGCGCGCTGCCGCAAAGCGATCGGCAGGTGGCCGGTCCGCGAACAACAAATCGGCCAGATGCGGTTCTACCGGATAGCGCTCGCCGGGAAAAAATCGCAAACCTGAGGGACGCGAACGGCGAGTGGATTCGTAGTCAAAGAAACGCGAACAGAAAAGCAAAGCCGTGTTCAACCCATCGCACAGGCGCGACTATCAGTCCCATCGGGCAAGCAGTCAGGATCAGACGGGATCAGTGGGTTCCATGTCGACGCTGATCGGAGCTGGCATCATAGCGGCATCGATCCTGCTGTCGACGCTGATCACTGCGGTCGGCAACCGCTATGTCGGCCTGGAAAGTCCCTCCGAGGATACGGCCTGGCTGGTCGACCGCCTGACCGGCCGCATCTACAAGTGCCGTGCGCCGGATCCCGGCCGCGCCAGCTGCAAGGCCGAGATCGCCACCGGCAGCATTCCGGACAAGTCCAAGCCTTGAGGTTCCGCTAGGGGATCTCGCCGGCCTGATTTGCCGTTGCGGGAGCGGGCGCGAATCTCGCACCATTGCGCGGCATGCCCGCCGTTTCCACGCCCATCCCGCTCCCCAAGCCGCAGGCGCGCCGCATCTGGCTGCGCGCGCAGCGGCTCGATGCCGAGGCGCCGTTCGGCGCGGGCCCCGAGGCGGTCGCCGCCGCCATAGCCCATCTCGGCTATGTGCAGATCGACACCATCAACGTCATCGAGCGCTGCCATCACCACATCCTGTTCAGCCGCATTCCCGCCTATCGCCGCGCCGATCTCAGGCAGGCGCAGAGCACCGACAAGACCGTCTTCGAATATTGGGCCCACGCGCTGTCCTATATTCCGGTGCAGGACTTCCGCTACTTCGTCCCGGCGATGCGCCGCCACCGCCGCGAGGGCCATCGCTGGCTCACGACCGTGAAGCCTGAGGATACGCGCAAGGTCATGCGGCTGATCCGCCAAGGCGGCGCGCTGACGATCCGCGACATCGACGACGACGTTCTGCGCGAGAAGGACCACGCCTGGGCCAGCCGCAAGCCGTCGAAGCGCGCGCTGCAGCTCGGCTTCTACGAGGGCGTGCTGACGGTGTCGGGCCGCGACGGCATGCTCAAGACCTACGACCTCACCACCCGGCATTTCGGCTGGGAACGGCTGCCGAAGGGCGCCAATGATCGCGAGATCGCAACCTATCTGCTCGACCGCGGCCTGCGCGCCCAAGGCGTCGTCAGCCTCGATTCGCTCTGCCATCTCAATGCGCCAAGCAAGGCCGCGGTGCGCCGGGTCATCGATGCCAGGGTCCGGCGCGGCGAGCTGCTGCCGGTGACGGCGGAGGGCGCCGGCAAGCAGGAGCACTGGATCACGCCTGCTGCATTGGCAGCGCCGATCGAGATCGATCCGGCGCGCGTGCACATTCTGTCGCCGTTCGATCCGCTGATCATCCAGCGCAAGCGGACGCAGGCGATCTTCGACTACGATCATCGCTTCGAGGCCTATGTCCCGAAGGACAAGCGCCTGTTCGGCTATTTCGCGCTGCCCGTCCTGGTCGGCGACGAGATCGTCGCCGCGCTCGACCTCAAGACCGACCGCCAGAACGGCAAGCTCCTGATGCAGAAATGGAGCTGGGTCGGCCAGGGCAAGGCCGCGCGTGGCGAGCGGCGCAAGGCGCTGAAGCGGGTGATCGAGGATGAGCTGCACCGGTTCCAGAAGTTTCAGCTTGGAGATTGAGGCCGGGAGCAACGGGTCCGTTTTCGCTTGAATTGGGAATGATTGTTTCCTATTATCCGGCCATGATGAAGTCTCCGAAGGATGCCGTCGAGCGCCGTGGGCCTGGCCGGCCGCGCGAGTTTGACATGGATACCGCCTTGAGCAGGGCGCTGGTGGTCTTCAGCGAGCGCGGCTACCACGCGGCATCGCTGGCCGAGCTACGCGTCGCGATGAAGCTCGCGACGGGAAGTCTCTACAAGGCGTTCCAGGACAAGCGCGCGATCTTCCTCGCGACACTCGATTACTACATCGCGCGGCGTGACCGACAGGTGCGCGAACGTCTCGATGCGCAGCACAGCGGCCGCGACAAGCTGCGGGCCTTGCTGCAGTTCTATGCCGAGTCCGCCAGTGACAGCGAGGGCCGGCGCGGTTGCATGGTCGTCACCAGCGCGGCGGAGCTCGCCACCTTGGATGCGGAGGCCGCCGCCAAGGTCCGCGGGGCGATGCGCCGGGTTGAGAGCCTGGTGTGCGATCTGATCAAGCTCGGACAATCCGACGGATCGATCCGGCCGAATCTCGACGCGGAAGCCGTGGCTGGCGCTCTTTTCTGTGTAATCCAGGGGCTGCGGGTGGTCGGCAAGACGGGGCGTGCCAAGAGCGAGATGATGAGCGTCGCAAATCAAGCCGCGACCTTGTTCGCGTGACATCGTGCCAAATTAGGAAACATTTGTTCTATAATAAGGAGAATGATCGTGCCCGAGTTGATGAACGCCATCTCTGCCCAAAGTCCGTCGCGCCTGGTCGCGGCTGGGCCGTTCTGTCGCGCCGAGCCCTCGTTGCCGGGATTCACCCACCGCTTCGAGACAGTCGAGGGTGTCAGGCTGCACTATGTCAGCGGTGGCCCGCCGGATGGCGAGGTGGTGGTGCTGCTCGCAGGCTTCCCCGAAAGCTGGTTTGCCTGGCGCAAGGTCATGCCGCTGCTCGGGTCGCGCTATCGGGTCATCGCGCCGGATCTCCCGGGGCAGGGCGACTCGGACCGGCCAGCGGAAGGCTACGACACGCAGGCCCTGGCCACGGCGGTGCATCGCCTGCTGCAGCAGCTCGGCGTCACCAGCTATCATCTGGTGGCCCATGATATCGGCGCGTGGGTGGCCTATCCCTATGCGGCCCTGTTCGAAGCCGAGGTGCGCAGTCTGGCCCTGCTCGATGCAGGAATTCCGGGCGTCACCTTGCCCGAGGCGCTGCCGTTCGCGCCCGACCGCGCGTGGCGCACCTGGCACTTCGCGTTCCACGCCGTCGCGGATCTCCCGGAGATGCTGATCCATGGCCGCGAACGCGACTATCTCGCGTGGTTCCTGCGCCGCAAAGGGGCCGATCCCCAGGCGTTCTCCGAAAGCGATCTCGACGAATACGCCCGCGTGCTGACCAAGGCCGGCGGCTTGCGCGCCGGGCTCGCTTATTATCGTGCCGCCGCACTGTCCGCGCTTCAGAACCGCGAGCTGAAACAAAGGGGCACGCTGAAGCCGCCGGTGCTGGCCGTCGGTGCCGACCAGGGATCGATCGTGGACATGGCCGCGCCGCTCAGGGAGGTCGCCGATCACGTCGAGGGCATCATCATCTCCGGGTGCGGTCACTACATTCCGGAAGAACAGCCTGCCATCCTGGCGGAGGAGCTGAAGGCCTTCTTCGGCCGCGCCGGCGCGGGGCCGATCTGAGCTGTCGGTTGATATCGCGGCCTGCCGTGGACAGGCCTATGCCGCAGCAGGCCGCGTCGCGCATCGGTCGATCCAGATGCCGATGACGACGCCGACGACATAGGCCGCGATGTTCCACAGCGAGAAGATCCGTCCGAGCAGCAGCGCGCCGGCCAAGGTCAAGCGGAAGCTGTCGAGCCAGGGCGTGTGGATCAGCCTGGAGGCTTCGACGATGGCGGCGATTGCGATCGCGAGCCCGCCAATCAGCCGCCACGACATCAGCGGGAGCAGTGCGACGAGCAGCAGATGGACCATCGTCGCCCAGAGCACCGAGCCGCCATACTTGACGATGAAGGCGGGAAGGCCGAGGCCGAGACCATGGAAGCGCAGGCCGAGCCCGAGCGCGATCATGATCAGTGCCGTCGCAAACGCCATCGCGGCGCGGCGGCGCTTGCCGGCGCGCGGCGGCCGCCAGGAGGATAGCGGCGTCATGCGCGTGCCGCGCCCCCGCGATGCGCCGACGGGCTGTGGGATGTCAGGTTTTCCGATTGACTTGCCACGACCGATGCTCAACACCGCCTTCAACTATCAATGTCCAGAAAGCTCCCGGGAGGAGATCGATGAGTCCGTCCGCCACCACTCCGGCCGCACCTGGCCGCTCCGACATCGAGGCCGCGACCATCCGCGCCATCTCCTGGCGGCTGATTCCCTTTCTGGTGCTGGCCTATTTCTTCTCCTATCTGGATCGCGTCAATCTCGGCTTCGCCGCGCTGACCATGAATGCGGAGCTGAAATTCTCGCCGCTGGTGTTCGCCTGGGGCGCGGGCATCTTCTTCATCGGCTATTTCATCTTCGAGGTGCCGAGCAATCTGGCGCTGGAGAGGTTCGGCGCCAGCCGCTGGATCGCGCGCATCATGGTGACCTGGGGGATCATCTCGGCGCTGATGGCCGTGGTCTCGGGCCCCTGGAGCTTCTACACGCTGCGCTTCCTGCTCGGCGTCGCCGAGGCCGGATTCTTTCCCGGCATCATCCTCTATCTCACTTACTGGTATCCCGCGCAGTATCGCGCGCGCTTCCTCGCCGCCTTCGCGGTTGCCGTGCCGATTTCGACCGTGATCGGCGCGCCCGTCTCCGGCCTGCTGCTCGGCATGCACGGCCTGATGGGGCTCCAGGGCTGGCAGTGGCTGTTCATCATCGAGGGAATTCCGTCCATCATCCTCGGCGTCGTCACCTGGTTCTATTTGACCGACCGGCCGGAGCACGCGACCTGGCTGTCGGCGGAGCAGAAGGCCTGGCTCGCGGCAAGGCTCGAGGCCGAAACGGCGGCGAAGCAGGCCGCCGGACACATGACGCTCGGTGAGGCGCTGTCGTCGCCCAAGGTGATCGTGCTCAGCCTGATCTATTTCGGCTTCGTCGGCGCGCTCTACGGCATGCAGTTCTGGCTGCCGCAGATCGTCAAGGCGTTCGGACTGACCAATGTGCAGACCGGCTTCGTCACCGCGATCCCCTATGCGTTCGGCACCGTCGCGATGATCCTGTGGGCGCGGCATTCCGATGCGACGCGCGAGCGCGTGATCCATGTCGGCGCGCCGCTGATCCTGATCGCTGTCGCGCTGGCCGCCTCGAGCGTGATCGGCGATCCCACGCTCACCATGGTCGCGCTGACGGTCGCCGCGATCGGCGTGTTCTGCGTCTTCGGCGTGTTCTGGACCTTGCCCACGGCGTGGCTGTCGGGCACGGCCGCGGCCGGCGCCATCGCGCTGATCAACTCGATCGGCAATCTCGCCGGCTTCGGCGGCCCCTATCTGGTCGGCTGGATCAAGGACACGACCGGCTCCACCACCCACGGCCTGCTCGCGCTGTCGGTGCTGCCGCTGATCGCCGGGCTGCTCGCGTTCTTCGGCGGCCATGAGAGCAAGGTCGAATTCGCCGGGCAGGCGCCCGCGGAGTGAAGCGCACGGTGCATGCCCTGATTGCGGGGCCGGGCTCGACCGCGGCGGCGGACGGCCCCGGAATCGGTGGCCGGGTGAGCGCACAGCGGAGTTCCGAGCCCGCCTGCCGCGCCAATGAGCACCTGCGGCAACATGTCCAGATGTTCACGAAGTCATGATCACTGACGAATATTGACAATCGTCACTCAACATTCGACACTCCCTCGCAACTGCAGCGAGGGTGCCCCATGTTGATCCGCCTGATTTTCGCGAGCTATTCCAAGCTGTTGACTGGTCTTGCGCTGGCCACCATGGCCGTCGCCCTGGCCGGGTGCAATGAAACCGTCGCCCAGAAGGCCGAACCGGTCCGTCCGGTCCTGGTCGCGCCCGTGCATTACGAGGCCGAGACGCCTGAACGCAGCTTCGTCGGCACCATCAGGCCGCGCATCGAGGCCGATATCGGCTTCCGCGTCGCCGGCAAGGTCGCCAAGCGCCTGGTCGAGGTCGGCCAGACCGTCGATGTCGGCCAGCCGCTCGCCACGCTCGACGAGGTCGACCTGAAGCTCCAGGCCGAGCAGGCCGAAGCCGAATTCCGCGCCGCCACCGGCGTGCTTGCGCAGGCGTCCGCCGCCGAGACCCGAGCCAAGGAGCTGCGGGCCAAGGGCTGGACCACGGATGCGCAGATGGACCAGGCCAGGGCCTCGGCCGACGAGGCGAGGGCGCGGCTCAATCGCGCCGAGCGCTCGGTCGAGCTGACACGCAACTCGCTGTCCTATGCGACGCTGGTTGCGGACGCGCGCGGCGTCGTCACCGCGAGCATGATCGAGCCAGGCGTGGTCGTTGCCGCCGGCCAGGCGGCGATCCGTGTCGCGCGTTTCGCAGAGAAGGAGGCGGTGGTCGCGATCCCGGAGACCCTGCTCGAACGCGCCAAGACCGGTAGCGCCTACGTCACGCTGTGGTCGGAAGCCGACAAGAAATATGCGGCGAAGCTGCGCGAGATCGCGCCCACCGCCGATTCCGCGACGCGCACCTATCTCGCCAAGTTCTCGCTGCCGGACGCCGGCGAAGCCGTCTCGCTCGGTATGACCGCGACCTTGACGCTCGCCGATCCCGCCACCACGCGCGTCGCGCGGCTGCCGCTGTCGGCGCTGTTCAGCGAGGGCCGCGATCCGTCGCTCTATGTCGTCAACGACAAGGGCGAGGTGACGCTGAAGCCGGTGAAGGTGAAGGCCTATGACAGCAAGGATGTGCTCGTCACGTCAGGCGTCGACGAGGGCGACAAGGTCGTGGCGCTCGGCGTGCAGAAGATCGATCCCGCCCAGAAGGTGCGGGTCGTGTCAGCGCTGACGTTCTAGTTCTCCTGTCGTTCCGGGCGCACGCAGTGCGAACCCGGAACCTCGAGATTCCGGGTTCGATGCTTCGCATCGCCCCGGAATGACGAAAGTAATGGTTGTCATTGCGAGGAGCGAAGCGACGAAGCAATCCAGACTGTTTCCACGGAAGGATTCCTGGATTGCTTCCACCGTCGCCCTTCGGGCTATGGCGGACAAGTCGCTTCGCTCGCAATGACGATCACTGAGAATGGCCTGGAATAGCGATATCGGATCATCGGAGAGCACCCATGAAGCGGTTCAACCTGTCGGCCTGGGCGGTCAATCATCCGCCGCTGGTGCTGTTCCTGATCATCGCGCTCGGCGTCGCCGGCTTCTTCTCCTATCAGAAGCTCGGCCGTGCCGAAGATCCGTTCTTCACCGTCAAGGTCGTCAACGTCTCGGTGATGTGGCCGGGCGCGACGGCGGCCGAGATGCAGAGCCAGGTCGCCGACCCCATCGAGAAGAAGCTGCAGGAGCTGCCTTACTTCGAGAAGGTGCAGACCTATTCGAAGCCGGCCTTCACCGCGATGCAGGTGACCTTCCGCGATTCGACGCCGCCGGCAGAGGTGCCGCATCTGTTCTACCTGATCCGCAAGAAGCTCGACGACGTGCAGTCGTCGCTGCCGTCGGGCATCGTCGGGCCGTTCGTCAATGACGAGTTCTCCGACGTCGATTCCATCTTGTTCATGATGACCGGCGACGGCGCCGATTATGCGCAATTGAAGAAGACCGCCGAAGGCCTGCGCCAGCGCCTGCTCAAGGTCACCGGCGTCACCAAGGTCAATCTCTACGGCACCCAGGACGAGCGCATCTATGTCGAGTTCAGCCATGCCAAGCTCGCCACGCTCGGCATCACACCGCAGGCCCTGTTCGATTCGTTGGCCAAGCAGAACAATGTGACCCCGGCCGGCACGGTCGAGACCTCGTCGCAGCGCGTGCCGCTGCGCGTCACCGGCGCGCTCGACGGCGCCAAGGCGGTGGCGGAGACGCCGGTCGAAAGCAACGGACGCGTGTTCCGGCTCGGCGACATCGCGACCGTCACCCACGGCTACGTCGATCCGCCGAGCTTCAAGGTGCGGCAGGAGGGCAAGCCCGCGCTCGGCATCGGCGTGGTCACGGCCAAGGAGGCCAACATCCTGGAGCTCGGCAAGGAGGTGCACGCCGCCGCCGCCGATTTCATGAAGGCCGTGCCGCAGGGCATCGAGATCGAGCAGATCGCAGACCAGCCCAAGGTGGTCGAGCACGCCGTCAGCGAGTTCGTGCACTCGTTCGTCGAGGCGCTGGTGATCGTGCTGTTCGTCTCGTTCCTGGCGCTGGGATGGCGCACCGGCATCGTGGTGGCGCTGTCGGTGCCGCTGGTGCTCGGACTCGTCTTCATCGTCATGAACATCATGGGGCTCAACCTGCACCGCATCTCGCTCGGCGCCCTGATCATCGCGCTTGGCCTCCTGGTCGACGATGCCATCATCGCGGTCGAGATGATGGTGGTGAAGATGGAGCAGGGCTGGGACCGGATGCGCGCCGCGTCGTTTGCCTGGGAATCCACCGCGTTCCCGATGCTGACCGGAACCCTGGTCACGGCCGCCGGCTTCCTGCCGATCGGCTTTGCCAATTCGGCGGTCGGCGAATATGCAGGCAGCATCTTCTGGATCGTCGCCATCGCGCTGGTCGCGTCGTGGTTCGTCGCGGTGATCTTCACGCCCTATATCGGCGTCAAGCTGCTGCCCGACATCAAGGTTCATCACGACCATGATGAGCACGCGATCTACGATACGCGCATGTATCGCGGCCTGCGCCGCGTGATCCGCTGGTGCGTCGATCACCGCATCACCACAGTCGCTGCGACGGTCGGCGTGTTCGCGGCATCGATCGTGGCCTTCGGCCACGTCCAGCAGCAGTTCTTCCCGCTGTCGGAACGCCCCGAGCTGTTCCTGCAGTTGCGGCTGCCGGAGGGCACCGCATTCGGTGTCACCGAGAAGGCTGCCAAATCAGCAGAGAAGCTGCTCAAGGACGACAAGGACATCGAGACCTACACCGCCTATGTCGGGCAGGGCTCGCCGCGGTTCTGGCTCGGCCTCAACCCGCAACTTCCGAACGAGGCCTTCGCCGAGATCGTGATCGTCGCCAAGGACGTCGCCGCGCGCGAGCGCATCAAGGCCAAGATCGAGACCGCGGCTGCGAATGGCGAGCTGAACGAAGCGCGCGTCCGCGTCGATCGCTTCAATTTCGGTCCGCCGGTCGGCTTCCCGGTCCAGTTCCGCGTCATTGGCCCGGATGCGGCGAAGGTGCGCGAGATCGCCCATCAGGTGCGTGACGTCATGCGCCAGAACCCGAATGTCAGGGATCCGCAGCTCGACTGGAACGAGCAGTCGCCCTACCTCAAGCTGGTCGTCGACCAGGATCGTGCCCGCGCGCTCGGCCTGACCCCGCAGGACGTGTCGCAGTCGCTGGCGATGCTGATCTCCGGCGTGCAGGTCACGACCATCCGTGACGGCATCGAGAAGGTCGGCGTCGTCGCCCGTGCGGCGCCGTCCGAACGGCTGGATCTCGCCCATGTCGGCGACCTCACCATCACCTCGAAGAACGGCGTGGCCGTGCCGCTGCAGCAGATCGCCAAGATCGAGTATTCCCACGAGGAGCCGATCCTGTGGCGGCGCAACCGCGACATGGCGATCACGGTGCGCGCCGACGTGGCGGATGGCGTCCAGGCGCCGGATGTCACCAACCAGATCTCGCCGAAGCTGCAGGATATCCGCAACCACCTCGCGCCCGCCTACCGGATCGAGGCCGGCGGCGCGTTCGAGGAATCCGCCAAGGGCAATGCCTCGATCTTCGTGCTGTTTCCGCTGATGGTCATCGTGATGCTGACCCTGCTGATGATCCAGCTGCAGAGCTTCTCACGGCTGATCCTGGTGTTCCTGACCGCGCCGCTCGGCATCGTCGGCGCCTCGCTCGGGCTCAATGTCGCCAACGCGCCGTTCGGCTTCGTGGCGCTGCTCGGCCTGATCGCGCTCGCCGGCATGATCATGCGCAACGCGGTGATCCTGGTCGATCAGATCGAGACCGACGTTGCCCATGGCCTGACCCGCAAGGAGGCGATCATCGAGGCCACGGTGCGCCGTGCCCGCCCCGTGGTGCTGACCGCGCTCGCCGCGATCCTCGCCATGATCCCGCTGTCGCGCTCGGCGTTCTGGGGCCCGATGGCGATCACCATCATGGGCGGGTTGTTCGTTGCAACCTTCCTGACGCTGCTGTACTTGCCTGGATTGTATGCCCTATGGTTCCGCAAGAGTCTCGACGAGCGCGGAGCGAAAGACGCGGATCATTCCGCAGCGCAGCACACTGACGTGCCGAGGCCCGCGCTTCCTCTGGCCGAGGCCGCCGAATGAAGGACCAACAAGATCGCAGGCATGATGACCCTGGTTTCCGACCATATCGAATCCGATACGCACGAGCGCATTCTCGTCGTTGCTGAGCGCCTGTTTCGACAGATCGGCTACCAGAAGACGACCGTCGCCGACATCGCCAAGGAGCTCCGTATGAGCCCGGCGAATGTCTACCGGTTCTTCGACTCCAAGAAGGCGATCCACCGGGGGGTCGCCCACACGCTGATGGCCCAGGTCGAGGCGGCCGCCATCATGATCGCGGAGCGGCCCGGCCCGGCGGCGCCGCGGCTGCGCGAGCTGCTCGGCACGATCCATCGCATGAACACCGAGCGCTATGTCGGCGACAGCAAGCTGCACGAGATGGTCGCGGTGGCGATGGAGGAGAGCTGGGACGTCTGCGAGGCGCACATGCTGCTGATCACCGAGATCATCGGCCGGGTGATCGGGCAGGGCGCGGCGTCCGGCGAATTCGCGGTCACCGATCTGCCGCTGGCGGCAAAATGTGCGACGACCGCGATGATGCGCTTCTTCCATCCGCAGATGATCGCGCAATGCGCGACCAAGCCGGGTCCGACGATCGACGAGATGATCGATTTCGTGCTGTCAGGCCTTGGTTCCAGGCGCGCTGCAAGCTAAGTTCGCCGTCATTCGAGCGAAGCTTCGTCGCTTGCGCTCCCCGCAATGACGGAAGGGACGACGGCGTGACCGAACGGGATCTGCATTTCTACGAACCGAAGAACGGCCACGGCCTGCGCCACGATCCCTTCAACGCCATCGTCGCGCCGCGTCCGATCGGCTGGATCTCGTCGCGTGATCCGGACGGTCACGTCAACCTTGCGCCGTACAGCTTTTTCAACGCCTTCAACTACACGCCGCCGATCATCGGCTTCTCCTCGACGCAGTGGAAGGACTCGGTCGCCAACATCCAGGACACCGGGGAGTTCGTCTGGAACCTGGTGACGCGCGGCCTGGCGACGCAGATGAATGCGACCGCCGCGCATGTCGCGCGCGAGGTCGACGAGTTCAAGCTTGCGGGCGTGACGCCGGTAGCTTGCAGGTTCGTCAACGTGCCGCGCGTCGGCGAAAGCCCTGTCGCGTTCGAGTGCAAGGTGACGCAGATCATCCAGCTGCAGGGCGCCGACGGTGCCAAGGCGCAGGCCTGGCTGACGCTCGGCGAGGTGGTCGGCGTGCATATCGACAAGACGCTGATCAAGGATGGCGTCTACCAGACGGCGCTGGCGCATCCGATCGTCCGTGCCGGGCGTCGCGGCGACTATTTCGAGATCATGCAGGAGGCGATGTTCGAAATGGCGAGGCCGGACTGACGGACTTGCGCCTCTTGAACGCTGCTGCAATTGGAGACCACCCGACGTGACCGAAGCGACCGTCCATGCCGCGCTGTCCGCGCCGACCGAGCCCCGCGGCGATCTCTGCATCCGCACCCTGGCGATGCCGGCCGACACCAATGCCAATGGCGACATCTTCGGCGGCTGGCTGCTCAGCCAGATGGACGTCGGCGGCGGCGTGTACGCCGCCAAGGTCGCGAAGTCGCGCACGGTGACGGTCGCGATCGAGGCGATGAACTTCCGCAAGGCGGTGTATGTCGGCGATCTCGTTTCGGTCTATGCGCATCTCGTCCGCGTCGGCCGCACCTCGATGACGGTGCGTCTCGAAGCCTGGGTGCTGCGCCGGAAGGAGGAGCAGCCGATCCTCGTCACCGACGGCAACTTCACCTACGTGTCGATCGACGACGATGGCCGGCCGCAGCCGATCCGGCGCGACGGCTCCGTCACAGCCTGATCACATTCGCGGTCTGTCGGCGCAAGTAACCTCTGTTAATCCGCCGCATATGTCGCTCGCTCGGCATAAGGAACCGCGATCTTGGGTCGGGCGGGACGGAGACGCGAAGGCCGAGCATGCGCGCTCGGCGTCTGCCGCGATCACTCTCGCGCGAGATGCGCCTTGTCCACAGGGCGAGCGTCTTTACGATAATTGCAAGTTCTGGTTGCTTGGCTGCGCGTTGCCGCGTCTCTGCCGTATTGCGTGCTTCGAGTGACACATTCGGACGAGCAGCGCTGACGGCAGTTCGTTTTCGATCCACAAGGCAAAAAATGCCAGCCGGAAAAAATTGCCGGCACAGAGGAAACGGCGGGGGCGTGTTGCGCGAACAGGGTGGGAGGAAGTCCATGTCGGACGTTGACGAGAAACTGACCTTGCAGGTCCTGAAGAAGCTGCAGCAGCGGCTTCTCCACGCCGAGCGCAGGATTTGCGTCTACGAGAATCAGCTCAGCGCGTTTCGTGAACATCACGTCGAGGTGTTGAGGGATCTGCGTACGATCTATCAGTTGCTCGGTCAGCATCAACACCGTCTCGGCGGAGCCGATGCGTCGCTGCGCAAGGTGACGCTCGTGCCGGATGATCCGCACTGATTCGACATGGGTCACGGCGTGAGTGCGTGCAGCGCAGCCAACATAACATCCACACAATTTCCTGTTGGCATTCACATCGGAATGGCCGGTGGCTCCCTGCACGGAACGTTCGTCATGGAGCTCGGTTATACGCCCCGGAATGAACGACGGGATTGCGCAATGTCCGACACCTACATCATCGAGGTCAGCTCCCAGGCGGCGGGGATCGTCGTCCGCGACCGCGGCGGCTTCCGCTTCTTCGCGGCGTCCCATCGCTTCAATGCCCTCGAGGGCCAGGTGTTTCGCAATGCCCGCGAAGCCGAACGCGCCGCGATTCGGCTCGTGACCGGCGAGCTGAGCGCAGCCGCCTGAGCAGACGGGCGCACGCGGCGGACGTCAGCCGGACCAGACCGCGCGCGACGTTTCAGGCGATTGCTGCGATGCGCCCAGTGCTTGCCGATTGACGCTTGACTCGATCAGCATCACCATGGTGCAGCTTGTCCCCGAAAGCTTGCCATGGCCGTCCTCTCTCAACGCCAGACCGACATCCTCAACATCGCGCGCGCCTCCGGCCGCGTCATGGTGGAGGATCTCGCGCGCCGCTTCGAAGTCTCGGCCCAGACCATCCGCAAGGACCTCAACGATCTGTGCGAGCAGCGCGCGCTGACGCGCATCCATGGCGGGGCCATCATCGCCTCCGGGGTCGAGAATCTCGCCTACGAAGCGCGGCGCTTCGTCGCTGCCGACGAGAAGAAGGCGATCGGTGCGGTCGCAGCCGCGCGGATTCCGAACGGCTCCTCGCTGTTCATCAATATCGGCACCACGACGGAGGAGGTGGCGAGCGCGCTGTCGTCGCACCAGGACCTGCTCGTCATCACCAACAATCTCAACGTCGCGATGCTGCTCTATCCGCATCCGCGCATCGAGGTGATCGTGGCCGGCGGCACGGTGCGGCGCTCAGACGGCGGCGTGATCGGATCGACCGCGACGCAGCTGATCGGCCAGTTCAAGGTCGACTATGCGATCATCGGCGCATCCGCGATCGACGAGGAAGGCGCGCTGCTCGACTTCGACTATCGCGAGGTCCAGGTGGCGCAGGCGATCATCGCCAATGCCCGCAGCGTGATGCTGGTGGCCGATTCCACCAAGCTCCACCGCAGCGCGCCGGTGCGCATCGCCCATCTCAGCCAGATCCAGACCTTCGTCACCGACCGGCCGCTGCCGGACGGACTGGCCAGCCTCTGCCATAGCCGCGGCATCGAGGTGGTCTCGGCGATGTCCGCCGACGAGGCCGACGACGCCGCAGAGGCAACCGAAACGGCGGGGTCCGCCGTGCTCCGCCGCGCCTGACTTTCCGCCACTCTCGCAGGCTCCTTGATCCCGGTTTGGGCAGGTTTTGCCCAACCGCGGCCCAACATGCGAATTTCGATTTGCTTTCACTTTCGTTTGTGTTTAACTCGAAACCGAAAGTGAAATCGCCGCAGTCAAGGCGATTGCCGGGGGATGCGTCTGTTGGAGCGGATCTACGACCTCGCCATTATCGGAGGCGGCGTGAACGGTTGCGGCATCGCGCGCGATGCCGCCGGACGCGGAAATTCCGTTTTCCTTTGTGAAATGAATGATCTGGCGAGCGGAACCTCGTCCTGGTCGACCAAGCTCGTGCATGGCGGCCTGCGCTATCTCGAATATTACGAGTTCCGGCTGGTCCGCGAGGCGCTGATCGAGCGCGAAGTCCTGTGGCAGATCGCGCCCCACATCATCCGTCCGCTGCGCTTCGTGCTGCCGCATCATTCGGGGCTGCGCCCGGCCTGGCTGCTGCGCCTCGGCCTGTTCCTGTATGACCATCTCGGCGGCCGCAAGCTGCTGCCGCCGACGCGGTCGGTGAACCTGCGCAGCGACGAGGTCGGCCGCCCCTTGATCCCCGGGCGCTACAGCAAGGGCTTCGAATATTCCGACTGCTTCGTCGACGATGCGCGTCTGGTCGTGCTGACCGCGCGGGATGCTGCCGATCGCGGCGCCGTCATCCGCACCCGCGCCCGTGCGACCGAGATCCGTCAGGATGGCAGCCATTGGCTGGTCACGACCGATAACACGCAGACCGGCGAGCGCGAGACCATCAAGGCGCGCGCGCTGGTCAATGCCGCCGGTCCCTGGGTCGAGCAGGTGCTGGCGACCGGCGCCGGCGTCAATGCCAAGGCCAAGGTGCGGCTGGTGCAGGGCTCGCACATCGTGGTGCGCAAGCTCTACGATCACGATCGCGCCTACATCTTCCAGAACGCCGACGGTCGTATCATCTTCGCCATTCCCTATCAGCAGGATTTCACGCTGATCGGCACCACCGATCGCGACTATCAGGGTGATCCGGCCAAGGTGAAGGCGACCGACGAGGAGATCGCCTATCTCTGCGCCGCGCTCGGGGAATATCTCGCCAAGCCGGTGACGCCGGCCGACGTTGTGTGGAGCTATTCCGGCGTGCGGCCACTCTATGACGACGGCGCCAGCGAGGCCAAGGCGGCGACCCGCGACTACGTGTTCGAGCTCGATACGCCCGGCGGCTTGCCGCTGCTGTCGATCTATGGCGGCAAGATCACCACCTACCGGCGCCTGTCGGAAGAGGCGCTGGAGCGTCTCGCGCCCTATGTGAAAGGGGGCAAGGCGGAGGAGGGATGGACCGGCAAGGCGTCGCTGCCCGGCGGCGACATGAAGGTTTCGGCCGTCGGGCCGTTGATTGCGGATCTCCGCAAGACCTATCCGTTCCTGTCGGATGCACATGCGAAGCGGATCGCCCATGCCTATGGCACGCGGGCTGCGGCCATGCTCGCCGGTGCGACATCTTTGGCCGATCTCGGTCAGGATTTCGGTGGCACCTTGACGGAGCGTGAAGTCAGGTACCTGATGACGAACGAGTGGGCGTTGACGGCCGAGGACATCGTGTGGCGGCGATCGAAGCTGGGGTTGCGGATGTCGGCGGCTGAGATCGCCGCGCTCGATGCGTGGATCACAGCCAATCGCGAGCGCTCCGCCGTGCCGGCGCGTGAGGCGGGAGGGCGCGCATGAGCGTCACGCTCGATCACGTCTCCCGAATTGTCGACGGCGTAACCACCATTCGCGACGTCTCGCTGACGTTGCAGCGCGGCACGCTGAGCGTGCTGCTCGGGCCGACGCTGTCCGGCAAGACCTCGATCATGCGGCTGCTCGCCGGCCTCGACCGGCCGACCACGGGGCGGGTGCTGGTCGACGGCAAGGACGTCACCGGCGCCGACGTGCGGCAGCGCTCGGTCGCGATGGTCTATCAGCAGTTCATCAACTATCCCTCGCTCTCGGTCTATGAGAACATCGCTTCGCCGTTGCGCGTGCAAGGCAAGTCGCGCCAGGAGATCGAGAAGCGCGTGGCGGAAGCAGCCCGGCTGCTCCGGCTCGAGCCCTATCTGAAGCGTACGCCGCTGCAGCTCTCCGGCGGCCAGCAGCAGCGCACCGCGATCGCGCGCGCCCTGGTGAAGGGTGCGGACCTCGTGCTGCTGGACGAGCCGCTCGCCAATCTCGACTACAAGCTGCGCGAGGAGCTGCGCACCGAGCTGCCGCGCATCTTCGAGGCATCCGGCGCAATCTTCGTCTACGCCACCACCGAGCCGTCGGAGGCGCTGCTGCTCGGCGGCCGCACCATCTGCATGTGGGAAGGGCAGGCGCTGCAGGCCGGCGATACTGCGGCCGTGTATCGCCGACCCGACACCTTGCGTGTCGGCCAGGTGTTCTCGGACCCGCCGATGAATACGGTCGAGATCCAGAAGCGCGGCGAGAGCGTGGAGTACGCCGGCGGGGTCAAGGCGCCGGCGGTAGGCCTCTATGCTGATCTGCCCGATGGCGCCTATCGCGTGGGCTTCCGCCCGCATCAGCTCGGGCTTGGCAAAGGCGATGGCAGCCACGGCCGCCATGCCTTTCCTGCGATCGTCTCGGTCACCGAGATCACGGGATCGGAGAGCTTCGTGCATCTGACGCGCGACGGCATGAACTGGGTCTCCGTGCTGCACGGCGTCCATGAATACGAGCCCGGCGAGATCCTCGACGCGGTGCTCGATCCGTCCAATGTGTTCGTGTTCGACGCTGGCGACCGCCTGGTCGCCGCGCCGGCGATCTGAGGGAGATGCCGCATGGCCCGCATTGACCTCGTCGATCTCGCCCACGCCTACAACGGCAACAGCGGCGATATCGAGAGCTACGCGCTGAAGCCGGTGACGATGACCTGGCGCCAGGGCGGCGCCTATGCGCTGCTCGGCCCGTCCGGCTGCGGCAAGACCACGCTGCTCAACTTGATCTCCGGCATTCTGACGCCTTCGCACGGCAAGATCCTGTTCGACGGCACCGACATCACCAAAGCCTCGACCCGCGAGCGCAACATCGCGCAGGTGTTCCAGTTTCCGGTGATCTACGACACCATGACGGTCGGCGAGAACCTCGCCTTTCCGCTCAAGAACCGCGGCGTGCCGAAAGCGGAGATCGACAAGCGCGTCGCCGAGATCGCGCGGCTCTTGGACCTGACGCCGGACCTCCATCGCAAGGCGACACGGCTCACCGCCGACGCCAAGCAGAAGATCTCGCTCGGCCGCGGCCTGGTGCGCTCCGACGTCGCCGCCGTGTTGTTCGACGAGCCGCTGACCGTGATCGATCCCGAGCTGAAATGGCAGCTCCGCTCGAAGCTGAAGGCGCTGCATCGCGAGCTCGACCTGACGATGATCTACGTCACCCACGACCAGACCGAGGCGCTGACCTTCGCCGACACCGTCGTCGTGATGCACGACGGCCGCGTGGTGCAGAGCGGCACGCCGGCGGAATTGTTCGACAAGCCCGCGCACACCTTCGTCGGCTACTTCATCGGCTCGCCCGGCATGAACATCCTCTCCGCCGAGGTGAAGGGCCGCGAGGCCCGCATCGATGGCCACACCCTGACGCTGTCGCGCAGCTACGACGCGCTGCCGGCCGGCGCCAAGATCGAGATCGGCGTCCGCCCGGAATTCGTCGATGTCGCTCAACCCGGACCGGGCCTGCTCGACGCCAATATCGAACGCGTCGACGATCTCGGCCGCATCCGTTTCGCCCGCGTTCGCGTCGGCGACGTCAAGTTCGCCGCGCGCCTGCCGGCCGGCTTCTCGCCGCAGGGCTCGGCGATCGGGCTGAAGTTCGATCCAGCCTATGTCCACGTCTATGCCGACAGCCGTCTCGTCGAGGGAGCCTGAGTGATGGACAAGACCATCAACAACAAGGCCTGGTTCCTGGTGCTGCCGGTGTTCCTGCTGGTGGCGTTCTCCGCTGTCCTGCCGCTGATGACGGTGGTGAACTATTCGATGCAGGACACGTTCGGCAACAACCAGTTCTTCTGGAATGGCGTCGGCTGGTTCAAGGAGCTGCTCGATCCCTCGACCGATCTCGGCGGCCGCTTCCTCGCCTCGCTCGGGCGCAACCTGATCTTCTCGCTCGCGATCCTGGCCATCGAGGTTCCGCTCGGAATCGTCGTGGCGCTGTCGATGCCGCGGGGCGGATGGACCGTGGCGTTCTGCCTCGTCGTGCTGGCGCTGCCGCTGCTGATTCCGTGGAACGTGGTCGGCACGATCTGGCAGATCTTCGGCCGCTCCGACATCGGCCTGCTCGGCTACACGCTCAACGCCATCGGCCTGGACTACAATTACGTCTCGAACGACGCCGACGCCTGGTTCACGGTCATCTTGATGGACGTCTGGCACTGGACCAGCCTGGTAGCGCTGCTGTGCTATGCCGGCCTGAAGTCGATCCCCGACGCCTATTACCAGGCTGCGCAGATCGACGGCGCCTCGCGCTGGGCGGTGTTCACCGCGATCCAGCTGCCCAAGATGCATCGCGTGCTGCTGATCGCCGTGCTGCTGCGCTTCATGGACAGCTTCATGATCTACACCGAGCCGTTCGTCGTCACAGGCGGCGGGCCGGGCAATTCGACGACCTTCATCTCGATCGAGCTCGTCAAGATCGCGCTCGGCCAGTTCGATCTCGGCAAGGCGGCTGCCCTGTCGCTGGTCTACAATCTGATCATCCTGATCGTCTGCTGGGTGTTCTACACCATCATGACCAATGCCGGCGCCGAGCGGCGGCCGGTGAAAGGGGGCGCGTGATGAACACCATTCCGGGCCGTCGGATCATCATCTCGCTGTTCCTGGTCTTCCTGCTGTTGCCGATCTACTGGCTCGTCAACATGAGCTTCAAGACCAACAACGAGATCGTCACCACGATGAACTTGTGGCCGCATCAGCCGACGCTGGCCAACTACATGCGCATCTTCACCGACGAGAGCTGGTATTCCGGCTACATCAACTCGCTGAAATACGTGATCATCAACACGGTGATCTCGATTGCCGTGGCGCTGCCGGCGGCCTATGCATTCTCGCGGTACCGCTTCCTTGGCGACAAGCACCTGTTCTTCTGGCTGCTGTCGAACCGCATGGCGCCGGCTGCGGTCTACGCGCTGCCGTTCTTCAATCTGTATTCGGCGATCGGCCTGTTCGATACGCCCTGGGCGGTGGCGCTGGCGCATTGCATCTTCAATATCCCGCTCGCGGTCTGGATCCTCGAAGGCTTCGTGTCGTCGGTGCCGCGCGAGATCGACGAGACGGCGTTCCTCGACGGCTACTCGTTTCCGCGCTTCTTCGTGAAGATCCTGGTGCCGCTGATCGCGAGCGGCATCGGCGTCGCCGCCTTCTTCTGCTTCATGTTCTCCTGGGTCGAACTGCTGCTCGCGCGCACGCTGACCTCCGTCGACGCCAAGCCGATCTCGGCGGTGATGACGCGCACGGTCTCGGCGTCCGGCATGGATTGGGGTCTGCTCGCGGCTGCCGGCGTGCTCACGATCATCCCCGGCGCGCTCGTCATCTGGTTCGTCCGCAACTACATCGCGCGCGGCTTCGCGCTGGGACGGGTGTGATGACGCACGCTTGTTGCCACGGCCTCCGTTCCGCCTCCTCCGCTTGCGGGGGAGGCCGTATCGCATCGTCAGATGCGATACGGGTGGGGGCATCTCTCCTCTCGGGCGCTCCGACGCGCGGCGCCCCCACCCCAACCCTCCCCCGCAAGCGGGGGAGGGGGCCCATTACCGCCTGGAGCCGATAGCCATGAACAGCATCGCATGGATGGCATGGACCTTGCCGACCGCGATCTTCTTTGCTGCGCTCGCATGCACGCTCGGCGTCATGATCGTGCTCGCCGCGCGCTACCCGGAGGCCGAGCGGGTCGGCGTGCTGCGCATCCCGACCACGCGCGGCGACCGGCTGTTCATCTCGCTGATCTCGGCCGCCGTCATTCATCTCGTATGGATCGGTCTGGTCGGCACCGACACGATTGCGACCTTGCCGATCGGCGAGGAAGGGTTTGAGGTTTCGAGCCTGTGGCTCGCGACCGCAATTTCGCTTGCATCAGCCGTTGCGATCTTCCGCACCGTCTGACGCAGGTGAAAAGGGGCAGATCCGGGGGCAACCCGGACCTGGATACGTCTGTCGCTCAAGGAGGAAAGCATGCGACACTTGAAACCTAGGAAGCATCACCTGACCAAGGCGAGCTATCTCGCGATGACCAGCGCTGCTGCGCTGTTCGCCGCCACTATGACGCTGTCCGTGCCGGCACGTGCGGACGACGCCACGATCCAGAAGTGGATCGACAGCGAATTCCAGCCTTCGACGCTGTCGAAGGAAGAGCAGAAGAAGGAGCTCGAGTGGTTCGCGAAGGCCGCCGAGCCCTTCAAGGGCATGGAGATCAACGTCGTCTCCGAGACCATCACGACTCACGAATACGAGTCGAAGACTCTCGCCAAGGCGTTCAGCGAAATCACCGGCATCAAGCTCAAGCACGACATTATCCAGGAAGGTGACGTCGTCGAGAAGCTGCAGACCCAGATGCAGTCCGGCAAGAACGTCTATGACGGCTGGATCAACGACTCCGACCTGATCGGCACCCACTTCCGTTACGGCCAGACGATCGCGCTGTCGGACTACATGAAGGGCGAAGGCAAGGACGTCACCGATCCGATGCTCGACGTCAACGACTTCATCGGCAAGTCGTTCACGACCGCGCCGGACGGCAAGCTCTATCAGCTGCCCGACCAGCAGTTCGCGAACCTGTATTGGTTCCGCTACGACTGGTTCACCAATCCGGACTACAAGGCCAAGTTCAAGGCCAAGTATGGCTACGACCTCGGCGTGCCCGTGAACTGGTCGGCCTATGAGGACATCGCCGAGTTCTTCACCAACGACATCAAGGAGATCAACGGCGTCAAGGTCTATGGCCATATGGACTATGGCAAGAAGGATCCCTCGCTCGGCTGGCGCTTCACCGACGCCTGGCTGTCGATGGCCGGCAACGGCGACAAGGGCATCCCGAACGGCCTGCCGGTCGAC
This sequence comes from Bradyrhizobium sp. HKCCYLS3070, assembly GCF_051167575.1. Taxonomy (NCBI): domain Bacteria; kingdom Pseudomonadati; phylum Pseudomonadota; class Alphaproteobacteria; order Hyphomicrobiales; family Nitrobacteraceae; genus Bradyrhizobium; species Bradyrhizobium sp. HKCCYLS3070. The sequence continues at coordinate 707,176 of NZ_JBNPTI010000002.1, forward strand.
GAATGGGGTATCCGCATGGAAGGCTGCCGTCCGGTCGGCTCGTCGATCGAGCGCGGCGGTGACACCAACGGCCCGGCGGCCGTCTACTCGATCGCGAAGTATCTCGACTGGATGAAGAAGTATGCGCCGCCGCAGGCGCAGGGCATGACCTTCTCCGAGGCCGGTCCGGTCCCGGCGCAGGGCAACGTCGCTCAGCAGATCTTCTGGTACACCGCCTTCACCGCCGACATGGTGAAGCCCGGCCTGCCGGTCGTGAATGCGGACGGCACGCCGAAGTGGCGCATGGCCCCGTCGCCGCATGGCGCGTACTGGAAGGAGGGCATGAAGCTCGGCTACCAGGACGCCGGTTCTGCGACGCTCTTGAAGTCGACCCCGCCGGATCGCCGCAAGGCCGCCTGGCTGTACCTGCAGTTCATCGTCTCCAAGACGGTGTCGCTGAAGAAGAGCCATGTCGGCCTCACCTTCATCCGTGAATCCGACATCTGGGACAAGTCGTTCACCGAGCGTGCGCCGAAGCTCGGCGGCCTGATCGAGTTCTACCGCTCGCCCGCGCGCGTGCAGTGGACCCCGACCGGCAACAACGTGCCCGACTATCCGAAGCTGGCGCAGCTGTGGTGGCAGAACATCGGCGATGCGTCGTCCGGTGCGAAGACCCCGCAGCAGGCGATGGACGCGCTCGCGGCCGCTCAGGACTCCGTCCTCGAGCGTCTGGAGAAGTCCAAGGTCCAGGGCGAGTGCGGTCCGAAACTGAACAAGAAGGAATCGGCCGAGTTCTGGTTCAACAAGTCGGCCAAGGACGGCAACATCGCTCCGCAGCGCAAGCTCGCGAACGAGAAGCCGAAGGGCGAGACGATCGACTACGACACCCTGATCAAGTCGTGGCCGGCCACCCCGCCGAAGCGCGCCGAGGCGAAGTGAGCCAACGCTCTGAAGTCATCGCCCGGCTCGACCGGGCGATCCCATCACGAAGGCCGGGAGCAATCCCGGCCTTTTCTTTTGGCCCAGAGGCGAGGGGCTTCCCGTTCCATTCGGGAATTATTCCCGGGTCGCCTGGGACAACTTCCACGCAGCAAGTGCCTTGAAGCCGGTGAGGACAGGCGGCACTCTTTGACGATCGGGATTGTCGCGATCTTCGCCGTGACTTTGCCCCAACGACGCGAAACAACAAGGCCTCGACACGATCCGGCATGGCCTCATGCGATCCACGCCGGGATCGTGATCACCAACCACGGGGCCACCGAGGGAGTACGGCCATGGATCAGGCGCACATCGCCAATATCGCGAGCACGCTGCCGGAGGCGTTGTCGCCCTGGACCATGTTCATGCAGGCCGACATCGTCGTGAAGTCGGTGATGATCGGGCTGGCGCTGGCTTCAGTCGCAACCTGGACCGTTCTGGTGGTGAAGACGATCCAACTCCGCGCGGCGCTGCGCACCTCGCGCAGCGCGCTCGGCATCGCGATGACCGCGCGCGCGCTGTCGGATGCGACGGGGCGCATTTCCGCCGACGACGGTGTGGTCGGACGGCTGCTGGCCGTCGCCGATGACGAAATTGACAAGTCGCGTGGCCTCCCCACCGATGGCATCAAGGAGCGCGTCTCCTGGCAGTTCGAGCGGATCGAGGCCGCGGCGGTGGCGCGGATCGGCCGCGGCATCGGCATTCTCGCCACCGTCGGCGCCGTCGGGCCGTTCGTCGGCCTGTTCGGCACGGTCTGGGGCATCATGAACAGCTTCATCGGCATCTCGCATGCGCATACGACCAACCTCGCGGTGGTCGCGCCGGGCATTGCCGAGGCGCTGCTCGCCACCGCGTTCGGCCTCGCAGCCGCGATTCCCGCGGTCGTGATCTACAACTTGTTCGCGCGCGCCACCGGCGGCTATCGCGCCGTCATCGCCGATGCGTCGGTCGCGGTGATGCGGCTGCTCAGCCGTGATCTCGATCGTCAGCACGCCGGGCCCACGGAGGCGCGGCGCAGCGCCATCCGCGCGGTCGACGCGCCGCTGCTGTCGATCGCCAATCCGGCGGAGTGAGCCATGGCCGTCAAGCTAGCCCGGCGCACCGACGAGTTCGAGGAGACGCACGACATCAACGTGACGCCGTTCATCGATGTCATGCTGGTGCTGCTGATCATCTTCATGGTGGCGGCGCCGCTCGCCACCGTCGACATCCCCGTCAACCTGCCGGCGATATCGGCGGAGCCACAGCCGCGCGCGGAGACGCCGGTCTTCGTGACCTTCAAGGCCGACCGCTCGCTCGCCGTCGGCGACCAGAGCGTCGCCCAGTCCGACATCGCCGCCTCGCTCGATGCCGCCACCAAGTCCGATCGTGGCCAGCGCGTGCTGCTGCGCGCCGACCAGACGCTGCCCTATGGCGAGGTGATGGCGCTGATGAACACCCTGCGCCGCGCCGGCTACACCAAGGTGGCGCTTGTCGCGCTCGAAGACCGGAGTGCGCCGTGAGCGTGCTGACGCTCGAGCCGTTCGACAATGACGAGGCTCGCCGCGAGCGGACGCTGTGGACGATCGCTGCGATCGTGGTCGCGGCGCTGCATGTCGGGCTTGCCGCCGGCTATTGGCTGCTGCGCCCGGCGCCGCAGGGCCGCGCGCAGGCAGAAGCGTTCGACGTCGTGTTCACGCCGGCGGTCGTGAGCGAGCCTGCGCCGGCGATCCAGGAGGCGCCGCCGGCCGATCCGACGCCCGCGGAGCCGCCAAAGCCGGAGCCGGCCAAGGAGGAGGCCGTCGCGCGCGAAGCCGTGGCCGAGCCGGTGCCGCAGCCGCCCGAGCCGCAGGTGTTGGCGCAGCCCGAGCCGGTGCCCGAGGTGATCGCGAGTCCGGAGCCATTGCCGCAGGTCGCGCTGGCGCCCGAGCCGCCGCGCGCCGACGACATCGTGCTGCCGCCGCCGCCAGCGCCGAAGCCGATCGAGGCGAAGCCGCCGGAGGCGAAGCCAGCTCCCATTCCCGAGCGCGTCGAACGCAAGCCGGCCGAGAAGAAAGAGGCCAAGGAGATGGCCGAGCGGAAGCCCGCGCCGCCGAAGCCAGCGGCACCGGCCAGCCGACCGTCGCGCGTCGCGTTGGCGCCCAATGCAGGGGAGGACAGCCAAGGCGCGCGCGAGGGCCAGGCCGACTGGAACAGCCAGGTGCGCGCGAGCATCGCCCGCGCCGCGAGCTATCCATCCGACGGCAACGGCGCCAGTGGCACGGCGACCGTGACGGTCGTGATCGACCGTCACGGTCGACTTCTGTCACGGCGCCTTGTCGGCAGCTCCGGCTCGCCCGCGCTCGATCGCGCGGCGCTGTCGAGTGTGGAACGCGCCGCGCCGTTCCCGCGCTTTCCCCCCGTGATGCGGCAGGCGCAGGAAGCGCTCAACGTTCCGCTGCGTCTGCGACAGCGTTGAGCGCCGCGTCCTGCGCGCGTCGCCTATTTCGAGCACTCGGTCAGATCGGTATCGCGCACGACGAACTGCGCGCCTTCCTTGAGCTCGACGTTCTTGGCGATGCAGGTGCGGCCGCCTTGCTCGGACAGCTTGATGTCGTAGCGGCCTGACTTCACGCCGACCAAGGTCATGCGCTCGTTGTGGTCGACCATGCCCTCGTCGTCGTTCTTGCACTGGTCGGTGCCCCAGTTCTTGGTGCCGGCAGCGGCAAGATACATCTTCACGATCGTCTGGCCGGTGCGGTTGAGAAAGCGCGGGCCGTCGTCGGCGGATGCGGCAGAGCCGGCCAGCATGAGCAGCGTACAGGCAGAGACGAGGCGACGCATGACGAGTGTCCTTTTCTTATCATTGAGCATGGGATGGCGGGGGCTGCGGCTCAGAAATCCTTGCCGATGCTGGTCTTGATCGCGAGGCCGCGCGAGGCGTTGGTCAGGCCGTAGCCGACGCCGAAGCTGAGCTCGAAGCCCTTGAAGCGGGTGTCGGCGACGGCGTAGAGCGTCTGCATCTGCTGATTCCAGGGCAGGATGTAGCCGAACGGTCCGAGATTGGAGAAATGCTCGATGCCGACGGTCCAGCGGTCGCTCAATCGCTTGACGAAGCGCACCGATGGCTCGAAGGCCGAGCCGGCGCCGTCGATGCCGAACGTCATGTTGGCGTTGAAGATCAGCTGATAGTCGTTGGGCAGGTTGACGCCGATGATCGGCGTGAACATCTGCGCGACGCGCGGCGTCGCCTCCTGCACGAAGCGCGGTGCGCCGGGCTGGCCGGCGCCGGCCTTGTTGGCGACCCACAGGTCCGGGGTGAGCCCGCCCTGCGGAGCCAGGATGGTGCGCGAGACCAGGCCGACGAACACCGTGCGCTCGAGCCGGTCGCCCTGGATGAAGGTCTGGCGAATGGTGACGCCGCCGGACTGGAATGAATAGCCGGGCACGCCATTGTCCATCACGTTGCCCAGCGCCATCGGCACATTGGTGCGGGCAAAGGCGTAAGGCGAGGTCAACGCGATCTCGTACCATTCGGTTGGCGAGTAGCCGATCTCGGTCTCGCCGGTGACCGCACGCTGCGGCACGCGGCGTCCGCCGTTCTGTTGCGGATTGAAGGTTGTCAGATAGCCGAAGCGCTGTTCGACCTGGAAATGTCCGGGCGAGGCGGGGTCATTGCCCTGGATCTCCTCGGCCGCTGCACCGAACGGCGCGAGCACGAGAGCACCGGCAGCCATGTACAATCGCGATCGTCTTTTTGTACTCCTGGCGATGCCGTTCGGCTGCATGTCCCCGCGCTCCCTTCAACTAATGAGCTAACGAGTCGGCTGGGCGAAAGCATGCGGGCCTGTCGGCTGAAAGATGACGCGATCGGGAAACGATCAGTCGTCAAATGCCGCAATTGCTCCGGCCCTTGCTGTTTCGATGAGGAATAGGGATGTTTTGGCAAGTCGAACGGGACATTTTGACCGGGACAATATGGCGGCCGTTTCGCGAGTGAATCTCAACGCGGTGATGAATGTGGCGTGCTGCAAACACATTGAGGTCATAGAGCGAGGAAAACATGTGTTGCAGCATGCATTGCTGATCGCCGGATCAGCCAGAGAATGGACACGCCCGTGCTTCACACACCCGGTCATCGTCGCCGCTTGTCCGCTCGGCCGATGCGGCTCGGACTGGTGCTCACACTGCTTCTGTCCACGCTGCTGCCGGATGGACGCGCCTTCGCGGAGGAGCCGCTGCGGGACCAGCTGGAAGCCTGGTGGAATCAAACCCAGGCCGGCAAGAGAGGTCCGGTTGGGCAAGTCCGACAGGCGTCATCGGGGAGCGGTGCCAGAACCGCAAGGCATGTCGCCAAGCGCGGACGCCACGTCGCCAATGCCCGCGCCGAGGCAGGAGGAGGTGTCTTCGACCACGATAGCGGTCCGCGTCGTGACCGTCCGGGGAGATATTTTCTGCACGGACCGAGGTTCTAGTCCCGACGCTCTTGCGGGAATTTCCCGGGCGTCGCGTTCTTGCACTTGCGAAATGACAAGGCCTCCCATAGGTCAAAGCGATATGCGGCGCGTTGCCGGTGAAACCGCCGACGCTCGCATACGTCGTTTTCGTGCCCTTCATCGCCGCCCCTCGGACGGCGGAGACAAAGGATCAATTCGATGAATTGGAAACTGATGATGACGGCCGCTGCCGTCGGCATCGCCGCGATCGTCGGCACGTCGACGATCGCTGTCAGTGCACCGGCCCCTTCCAAGCTGCTGACCTCGATCGACCCCGACAAGGACGGCACCGCCGACATGAACGAGGTCCGCACCGCCGCCGGCGCGCTGTTCGATCGTCTCGATCGCGACCACGACGGCACGCTCGACGCCAAGGAACTGCGCGGCCGCGTTTCGGCCAAGGATCTCAAGGCCGCTGATCCCGACAATGACGGCACGCTGACCAAGGACGAGTATCTCGCGCTGGTGGAAGGCCGCTTCAAGGCGGCTGATCCGGACGGTGACGGCACGCTCGACTCGAAAGAGCTGAAGTCGGTGGCCAAGCTGCTGAAGTGAGACATCGGTCCGCACTGGACCGACGCGACATAGACATGGGCCCGAGGGCCTGTGACGGGAGACCGTCGCAGGCCCTCGTCTTTCAGGCGGATGCTCGTGGCGGGCCGGCAGGAAGGCGATTGGCCCTCACATGCTTGGGCGGGACATTTCCACCGCGAGACGAACCAGGTCAGGCAGGCTGCGGGCCCCGAGCTTCTGACGCAGCCGGTAGGTCAGGTTGATGACGGTCTTGTAGCTGATGCCGAGATGGTCGGCGATCGCCTGATAGGATTTCGCCTGGGCCAGCAGCGCAAGGGCTTGGCGCTCGCGCGGGGTCAGCGCAGGGGCCACCATGCCGTCCGGGTCGGCACGGAGCAGGGCGATGCGGGTGGCGAGCTGCGGATCGAGATAGGTGCCGCCGGCTCGAACCTGCTCCAACGCCTTGGGCAGCTCCTGCGGCGGCGCGTCCTTCAGCAGATAGCCGCTGGCGCCGGCGTCGATCGCCGAGCGGACGATGCGCGGCTCGGCATGCATGCTGAAGACCAGGATCCGGGCGCGGGGATCGTGCGACCGCATGCGTTCGATCAGACTGATGCCGCCGAGCTCCTGCCCGTGCAGGCGCAGATCGACGATCGCGACATCCGGCCGGTCACGGACATAGGCCTGGTACCCGCTGTCGGCATCGTGTGCCTCGGACAGCGCGCGGATCCCGGCTTCGTTCAGCAGCCAGCGGCAGGCCGTGATCACGACCGGGTGGTCATCGACGAGCAGAACGCGATACATCCGATGAAGGTCTTGCCCTTATGGCGCCGACGGCGCCGATGCTTTCTCTACCATGTGAGTTCCCTTGCAAACCAGGATCGGGTGCAACAGTACGGCCGAGGCTGGGAGATAGCTCGGCGAATCGATCGCCACTTTCCGGATCCGGGAAGATTGTCCCTAGGGGCCGAAGAATATTGCCCGTTGCGACGAACTGGAGGGCTGTTTACGAATGTTAACGTTCGTAGACGGGTAAATCGGCCAGTTCTGGTGCGGGTAAAGGCTCAGGGGCGTGGGCTGTTGCCGGAACCGGTCGACAAGAAACTGGGGGACGTCTTGACCAGACTGTCGGCGCTGAAGAGCGCGCTTCTCGCGACCTGTGCGTTGCTGCCTGCGGCTGCGTTCGCGCAGCAAACCCTGCAGACCATCGAGGTGGTCGGCGTCTCGCCCGTTCAGGGCAGCGAGATCGCGAAGGACAAGATTCCTTCTAATGTCGAAACCATCGGGGCGCGGGAGCTCGACCACAGCCGCGCGCCGACGCTGCTCGACAGCATCCTGCAGTCGGTGCCCGGGGTCTCCCTCAGCGACCAGACCGGGAACGCGTTCCAGCGCGACTTGAATTATCGCGGTCAGACTGCCTCGCCGGTGCTCGGGACGCCGCAGGGCATCGCCGTCTACCAGAACGGCACCCGCATCAATGAGGCCTTCGGCGACGTCGTGAACTGGGACCTGATCCCGGAAATGGCGATCGCACGCATGACCCTGATGCCGAACAATCCGCTGTTCGGCCTCAACGCCACCGGCGGTGCGCTGTCGATCGAGATGAAGAACGGCTTCAACTACCAGGGCGGGGAAGCGCAGTTGTTCGGCGGCTCGTTCGGCCGGATCCAGTCGGGCGCTCAATACGGCTGGAACAACGGCACCTACTCGGCCTATATCGCGGCGGAAGGCGCCTATGACCGCGGCTGGCGCGACTACTCGTCGGCCTCGCAGATCCGGCGCATGTATGCCGATTTCGGCGCGCGCGGCGACAACACCGAATTCCATCTCTCCTTCACCGGTGCCGACAACAAGCTCGGCTCGGTCGCCGCGACACCGATCGAGATGCTGAACCAGCGCTGGTCCAGCGTCTATACCTGGCCGCAGTCGCTGCATCTGCAGATGCAGATGGTGCAGGCGAGCGCAAAGTGGACGCCGACCGACACGCTGTCGATCCAGGCCAACGGCTATTACCGCAACTACAAATCCGCGCGCGTCGATGGCAATAGCACCGAGGTGCGGGACGGGGGCGGCGTGTTCGTCCTTGAGGACGCCGCGGGGACCCCGTGGGACATCAACCGCAACGGCCCAACCGCCAACACGCTGGCCGCCGATGCGGCGCTCGGCCAGATCGACCGCAATACCGTCAAGACCGACAGCTATGGCGGCTCGCTGCAGGCGACCTCAACGACGCAGCTCTTCGGCCATGACAACCATTTCGTCGTCGGCGCCAGCGTCGATCACGGCAATACCAACTTCCAGGCCACATCCGAGCTCGGCACCATCGACAACAACCTGTTCGTCACCGGCCTCGGCGTCTACATCGACCAGCCCAACGCGGGCCTTGCTCCCGTCAATCTGAATGCCAAGAACACCTATCTCGGCATCTATGCGACCAACACCTTCGACATCACCTCGCAGCTCGCCTTGACCGCCGGCGGCCGTTTCAACTGGGCGCAGATCAACCTGCGCGACCAGACCGGCTTCGCGCCGCTGCTGAACAGCAACAACAATTTCCAGCGCTTCAACCCGGTGGTCGGCCTGACCTACAAGATCACGCCTGACATGACCGCCTACGCGGGCTATTCAGAAGCCAACCGTGCGCCGACGCCGCTCGAGCTCGGCTGCTCCGATCCGGCCAATCCCTGCCTGATCGACAACTTCCTGATCGCCGATCCGCCGCTCAAGCAGGTGGTGTCCCGCACCGTCGAAGGCGGCCTGCGCGGCGAGATTTCCGGCGGCCGCTCGGCCTACGCTGCCGACCTGCCGGCCTACCGCAAGGCCCCGATCAAATCGGTGGCGGTCGATGATGGCTGGCGGCTGCGCTGGGGCCTCAGCCTGTTTCGCACCGAGAATTCCGACGACATCATCCAGGTGGTCGACCCGGCCAACCCGGTGCGCGGCTATTTCAAGAACGCCGGCACCACGCTGCGCCAGGGTGTCGAGGCCAAGGTCGACCTGGCCTGGAACCGGTGGACCGCCTACGCCAACTACACCTTCATCGACGCCACCTTCCGCAGCGCCTTCGACGTCAACGATCCGTTCCTGCGGGTGCCGGTCGGCGTCGTCTCCGGCAACCACATTCCCGGCATTCCGGCGCACCGCCTGAAGCTCGGCGCAGAATATGCCGTGACCGACGCCTGGAAGGTCGGGGCGAGCGTCAACTATGTCGGCAGCCAGTACCTGCTGCACGACGAGACCAACGTCTACCCGAAGGTCCCGGCCTACTGGGTCGTGAACGTCAACACATCTTATCAGGTGACCAAGAACGTCGAGGTGTTCGGCCTGATCCAGAACCTGTTCAATCAGCGCTATTACTCGGCAGGTACCGTGTTCGACCCCGCCGGCTTCAACACCGCCGGTGGCGGAACGGCGTTCGCGCTGAACGATCCGCGTAGCATGGTTCCGGGGATGCCGCTCGCGGCCTATGCCGGCATCCGGGCGAAGTTCTGAGCTTCGCATCCTGACGACCATAGGCGCATCCGCGCCGCGCCACGGCAGCCCCCACCGTGGCAGGAAGGCCGGGAGAAATCCCGGCCTTCTTCTTGCTTGACTAAAAGCGTGACGTGTCTCCGCTGCCGTAGGGTGGGCAAAGGCGCGCGTGCGATACTGCATGTCACGAGCTCAACTCCACCGCGCGCCGTGCCCACCATTCCTTCCGCTTGCGCGGATGCACGGCGGGCACGTGACCGCCCTGCGGGCGACTGCTTTGCCCACCCTACGCAGCCGGTATGAATCGTCGATGAGTCTGCTCACGATGGATTTTGGGCAATTATCCCGCTGACCTCGTGAACGAGATCGCTGCGCGCCTGTGGAATTTGCGAAGCATCGCGATTAGTTGCTGCCGGCCTTCGCCAACTACGAACTTCCGCCACAGAACCCGACCAGCTATTGCGCATCGTATCGAGCAGCGAGGTGGCGCATATGAGCCGTAGATCTTCAAGCCTTGTATCGATCATCGCGTCATCGATGGAGGCCGTTCACCGGCCCCACGTGCCTCCGTGGGTGCGAGCGACAATCTCTGTCGTGCTTCTCGCTGGCAGTCTGGGGGCGCATTCTCTGCTGCTTGGCGATGCGGCGGCGCGCGATCTCGATGGGCGTTACGCCAATTCTCCGCTCAAGGGCTGGTTCGAGAGTTTGCGTTCGGGCAAGGGGCCGTGCTGCTCGGATGCGGATGGCACCGCGCTCTCGGACACGGATTGGGACACGAAGGATGGCCGCTACCGTGTTCGCATTGAAGGCCAATGGTGGGTCGTTCCGGAAGAGGCCGTGGTGGCCGAGCCCAATCGCGCCGGCCGGACGATGGTATGGCCCGTGTATTATCGCGAGCTGAATACGGGCCTGCGCATCGATGTGCGGTGCTTCCTGCCCGGCAGCATGATGTAGGTGGGGATGGGCCGGATCGCAGAAGCGCAGGGTGGGCAAAGGCGCGAGGCCAGATGTCGCGACAGGCGCGGCCTCTCGTGCGCCGTGCCCACCCTACGTGATGGCGACTACTCCGCCGCTTGCGCCGCTTTCAGCGTCGGATAGTCGGTGTAGCCCTTCTCGCCGCCGCCATAGAGGGTGGCGCGGTCGAGCTCGTTGAGCGGCGCGCTGACCTTGAGCCGCTCGACCAGATCCGGGTTGGCGATGAACGGCCGGCCGAAGGCGATCAGGTCGGCCGCGTTGGCATCGAGCTGTTTGTTCGCGAGCGCGAGGTCATAGCCGTTGTTGGCGATGTAGGTGCCCTTGAAGCGCTTGCGCAGCGACGCGTAGTCGAACGGCGCAACGTCGCGCGGACCGCCGGTCGCCCCCTCGATCACGTGGATGTAGACCAGATTCAGCGCCGCGAGCTGGTCGACGATGTAGTCGAACAGCGCCTGCGGATTGGAATCCGAGATGTCGTTGGCCGGCGTCACCGGAGATAGCCGAATGCCGGTCCGGTCGGCGCCGATCGCCTCCGACACGGCCTTGGCAACCTCGAGCATCAGCTTTGCGCGGTTCTCGATCGACCCGCCATAGGCGTCGGTGCGCTTGTTGGCGCCGTCCTTGGCGAACTGGTCGAGCAGATAGCCGTTGGCGCCATGGATCTCGACGCCGTCGAAGCCGGCCTCGATCGCATTCAGCGCGGCCTGCTTGAACGCCGCGACGATGCCGGGAATTTCCGCGAGCTCGAGCGCACGTGGCGTCGAGACGTCGGTGAACGCGCCGCCGACGAAGGTCTTGGTCTTGGCCGCGATCGCCGAGGGCGCGACCGGCGCACCGCCATTCGGCTGCAGCGAGACATGGGAGATACGGCCGACATGCCAGAGCTGGATGAAGATGCGCCCGCCCTTGGCATGCACCGCGTCGGTCACCTTGCGCCAGCCGGCGATCTGCTCCTTGGAATAGATGCCAGGCGTGTCCTGGTAGCCCTGGCCCTGCTGCGAGACCTGGCTGGCCTCGGAGATCAGGAGGCCGGCGGAGGCGCGCTGGCTGTAATATTCGGCCGTCAGCGGACCCGGCGCGAGGCCGTCCACCGCGCGGTTGCGGGTCAACGGCGCCATCACGACGCGATTGGCGAGGGTGACCGGACCGAGCTGATATGGCGCGAACAGTTTGGATGCACTCATCGGGATCTTTCCAGGAGAGGGGAGGGGGGTCATGGTGAGTTGTGCATTGCCGCGAACAGCGCAATGCCGCGAGGTATCCGTCCGGCGCAGACGTGCCGCGCGATGGAGCGGCCGCAACAGGCCATCCGTTGGATAGCCTGTTGCAATAGACGAAAGGGATCAGGCGACGCCCAGGAAGTCCCGCTTGCCGATTTCGACGCCGTTGTGGCGGAGGATGCCGTGGGCGATCGCGGCGTGGAAATAGAAGTTCGGAAACGAGACGCGGTTGACGAAGTCCTGCCCCTTCAGGGTCAGCGTGGTGTTGGGCCCGCTTGGAAAGGTGACGTCGCGGCTATCGGCCCCTTCGAACTGCGCCGGCTGGAACGTCTTCAGGTAATCGATGGTTCTGGCAAGCCGCTGGCGAAGCTCGGCGAACGTCGTCTCGGTGTCGGGCGTGCTCGGGACCTCGCTATGGGAAAGCCGCGCGCAGCCCTTGGCGGCGAAGTCGCAGGCGAGCTGGATCTGCTTGGAGAGCGGCAGCATGTCCGGATACAGCCGTGCGCCGAGCAGCACCTCGGGGGCGATCTTTTTGGCTTCGCAATGGGCCTCGGCCTTGCTGAGCAGGCCGGACAGGCTTCCGAGGATCTGGAGGTAGGCCGGCACGGTCGAATCGTAAAAGGACATGATGCTCTCTTTTGGCAGGAGACGTCGCGACGAAAGCGCGCGCCCTCGGAGATGGGGCGGCGTCCAAGAGAATGCAACTGCATCTTTCTGGTTTTTGCGGTCGCCGTGCATTCCAGTCGTTCACGCTGAGGTCACGGCGATTGTGGACGCGTCCCCTGGAGGATTTCCCCAAGCCGTGGCCGAAATGCCGGATCGAGGTCGTGGAGAACGACGAGCCTGGGTGGCCGAACAGGGTCAGGATGAAGATCGGCGCTACAAGCCAAATCGGGCTTCAATTGCCCGTCTGCTCGCGCTTTTGTCCTGAGCGATCATCTGGCCGTCCAATTCCGAGGTGATAAATTGGAATAGCGAAGAGCGGACGACACGGTCGCATGAAGTCGGACAATAAGTCATCTGCAATTGAGAGACGAGGAGCGCCGCGCGATGATGTCGGCTCACCTACCGTGTCGCTGTCGCTGAAGCCGGCGCCGCCTGCGCCCGCGGCGTGCCGCGCATGCGTACGAGCAGTTCCGCCGTTGGCCAGGAATCGGCCGGCAGCCCGAGCCGCACCTGCATCGTTTTGACCGCGATGCGGCTCTGCTGCCCCAGCACGCCATCGACCTTGCCGACGTCGAAGCCGGCCTTTAACAGGAGTTGCTGCAGCTCCTTGATCTCGTTGAACGGCAGTTGCGCGACCGGGCCGCTGGCTTTGCGCATCGGCGCCGCGCCGGCGATGCGGGTGGCGAGATAGGCCGCGGTGGTCGAATAGATCAGCGAATTGTTCCACTCGGTGTAGGCGGCGAAATTGGCATAGGCCAGGAACGCCGGGCCGTTGCGGCCCATCGGCAGCAGCACCGAGGCTTCGAGCGCATCGTTCGGCAGCGGCCGGCCGTCGGCATAGGTCACGCCGAGGCCGGCCCATTTGCTGCGCGGCGCCTTGACGGTGAGATCGGCCTGCTCCCACGGAAACGCCTGGGGCACGCGGATCTCCTCCAGCCACGGCTCGCCGCGGCGCCATTTCAGTCCGGTCGCGATGTAGTTCGCGGTCGAGCCGATCACGTCGGGCGCGCTGCGCAGGAGGTCGCGGCGGCCATCGCCGTCATAGTCGACGGCATAGGTGACGTAGTGGGTCGGCAGGAACTGCGTCTGACCGAGCTCGCCGGCCCAGGAGCCGATCATCTCCTCCGGCGCGAGATCGCCGCGGTCGATGACCTTCAGCGCGGCGATGGTCTCATTCTGGAAGCGCTCGCTGCGGCGGCAATCATAGGCCAGCGACACCAGCGACGGCAGCACCGGCAAATTGCCCATGTTGGCGCCGAAATCGCTCTCCAGGCCCCAGAACGCGGCGATGACCGCCGGGGGCACGCCATACTCCTTCTCAGCGCGCGCGAACGCTGCCGCATGCATCCGGATGTGCTGCTGGCCGTTCTGCATCCGGTAGGGCGCGGCCATCCGGCCGGCGAACTCGGTGAACAGTTGACCGAACACGCGCTGGCCGCGGTCGCGATTGACGATGCCCTGGTTGTAGGTGAGGTACGGCGAGGCGGCCGCGATCGCGCGCTGCGACACGCCTTCGGCAATGGCGCGTTGCTTCAGCTCGGCGAGAAACCGGTCGAAGCTCTGGCCGTTATGGCAGGCCGCGGCGCGCATCGATGGCGCCGGCTTCGGACGTGGTGCGGCCGCCTCCGGCGCCATTTGCGCCGCGGCGCTGACAACCAGCATGAACGAGGTTGCGAGCGCGCTGAAGGTGACGCGCAAGGCAGTCGAAGAGCTTCGCATCCGGTCTCACCGATGGCTGTCAGGTCGTTGTCCAGCCATCGATATCCGATGCGGGGGGCGGGAGGGAAGGGGGCAGGGGCGAATAGCGAATGGCGAATGGGAAACGGCGAGAACCCTATTCGCTACGCCCTATTCGCTACTCGCCCTTTCATCCCACCTTCGCCAGCGCCGCCTGGGCCTCGCTCTGGATCCGCTTGAGATGCTCGGCGTCGCGAAAACTCTCGGCATAGAGCTTGTTGACGTCCTCGGTGCCGGAGGGACGCGCCGCGAACCAGCCGTAGTCGGTCTCGACCTTGATGCCGCCGAACGACTGGCCGTTGCCCGGCGCCTTCGTATGCACCATGCGGACGGGATCGCCGGCGAGCTCCTTCAGGTTCAGCATTTCCGGCGTCAGCGCCTTCAGCGCCGCCTTTGCCGGCGGGCTCGCCGGCACGTCGATGCGCTCATAGACCGGCGCGCCGAGCTCGGCCGTCAGCTCCTTGTAGAGCTCGCTCGGGTCACGGCCGCGCCTGGCCATGATCTCGGCCGCGAGCAGCCCGAGGATCAGGCCGTCCTTGTCGGTGGTCCACACCGTGCCGTCGCGCTTCAGGAACGAGGCGCCTGCGCTCTCCTCGCCGGCGAAGCCGAAGCTGCCGGAGCCGAGGCCCTCGACGAACCATTTGAAGCCGACGGGGGTTTCGACGAGCTTGCGGCCGAGCTTGCGCGCGACGCGGTCGATCATCGAGCTCGACACGATGGTCTTGCCGATCGCGGCATCGCTTCGCCAACCGGGCCGGTGAGCGAACAGGTAGGAGATCGCCGTCGCCAGATAGTGGTTGGGATTCATCAGCCCGCCCGAGCGGGTGACGATACCATGGCGGTCGGCGTCGGTGTCGTTGGCAAACGCGACGTCGAAGCGCTCGCGCATGCCGATCAGGCTCGCCATCGCGTAGGGCGAGGAGCAGTCCATGCGGATCTTGCCGTCCCAGTCCGCGGTCATGAAGCGGAAGGTGGGATCGACGACGTCGTTGACGATTTCAGCATTGAGGCCGTAGCGCTCGATGATCGGCGCCCAATAGGCTATCGCCGCGCCGCCGAGCGGATCGATGCCGATCTTGATGCCCGCGGACTTGACGGCCTCGAGATCGACGGTGTTGGCGAGGTCGGCGACATAGGGCGTGATGTAGTCGTAGGCGTGCAACGAGCCGCGCTGCTTGGCCTGGCTGTAGCTGATGCGCGATACGCCATCGAGGTCGTTGGCCAGATACACATTGGCCTGCCGCTCGATCTCGGCCGTCGCGTCCGTGTCGGCGGGGCCGCCATGCGGCGGGTTGTATTTGTAGCCGCCATCCTCCGGCGGATTGTGCGACGGCGTGATGACGACGCCGTCGGCGAGATGCGCCGTGCGGCCCTTGTTGTAGGAGATGATGGCGTGCGAGATCACCGGCGTCGGCGTGTAGCCGCCGTCCTTGTCGACCATCACCTCGACGCCATTGGCGCCGAACACTTCGAGCGCGCTGGCAAGCGCCGGCTCGGCCAGAGCGTGGGTGTCGATGCCGACGAAGAGGGGGCCGTCGAGGCCCTGCTGGCGGCGGTAGTCGCAGAGCGCCTGGCTGGTGGCGAGAATGTGGTTCTCGTTGAAGCCGGTCTTCAACGATGAGCCGCGATGGCCCGACGTGCCGAACGCGACGCGCTGGGTCGGTTCGTGCGGGTCGGGCTTCAGCGCATAATAGGCCGTGATCAGCCGCGGAATGTTGGCGAGCGCGGCATTGGCGATCGGCTTGCCGGCTGCGGGGTCTGTCTTGGCCATGGAGCATCCTTCGCAAGTTCGAGAAACATCTGCGGCGGCGCTTCGTTCCGCCGCGGCGGGCGCAGGGAACGCGGGGCGTCGCGACGAACCTGCCGCAACATGGCGGCGCGCGGTGATCCGATCAACGGAATTCGTGCACGCCCCCGCGGCGGCGTGAAGCCTACTTGATATCCGCTGAGGGAATGCCGGGGTCTCGCGGTCGAGGCCGGCCAATGTCGCCGCCTTGTGCGCGCGACATTAACCACGCCGCACTGAGTCCGCGTGCCGGGACCGGCGCTTAAGCCTGAGTTTAACGGATGGCCGTTGAAATAGCAGGCCGGAGCAGAGGCGCGTCTCGTGCGCGGGAGAGTCGTCAGGAGCGGAAAAGTGAGAGCGCTTTGTCTCGGCGCGTTGGCCGTCGTTTCAACCTTGGCCCTGGCCGGCTGCAGCCACCAGGTGACGCCGCAGGTGGCCTCGTCTTGCGTCGATCTGAGCGGAAGGCCCTGCGTGGACGGTCCGGTCGCCGACCAGTCGCCGCAATCATTGGAGCCTGCCGACACGATCCATAAGCCTGCAGCCGCGGTCGCGCGCCGCGCGACTCTGCAGCGCAAGCACGCCCGCGCCGTAAAGCGCCGGGTCAAGTCGCCAATCGTCACCGCCAAGACGATTGAAAAGCCGATTGAAAAGGCGATTGACAAACCGATCGAAAAGCCGCTCGCGGCACCGGCGCGAACGCCGCGGCCCGATCCGGTCGCGCCGGCTGACGGCGCGCCCGCGCCGGTGATCAAGACCCCCTCCGTCACGACGGATATGCCGAATCCGGCCAAGGTCCAGAGCGACGTCATGGTGGCTGCGGTGACGGTGGCGGCCGAGCTGGCCGAGCGGATGACCGCGCTGCGTGTCCCAGAGGGGCCCGCCGACAGTCATCTCGTCGCGGTGCTGCTGGCGCGTCCCACCGTGCGCGGATTGGGTGATCTCAGCGGCAAGGTGATCGCGATCGACGAGCGCTACGCCAAGTCCAACGCGAAGATCACCGCGGCCATGAATGCGGCCGGTGCGACGGAGGTGCTGCTGCTGGAAGGGCAGGCCACCGCGATCACCCGGTTGAACAATGGCGAGGTGAGCGCGGCCGTGGTGGCCCTGGTCTCGCCGGAGGCCGCGGAGGCGTTTCCGAAGGTCGCGGGCTTTCGCCTGTTCTCTGTCGTCCTGAAGCCGTAGCTTCAGGACGCTTTGTCACAGGCCGGCTAGGTCGCGGCGGTGCTGCGCGACGGCCGCGGCAGCGCCGCGCCCTTCACGGCCGCGATGCCCCTGGGAAAGCCGCTGCGGTCGCTATAGAGGCGCTTGCGGCCGCGTCGCGGATCGTGCTGCCTCTTGACGTCCTGGGCGCACATGTAGTCCAGCGCCGTGATGCCTCCGACCATGACCAGCGCCGCCAGCACGCTGCCCGCGCGCGGATTGCTCGGCCTGAGCTCACCGGCCAGCGTCAGCATGTCCAGCCCGTCGCCGGCGACGCGGCTCAGCAGGCCGGCCCGCTTCTCCACCGACAGCGTGAGCACGCCGGCGAACAGCTCGCGCACGCCATAGGCCCGCACCAGTCCCTCGCGGCCCTCCATGCCGAGCGCATGCGTGACGCGGTGCGGCGCCAGCAGCTCCAGCGTGCCGAGCACGATGCTGAACCAGCCGAGCCCGCGGGCCAGACGATCGGCCGGCGTCAGCGAGCTGGGGCCGGTCGAGATGATCTTGGGGTCGCCCTTCGATCTCACGAGATTCGAGAAATGAAACATGCGATGCGATCCCTTATGGCTTCAGCACGACCTTGACGCAGCTGTCCTGCTTGTCGCGGAAGGCGCGGTACATCTCAGGTCCCTGCGCGAGCGGCACGGTGTGGGTGATGACGAAGGACGGGTCGATCTGGCCGTCCTCGATGCGCTGCACGAGGTCGTCCGTCCAGCGGTTGACGTGGGTCTGGCCGGTGCGGATCGTCAGGCCCTTGTTCATCAGCGCGCCCATTGGCACCATGTCGGACAGCCCGCTGTAGACGCCGGGGATCGAGACGATGCCGCCGGGACGGCAGACATAGATGATCTCGCGCAGCACGTGCGGCCGGTCGTTCTCGAGCATGAACATCTGCTTGGCGCGATCAATCACGCTGTCGGGCTGCGCAAGGGTGACGTGGCTCTCGAAGCCGACGCAATCGATGCACTTCTCAGGGCCCTTGTTGTCGGTCAGCTCGTTCAGCCGCCCGACCACGCTCTCCTTGTCGAAATTGATGGGGATGGCGCCGCCGGCCTCGGCCATCGCCAGCCGCTCCGGAATGCGGTCGATCGCAATCACCTGGGAGGCGCCGAGCAGGATGGCGCTGCGGATCGCCATCTGTCCCACCGGGCCGCAGCCCCACACAGCGACCGTATCGTCCGGCTCGATGTCGCATTGCGCGGCCGCCTGCCATCCGGTCGGGAAGATGTCGCTGAGAAACAGCGCCTGCTCGTCCGTCATGGCGTCGGGAACCTTGATGTGCGTGGCGTCGGCGAACGGCACGCGCAGGTATTCGGCCTGGCCTCCCGGATAGCCGCCGGTGAGATGCGTGTAGCCGAACAGGCCCGCGGTGGTGTGTCCGAACACCTTCTCGGCAAGATGTTTGTTGCGGTTGGTGGTCTCACAAACCGAGAAATTGCCGCGCCGGCACTGCTCGCATTCGCCGCAGATGATGGTGAAGGGCACGACGATGCGGTCGCCCTTCTTGAGCTTGCCGTTGACGCCGGAACCGACCTCGACGACCTCGCCCATGGTCTCGTGGCCCATGATATCGCCGGGCATCATCGCCGGGATGTAGTTGTGGAACAGATGCAGGTCGGAGCCGCAGATCGCGCAGCTCGTCACCTTGATGATGGCATCCCTGTCATGCTCGATCTCGGGATCGCTGACGGTGTCGCAGCGAATGTCCTCTTTGCCATGCCAAACCAGCGCCTTCATACGGTCCTCCGGACAGAATGTTGCGGAGGCAAGTCGAAGGGCGCGGCGATGGTTGCTATCGAGCGCGGAATTTTCCGGAGTGGCGCGGCGTCCCGCGCTCGATGGCCGGCTCAGGCCTTCCGGGCGGCCTTCTTCGGCGCGGGCCTCGCAGGATCCCTCCTGGCAGCCTTGCCAGCCTGTTTGCCGCCTTGCGGCTTGGCCGCCGCACCGTCGGCCTTCTTCTCCGGCTGCTTGGTCTCCGGCTTCCTGGGCAGCTCCGCGGCGGCGGCCTGGCGCATCGCGCGGGCGTAGCTGTCGGCGACGTTGTCGGCGGAGATCAGGAGCCGTCGGGCGGCGGCATTGGCCTGCTCGACCGCCTCGCGGGCGAGCAGCTTGAAGCGCTCCTTGGCGTCCTTGTCCTTGGCCTTGACGGCCATGCCGTTGAAGCGGTCCTTGCGCTTCTTCGCCGCTGCCAGAATGGCCTTGTTCTGCTGCTTGGCCAGTTGCCGGATCACGGCATCAAGATCGGCATCCGCCATCGTCGTCCCCAACTCCCCCAGAGAATCAGCGCGCCCCGGCGCTGCAAACCGCGCGGACTATGCAATCGGTGCCGCCGCTTTGCAATCGGGGTACCAGAGGAGGGGTGCCGCGCCGATCAGGGGCGGCGGGCCGATGAGATCCGTCCGGCATTCGATGCCGGGGACGGCAAAAAAAGCGTCCGCATGGCGGTCATGTCGCTCCGAGTGGTGCAACGGCACCGCAGGAAGGCCGCTTACGACAATCGGAAACGCAACGTAACCAATTCTCGGCAATTCCATCAATTCCAATGCAACGCTTGATCCGCAACATTCCCGGCAACATCACCGTGTTCGTTGGAGTGTGGCCGTGCTGGCCGGAAATAGATACCTCAGGCTGCTGTCGCGGTTCCGTCGCGACCAGAGCGGCAACATCGCGATCATCTTCGCGCTTGCTTTGCTCCCGATCCTCGCCTTCGTCGGCTCGGCGATCGACTATTCGATGGCCGTGCGCGCCAAGGCGAAGCTGTCGGCTTCGATGGACGCCGCGATGCTGGCCGCGACCGGCTACACCGCCATGCGCGGCGCCGCGTCGGACGCCAAGACGGCGGCGACCAACATGTTCAACGGCCAGATGTCGGCGCACAATCTGGCGGCGGACTCGCTGAACATCGATATCAGCGATAGCGTCAGCGCGCGGACCGTGACCGGCAGCGCCACGGTGGTGGTCAAGACGGCCTTCATGCACATGTTCGGCTACCCGACCATGACGGTCTCGGCCTCGTCGTCGGCTTCGGCCTCGTTCCCGACCTACATGGACTTTTACGTTCTGCTCGACAACTCGCCGTCGCAGGGTCTCGGCGCGACCACGGCCGACATGACGACGCTGCAGAATGCGACGTCCGACAAGTGCGCCTTCGCCTGCCACGACACCTATACGTCCAGCTCGAAGAAGACGCTGCAGACCAACAGCTATTATTCCATCGCCAAGAAGAAGGGCGTGACGATGCGCATCGACGTCGTCCGGAGCGCGACGCAGTCGCTCACGGACACGGCGACCGCCAGCCAGGTCGTCAGCAACCAGTACCGCATGGCGGTCTACAGCCTGGGCAGCGACTGCGGCTCGCTCGGCCTCACGACCATCGCCAGCCTGTCCTCGAGCATGTCCTCGGTGAAATCGTCGGTCGGTTCGCTCGACCTGATGACGATCCCCTACAGCGGCTACAACAACGACATGTGCAGCGATTTCGACGGCGCGATGTCCGCGATGAACGGCGTCATCCCGACCCAGGGCGATGGCTCGTCGACCAGCCCGCAGAAATGGCTGTTCTTCGTCTCCGACGGCGTCGCCGACTATTCCTATCCGACCACCTGCAGCAAGACAGTTCTCTCGGGCGGCCGCTGTCAGGAGCCGCTGAACACGACGACCTGCGATGCGTTGAAGGCTCGTGGCATCAAGATCGCCGTGCTCTACACCACCTATCTCGCGATCACCAACAACAGCTGGTACACGACCTATATCGCGCCATGGCGGGATTCGATCAGCGGCATCATGAAATCGTGCGCCAGCCCGGGCTACTACTACGAGGTCGATTCGAGTGGCAGCATCGGCGCAGCGCTTACCGCGCTGTTCCAGCAGGCGATCGCATCGGCGCATCTGACCAAATAGGGCAGGTCGTCCAGGCCCTCATGCGGGAAGTGCGACGAGCTGCTCCAGCGTCGCGCCATCCCTGAGCACGGCCAGGATCTCACGGCGCGACAGGAAGCGGATCGCCTGCGTGAACGAGCCGGCCCCCGCGATCCGCGCTTTGGCCGTGGCGAGGTCGACGTCGATGTCGCCCGGCTCGCGACGCCGAGGCGGCGGCAGGGACGCAACGTGCTGGCGGCAGAGACCGGCGTTCTGGCGCAGTTCGACCAGCGCCGCCCGGCGATCCGGCCGCAGATTCTCCGCGAGCTGCTTGGCGCGGAACAGCACCGGCGGCTGAGCGCGATCCTCGGGCGTCGTGAACAGGCGCGCGCCGGTGCTGCGGCCGCCCGTGAGCAGACCGATCGGAATCGACAGCACGAGGCCGGCGATGACCGGCGACATCCAGGCCAGCAGGGGGACGGAGACGGCATAGGCGCTCGCCGCCATGACCAGGCCGCATACCGTCGGCAGCGCGAATTTGCGAAGGATCTCCTGCCGGCTCACACCGCCGTCGCTGCGGCGCTGCACCTGCCAGCCGGCGTCACGCCCCATCAGGATTTCGATCACGGCGATCGACTGGAAGATCATCATCGAAGGCGCGATCAGGGCCGCGAGCAGCGTTTCCGCCAGCACGGCGACGCAGAGGCGCAACCCGCCGCCAAAGCCTCGGCGTCGCGTCGGCGTGAACAACGTGACGAGGCAGGCGAGCAGCTTCGGCACCATGAGCAGGCCGAGCGTCGCCGCGAAGACCTGGGCGGCGAGCACCGGGTCCTGGGCCGGCCAGGTCGGAAACAGCGCAAAGCCCTTGGGGAAATATTCGGGCCTGACGAAGTTGGCCTGCAGCGAGATGAGGATGCCGAGCACGAGAAAGGCAAACCACAACGGCGCGGTGACATAGGCGCCGATGCCGATCAGCAGATGCAGCCGCGACACCCAGTGCAGGCCGCGCGCCGGCAGCACGGCGAGATGCTGCAGATTGCCCTGGCACCAGCGCCGGTCGCGCGCGGCATGATCGATCAGGGACGGCGGCACCTCCTCGAAGCTGCCGTCGAGATCGACCGTCATGTAGATTCCCCAGCCGGCGCGGCGCATCAGGGCGGCCTCGATGAAATCGTGGCTCAGGATATGTCCGCCGAACGGCTTGCGCCCGGGGAGCTCGGGCAGCGCCGCGTCTTGCGCGAAGGCCGCGACCCGGATGATCGCATTGTGGCCCCAGTAATTACCTTCCGCGCCATACCACCACGCATTGCCGGCCGCGATCATCGGGCCGTACAGCCGGCTCGCGAACTGCTGCAGCCGCGCGAACAGGCTGGTGCCGTTGACGATCACGGGCAGGGTCTGGATCAGCGCCGCCTGCGGCGCGTTCTCCATGGCATGGGCCAGCCGGACCACGGTCGCGCCGCTCATCAGGCTGTCGGCATCGAGAATGATCATATGGTCGTAGGCCGCGCCGAAGCGCTGCACCCAGTCGGCGATGTTGCCGGACTTGCGGGCGACATTGTCGGCCCGGTGGCGGTAGAACACCCGATCTGTGCCGCAGGATTGGCGCAGATCGACGAACGCAGCCTCTTCGCCGATCCAGATGTCGGGATCGGTGGTGTCGCTGAGCAGAAACCAGTCGAAGCGCTCGGCCTGTCCCGTCCCGGCGACCGATTCGATCATGGCGCGCAGCCGCACCATCACCGCGTCCGGATCCTCATTGTAGGTCGGCAGCAGCATGGCCGTGCGGCCGGACAAAGAGGGCAGGGGACCGTCGATGTCGATCGCGATCGTATCGCGCCGCCGCCCCAGCAGGGCGCAGAAGCCGGCCAGCGCGCAAACGAAGGCAAAGGCGATCCACGCGAGCAGGATCGAGAACAGCACGAGTACCATGCCTTCCAGCACGGTCACGCCACCGACCTCGACGACCTCGTACATCTTGTAGCAGCCCGCCAGCGTCAGAGCCGCGGTGCCGGCGAAGATGAGAGCGCGCCGGAACGCGATGCGGCCGCCGCTCGTGATGGCACGTCGGCCGGGCGCGGCATGATTGAGTGGCGACGGCGCCATCGCGAGCGGCGCCTCGGCCGGGAGAAAGCTCGCGTCGCTAGCCTCATAGGTCGGACGCGGCTGCGTTGCGGTCATGGCGTCCATCGATAGACCCAGGTTTCGGATACGGGCTTGTCGTTGGCAACCAGTTCGGCCCTGAGCTCGACCGGCGCATCGCCGACCGCGCATTGGAAGCTGAGCCGCCAACCTTGCGTCTCCGGGTTCGGCTGCGCGACGATGTTCGTCACCTCGGATTTCGCCGCGCTGACCACGCCCTTGATGATGTTCGGATCGAGGCTCTTCAAGGCGTCGCCTTGGAGCTCGAGAACGAACAGCCGGCCTTCGCCGCGGGTGGCCACGCCAGTGCGCGTGAAGCGCGCCAGCGTATTCGGCTTCGGCACGTCGGGCCCCCAATGCAGGCGATAGGTCATGTTGTGCTCGCCCTTGGCCGCGAGCGGCGTCTTCGGCCGCCAGAAGGCGGCGATGTTGTCGTGGATTTCCTGGTTGGTGGGAATCTCAAACAGCACCACGGCGCCGTCACCCCAGTCGCCGATCGGCTCGATCCACAGGCTCGGCCGCCGTTCGAAATGCGATTCGAGATCCTGATAGGCGGTGTATGTCCGTTCCCGCTGCATCAGGCCGAAGCCGCGCGGATTGAGGTCGTTGAACACGCTGACCTGCAGGTCGCGCGGATTGCTGAGGGGGCGCCACAACTGCTCGCCCTTGCCGTTGAACATCGCAAGCCCGTCGGAATCGTGCACGGCGGGGCGGAAATCGTCGACGTCGTTGCGGTCGTTGGGTCCGAAGAAGAACATGCTGGTCATCGGCGCCAGTCCGGCGTGAGCGATCTCGACGCGCGGATACAGCGATGCCTCGACGTCGAATACGGTGGTCTCGCCAGGGCGGATCGTGAACCGGTAGGAGCCCGTCGCGCTCTTGCTGTCGAGCAGCGCATGCACCACCATCGCCGTGGCACCCGGCGTCGGCTTCTCCAGCCAGAACGCCTTGAAGACGGGAAACTCCTCGCCCTTGGCCTCGCCGGTGTCGATCGAGAGCCCGCGCGCCGACAGTCCGTAAATCTCGCCCTTGGCGACGGCGCGAAAATAGCTCGCGCCGAGAAACACGCAGACCTCGTCGTAGTAGTCCGGCCGGTTCATCGGCGCGTGGACGCGGAAGCCGGCAAAGCCGAGATCGGCCGCCGGGAAGGCCGGGACTTGCTGACCGAATGCAAAGTCCTCGGGTCGGTAGGCCACGGGGCTGGCTTTGCCGTCCGCAACCTCATAGATCTCGACCCGGTCCTTGTAGATCGAGCCGCGATGGAAGAACTGCGCCTGGAACGGCAGGTTCTCACTGCGCCACAGCGCATGGTCCGGCAAGAACCGAATCGAGCGGTAGGCGTCGTAGTTCAGCTTCGCCAGCGCGTCCGGCAGCTTGTCATCCGGCGCAGCGTAGGGCTTGGCGGCGAGATTGCGCGCGAGGTCGCGCACATAGGCCGCATTGAACGGCTGCGCCGCAGGCGGCGCGGCTGATGCGCTCCGCGTCAAGGATGCGGCGACCGGGATCGCAGCCGCAGATTGAATGAACTGACGGCGATTCAACTTATTCTCGCTTTGCTGCATGGAACTGCGGAGCAACATTTCTGAAGGCGTCGGGTTCCATCGGGAAGCGCCGACATTTCAGCCCGCACAATCGATCGTCGTGTCCGAACGGCACATGAACGACGATCATGACGCCGCTAACCGGTCGTTGCTCGCATGGCTCCATATTGGCAAATGCGAGGGGGCGGGGGAGGCTTCAACGTCGGACGAGTCCGATCCGACCTGGTCGACGGTCGGTCGGCAAGGCGTCAGCCGATCTGGAACGCAACCATACGCGCAAGCCCGTCACTTCCGGACACTCCGCCGTCCCTTCAGGTGCGATGAGCCAGTCTCCCAAGCCGCTGCTCCCTTCGATCCTGTCGCAGCGATAGCCGGGATGGTTGCTAAGGCCACGGCCGATCAACACGTCGACCTTCCCTTCGACCAACTCTTGCAAGCCGGCCGGCTGCAAGACCCGCAATCCGATGTCGGGATGTGTGCCGCGGAAATGCTCCAGCGCGAGGCGACGCAAATCGAAGCCGTCGTGGACGCCCAGTTGCAGCAGCACCGCGCATCGGGGTTTGAGCTGCGAGGTCGCATCTGCGATGCGGCGAAAGCCGTCGGAGATCCCGACCAGATAGGACTGTCCCTCCGCCGTCAGGACGAGTTGCTTGTGCAGCCGCTCGAACAGACGCACCCCGACGCGCAGTTCGAGGGCCTTCACGTGCTGCCCGATAGCGGCGGGCGTCACATGCAGCTCATGCGCAGCCAGCTTGAAGCTGAGATGTCGGGCCGCAGCTTCGAAGGCGCGGAGCGCGTTCAGGGGAGGGAGGCTGTAGGTCATCGTCAGGCACTCTGGCACGGCAGGCCCGAAGGCCTGCAATAGTTTTTCTTTCGCTGAGCCGCAGAAACTCTGCTTTGAGGCGCGCGGATGGTCGCGGGTAGGGTTGCTTGCTCAACGTGCTGGCCGGACAGCCCGGCAATGAAGGAGGTTCGATGTCCGATATCCATCTGTTCTACCAGACGCACATCGGCGCCATGCAGGACGCCATGCGCCAGCGCCTCGACCTTGCCGGGCCCTTCCTGAGCAAGCGGGCTGAGCTGTCTGACATCGATGCAATCAGGGCCGACGTCATGAAGGAGTTCGACGTCGTGCTCCACCAGCTTCCATATGTCGGAGGCGCCGCAAGCCGCATGACCGCGTTTTTCATGCAGCTCATCGGCTTCATGGCCATGAGCCGTGTGCTCCGGCGACACGGCTTGCCATCCGCCGTGATCGGCGACATCGAACGAGAGGTCCACAAGGCGCAGCTGCTCACGGAGCCCGAAGCGCAGCGTCTCGAAGCGGGCCGTCGATTCATGTCGCCCGAGAACCGGAGCTTCTTGCGTCAACAGGCGGCGTTGAGTACGTCGGAAAGCCATCGGCGCGAATTTCCTGACGACTTCGTCTACGATGTCGTCGAGCCCGGCCCGAATGACACCTTCGAATTCGGCATCGACTACAAGGCTTGCGGCTTCTGCAAATTCGCCGCTCGTCATGGTGACAAGGACATCCTGCCGAACATCTGCGGGCTGGACGTCGACGCCTATGCGACGCGCGGCGTCCGGCTCGAGCGGACGCAGACGCTGGCCGGTGGCGCAAGCCACTGCAACTTCCGCTTCTCGCGGCTGGCCTCGGATTAGGTCGGTTCATTCTTTGGCAACGCGAGGTCCTTCCAACGAAAGCTCTCTTAGCGATTGCAGTTCGTAGGGTGGGCAAAGGTGCGCATGCGGCGCTGCCTGCATCGGGCGCTGCTCTCTGCGCGCCCCGGAATGACGGAGGAGAGAGCCGTGGTCTCAAAGCTCCCTTGCATTGCTGAACGCGAACGAGCTGACGCGCCGCGTCGTCTCATCCAGGATCAGCGTGCGCGTGATCGGCGGCTCGGCGCGCTGGGCGCAGTTTTCGCGTTCGCAGAGCCGGCAGTTGACGCCGATCGGAGTACCCTCGGCTTTCTCCAGATCCATGCCGACGGCGTAGACGAGGCGCGACGCATGCCTGATCTCGCAGCCGAGCCCGATCGCGAAGCGTGGCTGTGGCAGCGGATGCGGCGCGACCGGGCGGCGGACCATCTGGGCGATCGAGAAATAGCGCGAACCGTCGGGCAGCTCGATGATCTGCTTCAGGAGGCGGTCCGGCGTGTCGAAGGTCGAATGCACGTTCCACAGCGGGCAGGTGCCGCCGAACTTGGAGAACGGGAAGGTGCCCGACGAGAAGCGCTTGGAGACGTTGCCGGCATTGTCGACGCGCAGCATGAAGAACGGGATGCCGCGGGCGTTCGGGCGCGACAGGGTCGTGAGGCGGTGGCAGACCTGTTCGAAGCCGGTGCTGAATCGCTGCGCCAGCACGTTGATGTCGTAGTTGAGCGCTTCGGCCGCGGCGAGGAACGGGGCGTAGGGCATCATCACGGCGGCGGCGAAGTAGCTCGCGAGCGTCATGCGGTAGAGCCGGCGCGCGGTGTCGTCGATAGCACCGGCGCGGCCGATGATGAGCTCGAACTGCGGCAGGCATTCGGCCATGCCGAGCTGCACGGCGAGCTGGAAGGTGCGTCCGGGCCCGTCGACCAGTTCGGAGATCAGGAGCTGGCGGCGATGGCGGTCGTAACGGCGCAAGGTCTCGCGCATGACGTCGACCGGCATGACCCGCGTCTGCACCGAATGCTTTTCGCGCAGACGGGCGGCGAGCGCCGCATAGAGCCCTTCGGCCGGCACGTCGAGCGCGTCGCGCAGGCTTTCGGCCTGCTGCTCGAGCTCGGCGAAATAGTTGCGGTTGGCTTCGATCAGGTCGCGCACCCGCTCGATCGGGTTGGCCTCGAAACGGGCGCCCTCGTTGCGGTCGGCCATCTGCGCCGCCACCAGCGTCTCGCCGCGGCGCGCCTCGGTGTAGGCCGCGTACAGCCGCTGCAGCGCGTGGGTGACGCCGGGGCAGAGCTCGGCGAGATCGCGCAGCTCCTGCTTGGGCAGCTCGATCTGGCGGAAAAGCGGATCGGAGAAGATCTCGTTGAGCTCGGCGAAGAAGCGGTCCTCGTCGGCGCTGGCGAGGTCGCGCAGGTCGAGGTCGTAGGTTTCGGCCAGCCGCAGCAGGATCTGGGCAGAGACCGGGCGCTGGTTGCGCTCGATCAGGTTGACATAGCTCGGCGAGATGCCGAGGCCCTCGGCGAGCTGGGTCTGCGACAGCCCCAATTGCTGGCGGATGCGCCGGAAGCGCGGGCCGACGAACAGCTTCTTTCCGGATTCGCCGGGCATCTTGATCTCCTTGGGGGTAGCCAGCCCTGGATTGTGACAAATTTTACAAAATGACATTTATGACAAGTGATGATGTTACATGACATCACCATTCGAAAACAAGGGCTCTATACGAAACAGCCGGATTCGCGTTTATCTCCTGTCACGCAATTCGCAATGCACTGTCAAAGTTGTGACGGTTCAAGGAGAGTCTCATGAGCAGCAATTTCTGGGTGATCGGCGGCGAGTTCGGCTCGATGAATTTCCACAAGCTGGTGGAAGGCTCGGCCCAGGTGAAGGGTCCGTTCAAGTCGCGCAAGGAAGCCGAGGACTGCTGGCGCGAGGTGTCCGAGGAGAACCGCCACAAGGCTGGCGTCCGCTTCTCGATCGTCGAGGAGCCGCAGCGCGCTCCGGCGGCCTGACCGCCGATAAGGAATGCATTGCCGGGTATTTGAATAAGCTCGAGGAAGAGCCCAAGGACGGGGCGGTCTCAGCCGGGTCATTCCGGAGGGGGCCGCCCACGTCCGTTTGTGGTTACGACGGCGTGCTTATAACCCATTGAAGATGAAAGGGGATTGCAGAATACTGGGTTACTGCTAGGTTAACACGGTGGGAACCTGGCGAAACCAGGGCCGAACCGTGAAAGCGTGAGCGATGTCCGAGGCCGCCGATAGCAGCACAGACTCTCGCCCCGTGCGCCTGCGCGAAGCGCTGCGCCAGGCCCGGATCGAGGCCGCAGACCGAACAGGCGTGGTGGTCGACCTGCGCGACGCCGAGGTGGCTCGGCTGGAGATCCTCAACGATGCGCTCGACCCGCTGTTCGCGGAGATCCCGAGTCAGCTCGATCTGTTCGATCGCGGCATCAGCCAGGGTGAGACGCCGCGGCTGTGGATCGACGTCGTCGCCCATGTCGTGATGGGACGCGACAAGCGGCAGTACCGCTTTGTGCAGGACACCCGCAACGGCCGCATCGTGCTCGCCGAGTCGCACGACATCGCTGCGATCGTGAAAGCCGTCACCGACTACGTCGCCCGCCGCATGGTCGAGCGCGAGCGCGCCTTCAGCGTCGCGCGGGCTCAGGCGAGGACGATCGCCGAGGCGCCGCGCCGGCGCGGTGGGATCTGGCCGTTCGTGCTCGGCTTCGTGCTCGGCGCGCTGTCGCTGTTCGGGGTCGCATTCTATGCGAGCCTGCAGCAGATCTGACGGCCTGGCCGCGACTCAAAGCAGGCGGACCTCGCGGATCTCGCGCACGCGCAGCGCCTCGTTGACCGCGCGCACGGTCATGTCGCAGCGCCAGTGATTGCCGTCGCTGCTGATGGCAAACATGTTGTAGGCCGCGGCCGGATAGTGGCCATGCGCGATCGAGGAGGCCGAGGGCACGCCGACGACCGGGATCTTGCGCTCCGGGCCGTCGATCCAGAGCGTCGAATGCACGTGGTCGTGGCCGTGCAGGATCAGCTCGACGCCGTGGCGCGCGAGCAGCGCGATCAGCTTCTTCGCGTCGGTCAGCCGCTTCATCCGGTGGGTCGAGCGCAGCGGATGATGCACCAGCAGCACGCGGAACAGCTGCTCGTGCGCCAGCGATTCGAGCATCTGCTCCAGCGCAGCGAGCTGTGCGCTGCCGAGCCGTCCCGTCGCCATGAACGGCGCCGAAGGCACGGCAGAGGACAGGCTGATCAGCGCGAGCGGCCCGCGTCGGCGCAGCGACGGAAACGTGGCCGGTCCCTCGGCATCGCCGCCGAAATAGTCGGCAAAGCTCTCGGCGAAGCGCAGCCGGGTCGAGCGCACATAGGCGTCGTGATTGCCGGGAATCGCGGTGACCCTGTCCGGCGGCCCCACCGTCCGGAGCCAGGCCTGGGCGATGGGGAATTCGGATTCCAGCGCGAAATTGACCAGATCGCCGGTGACGGCGATCTGGTCCGGCATCTGCGTGTGCAGGTCGGAGATCAGCAGATCGAGGATGTCGCGGCGATGGTACTTGTAGCGATTGCGCGTCCAGTTGAGATAGCCGAGCGCGCGCTTGCCGGCGAGCTCCGACAGGCGCGGCTTGTGCTGTGGCGCGAGATGCGGGTCGGACAGATGGGCGAGCGTGAAGGCAGCCATTATGCCCCTCGGTGCCGATGGCGGATGCAAGCGCGCCCAGATGTCATCTCGTGCTATCCCTCGTGGTGCCCGGCTCTCATGACAAGCCCTGCCAGCGAGCGCAAGAACAACCAGGACGACGACAGCGATGACGACATATCTGAGCCGGCTGCGGATCCGGCTCGAGCCCGCGCTCCGGCGCGGCTTCCACCTCTATTGGCGCTTCGCCCGCGGCATGACGCTCGGCGTCCGCGGCGTGGTTCTGGATGCCGAGAACCGCGTGTTCCTGGTCCGGCACGGCTATGTCTCGGGTTGGCACCTGCCGGGCGGCGGCGTCGAGGTCGGCGAGACGTTCATCGAGGCGCTGACGCGGGAGCTGTTCGAGGAGGGCCGGATCGCGCTGGAAGGCGAGCCAGAGCTGCACGGCATCTTCCTCAACGGTCACGTCTCGCCGCGCGACCACGTCGCCGTCTTCGTTATCAAAAGGTTCACGCAGGACCGGCCGCCGGAGCCGAACCTCGAGATCGTGGAGACCGGCTTCTTCGCCCGCGACGCGCTGCCGGAGGGAACCACGCTCGGCACGCTGTCCCGCCTGCGCGAGGTGCTAGACGGCGTTAAGATCATTCCCACCTGGCGGCCGGAACAGCACGTTGCCGCCGGATCATTATGAATTTCTGCACCGAATGAGGGCAGTCTCCCGTCCCGTGGGAGAGGGGTCGATGATATCACCTTCGATGCGGATCGCCGTGCTGGTGCCCTGCTACAATGAGGAGGCCGCGGTCGCCACCGTGGTCCGCGATTTCAAGCAGGCGCTGCCGACGGCCACCGTCTACGTCTATGACAACAATTCCAAGGACCGCACCATCGAGGTCGCGCGCGCGGCCGGCGCCGAGGTGCGCTCTGAGCGGCGGCAGGGCAAGGGTCACGTCGTCCGGCGCATGTTCGCCGATGTCGATGCTGACATCTACGTGCTGGTCGATGGTGACGCGACCTATGACGCGCCGAGCGCGCCCGGCATGGTTGCGCGTCTCGTGAGCGAGCGGCTCGACATGGTGGTGGGTCTGCGCGTCGACCAGGAGCAGGCCGCCTACCGCATGGGCCATCGCACCGGCAACTGGATGCTGACGAGCTTCCTCGCCGAGGTGTTCGGCCAGGCCTTCAAGGACATCCTGTCCGGCTACCGCGTATTCTCGCGCCGTTTCGTCAAATCCTTCCCGGTGCTCTCCGACGGCTTCGAGATCGAGACCGAGCTGACCGTGCATGCGCTGGAGCTGGCGCTGCCGGTCGCCGAGCTCGCGACGCCATACTACGCGCGGCCCGAAGGGTCCGTCTCCAAGCTCAACACCTGGCGCGACGGCTTCCGCATCCTCGGCACGATCCTGAAGCTCTATCGTTCGGAAAAGCCGCTGCGCTTCTTCAGCGCGATCGGCATCTTCCTCGCGCTGGTCTCGATCGGCTTCGCGATTCCCATCTTCGTCACCTATATCGAGACTGGACTGGTGCCGAGGCTGCCGACCGCCGTGTTGTCGATGGGCCTGATGATCATGGCGTTGCTTTCGGCCTCGTCGGGCCTGGTGCTCGACACCGTCACCCGCGGCCGCCGCGAGATGAAGCTGCTGGCCTACCTGTCACACGCCCCGATCGAGGGCTGATGCAGGCGGAAGCTTGTGTCCGTCCGCCGTTCCGGTCATGGTTCGGGCGTCAATGTCCTGAACGAGAACACCGCCTCCATGCCCATCCTCAACAGCATCGCCGCGCTCGCCGACGACATGGCCGCCTGGCGCCATGATTTCCATGAACATCCGGAGTTGATGTACGAGGTGCACCGCACCGCCGGCATCGTCGCCGAGCGCTTGCGCGAATTCGGTTGTGACGAGGTGGTGACGGGCATCGGGCGCACCGGCGTGGTCGGTGTCATCCGCGGCCGTCGGACCAGTTCAGGTCGCACCATCGGCCTGCGCGCCGACATGGACGCGCTGCCGATCGAGGAAGCCTCGGGCGTGCCCTATGCGTCGAAGACGCCGGGCCTGATGCATGCCTGCGGCCATGACGGCCATACCGCGATGCTGCTGGGTGCCGCCAAGCATCTCGCCGACACGCGCAATTTCGACGGCACCGCGATCGTGATCTTCCAGCCCGCCGAGGAGGGCGGCGCCGGCGGCAAGGCGATGGTCGACGATGGATTGATGACCCGCTGGGGCATCCAGGAGGTCTACGGTCTGCACAATGCGCCGGGCGTGCCCGAAGGCGTGTTCGCGCTGCGGCCGGGTCCGATGCTGGCATCATCGGACCAGCTCGAGATCACCGTCCGCGGCAAGGGCGGTCATGCCGGCGCCGGCGTTCACAAGGCGGTCGACAGCGTGCTGATCGCCGCGCACATCATCACGGCGCTGCAGTCGATCGTGTCGCGCAACGTCGATCCGATCAAGTCGGCGGTCATCTCGATCTGCGTCGTCGAGGCCGGCAAGGCGATGAACGTCATTCCGGAGACCGTCGAATTGAAGGGCACCGTGCGCACGCTCGATCCCGAGGTGCAGGACCTGGTGGAGCGCCGCATTGCCGAGGTCGCCGACGGCATCGCCCGCACCTATGGCGGTGAGGCGACGACGAAATACACGCGGCTCTACCCGATCACGATGAACCATGCGCGCGAGACCGGCGTCGCCGCTGACGTCGCTCGCGACGTTGTCGGCGCGGAGCGGGTGGTCGACAATGCGCCGCCGCTGATGGGGGCCGAGGATTTCGCCTTCATGCTGCAGGCCCGTCCCGGCGCCTTCGTCTTCCTCGGCATGGGCGACGGCAAGGATTGCCACCACCCGGCCTATCGCTTCAACGACAACATTCTCGGCCACGGCGCGTCCTATTGGGTGCGGCTGGTCGAGAAGACGATGCCGGCCGATTGATGCCGGCGGCGTGGCGCTAGCTGCGAGCGGTCGCCTGCAATGACCGTTGGCGCCACTGCCGCGGGCTGCAGCCGCTCCAGCGCGAGAACGCACGGGAGAATGCGGACGCCTCGGAATAGCCGAGCAGGAAGGCGACGTCGCCGAGCGGCAGATGCGCTTGGCGCAGATAGTGGCGGGCGAGGTCGAGCCGCGTCACCTCGACGAGGTCGGAGAAGGTGGCGCCGAACTCGGCAAGCCGGCGCTGCAACGTCCACGACGTGGTCGACAGCGCCTCGGCGACCTCCTCGAGATGAAGCGCGCCGGCCGACAACCGCCGCCGGATTTCGCCACGGACCAGATCGAGGAACGCGGGCGTGCCGCAGGAGCCGGCGACACCGGCAAGATCTGTCGTCAGCCGCTGCAGGCGAGACAGATTGGCCTGGGGCATGGCGCGGTCCAGGCCGCGGTCGCGAAACACCAGCGCATTCGTGCCTTGTGACCAGCCGACGTCGGCATCGAAGGCTGCCTCATGATCGCGCCAGGCAGCCGGCCGGGCATGTTCGAACAGCACCATGTCGGGCGCCCAGCCCGATGGCAGGCAGGCGCGGAAGACGTTCGCGAACATGCCCATGGTCAATTCGGCGTCCTGCCGGCGATCGACGATCGAGCCGTCGAGAATGCGATATTCCAGCCGGAGCAAACCGTCATGGCGCGTGAGACGGGTTTCGGTCGCCTGCTGATGCCAGGGAAACCACAGCGCAAGATGCTCGATCGCAGAGCCCAGCGTCGGCGCCGCGAGTGCGATCTCGCCGATCAGGCCGAGCATCTGCGGCTGGTAGCGCTGGCCGAACCACAGTCCGAAATTGTCGTTACCGGTCTCCTGCGCGGCATCTTCCATCATCGCGACGTAGTCGGCGAGGTCGAGCGCGCGGCGGGTCTGGCCGAGGCATTCGGCATCGATGCCCACCCGTTCGAACACCGCCTCGGGGCGGCCTCCCGTCAGGGCGATGAAATCGGCGACACCGGTCGCAGCAGCGGCCAGAATGTTCCGGCTGCGGTCGCGCGGATGCTGGTGTTCGGCTGCGGGAGGCTGTGCCATGAAATCCTCGCCTTTGAGGACGTACGCCGTCGGTTGACACCTCGTAGTTATGCAAGTCACGTGCCTGCCGAAGCGGGCTATCGATAGAGCCCCCCGCGCAGGGACGCGGAGGGCTTGCCTTGATCCTGGATCTCGCGAGTCCTCGCGGATCAGTCGGCCATGGCGCGGGCCTCGGTCAAGGCGATGTCGAGCAGGTTGTCACTCGCCGCGTTGCCGCGCTTGCCGGCCGTCAGACGATAGAGCAGCAGACCGACGGCGAACAGCACCACGAAGGCCGCGAACACCTGCAGGTTGAACCAAATCATCGTGAGCAGCGAGAGCGTCGCACACACCAGCGCCACGGCCGGAAGCACGGGATAGAGCGGCGCCTTGAACGGCCTGATGAGGTTGGGCTCGGTGGCGCGCAGGCGGAACAGCGCGGCCATGCTCATGATGTACATCACGAGCGCGCCGAACACGCTCATGGTGACGATGTTCGCCGTCAGCGTCTGCCCGGCGAACTGGATGAGCTCGTCGGAGTAGATCGCGGCGATCCCGATCACGCCGCCGGCCAAGATCGCCCAATGCGGCGTGCGGCAGGTCGGGTGCAGCGCGGCGAGCTTGGCCGGCAGGAAGCCGGCGCGCGACAGCGCGAAGATCTGCCGCGAGTAGCCCATGATGATGCCGTGGAACGAGGCGATCAGTCCGAACAGGCCGATCCACACCAGCATGTGCAGCCAGCCGGAGTTTTCGCCGACCACGATCTTCATCGCCTGCGGCAGCGGATCGTTGATGTTGGCGAGCTTCGACCAGTCGCCGACGCCGCCGGCCATGATCATGGTGCCGAAGGCGAGCACGACGAGCGTCAGAATCCCGGCGATGTAGGCGAGCGGAATCGTCTTGGTCGGATTCTTGGTCTCCTCCGCGGCCATGGCCGCACCTTCGATCGCCAGGAAGAACCAGATTGCGAACGGGATCGCCGCGACGATGCCGCCGATGCTCGTCAGCGAGAACGAATTCTCACCGGCCCAGCCGTTGGCGGCGAAGTTGGCGAAGGAGAAACCGGGCGACACGACGCCCATGAACACCAGGAGTTCGGCAATCGCCAGGACCGTGACGAACAGCTCGAACGTCGCGGCGATCGATACGCCGGCGATGTTGAGGGCCATGAACACCAGATAGGCGCCGAGCGCGGCGGTCTTGGGCGACAGCGCCGGAAACTGGACGTTGAGATAGGCGCCGATGGCGAGCGCGATGGCAGGCGGAGCGAACACGAACTCGATCAGCGTCGCGAAGCCGGCGACGAAGCCGCCGAGCGGGCCGAAGGCACGGTAGGAATAGGCGAAAGGACCTCCGGCATGCGGGATCGCGGTGGTGAGCTCGGTGAAGGAGAAGATGAAGGTCGTATACATCACCGCGATGAAGATCGTGGTGACGAGGAAGCCGAGCGTGCCGGCCTTGTCCCAGCCATAGCTCCAGCCGAAATATTCGCCGGAGATCACCAGCCCGACCGCGATGCCCCACAGATGGAGTCCGGTCAGGCTCTTCGAAAGGGTCGGTTTGGCCTCGTCACTCATGTCCAGTCGCTCCTGTCTGCTTGTGATGGGTGATTTGGGATGACGATGTGGTCGTCTCGATCGCGGCATCCGGCGCCGCCTCCTTGAGGCCGATGCCGGTGACGCCGATCCGCAGCGCCTCGCGCACCAGCCAGGCCAGCTTGTCGGCGGCGCGCTCGGCCGAGAGCCCGTGGTCGTGAATGTTGGAAATGCAGTTGCGGGCGCTGTCGCGCAGGCCCGGGGCCGGGTGCAGCGTCAGATACACTCCGAGGGAGTCTGCGGCCGACAGACCCGGACGCTCGCCGATCAGGACCGCCACCAGCCGTGCGCGCATCGCGGCGCCGACATCGTCACCCAGCGCCACGCGCGCCTGCGAAGCCAGCACGATCGGGCCGATGGACAGGCCCGTCAGACGCGCCTCGGTGGCGATCACGACAGCGGCGGCATGGCTTTCGACGGCATCCGCCGACAGCCCGTCGGCAATGATGAAGACGAGATCGTACGGACCGGATGTCAGCCTGGCGGCTTCCTTCGCGGCGAGGCGGCGCCCGAGGTCGGGCCGGCGCAGATAGCTGGCGCGGTCCGGTGCTGCACTCGCGACCTTGATCACCTCCCGCGGCGCGAGCGCGTCGGCGATGCCGTCGAAATTGACCTTGCCCCATACGGCATCGCGCGCGAGCGCATGTGCCATCTGGAATTCCAGCTTCGCGGCCGTCGGAAGCCCATCGCCGGAGCGGCCGAGTGCGACGCGGGCGCGCGTCATCCGGCGCAGCAGGTCGAACGGATCGTCCCTCATGCCCGCGCTCCCTGGCCGATCAGCCGGACTACGGAAGGCGCGCTGCCCGGCAATGGCGGCACGCGGCCGCTTTGGTCGAGCAGGCCCATCCGCGCCAGCCAGGCCTCGAACTCCGGCGCCGGACGGCGGCCGAGCAGATGCCGCAGCCGCATCACGTCGTGATGCGACAGGCTCTGATAGTTGAGCATGATGTCGTCGGCGCCCGGCACGGCGATCAGGAAGTTGACGTTGGCCGCCGCGAGCAGCAGCGCCAGATCGTCCATGTCGTCCTGATCGGCCTCGGCGTGGTTGGTGTAGCAGACATCGCAGCCCATGGGCACGCCGAGCAGCTTGGCGCAGAAATGATCCTCCAGCCCGGCGCGGATGATCTCCTTCGCGTCGTAGAGATATTCGGGACCGATGAAGCCGACCACGGTGTTGACCAGCAGCGGTGAAAACACGCGCGCGACGGCATAGGCGCGGGCCTCGACGGTCTGCTGATCGAGGCCGTGATGGGCGTCGGCCGACAGCGCCGCGCCCTGGCCGGTCTCGAAATACATCACGTTGTTGCCGACCGTGCCGCGCTTCAGCGACAAGGCTGCGTCCTGCGCCTCGGCGAGCAGCTTCAGGGTCACGCCGAAGCCGCCATTGGCAGCCTCGGTGCCGGCGATCGACTGGAAGACGAGATCGAGCGGCGCGCCTTTCTCGATCGCCCGGATCGAGGTCGTGACGTGGCTCAGCACGCAGGACTGCGTCGGCACCTCGAATTTGAGCCTGAGATCATCGAGCATCGTGAGCAGGCGGATGCAGGCCTCGACATTGTCGGTCGCGGGATTGATGCCGATCACCGCATCGCCCATGCCGAACAGCAAGCCATCGAGCGTGCCTGCGGCGATCGCCTGGGGATCGTCGGTCGGATCATTCGGCTGCAGCCGCGACGACAGCCGCCCCTCCAGGCCGATGGTGGAGCGGAAGCGGGTCACGACCCGGCATTTGGCGGCGACGGCGACGAGATCGCCATTGCCGCAGAGCTTGGAGACCGCGGCCACCATCTCCGGCGTCAGGCCCGGCGCGAGGGCGGCCAGCCGGTTGGCATCCGCCTCCCAGGACATCAGCCATTCGCGCAATTCTCCGACGGTCAGCGACGCGACGGGCGCGAATGCGGCGGCATCGTGGCTGTCGAGGATGAGGCGCGTGACCTCGTCGCTCTCGTAGGGAATCAGCGGCTCGTCGAGGAAACGCCGCAGCGGCACGTCGGCGAGCGCCATCCGCGCCGCCACCCGCCGCGCGGCGCTGTCGGCTGCTATGCCAGCCAGCTCATCGCCAGAGCGGCGCGGCGAGGCGCAGGCCAGCAGCGTCTTGAGATCGTCGAACACATGAGTTTCGCCGCGATGGCGCGACCGGAACGCACCCGTCATCTTCGACCTGCCGCTCGTGCTGCGTCAGAGCGGTCCAAGCGGCCGCGATGGCGACCACAACGCTCATGAGCTGGGGCAGGTTAAGCGAGGGCGGCTCCGGAAACTTGACATCTTAGCACAATCTTCGGTCACGCCGCGCGAATGCTCAGAAAACTGGCATCGGTGACCCTCGGGGGCGGGCGAATGCTGTCAACACGTGGACGGCCCGCCATGGACCGCGCCGCTCCAGAATGCTATCTCGCCACCCCACATGAGTGACCTGTCCATTACGATCTCCGCCGAAAAGCCGGGCGACGCGCAGGCGATCGAGCGGCTGCATGAGCGCACCTTCGGCCCCGGCCGCTTCGTGCTGAGCGCCTACCGCTTGCGCGAGCATGTCGATCATCTGCTCGCGCTGTCGTTCACCGCCCATATCGGCACTTTGCTGGTCGGCTCGGTGCGGCAACTGCCGATCTGCGTCGGCGACACCAAGGCGCTGATGCTCGGGCCGCTGACGGTCGAGCCGCCGTTCCGCAAGCACGGCATCGGCCGCATGCTGATGGAGCGCTCGGTCGTGGACGCGCGGGCGCAGGGCCACCGCTTGATACTGCTGGTGGGTGACGCGGCCTACTACGCGCGCGTCGGCTTCAAGCCGGTGCCGAAGGGCAGGGCGATCATGCCGGGACCGGTGGATTACAACCGGCTGCTGGTGAACGAACTGATCGAGGGCGCGTTCGAGGGCGTCGAGGGTGCGATCCGGCCCGATTGGGATTACGCGAAGTAATCTCGGTCTCTCCGTCATTGCGAGCGAAGCGAAGCAATCCAGAGTTCCGCCCACGTCTCTGGATTGCTTCGTCGCTTCGCTCCTCGCAATGACGAAGGAGGGGGCGCAGATTGGTCGCGTTCTGCGCCCTCCTCGAATCAGAATTTGAGGTTGGCAAAGATCCGCACGCCGATGCCGGGCAGCAGCACCTCGTCCTTGGTGTAGGACACGGAATTACGGATCTTCTCGTTGAGCAGATTGTTGCCGACGAGGCCGACCAGCATCTCGCGCGCGCCGAACATGTTCGCATCGAGTTTGGTCCGGTAGCTGACCTCCGCCTTGAGCAGGTTGTAGCCCGGCGTCGGAGTCTCCGCGATCGGCGCGATGTCGTTCTGCGCGAAGGCGTGCAGCAGGTTGATGCGGGTCAGCCAGTTGGCATCGCGCCAGAACAGGCCGCCGCCGACGCGCATCGGCGGAATCCGCGGCACGTTGGTGCCGTCCGCGAAGGTGGCGCGGGCGACGTCGAACTGGTTCTCGATGCCCCAGATGCCGCTGCCGAGCGGAGCAACATCGAATTGGCTCTGGAACTCGAAGCCGCGGAACAGCGCGTTGCGCTGCGAGTAGACCGCCTGATTCAGCTCGGTGCCGGTGGTGCCGCAGGAGGCAAAATCGTCGCCGCACATCACGCCGGTCAGCCGGCGATAGATGAAGTTGCTGAACTGCGTGTAGTAGGCCGTGGCTTCGAAGCGGAACGGGCCGGTGGCCTTGCGCAGCCCGGCCTCGACGGTCTTGGCGGTTTCGATGGTCAGGTTCGGATTGCCGATGTCGAAGGTTGCGGTCGCATCATGGCCGCCGCGCGAGAACAGCTCGGCTGGCTTCGGCGCGCGCTCGACATATTGCGCGGTCACGCTCGCCACCAGATCGCCCGGCAGGTTCTGCAACAGGCCGACGCTCGCGCTCTTCGGCGTGTATGACGGATTTCGGGCGATGTTGGCCTGCGGCGTGCCGTCCGGCAGATAGTCGACCGGGAAGTTCGGCGTGGA
The DNA here is from genome assembly GCF_051167575.1 of Bradyrhizobium sp. HKCCYLS3070. NCBI lineage: Bacteria > Pseudomonadati > Pseudomonadota > Alphaproteobacteria > Hyphomicrobiales > Nitrobacteraceae > Bradyrhizobium > Bradyrhizobium sp. HKCCYLS3070. The sequence goes on from NZ_JBNPTI010000002.1 coordinate 746,512, forward strand.
GCCGTTCAGCGCGATGTGCTCGATCCGGCCGGCGACCTGCGCCTTGGTCGAGGGCGAGAAGGCGAACTCGTTGAAGACATAGCCGGCGACGCGGTTGTTGGTGTTGGGGCCGAACAGGCCGTTGAACACCGAGCCGGGATTGTCGGGGCTCGGCGCATTCAGCTCCTGGTGCCCGGCCTGCACGCCATAGGCGGTCGTCAGGGTGGCGAAGCGCAGATTGACGGGCATCATCTGCATCTCGACGCGCGCTTCCTGCTCGCGATTGGTGAAGGTCTGGCGCACGCCATCGGTGGTCGGGTCGGTGACGGCTGCAAGGCCGAGCTCATTGTGCCGATAGTCTGTCGCGCCGGCCCAGAACCGGATCGCGTCGATTGCCGCGGAGTCCGGGCGATACTCGCCCTTCGCGGTGATCTTGGTCTGGTGCGCATCGATCCGGGTCCGGCTGTCGGCGCCGCCAATGCCGGGGATGTGGTAGAGCGCATCGGTCTGCGTGATCGCGGCGCCGACGAAGCCGCCTGAGAAGAAGTAGCTGCCGCCGATCGAGGCGCCATCGTTCTGCGCGGCGGAGTTCGGTTGTCGGCCGTTCACCGGGCGGGTCTGGTCGAACAGATAGGGATAGCCGGGAATGGAGTAGTCGCCGGTCTTGCGGCCGTAGGCATCGGCATGAAGCGCGAAATTGCCGCCGCCGGCATCGAGCAGCACGCCGCCCTCGACGCCGCGGTCGACCGAGCTGAACGAGCTGCGCGTTTCCGCGGTAACGCAGGGCGCGCTGCCCGCGGCCGGAGCGCTCGCCGGCAGGCCATAGGTCTGGAACGGCGCGGTCGAACAGGTCGGCAGGGCCTGCGGAATGCGGTTGTTGGTGGCGCTGACGACGCCGCCGATCGAGGTCGAGCCGTAGCGTAGCGCCGCGGGGCCGCGGACCACCTCGATCTGGTCGCTGGTGAGCGGATCGATCGGCACGAAATGGTCCTCGCCGAGATCCGAGGCGCCGCCGCCGCCGAGCCCGTTCTCGACGATGCCGACGCGGTTGACGTCGAGGCCGCGAATGATCGGCCGGCTCGATGCGCCCGGCGCGAAGCTCGATCCGGTGATGCCGGGTTTCGAATTGAGAAGGTCGCCGAGCGTGGCGGCGCCGGAGCGGCGCAGTTCCTCGTTCGGCACCACGGTGACGGTCGCGAACTGGTCGGTGACGACAGGCAGCACGCCCTGTTGCGGCGGGGGCGGCGCGGTCTGTGCCTCGCGCGCGGGCGCCGGCGTGTGTGGGCCGCTCCGGGCCACGCGCGGGGCGGGATTGGGCCGCGGCACCACCGGCTTGCGGGCACGGATCGGGCTCGGTGCGGTCACTGTGACCTCGGGCAGTTCGGCCGCCGGCTTCGCAGGATCGTCAGCGCGCGCGGGCGCACCCAAAGCGCACAACATGGCTGCGGCGCTGCAGCCCGACATCAAGGCTCTCGACAACATCTTTCACTTCCTGATCCTGATCAGGCGTCCCACGTCTTTCGTTGCCGGCGGGATGCGCCTGCCGTCGTCGTGCGACGGACCATTCCTTCACGCGGCCGCCGTGCGCTCGCGCGCAGGGCAGCGTTTCGAGCAGCTCAGATCAGGCGGTGGGAGGAGCGCGCGGCTGGAAGGCGGTGTCGACGACGACAGCCGCGACAGTGGCGGTGATCGCATCGGGCAGACGGAATGCGACCGCTTCAGGAGGCGTCAGAACTGGCGCCGGTGACAGCAGGATCGACTGCGCCATCGCCGTGACGGCGCAGATGGCACAGCCATCCGGCGACGGCTGTTGATCGGGATCTTGGTCAGCGGGAGAGGGACCAGTGTGCCGCTCGGCGATGGAGATGCCGCCGCCGTCCCGGGCTTGTCCGGCGAGCCAATGCACATGGCCGAAGGCGAGCGCGAATTGCAGCACCAGCGCCAGCAGCGCGAGCCGCGAGACATCCTTGATGTTCGCGCGAAACCAGCTCATCGCCAGCTCTGGCTCATATGAATAGGCCACCCCGTTCGGCTGAGAGGCTCAGCCTTTGTTACAATATAACATCGCAAGGGAGCTTCACAGCTGTCAATCAGTGCACTGCAACGGTGGTCGGAATCCCCGTCGCTGTGCCCTTCGCGCCACGTGGCGCGCCGCGGTGGTGCGTGCTTGTGTCTTCGTGTCAGCGTCCCTCGCGCACCCAGGTCGCGGCGAGCGCGCCGAGCAGCAGCAAGAGGCCGATCACGCCGGCGAACATCGGCAGCACGCCGACGCCCTTGACCACGCTGGCATCGCGCATGCGCACGCCCATCCAGCCGTCGCCGCTGAACAAGGTCGATGACCTCACCGGGACGATGCGCGGCATGTCGATGCCCGAGCCGTCGCCGATGCGGCGGGCATCGCCGCCCGTCGCCTGTGCCAGCGGCTTCAGGGTTTCGGTGGTCGAGGTGACCTCGGAGAATTCCTTGGGATTGGTCGGGCCGACATTGATCAGCGCCTTCAAGGTGCCGTCGGTCGCCTGCCACAGGCCGAGCTCGTTGGCGGGAAGGGTCGCGCGCCATTCGCCGGGATCGCCCTGGCTCAGAGTGAGCTCACGCGTCTGGCCCGACGGCGAGGTCACGGTCACCGGCGGGACGCTGTCGCCCATCGTCTGCCGGATGACGGCGAGATCCTTGCCTTGAATCTGCAGCCGCAGCGCTTCCTCGTCGAGATCCGGCTGCTGCATCAGCCAGTGCGACATGCGCCGGAGCAGGTCGAGATGCGGTCCGCCGCCCTCGTAGCCGCGTGCCCACAGCCAGATGTGGTCGGACAGCAGCAGCGCGACGCGGCCGGCGCCGAAGCGCGACAGCAGCAGCAGCGGCTTGCCGTCGGCGCCGGTCATGACCGGCGGACTGACCGCATTGCGCGTCTCCACGGTGCGGAAGAAGCGGCTCCAGCGCGGCGGCTCGGAGCCCGAGCCTTCGAGGCCGCGCGTCACCGGATGGCGTTTTCCGGCGTCAGACAGATGCGCATAGAACGGCTTCTCGGTGACGCCGACCGGCTCGGCGGGCAGCACCGAGTCGAGCGGTGTGCGCCAGATGCTGGTGTTGGAGGCGTAGTCCGGGCCGGCCGAGACCAGCACCGCGCCGCCATTGCGGACGTAGCGCGCGATGTTGTCGAAATAGGCGATCGGCAACACGCCCTGGCGGGCGTAGCGGTCGAAGATGATCAGCTGGAATTCGTTGATCTTCTGCTGGAACAGCTCACGGGTCGGAAACGCGATCAGCGACAGCTCGTTGATCGGGGTGCCGTCCTGCTTCTCCGGCGGCCGCAGGATCGTGAAGTGGACGAGATCGATGCTGGCGTCCGACTTCAAAAGGTTGCGCCAGGTGCGCTCGCCCGAATGCGGCTCGCCCGACACCAGGAGCACGCGCAGCTTGTCGCGGACGCCATCGATCGAGACCACCGCGCGGTTGTTGACGAGGGTCAGCTCGTTGTCGAGCGGCGAGGCCTCGATCTCGACGATGTTCTGGCCTTCGTGCTTGACGTCGACGTCGACATTGGCGGCCTGGCCGCTGGTCAAGGTGCGCTCGCTGATGACCTCGCCGTCGCGGCGTATCACGACCTTCGCGCTGGCGCCGCTGACGCCCTGGTCGTCGAGCCGGAAGCTGATGGTCTGCGGCTGGCCGACGATGCCGAAGCGCGGCGCGGCGGTGATCGCAATGCGGCGGTCGCGCTCGGCCTTCTGGCCCGTGATCAGGGCCTGCAGCGGAGCCTGGAAGCCGAGTGCGGCCACGTTGCCGGGAATGTCGTGAACGCGGCCGTCGGTGATCATGAAGGCGCCCGCGACCCGATCGACGGGGACGTCCGACAGCGCCGAGGTCAGCGCGCTGAACAGATGCGTGCCGTCGGTCTCGCCGTCGGCCTGGCCGGCATCGACGACGCGGACCTCGAGACCCTTGATCTTCTTCAAGCTGTCGACCAGCGACTCCTGGGCCGCCTGGGTCTGCTTGTTGCGGTCACCGAAATTCTGGCTCGGGCTCTTGTCGACCACGACGGCGGCGACCGAGCTCAGCGGCTCGCGGTCCTCGCGCGTGAACTGCGGATTGGCCAGCGCGAGTGCGATCAAGGCCAGCGCGGTGACGCGGATCCAGGCCGAACGCGAGCGGCCGAGCAACAGGAGCGCGGCGATGACGACGATCGCGCCGATCGCAAGCCACAGCACGATCGGCGGAACCAGAGGTGTGAACGCGATGCCGTAGTTCATGAGGCAAACTCGCAGTTGTCGTCATGCCCGGGCTCGTGCCGGGCATCCACGTCGCGCAGCCAGCGTCGCTGCTCGTGGATTGCCGGGTCAAGCCCGGCCATGACAACCATTGTTGTTGCGATATCGAGGCCGACGACGCGCATTGTCACTGCCCGAGCCGTTCGATCAGCGCGGGCGCGTGCACCTGGTCGGCCTTGTAGTTGCCGGTCAGCGTGTACATCACGATGTTGACGCCGGCGCGGAAGGCGAATTCGCGCTGCCGTGGCTCGCCCGGAACCATCGGCAGCATGGCCTGGCCGTCGGGGCGGATGGCCCAGGCGCCGGCGAGATCGTTGGAGGTGATGATGATCGGTGAGACACCGTCGCCGCCACGCGCCGGACGGGAGGCGCTGTCCTCGTCCTCATCTTTCGGCAGCGCCTCGACCCAGGTCTGGCCCGCGGTGAAGCGGCCGGGGAAGTCGCGCAGCAGGTAGAACGTCTTGGTCAGCACGTGCTCGCGCGGCACCGGCTCGAGCTCGGGCACATCGAGCGACGACAGGATCTCGCGCAGCGACTGCATGCCCGGGGTCTGCTGCGCGCCGTTCTCGCCCGGAGGAGCCTCGACGGCGTCGCGGGTATCGAAGATCACCGTGCCGCCCTGCTTCATGTAGGCGTCGATCTTGTTGATCGCGTCCTGCGGCGGCTTCGGCACGCCCGGCACGATCGGCCAGTAGATCAGCGGGAAGAAGGCAAGCTCGTCATGCGCGGGATCGACGCCGACGGGATCGCCGGCTTCAAGCGCGGTCCGCTGCGCCAGGAACAAGGTCAGCCCGGTCAGCCCGGCCTTGACGATGGAATCGACGTCGGCATTGCCGGTCACGACATAGGCAAGCCGCGTCTGTGACACTGCGCGCATCGCGAAATCATCGCTGGCGGCGTCGGCGCGTGCGGGCGCCGGCATCGCGACCGCGAGCAGGGCGCCGGTTGCCAGCACCGCAAGCGCGATGGCCGCGGGGGCCGCACGCCGTCGTCTTGCCAACGCGGCCAGCACGCCGCCGAGCAGGGCGACAATGACGGCGTCGATCAGGAACAGCAGCAGTGCGGTCGACAGCAGGATGCCCCGGAGATCGCGCGGCTCGGCGGTGGTGTAGCTGGCGCGGTTGGCGCGCAGCGCTGCCGTGTCGAGCTGCAGAATGCGATCGGCGGGGCTGAGCGTGTTCACTGCGGTAGGTCCCTCGGCTGGGCCATAGAATCCGGGCGGATGATCCAGCGAAGCCCGGTCGTTGAAATCAGCCGGTAGCGGCTTGGCGGTCGAAGGCGGCGGTCCGAAGGCGCCGAAGCCGTCGAGGATGTGCAGCGGCGCCAGCGTGGCCTTGGCGGTCTCACCCGCGGGACCAGGGCCCGGCGTCGAGGTGTAGCCGGACATGTCGACGATGCGGCGGAGCATCTCGACCATGGCGCCGGACATCGGCAGATCGGACCAGCGCATGTCGGCGCTGACGTGGAACAGCGCGATCAGGCCTTTGCCGCGATGCTCACCGGTGACGAGCGGCGTGCCGTCCTCAAGAGACGCCCAGCTCTTGGTCGCCAGCACGGCGTCGGGCTCGGCGAGAACCTGGCGGTTGACGGTGACGTCCTTCGGGACAGTGATGCCGGCGAACGGGCCGTCGGCGGCGAACGCGGCCAGGTGCTGCGGCTTCTCCCAGGTCAGGCTGCCGCCCAGGGTGCGGCCGCCGCGGCGCAGCTTCACCGGCACGAGGTCGTCGTCGCCCTGCGCCAGGCGCGGGCCGGCGAAGCGCACCAACACGCCGCCATTCTCGATCCAGCCGTTGAGACGGTCGCGCAGCTCCGGCGACAGCGTGCCGACGTCGGCCATCACGATCATCGGCACCTTCTGGTCGAGGAACTGCGTGATGACCTGCTGCGGGGCGCCGCGATCGCCGAGCCTGAGATCGGCGAACGGCGACAGCGCGCGGGTGAGATAGAAGGTCGGTGCGAGCAGCGGCTGCGCGGTGTCGCTGGTTGCGCCGGAGACGATGCCGACGGCGCGGCGGCGCCAGCGCTTGTCGAGCAACTGCACGGCGCCGGCCGAGCGCTCGCCCGCAATCTCGAGCCGGGTGATGTCGTTGCGCAGCTCGACCGGCAGGTCGAAGCTCGCCTCGGCGTCGTGCGCGCCGGCGGCAAAGCTGAACTGTGCCTCGCCGAGCGGCGAGCCCTTGGCATCGAGCGCCCGCACGATGCCGCCCGGAACGGAGAGATCCGCCCGCAGCACCTTCACCGTCATCTTGGCGGCCGCGTTCTCGGCGCCAGCGAGCGCCAGCGGCGAGGGCGTGCCGCCTTCGAACACGGTCAGGCTGCGGTCGCCGATCGTCTTGGCGAGACCCCCCACGAACTCGCTGCCGCGGCCGGGATCGACACCGTCGGAGAACCACATGATCTCGGCATCGCCGGTCGCTTTCAGGAAGCGATCGAGCTGCGGCAGCGCGTCGGCGCGCTCGGTCGTGTAGGCCTTGGGCGCGATCTGGCGCAGCGCGACGCGCGCAGCACCGGCCGGCATCAAGGTGAGGTCACGCGCGGGCTCCGACAGCGGCAGCAGCGCGACGCCGCGGCGGTCGGCATCGGCGTTGGCGATGATCTCGTCGGCGGCCCTGATGCGCGTGTCCCAGCTTGCGGCCGCGCTCCAACTGTCGTCGAGCAGCAGCACCAGCGGCGCCTTGCTGCCGACGGCGTCGGTGCGCGGATTCCAGATCGGGCCGGCTGCGGCGAAGATCACCAGCGCCGCCGCCACCAGCCGCAGCAGGGTGAGCCACCAGGGCGAGCGCGACGGCGTCTCTTCCTTGGGCGTGATGTCGAACAACAGCCGGGTCGGCGGAAACTCGATGCGGCGCGGCCGCGGCGGCATCACCCGCAGCAGCCACCACAGCACCGGCAGGCTGACGAGACCGGTCAGCAGCAGCGGTTCGGCGAACGACAGCGGCAGGCCCATCATGCGCCGAGCCCTCCGGGGCCAGCGCCCACTTTGACGCCGCCGCGCGCGCTACCTTTGGCCGTGGTCATGCCGGCATGCAGGAACAGCAGCAGCTCGGCGGCCGAGCGGCTGGTGGTGTGGGTTGTGAACAGCCAGTCGAGCCTGCCGGTCTCGGCGCGGATCTGGTCGCGATGCAGCGCCACGCGAGCGACGTAGTCCTGCGCCCAGCTCTCGGCGCGGCCGGCCGTGATCACCTCGCCGCCTTCCGGCTCGACGAACTCGACGCGGCCCGAATAGGGGAAGGTCTCCTCGGCGGGATCCACCACCTGCACCATCGTGCCGTGTGCACCGGACGCGGACAGGCCCGCCAGCATGGTGCTGATCTCGGAGATCGGCGACCAGAAATCCGACAGCACGACGATCTCGGCGAGCGCCGAGGGGACGAAGGACGGCGGCAGGCTCGGCCTGACAGCTTCGTCATGCAGCATCGCCTGCGCGATTCGGTCGATCACGTTGCGGCTTCCGGTCGGATTGATCAGGCCGGGAATGCCGACGCGTTCGCCGCCGGCGACCAGCAGTTCGGCCAGGGCGAAGGTCACGATCAGGGCGCGCTCGAGCTTGCTGTCGCGCGCGCCCTTCGACGCGAAGGCCATCGACGGCGAGCGGTCCGGCCAGATCCACACCGTGTGCGCGGCCTCCCATTCCTGCTCGCGGACATAGAGATGGTCATCGCGCGCGGAGCGGCGCCAGTCGACGCGCTGCGACGGCTCACCGGACACGAAGCGGCGGTACTGCCAGAAGCTTTCGCCTGAGCCCGCGCGGCGCCTTCCATGCAGGCCATGAATGACGTTGGCGGCAATCTGCCGGGCTTCCAGCACCAGCCGCGGCAGCGACGATGCCAGCGTCCGGCTTTCGCCATCGGCACGCCGTATCGCGAGAATCTCCTTGTCGGCGTGCCCTGTCGCTGCGGCCATCAGCCAATCCGGCTCTTCAATTGCCGGATCACGTCCGGAATGGTGCGTCCCTCGGCGCGCGCCGGGAAGGTCAGCGCCATGCGGTGCTTGAGCACGGGCTCGGCGAGATCGAGCACGTCGTCGATCGAGGGCGCGAGCCGGCCGTCGAGCAGCGCGCGGGCGCGCACCGCGAGCATCAGCGACTGGCTGGCGCGGGGACCGGGGCCCCAGGCGATCAGCTTGCCGGCCTCTCCGGCCTCGGGACCGGGACGCGCCGAGCGCACCAGCGACAGGATCGCCTCGACCACGGAATCGCCGACCGGCAGCCGCCGCACCAGGCGCTGGGCCGCGATCAACGCATCGGCCGTCATCGCGCCCTTGGCGGCACTCTCCTCGGCGCCGGTGGTCTCGAACAGGATGCGGCGCTCGGCATCGCGATCCGGATAGTCGACGTCGATCTCCATCAGGAAGCGGTCGAGCTGAGCCTCGGGAAGCGGATAGGTTCCTTCCTGCTCCAGCGGATTCTGGGTCGCGAGCACGTGGAAGGGCTTCGGCAGGTCATGGCGGGCGCCTGCAACCGTGATGTGCTGCTCCTGCATGGCTTGCAGCAGCGCCGACTGCGTGCGCGGGCTGGCGCGGTTGATCTCGTCGGCCATCAGGAGTTGCGCAAACACCGGGCCGGCGATGAAGCGGAACGAGCGCTTGCCGCCGGCGCTTTCGTCCAGCACCTCAGCGCCCAGAATGTCCGACGGCATCAGGTCCGGCGTGAACTGGATGCGCTTCGCATCGAGGCCGAGCGTCACGCCCAAGGTCTCGACCAGCTTGGTCTTGGCGAGGCCGGGGACGCCGATCAGCAGCGCGTGGCCGCCGGACAGGATGGTCACCAGCGTGTTTTCCACCACCCGGTCCTGGCCGAAGATGACGCCGGAGATCGCATCCTTTGCCGCTCGGATCTGGCCGGAGACCTGTTCGGCCGACCGGACGATCGCATCCTCGAGCTTCTCGGCACTCTCAGCCATTTCCGTCGCTCCTTCTGCCCCGCATCTTGAACTTTCGGACGGACGTTCCGCTCCAGTTTGCCGGGAAGCGGATGCCAACCTATGCGAAGGCGCTGTATTCGTTGAGTTAAACTATCCCCATATTATCGGCATTACGGGGTATTGACGGCATCACGTTATGGCGACCTTACATGACCTGCAGGGCCGCCAGGAACTTTTGCACAGACGACGGCGATGGAATCTTGCACCAATCGTGCCAAGGTGGACGCAAACTCAAGGCAAACCATGGCGAAGCAAGGGCAGACCACCGACAACGGACTCGATCGGCTGACGTCGGCGGCAACGCAGGCTGGCACATCCGCAAAGGGACTGCCGCCGGTGCATTTGTGGAATCCGCCATTCTGCGGCGATCTCGACATGCGAATCGCCGGTGATGGTAGCTGGTACTACATGGGCACGCCAATCGGGCGGCCGGCGCTGGTGCGGCTGTTCTCAACGATCCTCAAGCGCGAGGGTGACCGCTATTTTCTGGTCACGCCGGTGGAGAAGGTCGGCATCCGCGTCGATGATGCCCCCTTCACGGCCGTAGAAATGCGGACGGAGAGCGATGCGGGCGGGCCGCTGCTGCATTTCCGCACCAATGTCGACGACTGGGTCGCGTGCGATGCCGAGCACCGGCTGCGCTTCGAGCCCGGCGAGAGCGGCGGCCTGACGCCCTATCTGCATGTGCGAGCCGATCTCTGGGCCAAGGTGACGCGGGCGCTGTACTACGAGCTTGTTGACATGGGTGAGGAGCGGATGATCGATGGTCGTGTGATGTTCGGCGTGGGGTCGGGCGGCGCGTTCTTCCCCATGGCCGACGCAGAAGAGGTGAGGGCGGCGCTTTGAACCAGCCCATGGTGAGGAACAGGACCGCTGAACTCAGTTCGGCCGATTTCTTCGCGCGGGGCCGCGCGCGGCTGCGCTTCGATGTTCCGCAGGCCCTGCTGGATCCGGACGTCATTCCGGCCAGTGGAGATTCCGGCACCGACCGCATGCTCGAGATCATCTCCCGCGAGCAGCCGATCCGCCCCGCGGCGGTGCTGATCCCGGTGGTCGACCACCCCGAGCCGACCGTCCTCCTGACCCAGCGCTCGCCGAACCTCTCGAGCCATGCCGGACAGATCGCCTTTCCCGGCGGCAAGATCGACGTCACCGATGCCTCTCCGCTCGATGCCGCTCTGCGCGAAGCCGAAGAGGAGATCGGGCTCGACCGCAGCTTCGTCGACCCGATCGGCTATCTCGACGTCTACGGCACCGCCTTCGGCTTCCGCATCCTGCCCACGGTGGCGCGGGTGCGGCCGGGATTCACGCTCAAGATCAACGAGGGCGAGGTCGACGACGCCTTCGAGGTGCCGCTGGCCTTCCTGATGGACCCCGCCAATCACCAGCTGCATTCCAAGGAGTTTCGCGGCATGGAGCGTTCGTATTACGCGATGCCGTTCGCCGAGCGCTACATATGGGGCGCGACAGCGGGCATCCTTCGGGTGTTGTACGAGCGGATCGGTCGGCCATGATCCGTGGCGTGTTGACGGAAATCGGAATTTTCCTCATTCCTTTTGCGGTTTATGTGTTGTTCTTGCTCGCGACCAAATCGGGGCTGTTGGTGCCGGCCAACTGGCCCTTTCATCTGACCACAAAATTGACGGTGGCGGCCCTGGTGTTGGTGATTGCAAGTCTGGTCCTGATCGCCGAGTTCTCCGGCGCGCCGCCGCGTTCGACCTACGTCCCCGCTCATGTCGAGAACGGCAGGCTCGTTCCAGGGGTCGAGAAATGATCGACGCGCGGGTGCTGCACGCGCCCTGGCTCTCGTCCGGTCCCGCCGCGCGCGTGCTCGCGCTGCTCAATTGCGATGGCGAGGAAGCACGGGTGGTCGGCGGCGCCGTGCGCAATGCGCTGCTCGGCATCGCCATCGGCGACATCGACATCGCGACCACGGCGCTGCCGGCGGAGGTGCTCCGGCGTGCCAAGGCGGCGTCGATCAAGAGCGTGCCGACCGGCATCGACCACGGTACCGTGACGCTAGTGCTGGACGGCCATCCGTTCGAGATCACGACCCTGCGCGAGGACACCGAGACCTTCGGCCGCAAGGCCAAGGTCGAGTTCGGCCGCGACTGGGTCGGCGACGCGCACCGGCGCGACTTCACCATCAACGCGCTCTCCGTCGGGCCGGACGGCGTGGTGCATGATCACGTCGGCGGCCTCGCCGACATCGCCCAGCGCCGCGTGCGCTTCATCGGCGACCCCGCCCAGCGCATCGCCGAGGACTATCTGCGCATCCTGCGCTTCTTCCGCATCCATTCGGCGTTCGGTCACGGCGCCCCCGATTGCGAGGGCTATCTGGCCTGCATCGCCGGCCGTGCCGGGCTCGCCACGCTGTCAGCCGAGCGCGTGCGCATGGAGATGCTGAAGCTGCTCGTCACCGACGGCGCTGTCGGCGCGGTCACGGCGATGGCGGATGGCGGGTTGCTGACGGCGATCCTCGGCGGCGTCGCCTATCTCGGTCCGTTCGCCGCGATGATCGGCATCGAGCGCGAGCTGGAGCTTTCGCCGAGCCCGGTCCGCCGTCTCGCGGCGCTCGCGGTCGCCGTGACCGAGGATGCGCGCCGTCTCGGCGTCAGGCTGAAGCTCTCCAACGCCGAGACCAAGGCGCTCGACGGCATGGGCCATCGCTGGTGGCGGTTCGCTTCCGCCGACGAGGCGCGAGTCCGGCGTCTGCTGTATCGTCTCGGCGAGACCGTCTATCGCGACCGCCTGATGCTCGGCTGGGCGCGGGCGCGCGATCGCGACGACCGGCGCTGGCGCGAGCGTGCGCTGTTGCCGCAGCGCTTCACGCCGCCGAAATTGCCGTTGAAGGCGGCCGATTTCATCGCGCGCGGGGTTGCGGAGGGGCCGCTTCTCGGTCATGTGCTTACCCTCGCAGAGGATGCTTGGTTAGCCGCGGACTTCCCGCTCGACGAGGCATCGCTGAACGCGATCGCCGATCAGGCGGCGGCGCGTGTCAACCGCGACGGACGTTCATGAATTTTCTGGCAGGTTTTGCCGACATCTCGCTGCTGCAACTCCTGCTCGTCGCTGCCGTCGCTCTGTTCGCTTCCATCATCGGTGGTCTTGCCGGCTACGGCACCGGCGCTCTCATGCCGCTCGTGCTGGTGCCGATGGTCGGGGCCGAGCCGGTCGTGCCGATCATCGCGATCTCGGCGATCCTCACCAATCTCAGCCGTGTCGTCGCCTATATCAGCCATGCCGACCGTACGCGCGCCGGAATCGTCATCGCGGCAGCCGCGCTCACGACCGCGCTCGGCGCCTACGGCTACACGCGACTGACCAATGCCGGCGCGGCGTTCGTGATCGGCACGATGCTCATCATGAGCGTTCCGCTGCGGCGGATCCTGCGCAAGCGCGAGGTCAGGATCGGCAATGGCGGGCTTGCTGCCGGAGCGGTCGGCTATGGCGTGCTGGTCGGCGGCACCTCCGGCTCCGGCGTGATCCTGCTGTCGCTGCTGATGGCCGCCGGACTCGAAGGCGCCGCGGTCATCGCCACCGACGCGATGATCTCGGTGGCGACGGGCGTCATCAAGATCTCGGTGTTTGGTTTGGCCGGCGTGGTCACCGTGCAGGTGCTGGCGTTCGCGCTCCTGATCGGCGCGGTCGCGGTGCCCGGCGCGTTCCTCGCCAAGGCCTTCGTCGCCCGCATGCCGGTGCACATCCACGCCGCCATCCTCGACGCCGCCGTCATCACCGGCGGCGGCGTGATGATCGCATCGGCGCTGCGGCATCTGCTGCCGGCGGCGTAGCCTTCCGGCGTCAAGCCACCTGCTGGTCCGTGTCCCGATCGGATGGCGTGATGGTGCCGGTCTCGGCGCGTGCCACGATGGCATCGAGCGCGGCGACGGCCCGGTTCGTCACCTCGTCGAGCGGCGGCACCATGCCGCCGGAGGCGAGCTCGACCCGGTTGCGGCCCTTGTGCTTGGCGCGGTACAGCGCGCCGTCGGCGACGCGCAGGATCTCCGTCAGATCGAGGCCGGCCTCGGGATAGGCGGCGACGCCGACCGAGATCGTCACCCGCGGCAGCATGCCCACGCCATAGCTGATGTTGAGCGCCTCGACGCGGGCGCGCAGCTCCTCCGCGCGCATCGACGCGCTGCTCGACCTCGTCGAGAGCCGCCTGATCAAATGGCGTCCCAACGTCGCCGAGCGCCCGGCCTGAGGCACGACGCGGCCATCCACGAAAGGCCGAAGCGCCGGTCCTGACGGGCCGGCGCTTCTGTCATGTCAGCCTGATGTGGCCGCGGCCTGCATCAGCCCCACTTCATCTCGCCCTTCGCCACCTTGGCGCCGATGTCGAGGGCCACGCCCATGCCGAGGCCGGGGAACTTCGCCTCCATTGCGGCCTTCAGGGCTGCGGCGTCCTTGGCCTTGGCGAGCTCCTCCTCGAACGCGATGAGATAGGACTTGGTGTGCCGAACACCCGACAGGTCGGTGGCGGCGTCCGCCACGGCATGGCCGGCGACCACCACCGTCGGAGCGCGTGCAGCGATCTTGTCGAGGGTCGCGATCCAGGCTGCGCGCTGCTCCTTGCTCTGGGTGTCGGCCGTCCAGACATGGACACCCGAGAAGATCATGACGCCGCCGAATACGGCTGCGAGCGAGGGCACCCAGAGATAGCGCCGATTGGCCAGCCCCTCGGCGGCGACGATCTCGATCGTCTCGCCATCGACCGACAGCGACGGGCCATCGAACGGTTCGGGCAGAACGATGTCGGCCATCGTCTGCGGGCCGTTCTCCTTCAGCTGCGGGCCCCAGACGGCGAGCTTCTTCTCGACATTGCCCTTGATCGCCTCGATGGTCGCCGTGGCGGCGATCACCTTCACGCCGGGAAAGGCCTCGCGGATCGGCTTGAGGCTGAAGTAGTAGTCCGGGTCCGACTGGCTGATGTAGATGGCCGTCAGCGTCTTGCCGCTCGCCTTGATTGCGGCCGCCACCGCGCGGCCGTCCGGATAGTTGAAGCCGCCGTCGATCAGCAGTGCTTCGGTGGGGCCCCTCAGCAGCACGGGCGCGCGGAAGAAGCCGTTCGGGCCGGCGGGAAAGTGTGTCCAGACCAGCTTGCTGCCAGCGGCACGGCCGCTGTCCGATGCACCGAGAATGGCTGCGGCGGTCCCTGCAATCGCTGTCGTCATGATCTGTCTCCGTGTCGGCATGTCAGTCTCTTTCTTGGAGTGATAAAACGATGAGGCCGGGCAGCAGGCGGCGCTCCGGCCGTGTGCGACGGCTGGGTGGATTGTGCCAGGCATCGAGTACGGAGCGGCTCAGGCTGCTCCGAGTTGTGCGAGCAGGCCGTCGAGCGGTTCGTACAAGGCGTTGCCCGGCAGCGGCCTCTGCCGCTCGCCGTCACCCGCCAGCAGGGCCGGGACACCGGACAAGCCGTAGCGTCGCATCAAGCTATGCGCGGTCTGGAGCCGGCGGCCATAGGCCTCGACCAGCGCGTGATCCCGGGCCAGCATCCGCTCGGCGGCGCTCGCAAGGCCCAGCGCTCGAAGGACTTCGCCGACGCCCGCGACGCTCACGATGTCCTGCCCGTGTACGTAGCGCGCAAGCTGCAGCTCCTTGAGGACCGTGAGCTCACGGCCGGGGTCGGTGACGTGGACCGCCGTCAGGCCGAGCGATGCGGCTGTCGAATCGAAGGCGCCGCCCGCGCCGAGAATGCGGGTGCGGTACGCGTCGGTGAAACGCTGGCCGGTCTGCTTGGCGATGCGCTGGTCGTTGCTCCAGGCATATTCGGAGAATTGCGCATCCATCCTGCCGGCGCCACGGCCGGCGAACAGGCCAGTGGGCAGCAGCTCGAGCGTGATGGCGTCGTGGGCGGCGAGCGTCTCGACCGCCGGGCCGGCGCCGTAGCACCATCCGCAGAGCGGGTCGAACAGATAGGTCAGTCGCATTTCCGGAACCCTGTCTTGGAGCGGCATGGCGCCGAGATAGCGGGTTCTCGTTTGTCCATAAATACAGCATAATGAGACAGACTGTATGCTGTTAATGGACAATAGAAGGAGCCGCAGGCATGGAGGCGATCAATCTCAACCGCCTCGTCTATTTCGCGGCCGTGGTGGACGCAGCGTCCTTTACCCGCGCGGCCGATCGGCTCGGGATCACCAAAGCCGTGGTCAGCCAGCAGGTCGCCCAGCTCGAGCGCGAGCTCAGAACCGACCTGCTGGTGCGGACCACGCGCAGGGTCGAGCCGACGGAAGCCGGTCGCCTGCTGCATGCCCGCTGTGCTGCCATCCTGCGCGAGGCCGAGAGCGCATTGGCCGAGCTGGCGCAGAGCAACGCCGAGCCGATGGGACTGTTGCGCATCGCCGCGCCGAACGACTACGGCACCTGCACGCTCGCCGCGATCGCAACCGAGTTCTCGCGGACCTATCCGGCCTGCCGGGTCGAGCTGATCCTCGCCGACAGCAAGATCGACCTCGTCGCCAGCCAGATCGATCTCTCGATCCGCGTGGGATGGCTCGACGATTCCACCCTGCAGACCCGCCGGGTCGGCAGCTTCCGGCAGCTGCTGGTGGCCGCGCCGAACGTGGTCAGGCGCGTCGCGCATCCGCGCGACCTCGCCGCGTTGCCGTTCATTGCGAATGCCGCGCTGAGGGAGCCGCTCACCTGGCAGTTCATGAAAGGCGACGTCGAGCGCGAGAGCGTCGAGATGAGCCAGACGCTTACCATCAACACCACGCCGGCGGTGCTCGCCGCGACGCTGGCCGGCGGCGGCCTGGCGGTGCTGCCCGATTTCCTGATCAGGGACGATCTCGCGGCCGGCCGCCTCGTGGCCATCCTGCCGTCCTGGACACTGCCGTCCGGAGGCATCCACGCCGTGTTCCCAGCGGCGCGCTTTCGCCCGCCGAAGGTGACGGCCTTCGTGGCGATGCTGATGGAGGCGCACAAGCGCGCAGTCGCCGGAGGTCCGCGGCGCGCGAAGTGACGCCGGCGCCGCGCGGGCCTAGCCCGCCGGCACCAGCTCGGTCAGCGAGCGGATGATGCGGTCGGGCTTGACGTCGGTGCCTTCCGGCAGGCCGTCGCCATGGACGTCGATCCAGATCGAATAGATGCCGAGCCGCTGCGGCGCGACGATCTCCCATTCGAGATTGTCGCCGATCATCCAGGTGTCTTCCGGGCCGACGCCGAGCCGCTCCATCGCGTGCCAATAGGCGCGCTCCTCGGGCTTGCCGAAGCCGTGCTCGCCCTCGATCTGGATGTGGTCGAAGCGGTGCGCCAGCGCGAAGCGCTCGATCTTGGCGCGCTGCTGGCCGGCCTCGCCGTTGGTGACGAGCGCCAGCCTGACGCCGCGCGCCTTGAATGCGTCGATCGCCTCATGCGCCCCGGGGAAGACGAACATCTGCTCGTCGCGATAGCCGGTGAAGCGATCGGCGATGCGGATCGCGAGCTCGGTCGGTAGAGCAGGACCGTGGCCGGCGAGCGCCGCGAAGCCGTCCTTCACCACCTCCTGCCGCGCCTGGATCAGCTTCATCCGCCATTCGGCGCCGGCGACCGACCAGAAGCTGCGTGCCGAGGCCAGGATCGCGGCGGCCACCGCCTGCGGCGTATGCGGCGCGAGTTCGTCGGCAAACTCGGTGGCGACGATATTCCAGGCGATCTCGGGACGGCCATAGGCCGACAGGATGGTGTCGTCCATGTCGATCAGCATGGCGCGGGGCAGGGCGGCGGTCATGATCAATCTACGCGGTTCAACAAATCGAGTTTCAGGGCCATTTCACCTCGGGCGGCATCGAGGACAGAATGCTGTCGACATTGCCGCCGGTTTTAAGCCCAAATGTGGTGCCGCGGTCGTAAAGCAGGTTGAATTCGACGTAGCGGCCGCGGCGGATGAGCTGCTCCTCGCGGTCGGCGGCGGTCCAGGGGCTGCTGAAATTGCTCCGGACAAGCTCGGGATAGACCTTCAGGAAGGCGCGGCCAACATCCTGGGTGAAGGCGAGGTCGGCCTCCCAGTCGCCGGAATCGTGATGGTCGTAGAAGATGCCGCCGATGCCGCGCGGCTCCTTGCGGTGCGGCAGATAGAAGTACTCGTCGCACCAGCGCTTGTACTTGTCGTACGAGGCCACCGCGGCATGGGCGTCGCAGGCGCCCTTCATGGCGGCGTGGAAGGCCAGCGTATCCGCGTCCTCCTGGGTGCGGCGGCGGTCCAGCACCGGCGTCAGGTCGGCGCCGCCGCCGAACCAGGCTTTCGTCGTGACGACGAAGCGCGTGTTCATGTGCACCGCCGGCACGTGCGGCGACCACAGATGCGCGATCAGCGAGATGCCCGAGGCCCAGAACCGCGGGTCTTCCGAGGCGCCGGGAATCTGGCTGCGGAATTCCGGGGCGAACTCGCCATGCACGGTCGAGCAGTGCACGCCGACCTTCTCGAACAGCCGGCCGTGCATCATGCTCATGACGCCGCCGCCGCCCGGGCCGCCGGCATGGTCGGTGCGCTCCCACGGCGTTCGGACGAACCGGCTCGGTGTGCGCGGATAAAGGTCAGCCGGCGCCTCGTCCTCGAGCCGCTCGAACGCCGCGCAGATCTGGTCGCGCAGGCTCTCGAACCAGGCGCGGGCGCGGGCCTTGCGATCCTCGATGGCGGCGGTGGTCATGGACGTTCCCCTGGCACATTGGCGCTCACCCTGCCGTCAAGCGTCCATGACAGCCGGAGGTGACAGCGCTGTTGTCGCTACGGTTCGGTCCTACCACAATCGATCAGCCCTGCGGACCGAAATAGGTGCAGGTCTCGCGGCAGCTGTCGCGGTGGACGCTGACCTTGGTGACATGGCCGATCGAGCGGACGCGCTCATAGATGAAGCGCGACAGGTTCTCGAGCGTCGGCAGCCCGATCGCCTCGATCTTGTTCAGGAACTTGTGGTCGAGCATGGCCTGGATCTCGCTCAGCCGCTGCGTCAGCACGCCGAAATCCACCACCATGCCGGTCTCGGGATGGGTCGCATCGCCGCGCACCGTCACCTCGGCGCGGAAGGAGTGGCCATGGATCTCCTGGCTGGCTTCGCCGAGCGTCGTGATCGGCAGCGTATGCGCGGCCTCGAAGGTGAACGACTTGGTCAATTCCCACATCGTGTCAGTCACAATCCCTACCTGATGCCGATCATCTTGTGCGTCTGCAGACTGAGCCGCCATTCCGGATGATGCTGGCAGTAATCAATGGCGCGCGCCGTGTTCGCGGCCGCTTCGGGCCCGTCCATCGGCTGCAGCGAGAAGCGCTCGAAGGCAAGCCCCGCGAACGTCTCCGGCTCGGCCCCGTGTTGCGGGTAGACCAGCTTCAGCTCGTGGCCCTGCCGCAGCTTCAGCTCGGCGCCGGCCTTCGGGCTGACGCAGATCCAGTCGATCCCGTCGGGCGGAATGAGCGTGCCGTTGGTTTCGACCCCGACCGCGAAGCCGCGGGCGTGGAGCGCCTCGATCAGGTCGGCATCGACCTGCAGCAGCGGCTCCCCGCCGGTGAGGATCGTATAGCGGTCGGCGGCCCCGCCTGTCCATTGCCCGCCGATGGCCTCGGCCAGCGCTGCGGCGGTCTCATAACGGCCGCCCAGCGTGCCGTCGGTGCCGACGAAGTCGGTGTCACAGAACCGGCACGTCGCGGTTGCGCGATCGGCCTCGCGGCCGCTCCACAGGTTGCAGCCAGCGAAGCGGCAGAACACGGCAGCGCGGCCCGCCTGGGCGCCTTCGCCCTGCAGGGTCATGAAGATTTCCTTCACCGCGTAGCTCACCCTCCGGCTCCTTGTGCGGATTGCAATTGGACGAATTGTCCGGTCTGGCGCAGCGCCTCGCCGGCGGCCATCGCCGCGGCCATCGCCACGTTCAGCGAGCGCAGCCCCGGCTGCAGCGGAATCCGCAGCCGCGCATCGGCGACCGCCGCCACGCCGTCCGGCACGCCGGCGCTCTCGCGCCCGAGCAGCAGGATGTCGTCCGCGCCGTAACTGAAGTCGAGATAGCAGGTCGCGGCCCTGGTCGTCAGCAGCAGCAGGCGATGGCCCTCTGCGGACCGCCAGGCCTCGAACGCGCTCCAGGAATCGTGCCGCCGCCAATTCAGTTGGTCCAGATAGTCCATGCCGGCGCGGCGGAACTGCCGGTCAGACACAGGAAAGCCCGCCGGTTCGATGATGTGGGCCGCGAGCCCGAGGCAGGCGCACAGGCGCAGAATCGTTCCGGTGTTCTGCGGAATGTCGGGCTGATAGAGCGCGATCTGCATGCGAATTGGTCTTAGGACTGAGGCGGAAAGTCCGCTTCCGAAGCGGGAATTGGTGCATGGCGTGCTGCAGGGCCGATAGCGGGCTTGCGCTCGTATCGCAAGGGTGCCAATAGAACGATTCTGGACGGCTTGTTCCCCAGGGGCGGTGGAGCGAGCCGTTTTCTGCCGCCGCGGGGGACGCGGGCGCCGGCAGGATCTCCCGGTCACGTGATCTCCAAGGTCGAGATCGTAAGACGTCGAGCGGGGCGGTTCCACCGGCTGCAACGAAGAAAGGGTTGGAATCGTGACAGCGTCTACTGCGGATCATCCGACACGCCGGGATTTTCTTTTCGTCGCCACGGGCGCGACCGCAGCGGTCGGTGCTGTGGCCGCCCTGTGGCCCTTCATCTCCCAGATGAATCCCGATGCCTCGACCATCGCGGCCGGTGCGCCGATCGAGGTCGATCTCGCGCCCGTCGCCGAAGGACAGGACATCAAGGTGTTCTGGCGCGGCAAGCCGATCTACATCTCCCACCGCACCAAGAAGCAGGTCGAGGAGGTCCGCGCGGTGCCGGTGTCGAGCCTGCCGGATCCGGCGACCGACCAGTCCCGCACCAAGGACGGCCACGAGCAGTGGCTGGTCGTGATCGGCATCTGCACCCATCTGGGTTGCATCCCGATCGCCCACGAAGGCAATTACGACGGCTTCTTCTGCCCGTGCCACGGTTCGCAGTACGACGCCTCCGGTCGCGTCCGCCAGGGGCCGGCGCCGCTCAATCTTCCCGTCCCGCCCTATCAGTTCGTTTCCGACACCAAGATCCAGATCGGCTGAGCAGACGTTCGTCTTGAGCTCACGCTCGATCGTGCAAGATAATTTCTTCAGGAACGCATCATGAGTGGACCTTCTGACTACCAGCCGAGCCACCCCGCCTTGAAGTGGCTCGAGCAACGACTTCCGATCATCGGCCTGGTCCACTCGTCCTTCATTGCCTACCCGACGCCGCGGAACCTGAACTATTGGTGGACGTTCGGCGCCATCCTCTCGATGATGCTCGGCATCCAGATCGTGACCGGCGTCGTCCTGGCGATGCACTACACGCCGCATGCCGACCTCGCCTTCAAGTCGGTCGAACTGATCGTCCGCGACGTGAACTACGGCTGGCTGCTGCGCAACATGCATGCCTGCGGCGCGTCGATGTTCTTCCTCGCCGTCTACATCCACATGTTCCGCGGCCTGTATTACGGGTCATACAAGGCGCCGCGCGAGGTGCTCTGGATCCTCGGCGTCATCATCTACCTCCTGATGATGGCGACGGGCTTCATGGGCTACGTGCTGCCGTGGGGCCAGATGAGCTTCTGGGGCGCGACCGTCATCACCAATTTGTTCTCGGCCGTGCCGTATTTCGGCGAGAGCATCGTGACCCTGCTGTGGGGCGGCTACTCCGTCGGTAATCCCACGCTGAACCGCTTCTTCGCGCTCCATTATTTGCTGCCGTTCCTGATCGCCGGCGTGGTCGTGCTGCACGTCTGGGCGCTTCACGTCACTGGCCAGAACAACCCGGCCGGCGTCGAGCCGAAGACCGAGAAGGACATGGTGCCGTTCACGCCCTACGCGACGATCAAGGACTTCTTCGGCGTCGCCTGCTTCCTGATCTTCTATTCCTGGTTCATCTTCTACATGCCGAACTATCTCGGCGAGGCCGACAACTACATCCCGGCCAACCCGGCGGTGACGCCGGCGCACATCGTGCCCGAATGGTACTACCTGCCATTCTACGCGATCCTGCGCTCGATCCCGAACAAGCTCGCCGGCGTGATCGCGATGTTCGCGGCCATCATCGTGCTGGTGTTCCTGCCCTGGCTCGACTCGGCCAAGACCCGCTCCAACAAGTACCGTCCGCTCGGCAAGCAGTTCTTCTGGATCTTCGTCGTCGTCTGCATCGGCCTCGGCTATCTCGGCGCGCAGCCGCCGGAGGGTGTCTATGTCGTGCTCGGCCGCATCCTGACGGTGCTGTACTTCGCCTACTTCCTGATCGTGCTGCCGCTGCTCGCGCGCATCGAGCGGCCGCGCCCGCTGCCGAACTCGATCGCTGACGACGTGCTGGCCAGGTCCGGCCGCAAGGCGGCGCCGATGGTCTCGACCGTGATCGCGCTGGTCGCCGCGGTGTCGCTGCTCGCCGGCAGCATGGGCGACGCCCGTGCCAGCGAAGGCCAGGAGAACCCGCCTTCGGCGAAGTGGTCGTTTGCCGGTCCGTTCGGCACCTTCGATCGCGGCGCCGTGCAGCGCGGCCTCAAGGTCTACAAGGAAGTCTGCTCGAACTGCCATTCGCTGCAATATGTGGCGTTCCGCAATCTCGCCGAGCCCGGCGGCCCGGGCTACTCGCCGGCGCAGGCGGCCGCCTTCGCGGCCGAGTACAAGATCAAGGACGGTCCCAACGACGCCGGCGAGATGTTCGAGCGTCCGGGCCGGCCGGCCGACTACTTCCCGTCGCCGTTCCCGAACGAGCAGGCCGCACGGGCCGCCAATGGCGGTGCGGCCCCGCCGGACCTGTCGCTGATGGCCAAGGCGCGCTCCTACAAGCGCGGCTTCCCCTGGTTCCTGATCGACTTCTTCACCCAGTTCCAGGAGCAGGGCCCGAACTACATCAACGCGCTGCTGCAGGGCTATGAAGAAACCCCGCCGCACGGCGTCACCATTCCGGACGGCTCGTACTACAACAAGTACTTCCCCGGGCATGCGATCAAGATGCCGCCGCCGCTGTCCGACGGCCAGGTGACGTTCGACGACGGCTCGCCGGCCACCGTGAAGCAGTATGCCCACGACGTCGCGACCTTCCTGATGTGGACCGCCGAGCCGCACATGGAAGCGCGCAAGCGCCTCGGCTATCAGGTGTTCATCTTCCTGATCATCTTCGCCGGCCTGATGTACTTCACCAAGAAGCGGGTCTGGGCCGCCGCGCATTGAGCGGTGATCGGAAACGTCTGATGAAAACGAAAAGCCCCTCCGGGGGCTTTTTTGTTGTCCCTGTGTTAGTTGGGCTCGGGCCAGGGGAGGCCTTGTCCGCGGCGCAGCCGGGAAAACGGAGTTCGCCCATGCCGTCACTTCTCGCCTTCGCCGGCGCCGCCGTGCTGGAGATCGGCGGCTGCTTCGCGTTCTGGGCTTGGCTGCGGCTCGGGCAGTCGCCGCTATGGCTGTTGCCCGGCATGGTCGCGCTCGCCGGCTTCGCGACGCTTCTCACCGTGGCCGACAGCCCGCTCGCCGGCCGCGCCTACGCCGCCTATGGCGGCATCTATATCACCGCGGCGCTGCTATGGGGCTGGCTGGTCGAGGGCCATCGCCCCGATCCGTGGGACGCCGCCGGCGCCCTGATCTGCCTCGCCGGCATGGCCGTGATCCTGTTCGCGCCGCGCGCGATGCCGGTCTAGCGCCCGTAGCCCGGATGAGCGCAGCGACATCCTGGATCGCAACAGTGCCGGCGAGGACCCCGGATGTCGCTGCGCTCATCCGGGCTACGAATCCTCTCACGTTGCAGCGAACCCGATCGCCTCCCGTCGCGCCGGACGCGCATTTGCGGTAAACCCCGCTCCTCAGCTTCCAACAAAACCTGTGGAGGAACACATGGGCACACTGATCAGCTTCAAGCGCCCCGATGGCCAGGAGGCCAAGGGCTATCTCGCCAAGGCCGCGCAGGCCGATGCGCCGGGCGTCGTCGTCATCCAGGAATGGTGGGGCCTGCAGGACCAGATCAAGGGGATGTGCGATCGTTTCGCGCTCGCCGGCTTCAACGCGCTGGCGCCCGATCTGTACAAGGGCACGGTGGTGCCCTATCACGATACGGATGCGGCGGGCCGGGAGATGAACTCGCTCGACTTCATGGACGCGACCACGCAGACCGTGCGCGGGGCCGCGCAATATCTGGCGCGCAACGGCGCCAAGGTCGGCCTCACCGGCTTCTGCCTCGGCGGCGCGGTGACGATCATCGGCGCGACCAAGATCGACGAGCTCGCCGCCGGCGTCGTGTTCTACGGCATTCCGCCTGAGCAGGCGGCGAAGCCGGCCGACGTCAAGATCCCGCTGCAGGCCCACTTTGCCAACAAGGATGATTGGTGCACGCCGGCGCTGGTGGACGGCTTCGAGAAGGCGATGAAGGCCGCCGGCAAGTCGCTCGAGCTCTATCGCTACGATGCCGAGCATGCCTTCGTGAACGAGCAGCGCATGACCGTGCACGATCGCAGGGCCGCCGAGCTCGCCTGGGGCCGCGCCACGGCGTTTTTCCACAAGCACCTCGGCTGAGCTGAGGGCCGGCGCGTCGGTTCCAAACCGCGCCGTGCGGACTCAAACCGCGCGGGCGGCCTTGGTTTCGGCCGAGGGCGCTTCGGCCTCACCAAGAGTCGGAGCGTCGTCTGAAGGAGCCAAGGGGTCGGCGCTGGTCACTGCGTCGGCGGAGCGCCGTCGACGCTTCGTCCGCTTTGCCTGCGCTTCGAGGAAGCAATCGAGCAGCGTCGGCTGCTTCGGGAGCGCATGCGACACTGAGGGCTGTTTGCCGCGGGCCATGTTAACCAAGGTAATTCAATATGGTTAACCAATCATTGCCATACTATTGCAGATTGACAACAGTGTTGCCCTCGCGCACAGGCAAGTTATGTAACTTTTTTGGGTTGCGACAATCATGGGTCGATACCCGAGGCGGCGTGCACGCGCGCAACATGAGGTTGTGAGGCACCACACAGCCGCCGGCTGCAGCTTTTCGTCGCTTGGCGCCGTCACGTTTCGGCGAATCACCGGGATCCCGCGGAGATCTGAGCATTGATCATGTTCGAAGCGCGTCGCTTCGTTCGATGTTCGAATTCGCCGCATCTCGCCGTCGGTTGCGTCGCCGAAACAATCTGAGGTAGCGTTCTCCGGTCCCTCTGCTGATGGAGAAAGCCGTGCGAGTGGCCTTTGCGCTGGCCGGGCTGGGCGGCTTGAACGCCCATGGCGCCGGCTTCCTCGACACTGCCCGCGCCTGGGGCGTGACGCCGGATCTCGTCACCGCGACGTCCGGCCAGATCCTGGTGCTGTCGGCGTGGCTTCAGGGTCTCGATCTGCGCAACGAGCTGATGTCCTCCGACCGCCACCGGGATCCGGCGTCGCAGTTGCGCACGGTGATGTTCGGCTATCCCGGGGTGTTTCGTCCCGCCTATGCCGAGGCGCTTGCGCGCTTCGTCTCCTGGCCGGATTGGCGTGACGGCCCGTTCAACGCCCTCGCCGACCGGCTGTGGCCGGCGCAGCAATATGTCCCGGTGCGGAGCGAGGCCGACTTCGCGCACGCGGCGGAGACGCTCAACGCCACGTCGGTCGGCGTCGTGTTCAACACCTATGATCCCGAGACCGGCACCGGCTATCTCTACGGCAACGAGGCGGCGCGGGCGCTGCTGCCGGCGGAGAAGTCGGTTCCCAACGCCCATGCCGTCAAGGCGCGGCAATCGGCGGCCAAGCGCGACCTGCGCTACGCCTCCGAGGTGCTGGCCGAGCGCGCCATCCGCCCGATCACGCCGGAGGCGGTCAAGGCCGCGCTGTGGCTGTCGCTCTACGGCTTCACCAAGCTGCCCCAGGGACAGATGGACGGCGCTTATCACCGCGCCAGCATCATCTCCGAGCTGCACGGTTTCGACCGCGTCTTTGCCGTCCGCCCGCTCGCCGAGGGGTGGCAGGGCCAGGCGCCCGCCAACTGGTTCGAGGTGCAGGACTGGACCACGGAGATGTGGTTCTCGGTCGGCTACAAGGCCGAGGTCGACGCGCTCAAGCGCATCAACGACCTGATCGCGAACGGCGTGATCACCGATCCGAAATACAAGACCGTGGAGCTGGTCGAGATCCAGCCGGAGACGCCGGCCGGCTACTTCAACTACTTCGTCGAGCGCGGCGAGGTGTATGAGAACGCGGTGGTGGCGACGGAGATGAAGTTCGCCGAGCTGGGGCTGGTGAAGCCGGGGACGTGAGCGGTCGGCATTCATCACGGCCGCCGCCGCCCAATGCGGTAGCGGCCGTGATGACCGTGGTCAGCCTGCGGTGATGGCCCCCACGAGCGCGTCGTTGGTCATCGGCCTGCCGTCCAGATTCCAGGTGCCGTCGACGGCGTGGACGCCGTTGGACCAGATCCGGTCCCTGGCAAGCGCCCCGCCGGAGAGGTCATGCAGAATGTCGGTGGCTTCGCCGAAGAACGCCGTCTGGACCTCGTGACTGGCGAGCGCGAATGACGGCGTCTTGGTCTCGATCCAGGCGCCATCGACCGGCGTGCCGCCGGCGAAGGTATGGCCCTTCGGCAGGATGTTCAGATGGGCCGTGACGTTCGCCCCCATGATCCTGTTGCCCGCCAGACCATGGTGTCTCAGGAACGATTCCGTGATCCGCGCAACGGCGATCGGCGCCTGGTCGGCAGCGATGACGCCTTCGGTGAGTGTGAGACTGATCGGCATGACTCCTCCTGTGCTCGCCCTAGGGCGGTTGTCCCGGGGAACGGCGGTCATTATATAACGACCGTGATCCACAAATAGAATAACGATCGTTATCAGTCAAGCATGAAATAACGATCGCTATGGAAGGCGCCAGATGCGGTACCACGCCGAGCATAAGCAGGAAGCAAAGACGAAGTTGTTGGAGGCCGCGGGGCGCGGCTTTCGCCGGCTTGGCTATGGCGGCATCGGCGTCGACGGCCTCGCCAAGGAAGCCGGGGTCACGTCCGGCGCGTTCTACGGTCACTTCAAGTCGAAGGACGCCGCGTTCGAAGCCGCCGCGTTGGCCGGGCTGGACGATCTCAGGACGGGCATTGCGAGTCTTCAGCAGCAGATGGGAGCGCGCTGGGCCGAGGCGTTCATCGCATTCTATCTCGGAGAACGTCTCCATTGCATCCTGGACTCGAGCTGCGGACTGCAGAGCCTGACGCCGGACGTGACGCGCGCCAGCGAGGAAACGAAGGCCGCCTATGGCACCGCGCTCGAAAGGGTCGCGCAGCAGATCGCAAAGGGGTTGCAGGGGAGCACCGATGAAGCTCGGCTGCAAAAGGCCTGGTCGCTGATGGCGATCCTCTCGGGAGGGGTGACGATGGCGCGCAGCGTCGGCTCACGCGAAGCCCGCGATGCCATCGCCGCCCACCTCAAACAAGCCGCGCTGGCGCTGCTGTAGAGCCGCTGCCGCGCGAGCGCTCGGCTTCGCAAGTTGTGAGGTGCCGCTCGCCCCAACGCCAGTGAGCTCCCCTGTCCGCAAGGGGGAGGGGAGCGCACCGCCAGTTTGGCGGCATGTCGAATCCAACGACGTTTCGATATCTGCTAGCATGGCCTATCAGATGATCCTGGATCCCGCATGAGCACCGAGCCGATCACGTTCGTCGACAAGTCGTCCGGCGACGACGCATGCGTGCTGGTTCGCGTCGTCGGCAGCAGCGTTGGATTGTCGCTGTCGTTGAGGACGGACGGCGACATCGAGGTCTTCATGGCGGCCGAAGAGCTCGATCGAGTCATCGGTGCGCTTCAGCAAGCTCGCGCGGCGATGGGGCGCGAGGGAAGCGTCATCGTGACTCGCCCCACGTGAACGCACGTCTGGCAAGGGAGATAACAATTCCCCACGCGATCCTTCATGTCGTCTTCAACATGTCCGCTGCAGGCACGTTGCGCGCTGCGCTCCAGCAGGCTGGGCGCAGCGACCGCGTGATTGGCTTTGCCGACAGCCTGAGCTTTGGTCCGATCAATCCACCCGACCCGGAGCTGCGAACCGCCTGGATGGACCAGGAATTGCAAGTGTCAGGCTGGGAAGAGGTGGGCGGCCAGGCAACATCGTTCTGGGACGAGGCACTCTCGAGCAACAACCGACGGATCGCCTGGTTCACGCGGCGATCGACCCAGGAATATGCCGGCTTCCTCGAACTCCTGTGGCGGCTCGGCGATGAGCCGATCGAGATCGTCGATCTCACCGACACAGTCGTGCGGGCAGGGGAGACAGGGCCGAAGGCGCCACGGCTGGCCGTCAGCCTGGGTTTAGTGTCGCCGGAGACAATTCGCGACAATGCACTGTGGGATCTGCGGACCGTTCTGTCGCCAAGCCGGCGTGATGCCTGCCGAGAACGTTGGGCGCGCCTCAAAGCGGAGAACGCGCCGTTGCGCGTCATTCGCGACGGCGAATTGCTGTCAGCGCCGATCTCGTTCTTCGATTCGGTGCTGCTGTCATTTGCCACGGCCGACTGGCAGAAGGCGGCGAGCATTATCGGGGAGGCGCTTTGCGAAACCGGGACGATTGTGCTGCAGACGGGCGATATCGAGTTGTTCGCGCGCGCCCGTGCGCTCGTAGCAGCAGGTTGCCTCGAGTCTCGTGGCGACCTGTTCGATATGCATCGCAGTGAGTTGCGGTTAGCGGGCGGCTGCGCATGACGCGTCAGGAATAGCCGGGTTGGCCGGACCCAGCGCCGCGTCCGCATCAGCCGCGGACCCGTCTAACGTTCCGGGGCCGGCATTGCAGCCCCGCGGCTCTTCTTCAGCTCGCGAACCGCATCCCGGTTGCCTTGAGCCTCGGAGAAATCCGGCGCCAGGGCGATGGCCGCGTCGAAGTCGGCGATCGCGCGATCGTAGTCTGCCTTCTCCTTGTAGGCGAGGCCGCGATTGTTGTAGGCATCGGCATAGCTCGGATCGAGCCTGATGGCCTGATCGAAGTCGACGATGGCCCGGTCGTGATCCCCTTTGTCGTCGTAGGCGATACCGCGACGGTTGAAGGCCTCTGCAAGCTTGCCATTAAGCCTCAGAGCCTCGTCAAAATCGGCGATGGCGCGGTCATGATCGCCTTTCTTGTCGTAGGCCGCGCCGCGGTTCATGTATGCTTTCGCGTGTTGCGGCTCGAGCTTGATCGCCACGCCGAAATCTATGATGGCACGGTCGTGATCGCCCTTATCGTCATATGCTATGCCGCGATTGACATGGGCAAGAACGTGACCCGGATCGCGCCTGATCGTTTCGTCGAAATCGGCGATGGCGTGATCGATGTCACCTGTTTCGAAATACGCGATCCCTCGGTTGAAATGGGCGTTAAGGGCTTTCGCGGGCGTCAGGCCGAATTTGATTGCAGCGCTGTAGTCGGCGATGGCGCGGTCGAACTGCTTCTTGTGTTTATGCACGGCGGCGCGAAGGGTGTATGCGGTGGCGTCAGTCGGGTCGCGTCGGATCGCCTCGTCTATATCTGCGAGACCGCGATCGAAGTCGTTCCTCAGAACATGGACTGCGCCGCGATCAACGTAGGGCTTGGCTTGCTCGGGGTCCAGCGCCAACGTTCGATTGAAGTCCGTGAGCGCCCGATCATAATTTTCTTTCGAGAAGTAGGCCAAGCCGCGATTGTAGTAGTAGAGCGGCTTCTTCGAATCGAGCTTGATCGCCTCGTCATAATCTGCAATCGCCCGATCGTAGTCGCCTTTGCCTGCGTAGGCGAACCCACGATTGTTGCGGGCCGCCGGGTAGGAGGGATCGAGCCTGATCGCTTCGGTGAAATCGGCTATGGCGCGGTCGTACTCCTGTTTCTCATAGTACGCATTGCCACGATTGAAATAGCCGTGGATCTGATCTTGTCCGGACCATCGATCGGACTGCAATGCGAAGGTGCAGCTCTCGATCCGCTGGTCGGCCGGGAAACGGCGGTCCAGGCACCAGGCCAGTGGCGGCTCGCCCTGCGCAACAACGTCGGGCGCCGTCGCCGCGGCAAAGAGGAGCATGGCGGGCAAGGCCAGGGGATGGCGTCGCAAAGGACGAATGCCTTCAGCAAGGGAGACGATGCAGCATAGACCGGGCACTGCATGCCCGGCAATTCGGATATTCGCTCTGCCGATGATCTCCGTGCCGGGCTGGTCGATCATGCGCCGCCCCGCGAAATTCATCAGCCGCCTCAAGCTGATTTGCCCTGTCCAGTCCTTCGCCAAAAAACATTCTTGTTTCTATTTTTCGGAATTCGTGCTCTGATATCTCCGTCCCACCCCGGCACGAGGGGCGTATCGCGATCGTCACGACACGCGGGGTGGAGATGCGGTGGGCGTGTCACGTCGCAGCATGGCGGACGTCGTGCGGACGAACGGCGGGCGCGCACGGTGAAGTCGCATGGTCCTGGCCTCCCGACGCTGAGGCCGCGCCGGTGGTGATGATGATCCGCCGGTCACGGGGGCAAGACAGCCCGGTCCCCGGGGAGAGTGCGTATAAGCCGTCAGACCATCGCGCAGGGAAGGCCGGTCGTCCGGCTGACCTGTGGTGACTGCCGCCTGCTTTTTTTGCTGCAGGCGGGCCACGGGCATCAGCCGATGCCCGGCCTTTCCTGCGCCCTCGACTTGGAGGGCGGAATTGATGATCATCACTCGGGCATCATGTGTCGCGAGAATGCTGCTGCATGTTCCTTTGTCATTCTCGTCGGCGCCAGTGCCTTCGGCTCGCCGGTGCGTATTATTGCGCCCTCGCCCCTTACGGGAGAGGGCATGTAGGACAGAGCGGCATGCTCGGTTGGGTGAGGGGTATGCCTCTGCAAGCGCCGCTGCGGAGAGAGACCCCTCACCCAGCCGCGTTAGCGGATGGGCCGCACATGCCCTCTCCCACAAGGGGACCCACAAGGGGCGAGGGCGCTGTATCGGGCAGCCGGCCCGCGGCGCCTCTGTTGATCGGCTGAGGCATCACCCCCATTTGTGGCCCCGCCGCCCTTGACCCCGGCTGCCCGCCGTGGTCAGTTCCGCGGCATGAGCACCCTTGTCCGCCCAGCCCGTCTCTGGTGGCGCACCTTGTAAAAGGTGGCCGGTGCGATTTGTTTGACATTCGATCGCAGAGGGGCCGCCACGCAGCGGCGGCTTCCGGTTGGTCCTGTGTGGCGTTTCCTCGGCAAATTCCGTAAGAGGACGCCCAAGAGGACCCCATGAACAGGACCGTTTTCGCCCTTCCGGCCCGCAGCGACTACCGCACCTCCAGCGGGCTCGCGATCACGCGCGCCGTCGAGCAGTTTTCCGGTGGCGCCAGCCGGCTCGATGACCTGATCAACCTGCTCGACCACCGCCGTGGCGTGGTGCTGTCCTCGGGCACGACCGTGCCCGGCCGCTACGAGAGTTTCGACCTCGGCTTCGCCGATCCGCCGCTGGTGCTGGAGACCAAGGGCACTGACTTCACCCTGCAGGCGCTGAACCGCCGCGGCGAGGTGCTGATCGCGTTCCTGAAGGACACGCTGCGCGAGCCCTGTGTGGTCATCACCGAAGCTTCGCCGGCGCGGCTCGCCGGACACATCGTCCGCGGCCCGGCCCCGGTCGAGGAGGACCAGCGCACGCGGCGCGCCAGCGTGATGTCGCTGGTGCGGGCGATGATCGCGGCGCTCTCGGCCAATGACGACCCGCTGCTCGGCCTGTTCGGCGCCTTCGCCTACGACCTCGTGTTCCAGATCGAGGACCTCCAGCAGAAGCGGCCGCGCGAGAAGGACCAGCGCGACATCGTGCTCTACGTGCCGGATCGCCTCTTGGCCTACGACCGCGCCACCGGCCGCGGCGTCGTGCTGTCTTATGATTTTTCCTGGAACGGACAGTCGACGGAAGGCCTGTCGCGCGACACCGACGCCAGCATCTATCTCAAGGAGCCGCGCCAGGGGTTTGCCGATCACGCGCCCGGCGAGTACCAGGCGACGGTCGAGAAGGCCCGCGCCGCGTTTGCCCGCGGCGACCTGTTCGAGGCGGTGCCCGGCCAACTCTTTGCCGAGCCGTGCGAGCGCTCGCCGGCGGAAGTGTTCCAGCGGCTCTGCCGGATCAATCCGTCGCCCTATGGCGCGCTGATGAATCTCGGCGACGGCGAGTTCCTGGTCTCGGCCTCACCCGAGATGTTCGTCCGCTCCGACGGCCGTCGCGTCGAGACCTGTCCGATCTCCGGCACCATCGCCCGCGGCCGCGACGCCATCGGCGATGCCGAGCAGATCCGCCAGCTCCTGAACTCGGAGAAGGACGAGTTCGAGCTCAACATGTGCACCGACGTCGACCGCAACGACAAGGCGCGCATCTGCGTGCCCGGCACCATCAAGGTGCTGGCGCGCCGGCAGATCGAGACCTACTCGAAACTGTTCCACACGGTGGATCACGTCGAGGGCATGCTGCGGCCGGGCTTCGACGCGCTCGATGCCTTCCTGACCCACGCCTGGGCCGTGACCGTGACCGGCGCGCCAAAACTGTGGGCGATGCAGTTCGTCGAGGACAATGAACGCTCGCCGCGGCGCTGGTATGCCGGCGCCATCGGCGCGGTGAATTTCGACGGCTCGATCAACACCGGCCTGACGATCCGCACCATCCGCATGAAGGACGGGCTCGCCGAGGTCCGTGTCGGCGCCACCTGTTTGTTCGATTCCGATCCCGCGGCCGAGGATCGCGAGTGCCAGGTCAAGGCGGCGGCGCTGTTCCAGGCGCTGCGCGGCGATCCGCCGAAGCCGCTGTCGTCGACCGCGCCGGATGCCACCGGCTCCGGCAAGAACGTGCTGCTGATCGATCACGACGACAGCTTCGTTCACATGCTGGCCGACTATTTCCGCCAGGTCGGCGCCAACGTCACCGTGGTGCGTTATGTCCACGCGCTGAAGATGCTTGCCGAACGAAGCTGGGATCTGATCGTGCTGTCGCCGGGGCCAGGCCGCCCCGAGGACTTCAATATCTCGACGACGATCGACGCTGCGCTCGCGAAGAAGCTGCCGATCTTCGGCGTGTGCCTCGGCGTGCAGGCGATGGGCGAGTATTTCGGCGGCCAGCTCGGCCAGCTTGCCCAGCCGGCGCATGGAAGGCCCTCGCGGGTCCAGGTGCGCGGCGGCCGCCTGATGCAGGGCCTGCCGAACGAGATCGTCATCGGCCGCTATCATTCGCTGTTCGTCGAGCGCGACAGCATGCCGGAGGTGCTGACCGTCACGGCGGCAACCGAGGACGGCGTGGCGATGGCGATCGAGCACAAGACGCTGCCGGTCGGCGGCGTGCAGTTCCATCCGGAATCGCTGATGTCACTCGGCGATGCCGTGGGTTTGAGGATCGTGGAGAATGCGTTCCGGCTCAATCAGCCGGGGTGAGAGGTGGTTGCCGTCATCGCGAGGAGCGTGAGCGACGAAGCGATCCAGAGTTGTTTTCGCGGCCCTGGATTGCTTCGCTTCGCTCGCAATGATGAATTCCTCGCGGTCACGGCCAAACGAGGCAATGAGAGCACGATGACGTTCGATCTGGACATCAAGAACACCGTCCGCACCATTCCGGACTATCCGAAGCCGGGCATCCTGTTCCGGGACATCACGACCCTGCTGGCGGACGCGCGCGCGTTCCGCCGCGCGGTCGACGAATTGGTGCATCCCTGGGCCGGCTCCAAGATCGACAAGGTCGCGGGCATCGAGGCCCGCGGCTTCATCCTCGGAGGCGCAGTGGCGCATCAGGTGTCGGCCGGGTTCGTGCCGATCCGCAAGAAAGGCAAGCTGCCGCACAAGACGGTCAGCATGTCCTATGCGCTGGAATACGGCACCGACGAGATGGAGATGCATGTCGACGCGGTGCAGCCCGGCGAGCGCGTGATCCTGGTCGACGACCTCATCGCCACCGGCGGCACGGCCGAGGGCGCGGTGAAGCTGTTGCGCCAGATCGGCGCGACCGTGGTGGCGGCCTGCTTCATCATCGACCTGCCGGATCTCGGCGGCGCCGCCAAGCTGCGCGCGCTCGACGTGCCCGTGCGCACGCTGATCTCCTTCGAAGGGCACTGAGAAGCGCGCGGCGGCGTCAGGACCGCTGCATCAGAAGCTCGTTCTCGATCTCGCGCAGCGCATAGTAGTTGCGCCGGATCCATTGATAGAGCTCGGTGGAGGGGTCCTTCTCCTGGCGCAGGTAGCCGGTGAAGGAGAACGAAAAACGTTCGATATAGGTTCTGAGGAACGCGGGCAGGGCGGCAATGTGCAGATGCTTGCTGCGGCTGTAGAGGTCGGGGAGCTCCTCGCGAAGGACGTGGTCGTTTTCGACCACGATCAGCTGGGGCTTCGGGATCTGGCGCCGCAGGGCATCGTAGGCGCGCATCGAGACCCGGTCGCCTTCGGCGCAGAACAGAATGATCGGGACCACGTTCCGCCGCGCGGCCTCCTTCAAAAAGCCGATCTGTTCGGACATCTTGAAGAACTCGTCGAACGAGTAGTAGCCGAGGTCGATCACCTTGGGGATGCCGTCGTTGAGGATCACCCGGTCCATCAGCTGGATCTTGCCGTAGGTGTCCTCGATCGTCGCGGTCTCCGTGATCTGCGGCAGGAAGTCGAGCAGCGACGGCTCGCGCAAGGTGACGTCGAAGGCGAGCACTTGGCCGTTCTTCAGCAGTAGGAACTCGCTCAGCACCCGCGCAAGCAGCGTCTTCCCGGATTGCGGCCGGGGCGAGCAGACGATGTAGACAGGCGTCGCGGGCATCCGACCTATATCAGGTCAAATGCGGTTGCGATAAAGTCCCATCCTTCACGGAGCTGCTATTTTTCCCCGGCCGGCCGCGGCGCCGCCGCCTTGGTCGAGCCGACGATGTCGGTCAGCTTGATGCGGTCGTACTCGCTCCAGACGTTGGCGAGCCAATGCCGGACATAGCCGCGCAGCACGAAGGAGTAGTTGGCGGCCTCGTCGCGGGGACCCTTGTTGGCGACGAATTTGAGGAACGGCACCGAGGCGACCTCGACCTGCTCGAACGCCATTTCGTTGAGCTTCGGGATGGTCAGCTCGGTCGCGTCCTTGATGCGGTGGAAGTAGGAATTGTAGGTCGACTGGTCCCACTCGAAGAAGCTGGTGTTGTTGATGAAGTTCTTCACCAGGAAATATTTCGCGCCGATCATGTAGCTCGCCGTCTCGGCGATCTCGTCGAGCGAGGCGATCGACGAGCCCAGGATGTGGAACACCGCGAAGGTGATCTGGCCGGAGCGGGCGGCGTCGAGGAATCCGATGTCGCGCAGCGCGGCGAGCGTCGGCGACATCAGGCCGGCGCGGACGTCGATCACGGTCACCGACGGCGCCACCGCGCTCAGGGTGTCGAAGATCTTCATCTGGTCCGGCGTCGAATTCATGTCGACGATCTCGGTGATCTCCGGGTGGAAGCGCTTCAAGGTGCCGCGCGGATGCTCGGTGTCGAACGCCCGGGTGGGGACGTTGTTGGCGCTGAAATAATCGAGCAACGTCCGCGACACCGTGGTCTTGCCGACCCCGCCCTTGTCCGCACCCACCACAACCACTGCCGGTTTCGCCATGGAAAGTCCTTCAGCCCTGAGGCCGGCCAGGGGGCCGGCGCATTGCATTCTGCTTTGGGCGCGAACATGGCAGAAACGCTGGAGAATTCAAATTCATTGCAGCACGGGACCGGGGAAATTTGCGCCTTCGCCGCAACAGGCTGGAGCAATCGGAGGCATTCCGGCCCGCGCGTTCGAGCCGGCGAGGAAGCACTTGCAAGCGAATGGCAGGACAATTGCCCGTCGCACGGGATTGGCGGCTGAATTCCGCGGCGAAGGCGGCGACTAGTGCCGGCCCCAGGGACCGGTCGCGGGGGTGGTCCACGGTCCCTGGGGAGCGGCTTGACCCTGGCCAGATGGCGGGGCCGGGCCATCGGCCTGGCCCCAGGGACCACCGGACGGCAACGGTGGCGGAGCGTCGCCGTCTGGAGCATCGGCTCCGGTATCGTCGGGCTGTGCCTCGTCCGTGGGCAGCGCCAGCGGGCCCGGATCATGGCCGCCGGCGAACCTGATCAGCGCCTGGACCCGGGCATCGATCGAGGGATGGGTGGCGAACAGGTCGGCAAAGCCCTCGCGCGGATTGTCGACGCACAATTCCATGACGGCGGAGGTGGCGCCCGGCAGTTCGCCGCGCCCTTCGATCTTGCGCAGGGCGGTGATCATGGCGTCCGGATTCTTGGTCAGCTCGACCGACCCGGCATCGGCAAGGTATTCACGGGTGCGCGACAGGGCCAGCTTGACCACCTGGGACAGCAGCCAGGCCACCACGATCAGCACCACCGCGATGATCACGACGATGATGGCCCCGCCGCCGGAGCCCTTGCGGTCGGAGTCGGACGAGGAGGAGGACGACGACGAGCGACCCCAGCCGCCGCCCCAGCTCATGTTGGTGAACAGGCGGAAGAACAGTTCACCGAAGAAGCCGACCACGCCGGCGATGATGACGGCCACGACCATCAGTTGGACGTCGCCGTTGCGGATATGGGTCAGCTCGTGGCCGAGCACCGCCTCGATCTCCTGGTCATCGAGCGCGTCGAGCAGGCCGGTCGTGACGGTGACCGCGTATTGCCGCGGGTTCAGGCCGGTCGCGAAGGCGTTCAGCGCCGGGCTGTCCATGATCTTCAGCTGCGGCATGGTGATGCCGCGCGAGATGCAGAGATTTTCGAGCAGATTGTAAAGCCGCGGCTGCTCCTGACGCGTCACCGCGGTCCCGCCGGTGACCGCGTCGATCATCTTCTGATGGAAGAAATAGGCGATCACGATCCAGGCCGCCGCGCCCAGCGTGGCCCAGGGCAGCGCCCTGATCAGGTCGCGGGTGGCCGCGTTCATGTAATAGGCGACACTGCCATTGCCGTTGATCATGACCTCCGCGATCAGCGCGCCGGCGAACACCAGCACGTAGATCAGCAGGAACAGGCCGCCGAGCAGCAGCACCGAACGAGTCTTGTTCGATGCGATGTGGGTGTAGAGACCGTAGGCGGCCATGGCGTCGGACCCTTCAGCGCGGAGGGCGCGGGATCAGAACTTGACGCTCGGCGCGGCCTCGACTTCGGTCCGGCTGGCGCCGAGATCGAAGAACTCCTTGCGTGTGAAGCCGAAGGTCCCGGCGAACAGTGCGGCGGGCATCTGCTGGATGCCGGTATTATACTCTTGGACCGCGTTGTTGAAGAAGCGGCGGCTGGCGGCGATCTTGTTCTCGATGTCGGAGAGCTCGCCGGCGAGCTGCTGGAAGTTGGCGTTGGCCTTGAGGTCCGGATAGGCCTCGGACAGCGCGATCAGGCGACCGAGTGCGCCGGAAAGTTGGCCTTCGGCGGCCGAGACCTGGGCCGGGCCCTGCGCCGACATCGCCGCATTGCGAGCCTTGATGACCTCGTCGAGGGTGCCGCGCTCATGCGCAGCGTAGCCCTTCACGGTCTCGACCAGATTCGGAATCAGGTCGTGGCGCAACTTGAGCTGGACGTCGATGTCGGCAAAGGCCTGGCCGACCCGCTGGCTGAGGGCGACCAGCCGGTTGTAGGCGCCAAGGGCGAACAGCACGAGAATGACGATGATGCCGAGGACGATCCAGCCGGACATGACGGGCTCCGAGGGAGAGGGCGGGAGAACGAGGCGGCCGACACGCGACGGCGCCGCCGGTCCGCAGGTGGACCGGCGTGCATTGGTCGCATCAGGGGGGATGCCCGTTCAAGTCGCTTGAGCCTGGCCGGTCCGTTCGATGGGCGCCCAGGCGACCGAATTGGCGTCGGAGGCAACGATGCGCAGGGCTCAATAGGGACGGGCGACCCGCCATTGCTGCGTGGGGTCGTTGCCCTTGATATCGCCGGGGACGCTGTCGAGCTGCGAGGTGTAGAGCGGCCGGTAGCGGTAGGCCCACATCTTCTTGCCGTCGCTGCGGGTGATGACGGTGAAGTCGCCGCTGGCGGTTGCGTTGTCGGGGGCGATCAGCGGCGGCCGCTTCTCGGCACAGGCACCGTCGCAGGTCGACTTGTTCCCGGTGTTGTCGCGTTCGGTATAGTAGAGTGTCATTCCTTTTGGGTCGACCAGGACGGGACCGTTCTTGCCGACGATGGCCTTGGCCGGCGGGCCCTCCTGTTTCGGTGGGGGCGGTGCCGAGGATCCACCACCGTGGCCGTTTGCCAGGGCCGTTCCTGCCGAAGCCAGCAGCGCGGCGGTGATCATCATCGTCCTGAACATCGAAACGCGTTCCCGTGTGAGCAGCGCATCCAGCGCCTGTTGCAGCTCACCGTAGCAAGCAGCGATTTCTCTCGGGTTTCGCGAAATCGCGAAAATGAGAGACAAACACGACCTGTCGTTAACCATCTGCGGCCGCGACGGTATCTACGGCCGTGACGGCGGCTCCACGCCGTCGCCCCAGTCCCACCGGCGGGCGGCGGCAAAGGCGGGCTTGTCGCGGCGGGGAACGCTGATGACGCCGGCGGCGCCGTCCGCCTGACACAGCTTCGCGGTTGTCGCGACCTTGGTGACCGACGGCGGCGCGAGCACGCGTGCGGCGGGCCGATGCGTTGCTGGCTTGCGGGTGAGGGCAACGAAGCTGAACTTCTCGTCCTCGAACGGGACGTCAGCCCCTTTCAGTTCGCGATGTGCCCGCGACCGCGCCAGCCGCTGCGCGAAGTGGCACCAGTCCGGTGCCACGAGGGGACACGGCGCTGCGTGCGGGCAGGGCGCCGCGACATGAGCCCCGGCTGCGATCAGGCGGTCACGGGCCGCCATGATGCGTTGATAGCCGGCGGGCGTGCCGGGTTCGACGATCAGCAGCGTATCGCCGGTCCGGGCCCACAGCGCATCGACGGTCGCAGAGCGTTCGGCCTCCGTCAGCTCGCCGATCATGTAGCTCGCGATGACGAGATCGGCCCTTCCGGCACGATCGAGCAGCGCTCGCGCCGGTCCCAGCGCATAAGAGAGGTCGCGGAGGCGCATCGTGTCGTCAGCGAGCGTCAGCGCCAGCCCGCGCAACGCTGGATTGGAATCGACGGCGTTGAACGAGGTCAGCAGCGGAAACGCTTCCGCCGCAGCGAAGCTCGCGGTCGCTGGTCCGGCACCGACATCCAGCAGCGAGGCCGGAGCGAAGTCCGGGCTCGCCTGCATCACGGCATTGAGGCTGGCAACGACCGCCGCGTAGGTCGCCGGCATTCGCACCGTGGCATAGGCAATGGCGTCGGCGTCGCTCGTGATCGTTCCGGAATTGCCGCCGCTGCGGTAGGCGGCCGAGATGCGGGCCGCCCGGGCGGCTGCATCCTGCCGCGACTGCCCGTGCAGCATGGCTTCGAGGGACGCCTTCAGCGCGGCGGGCAGATCAGGAGAGATCATCGGTCCTCTCCACGCGTCAGTCCGGCCGCCGCGCAGGCGGCAATCCGGAATGACGCAGCAAGATCACGCCACCTGCTGGTCGAGGATCTTCACGGCCTCGTCGAGCGCGACCGAGACGAGCTGCGACACGCCGCGCTCGGCCATGGTGACGCCGAACAGCCGGTTCATGCGCGCCATGGTGATCGGGTTGTGGGTGATGATGATGAAGCGGGTCTCCGTCGAGCCCTTCATCTCGTGCAGCAGGTTGCAGAAGCGTTCGACGTTGTGGTCGTCGAGCGGCGCGTCGACCTCGTCCAGCACGCAGATCGGCGAGGGGTTGGTAAGGAACACCGCGAAGATCAGCGCCATCGCCGTCAGCGCCTGCTCGCCGCCCGACAGCAGCGACAGCGTCTGCGGCTTCTTGCCCGGCGGCTTGGCGATGATCTCGAGGCCGGCCTCGAGCGGATCGTCGCTCTCGATCAGATGCAGCGCCGCTTCGCCGCCGCCGAACAGCTCGGTGAACAGCCGCTTGAAGTGGTCGTTGACGGTCTCGAACGAGGATTGCAGACGCTCGCGCGCCTCCTTGTTGAGGCTCTGGATGCCCTGGCGCAGCCGCTTGATGGCCTCGACGAGGTCGTCGCGCTCGGTGGTCAGCGCGGTATGCGAGCCCTCGACCTCGGTGAGTTCTTCCTCGGCGCGGAGGTTGACGGCGCCGAGCCGCTCGCGGTCGCGGCGCAGCTTCTCCAAGGTCTCTTCGATCTCGTGCAGCGGCGGCAGTTGCGTGTCCGGACCGATCTCGGCCATCGCCGCGACCGCCTGCGGCTCGCATTCGAGCATGTCGTGGATCTCGCGCTCGACGTCGCCGACGCGGCGCTTGGCGCTCTCCAGCCGCTCCTCGGCGCGGGCGGCTGCTTCGCGCGACTTGGACAGCGCTTCCAGCGACGCTTTCGCAGCGCGGTCGGTGTCGCCCATCGCAGTCTCGGCCTCGGCGAGCGCGTCGGCCGCGACCTGGCGCTCCTCCTCGGCGATGGCGAGCTCGTCGATCAGCGCGCTGCGCTTCTCGGCGAAGATCTCCGGCGCGTTGTCGAGCTCGGCGCGCTCGTCCTTCACCTCGGCGATGCGCGCCTCGATGGTGGCGATCTGCGAGCCGGCGCCGCGGATGCGGTTGAACCAGTCGTTGCGCTCGCTGATGATCGCCTGCACGCGGCGGTCGGCGAGCTCGGCCTCGCGGGCCAGCGCCTGGGCCTCGGCGCGCACCTGGGCCGCGGCGCGGCGCTTGGCCTCGATCTCGGCGCGCACGGCCGCCAGCCGGCCATCGGCTTCGGTGGTCGCCGGCAGCTCCTCGATCGCCTCCAGCGCATTCTGGTGCAGCTCGGCGATCTCGGCGCGGTCATGGGCGAGGCGGGTCGAGGCCTCGACCAGCGCCGATTTGCGAGCCGAATGGCGATTGATCTCGCGCTCGGCATTGGCGTGGCGCTCGCGCGCCGAGTTCACCTCGCGCTGCGCGGCGCGCCAGGCTTCGCGCGCGGCGCTCTCGGCGGCGGTCGCGGCCCTCACCTCGGCCTCGGCGCTCTCCAGCGCCTGGCGCTTGTTGGCGGCATCGATGCGCGCCTGCTCGAGCTCGGCCTCGATATCGATCAGGCGGGCACGCTCGGCCAAGCGCCGGGCCGCGCCGGTCGGCGCATGCGCGGCGGCGATGAAGCCGTCCCAGCGCCAGACGTCGCCTTCCGGCGACACCAGCCGCTGGCCGGTCCTGAGTTGAGAAACGAGTTGAGCACCGCGGTCGCGCGACACCACGCCGATCTGGGCCAGGCGGCGCGACAGCTCCGGCGGCGCCTGCACATAGGCCGCGAGCGGCTCGACGCCGTCGGGCAGCGCGGGATCGGTGACCTCGGCGCCGGCGACGGTCCAGTGCATCGGCGCGGAGGCATCGACCGGCGCATCGAGGTCGTCGCCGAGCACGGCGCCGAGCGCCTTCTCATAGCCCTTGGCGACGGTGACGCCGTCGATGATCGGCGGCCACAGATTCTTGGTCTCGCTGTTCACCATCTTGGAGATGGTGCGCGCCTCGGTCTCCAGCCGCTGCACCCGCTTCTCGGCCTCGGCGAGCGGGGCGCGCGAGGCTTCGAGCTTCTGCCGCGCATTGGCCTGCGCCGACTCGTTGGTCTGCACCGCGGCCTCGGCCTGCGCCTCGGATTCCTCGGCCGCTTCGAGCGAGGCGGCGAGCGTGTCGAGATCACCGAGATGCGCGGTCTCCTGCGCCAGTCGCTCCTCGTCGGCGCGGACATTGGCGATGTCCTGGTCGAGGCGGGCGAGACGCTCGCGATGGCTGCGGACGTTGGCTTCGAGCTGGTTGCGGCGCGCGGTGAGGTCGGCAAGCTGTGTCGTCAGCTCGGTGAACTGGCGCTCGGTCTCGGCCAGATCAGCCTCGGCCTCGGCGACACGCTCGTCGACGCCGCTGCGCATCTCGACGCGCGCCTTGATCTCTTCCTTCAGCTCCGCGTCTTCGGTCTCCAAGCGCTGCAGCGCGACCTGCGCGTCCTGGTTCTGCTGCTGCTCGCGCGCGACGTCGGCGGTGAGCTGCATCAGGCGGCGATCGAGCTCGCTAACGCGCTCCTTGGCGCGCACCTCCTCGCGGTCGAGCAGATCGCGGGCATTCTTCAGCCGCTGCATCGTCGCGGCGGCGCGGGCTTCCGCCTCGCGCAGCGCCGGCAGATGCGACGAACGGATCGCCTGAATGCGGGCCGATTCGGCCTGCTCGCGGGTCCGCTCCGCCATCTCGCGCACGGCGACATCGTGCACATGCGCGGCGTCGTTGAGGTCGGCATGCGCGCCCATCCAGCGCAGGTGATAGAGCGTGGCTTCGGCCTTGCGCACCTTGGCGGCGACCTCGCGATAGCGGATCGCCTGCCGCGCCTGCTTACGCAGGCCTTCCATCTGGCCGGAGAGCTGGCCGATGACGTCCTCGACACGCAGCAAATTGGTCTCTGCCGCCTTCAGCCGCAGCTCGGCCTCGTGGCGGCGCGCATGCAGGCCGGCAACGCCGGCGGCGTCTTCGAGCACGCGGCGGCGCTGCTCGGGCTTGGCCTGGATGATCTCGCCGATCTTGCCCTGGTGGACCAGCGCGGGCGAGCGCGCGCCGGTGGCGGCATCGGCGAACAGGATCTGCACGTCGCGGGCGCGCACGTCGCGACCGTTGATGCGATAGACCGAGCCGGCCTCGCGCTCGATGCGACGCGAGATCTCGAGAATGTCGCGATCGTTCACGGCGGCCGGCGCGGTGCGATCGCTGTTGTCGATCGTCATCACCACTTCGGCGTGGTTGCGCGATGGACGCGTGTTCGAGCCGGAGAAGATCACCGCGTCCATGTCGGCGGCGCGCAGCGATTTGTGCGAGGTCTCACCCATCGCCCAGCGCAGCGCTTCGACCAGATTCGACTTGCCGCAGCCGTTCGGACCGACGACGCCGGTGAGGCCGGGTTCGATCACGAAGTCAGTCGGTTCGACGAACGTCTTGAAACCGTGAAGACGAAGACGCGTGAGTTTCATGCACAGATTCTCTGTTGGCGGGAGACGAATCTCCCAGCCCCGACAATACCATGGAAGGCAATGTCAATGTGGACTGAGTCGCCCTGGCGCCTCATTCTGAGGGCGGGACAATGGCGAGGGCTGGTCCCCAGGGCAACCCGCCGGGCCTGCTTTTCCAAGGCTTTCTCGTGGCGAACGGCCCACGAAACAGAAGCGGCCCCATTGAGGGGCCGCGCTGTGTCTTTGATGACTCAGTGATTCGAATCAGCTCTTCAGAAGCGGGTTGATCTTCTTCTGAAACTCCTCGATCGAAGCCTCGCCCTTGATCTTCTCGCCGTTGATGAAAAAGGTCGGCGTCGAATCGACTTTAAGAATGTCGCTCGCATATTTCTGGTCGGCGGCGATCTTGTCGAGCAACGCCTGGTCCTTGAGGCAGGCCTCGACCTGCTGCTGGCTGAGACCGGCCTGCTTGCCGATCCGCGTCAGCGTCTCCGTCGTGTTCTTCACCACCCAGTCGTTCTGCGAGCGGAACAGCATGTCGGTGACCGCGAAATACTTCTGCGCGTCGTCCTTGGCGATGCAGCGCGTCAGCATCGAGCCCGCGGCGGCTTTGATGTCGAGCGGGAACTCGCGGAAGATGTAGCGGATCTTGCCGGTATCGATGTATTCGGCCTTCAGCTTCGGGAACACGGTGGCGTTGAACGCCGCGCAGTGCGGGCAGGTCATGGAGGCATATTCGGTGATGGTCACCGCAGCGTCCGCCGGTCCGATCGCCATGTCGGGCAACGACTGAGGCTTGGCGACATCGGCGGCGCTCTGCGCCATCGCGTCCGAGATCAGCCGCAGCGGGGAGAAGCCGGCCAGCGCGGCGAGGCCGGTCAGCGACAGGGCAGCGGTGAAGGCGCGGCGGGTGATGATCAAGGCTCTGCTCCGAAATGGGCGCATCTCGCGCCTGAAACGCTCGTAACTCGGCTTTTCGCTAGCTTGAAACCCACCCGGAGGCAATGCCGGGCCGCAAATGGGGATCAAAGCGTCAGCGTCAATTTCGCTTGATGGCGGCGCCCAGGCGGGCCAGCGCGTCGCGCAGGGCGTCGTCCTCGATCGCGGTCAGGGTCTGCGCGACCTTCGCGACCGTCTTCGGATCGGGCGGCACCGGGCGGCGCTTCACCGGGGGGCGCAACAGCGGCCCCTGTCGCAGCGCCAGCTTGCCCACCGCGTGCCAGCCGAAGAAGCGGTTGACCCGCTCCAGGATCACGTCCGACGAATGCTGGATCTCCAGCGCCATCGGCCCCTCGACGCGCAGGATCAAGGTCGCCGGCTCCTGCGGCTGGCCCTCGACCGGCCGCGGCCATTGCATCTTCAGCGGCTGGGCGTGCTCGGCGATCTCGCGCCCCGCGATCTCCGGCCAGCGCGTCACCAGCTCGCGCGCGGCAAAGCCCTGCTTGGCATAGGCGGCCGTCAGCACGTCGCCCATCATGAGCGACAGC
Source organism: Bradyrhizobium sp. HKCCYLS3070 (assembly GCF_051167575.1). Lineage (NCBI taxonomy): Bacteria > Pseudomonadati > Pseudomonadota > Alphaproteobacteria > Hyphomicrobiales > Nitrobacteraceae > Bradyrhizobium > Bradyrhizobium sp. HKCCYLS3070. Next base: position 789,939 of record NZ_JBNPTI010000002.1, read on the forward strand.
GGTTTTGCGGTGAGGCGGCCGGGCTTTGCCATCGATGCAGGCTTCTCGTGGTCTGCCGCCCGTCCGAGCCGCCGGGGCTCGAAGAAAGCCGTGGATGCCGCAGACGAGACGGCGGTCCAGCGGGCGACGATGGCTCCTGACGTACTAGATTAAGCCAATGGTGTCATCAGCCCTTCCTTCCAAGCGCAAGAGCCGACCAGAGAATCGCGGCTCCGCCGAGCGCCCCGCACAACTGCTCGCCTGGTACGACCGCCACCGCCGGCGGCTGCCGTGGCGCGCGCCGGCCGGGCAGCGCTCCGATCCCTATCGCGTCTGGCTGTCGGAGATCATGCTGCAGCAGACCACGGTGAAGGCGGTCGGGCCGTATTTCGAGAAGTTTTTGGCGCGCTGGCCGGATGTCTCCGCGCTCGGCAGCGCCGAGCTCGACGACGTGCTCCGGATGTGGGCCGGCCTCGGCTATTATTCGCGGGCGCGCAACCTGCATGCCTGTGCCGTCACCGTGCTGCGCGAGCATGGCGGCGTGTTCCCGGACACCGAGGAGGGGCTGCGCGCGCTGCCCGGCATCGGTCCGTACACCGCGGCGGCCATTGCCGCGATCGCGTTCGATCGGCTGACCATGCCGGTCGACGGCAACATCGAGCGCGTCGTCTCGCGGCTGTTCGTGGTGGAGGAGGCGTTGCCGCAGGCCAAGCCGCAGATCCAGGCGCTGGCAGCGACGCTGCTCGGGCCGTCGCGCGCCGGCGACAGCGCGCAGGCGCTGATGGATCTCGGCGCCACCATCTGCACGCCGAAGAAGCCGGCCTGCGCGCTGTGTCCCTTGAGCGAGGACTGCGCCGCACGCGAGCGCGGCGACCAGGAGACGTTCCCGCGCAAGGCCGCCAAGAAGACCGGCACGCTCAGGCGCGGCGCCGCCTTCGTCGTCATCCGAGGCGACGAGCTGCTGGTGCGCTCCCGCCCCGCAAAGGGCCTGCTCGGCGGCATGACCGAGGTTCCCGGCTCGGAATGGCTCGCTGGCCAGGACGATGCCGACGCGCTCGCCCAAGCGCCGGAGCTGGCCGGCGTGAAACGCTGGCACCGCAGGCTCGGCGTCGTCACCCACGTCTTCACGCATTTCCCGCTGGAGCTCGTGGTCTATACCGCGCGGGTCCCGGCGCGGACACGCGCCCCGGAGGGCATGCGCTGGGTCCCGATCGCGACGCTGGACGGCGAGGCGCTGCCCAACGTGATGCGCAAGGTCGTCGCGCACGGGCTTGGGGATTGAAGCTACGCGTGTGATGGAGGCTGAAGGCCCTCCGTGAGCTGTGTGGCGTAAGGCGGGCAAAGGCGCGCCCTACGCCACACAGCTCATGCAGAGCTGTCGTGCGGGCCCCCTAGCCTCCACACCCTAGCCTCCAATTTCCTCACGATCGTAAAGCTCGAAATGCGATCTTTCCTGATAGCCCACTTTCAAAAGCGCGAAGAGGCCCGAAGAGCCTATCGGCTCGATCGAAAAAAGCGCCTACCGCGTCCGCCGACCGCGTTGTTGTGGTGATGCGTGTGCGACTTCGAAGATGGATTTCGGACCACCTTTGGAAAGCGTCTATCGCGGCGCCAACGACCGATTGCCGTTCGAGACCGCGATACCGATTTCCTGGGCTTGGTGCGAGAGCAACGCGACGTTGGCGCCTCCGGGCTTGAACGCGGGCCCGAATGTGATCAGAAGATCATGGGTCCGCGTACGGTTCAGAGATCCGAGCGTGGACCCGTCGCCGGCGGAAAACCGGACGAGTTTCCAGACCGGGTTGATCGTGCCGGAAGAGATCACCACGAACTTGACGTGATAGGACAGCACGTCTTGCTTGAACGTGTCGCCGGCGTCCTTGGGCAATGCCGAGGACGGGAGCGCTAGTTCGGATTGCAGCCGGTCGCGCAGCCATTCCGAGATGCCCAATTGGCTCTCGAGGAGGAAGGACGAACCGTGAAATGATGGACGGTCTTGAGCGCACGTGCCGCCGGGAAAATTCCGAAGCTTGTCGAGATTCCAGTAGTTTCCAAATTTGTCTTCGCGCGTACCTTGGGAAGAGAGCGTACCGCCGAGGCCGAGCGAACGTGATTGACTGTCCGCGAGAGGTTCGATGAAGGAAATTCCGGGGTTCAGGGCGCCGGTCTCGTCCACCTGAAGATCCACCGTTGTCTGCACACCCCATCGACTAGGCAGCAGTGAATCGTTGTCGTGCACTGCTTGAACGATATCGCAGTAGATTTTCTCGCGAATTTTAAATTCAAGATCGCCGCCTGCGGTAAGCACGGGCGTACGCGAAGTTTCCCAAGCCTCCTGCATTTGCGGTATGTAAGTTCCGCAGCCGGCCAAGCTCATGGACAATGCTGCCGCCACCACAGCGGTCATGCTCGTTCGCTTCATGATGTCTGCTCCGCGTCACTGCTGTTGCTGCGACTTCTTCAGTGCATCAAGGAGCGATTGAAGAGGGACACCGTTGATACTGAAATTATCGAAGCGCGCAGCGCAAGTCCAAAGACACGACGTACGGCCGTTGTCGGAGTTTTTGGCGACATTGCAGAATGACCGTTCGCAGTTCATCTCTTGAGCGGGAAGAATGTCTTGGCAGGTCGGCTCCTTTTGCCGGGGACAGAGGATCGTGTCGCTACGAGCCGAATTTGAAAGGCTACACATCAGAACGGCAGTAATGACTAAGGAACGAAACATTTTAGACCCCCATCTAAAAATACAATTGAAAATTGCCGCACATCGGCGTAACAATCAAGCTGCCAATAGTCGCGATCAGCGCCGAAATTTTTCTCTGCGCTCGTCGGCGGCCAATCGATTCCTGTCGGACGCCGCGATGGCGTCTTCGTTCGACGAAAACTCCCAAACATTCCTTAGCGGAGGGAAGCCGGTCCAAACGTCCGTCTATCGGATGTTTCCCGGGTCGAAATCGGTCGTAACGGGTACGGATGAGGACGGAGATGTTGCGGATTTGAACAAGTCCATGACGTCGCTGTTCGTGCAAAATGCTCCCAACGACCCGCGACGCAATTATCGGCTCGTGGGCGCGATCTGGATGGATAAGCCCAAGCTCCTGACTGCGAACATGCCGATTGCAAATCCGGCTGGTATGGATACGGACGATCCCGCCGCAATCGTCGCGGGCGAAGACGGGCTCTCCAGCATGGCCATGGAGTCGTTCACGCAGAATAGCTTCGTCAACTGCTTTAGCTGTCACGATACGTAGGCGGTGACGGATGCCGCCGACAATGTCGTTCTGCGACCAAAGAAGCTGAACCTCAGCCACATATTTTCGAAGTTTGTCATCGATTCGAAATGACGAAAGGAGGCAAAAATGGGCTTTGAACAAGTCAAAGACATTCTTGAGCAAGGCATGGCGACCTGGGTGCAGGCCAAAGGCAGACCGGCCCATCTGAAGGGCCACGGCGCGACCTTCAAATGGGACACCAAGGCGAACCTTCTCGCGGCATCGGGTCACGGAAAGCATCTCATTCAACCGGAAGTCATCGGTCAAAACGGAGCCGCCGCGAATCTGGTGGTCGACCTCCGGACAGGCATCGACAGTCCTGCGTTACGCATGCCGAAAGGAGGCCCTTTCATACCGGATGATCAGATCCAGATCATCGAGGATTGGATCACTCAAGGGGGCCCCGACTGACTTTCCCAACTCCAGGATTACGCAGTATTACGGTGACCGTGCATAAAATCTTCGGTAGCGAGCAGCACCGACGAGAGGCTGCGTCGTGCAGGTCGGTGCTGATCGCATCAACGCGCAGAATGTGCTGACCTTGCCCGCCATTCCCGATGCCGTTTCGTCCCGTCCCAAGGCTCGACTTCCGTTTTTCAGAATATTTCTTGACTCCACCCCCAAATCAGGTGTCTTATCCATGCCGTTCCGTCCCGGCAGGAGGGGCGTACGCGTCGTCACGACACGCGGGGCGGGATGCGGTGGCTGCGACGGCGTCGTCAGGACGAGCGACGTCGACCGGCCTCGTGCAGAGCTGCGGCGGCTTGCCGTCGTGGTTCGGGTGCGGGGCCTTTCGCGGACGTTGAAATCGTGTGGTCCTGGCATCCCGATGCTGATGCCAAGCGGGCGGTGATGATGATCCGCCGGTGACGGGGGCAAGACAGCCGGTCCCCGGGGAGATCACGTATAAAACGGAAGCCCATCGCGCAGGGAATGCCGGATGACCGGCTGGACCTGTGGTGACTGCCGCCTGCTTATCTTTCTGCAGGCGGGCCATGGGTTGCGGCCAGCGCCCGGCATTCCCTGCGCCCTCCTCATTTGCGAGGGTCCTTCTCGGCAACACCTCGGGCGCGGCGCGCCGCGAGAGGGTGAGCTCATGTCCTTCATCGGGATGTCTGTCGTCGCATCGCCATCGATCGGCATGGGTCGTGTCCGGATCCGTGCGGGTCGAGCACGCGGCCCGCAGAATGCAGATCGCCCATGACGGCGCACGCGGGCGGCCAGGGGTGGACGGTCCGGACCGGTGCAGATAGGGTCGGATATCATCTGTCAGGGATCACCATGCTCAAGCTCTATGTCGCGCCGGGCACCTGCGCGCTCGCTTCACACATCGCGCTGGCCGAGACCGGCGCCGACTACGTCGCCGAGAAGCTCAGCTTCAAGACCAACCAGCAGAACAGCCCGGACTATCTCGCGATCAATCCCAAGGGGCGCGTTCCGGCGCTGGTGACGGAGCAGGGCGTTCTGACCGAGACGCCGGCGATGCTCGCCTATATCGCGCAGCGCTTTCCGGAAGCGCGGCTTGCGCCGCTCGACGACGTCTTCGCCTTTGCCGAGGTGCAGTCCTTCAACAGCTATCTCTGCTCGACGGTCCACATCGCCCACGCGCACAAGATGCGGGGCTATCGCTGGGCCACCGAAGAGTCCTCCTTCGCCGACATGAAGAAGAAGGTGCCGGAGACGATGGGCGCCTGCTTCGCGCTGATCGAGCAGAAGATGCTGCGCGGCCCGTGGGTGATGGGCGAGCAGTACACGATCTGCGATCCCTATCTTTTCACGATCGCGCAATGGCTCGAAGGCGACGGCGTCGACATCAACGCCTTCCCGAAGGTCGCCGACCATTTTGGCCGCATGTCCGGGCGGTCGGCCGTCAAGAAGGCGCTGGCCGAGCTGGCGGGCTGACGGCCATCCTCGAGGCCATGGCGTCGGAACAGCGCCCGCCAGCATGGCGCATCGGGAGAGCGGAAAAAATAGCCGCGCGAAGCCGGAACCCAGCTCCGGCCATCGACGTTGCAGGAGGCCGTGGCGCGCCTGCGACCGATCTCCTTTTCTGGGACCCCTTGATGTTGCCGGCTGCCGTTTCAGATGACCGTTTGCGCGCGACCGGCACCGAGGGCATCCGTGAGAGACTGAAGGCGGCAACGGCCTCGGCGCACCGCGCGCTGGATGAGGGGCTCGTTCATTTCGATCTCACCACGACGGCTCATTATCGCCGGTTCCTGCAGGCCAGCGCAGCCGCGCTGCTACCGCTGGAGGCGGCGCTCGACCAGGCCGGGGTGGATGATCTGATCGAGGACTGGCCGCAGCGTCGGCGGGCACAGGCGATCGCCGGCGACCTCGCGGATTTCGGTGCCGCGCCGGTTCCGATGGACCTTCCCGCGCCCTCGCTCGACCGTGCGGGCGTATTCGGTACGCTCTACGTACTCGAGGGATCTCGGCTCGGCGCAGCCTATCTGCTGCGCATGGTCGCGGCCTCCGCCGATCCGCGGGTGAGACGCGCGACGCGCTATCTCGGCCATGGCGCGCGGCAGGGCTTGTGGTGCAGCTTCCTGTCGCAACTCGCGCAGGCGCGGACGACGGCCGACGAGGAAGTCAGGATGATCGTGAGTGCGCGCGAAGCGTTCGCGATGTTTGCGAAGGCGATGGCAGCAGCATGAACGAACCGGTCAACCTCACCAATTGCGATCGCGAGCCGATCCATGTTCCCGGGACGGTTCAGCCGTTTGGTTTCCTGCTGGCGCTGGTGTCGGACTTCACCATCTGCATGGCCTCGGAGAACGCGCCGGATTTTCTCGGCGGCGATATCGGCTGGCTGCTGCAGCGGCCGCTCGACGCCGTGCTCTCGGAGGCGGCCGCGGCCGCGATCCGCGCCAGGGTCGACTATCTCAGCGGCCCCGATGCGGTCGAGCGCGTGTTCGGCGTCGATCTGCAGGGCCGTGGCAAGCTTTTCGATCTCGCCATCCACTTTTCCGGTGCGTATCTCGTCGTCGAGGCCGAGCCCAGTCTGATCGAGCCCGGCGTCAATTCCGGCGAACTGGTGCGGTTGATGCTCGGCCGCATCCGCAAGACGACGGGGATGATAGACCTGGCGCAGGAGGCGGCGCGCCAGCTCAAGCTGCTGACCGGCTTCGACCGGGTGATGGTGTATCGGTTTCATCCCGACGGTTCGGGTGAGGTGATCGCCGAGGTCGCGGGCTCCGGCCTGGAGCCGTTCCTCGGGCTGCATTATCCGGCCTCGGACATTCCCAAGCAGGCGCGGCAGCTCTATCAGCGCAACTGGCTGCGGATCATCGCCGACATCAACGCCGCGCCGGCGCCGCTGCTGTCGACGCCGACGCACAATGCCGGACTGCTCGACCTGTCGATGAGCGTGCTGCGCGCGGTCTCCCCCATTCACATCGAGTATCTCCGCAACATGGGCGTCGCCGCGTCGATGTCGGTCTCGATTCTGCGCGAAGGCAAGCTGTGGGGCCTGTTCGCCTGCCATCATTATGCGCCGCATCACCTGTCGTTCGAGAAGCGCACTGCGGCCGAGCTGTTCGGTCAGATGTACTCCTGGCTGCTCGAGGCGCGCGAGCGCGAGACCGACATCGCCTACGAGACGCGCGCGCATCAGATCCAGGAGCGGCTGATCGAGCGCGCGGCCGCGCAGGCCCACAGCAAGCGCGCGATCCTGGAGTTCGTCGCCGACTATCGCCAGATGATCGAGTGCGACGGCATCGCCGTGTGGTCCGATGACGAGATCACGCTCGACGGCGAGACGCCGACCGAAGAGGAGGTGCAGGACCTCATCGGCTTCATCAACCGGACCTCCCCCGGCCGCATCTGCGCCAGCGCCGAGATTGCCAAGGTGTACGCGGCGGGCGAGGCATTTCGCGATCGCGCCGCCGGCTTCCTCGCCATTCCGATCTCGCGCACGCCGCGCGACTGCCTGATCTTCTTCCGCCGCGAGGTGCTGCGCGCGGTCAACTGGGCGGGCGATCCGAACAAGAGCTATGCCGAGGGCCCGAACGGTTCCCGCCTGACGCCGCGCAAGAGCTTCGAGCTGTGGCAGCAGACGGTGGCCGGCCAGTCGAAGCCGTGGACGGCGGCGGATTTGCGCATCGCCGAGAGCCTGCGCGTCACGCTGCTCGAAGTGATCCTGCAACTCTCCGAGCTCGCCGCGCGCGAGCGCCGCGGCGCGCAGGAGCGGCAGGAGCTGATGATCGCCGAGCTCAATCATCGCGTCCGCAACATCCTCAGTCTCGTGCGCGGCCTCGTCGCGCAGAGCAAGGACACGGCGACCTCGGTGGAGGAGTTCGCGTCCGTGCTCGGCGGCCGCATCCAGGCGTTGGCGCGGGCGCACGACCAGATCACCAACCTGAATTGGGCCCCGGTCGCGCTCCGCCATCTGCTCGAATCGGAGGCTGGCGCCTATCTCGGCTCAAGGGCCGGACGGGTGCGCATGGAAGGTCCTGAGGTCGCGCTCGACCCCAAGGCGTTCGCAACGCTCGCGCTCGTCGTGCACGAGATGATGACCAACTCAGCGAAATACGGCGCGCTCGCCGACTCCACAGGACAGGTGCAGGTGATCTGGCGGCTCGATCCCGGGGCGAGCCTGGTCATCGACTGGAAGGAGAGCGGCGGGCCGCCGGTGCAGCCGCCGTCGCGGCGCGGCTTCGGCACCACCATCATCGAGCGTTCGGTGCCGTTCGACCTCAAGGGCGACGCCGAGATCCGCTTCGACCTGCTCGGCGTGCAGGCGCGCTTCGTGATCCCTGCCAATTTCGTCCAGATGGTGCCGGCGATGACGGGGGCACCCTCCAGGCACCAGCGCAAGGAAGAGGACACGCCGCGCCTGTCCGGTACGGTGCTGATCGTCGAGGACAATCTGATCATCGCGATGGGCGCCGAAGTGATTCTGCTCGAGCTGGGAGCGCGGCACATCGACACCGCGGCGTCGGTCAGTCAGGCGCTGAAGTCGATCGAGCGCGCGGTGCCGAGCTTCGCACTGCTCGACATCAACCTCGGCGCGGAAAGCAGCCTGCCTGTCGGGCACCGGCTGAAGGAACTCGGTGTGCCCTTCATGTTCGCGACCGGCTATGGCGAGCGTGCGCCGATTCCGGCGGAGCTGTCCGACATGCCGGTGATTCAGAAGCCGTACACGCGCGAAGTCGTCGAGAAGGCATTGACGAAGATCAAATGAGTCGCACGCGCATCAAGGTCGGCTTTGCGCGTCGCGGTGATTGGCATTCATGATTGCAGTCTTGGGTTTTCTCACATCCGCGTGTTGCACATGAGCGCGACAACGCACGACGGGAGACAGATCATCGACTATTCCCACTGTTGCTGCGACAAAACAGCCCAAAAATATTAGAACGCATCCAAAGGACACCGCTGTTCTAACATTGTTTCGACAAATGGAACCTCCGCAGCCTTATTCCGAACGAAGTCATCGCCGAAACGGCGCAGCGGGGGCGCGTTGAATCGTCGGAGGTCTGATGACGAATCGAACGACGAGTTTGTTGCCGTGCGTTGCTGTCGCCGTGCTGGCGGGAGCGGCTGCGACGACAATCGAGTTTACACCGGCATCGGCTGCAGACGAATGCCTTGCAAAGCCTGCGGGGACGCCGGCGGGGAAGCACTGGTTCTATCGCATCGATCGCGCGACCAAGAAGCAGTGCTGGTATCTGCGCGACGACGATCGCGAAGCGAAGGGCGCGTCGCTGGTCACGCGCAAGCTCGCCTCGCAGAAGGAACGGGCTCAGCTCTCGTCGACCGCGGCAAATGCACGTGCCGAGATCCAATCGTCGTCCAAGGACGCCGCCGATGAGGTGAAGGTCGTGTCCTCGACACCGACCGTGGCGGCGACGTCTGCCTTTCCGTCGGCTGCTGCATTTCCGGCTGCGTCTGCACCGGTCGTCGCGCCGGCGCCCGTGGCGTCAGCGCCGGCGGCGGCTGCGCCCGACCCGGTCGGTGCGGCAGTGAACGAATCTGCTGTTGCGACGCGTTGGCCCGACCAGTCCGGCACGCTGCAGGCAGCGGCGCAGCCCGCCGCGCCCCGCGCGTCCTCCTACACGCTCGCGGCCGCCAGCGACACCAACGCCGCGGAAGTGGCTGCTCCCGCGACGCCGGCGCTGGCCGCTGCGGATGCGTCGCCGGCCGTGACGATCGGCATGTCCGGGGATGATGCGTCCAAGACGCGGATGTTTGCTTTCCTGGGCGCAGTCGCGATCGCGGGCTTCTCGATCAGCGTGCTGTTTGCGCGCGCCCGGAGCAGGCGGCAGCTTCGCATCGAGCCGGTGGCCGCCCGGCGCGTCACGCGTTGGCCGGCGGAGCCCGAGCTCGATCGCATGCACCTGCCGCCGGTGGACAGCTACTATCCGGCGCTGGCGGGACGCCGGGGTAAATCGTCGCAGTCGACAGCGCAGGTCTCGGTCGTGCCGCGCGACGACGCTCGCTACGATGAGCAGTACGAGGTCGAAGACCTGCTGGCGCGCTATTCCGGACAGGAACGCCGGAATTCCTGAGCGTCAGGCGGCGGACATCTCGGAGCGGATCTCTGCGCGCAATTCGTCGATCAGCCTGAGGCCGCCCTTGGTCTCGACATGCCAGAAGGTCCAGCCGTTACAGGCCGGCAGGCCTTGCGCCACCGCGCCGATGCGGTGGATCGAGCCGACCTTGTCACCCAGCATGATGGCCCCATCGGCGCGCACCAGCGCGCCGTGGCGGCGCTTGGAGTCGACGAGCTTGGTGCCGGGCGCGATCATGCCGCGTTCGATCAGCTCCGAGAAGGCGACGCGCGGCGCTTCGCGCGCCGTCACGAACGGTGCGAGCGTTGCCTCCGGCAGCGGCTCGACCGCGGCGATGCGCCGCTCTGCCGCCTTCGCATAGACCTTGTCGCGCTCGAAGCCGATGTAGCGGCGGCCGAGGCGTTTTGCCACGGCTCCGGTCGTGCCGGTGCCGTTGAACGGATCGATCACCAGATCGCCGGGTTTCGAGGATGACAGCAGCACCCGCGCCAGCAGGCCTTCCGGCTTCTGCGTCGGATGGATCTTCTTGCCGTCGCCGTCCTTCAGCCGTTCCTCGCCCGTGCACAGCGGAATCAGCCAGTCCGAGCGCGCCTGGACGTCCTCGTTGGCGGCCTTCAGCACTTCGTAGTTGAACGTGTAGCCCTTCGCCTTCTCGTCCCGCGCGGCCCAGATCATGGTCTCGTGCGCGTTGGTGAAGCGGCGGCCGCGGAAGTTCGGCATCGGGTTGGACTTGCGCCAGACGATGTCGTTGAGGATCCAGAAGCCGAGATCCTGCATGATCGCGCCGACGCGGAAGATGTTGTGATAGGAGCCGATCACCCAGATCGTCGCGCTCGGCTTCATCAGGCGGCGCGCGGCGAGCAGCCAGGCGCGCGTGAAGTCGTCATAGGCGGAGAACGAGGAGAACTTGTCCCAATCGTCGTCGACCGCATCGACCTGCGATTCGTCGGGACGCTTGAGCTCACCCTTGAGCTGCAGATTGTAGGGAGGATCTGCAAACACCAGGTCGACCGATGCGCCTGGCAGTTTCGACATCTCGGCGACGCAGTCGCCGACGATGATTCGTTGCTCTTCGAGGGTCTGAAATTTAGTGCGGGGCGCCCTTGCAGACGCCCCGCGACGCGACTCTACCATGACTCAAGAACTCTGACTCAGGCGACGCTGTCGGCGACGCGGGACCTAACAACCGACTGCCCACACATTGACCCGGCAAAGTAAAAATGGACTTAACCCGGAAAATTATTCGCATCGATGCGCACGCATTCATCACGCGCACCGGCGACGAATTCCGTTCGTCGATACACGATGGTCTCTGCGCAAGACGCCGATTGCGATGGGTTTTTCGCGCCGGTCGAGCGCGAGCGCAGCCGATCGAGGTTCGGCGCGGGCCAGTTTTTTCGGCGGCGCTAGGCAAAATTTGCCGGCCGGGTTATTGATTAACACAGTGGAAATTTTACCTGTTTGCCGCGTTAGGCATTTCGCGCAGAGCCGCGCAAGAATCGTGAGGAAAGGCCGCCCATGCGTTACGATGATTTCCGTCGCAGCGACGACATCGATGACCGTCGCGACGAAGGCGGCGGGATGGGCGGTGGTATGGGTCTGCCGATCGGCGGCGGCGGGCTGGGCATCGGCACCATCATCGTTCTCGGCCTGATCGGCTACGCCTTCGGCATCGATCCGCGCATCCTGATCGGCGGCGCTGAGATGCTCAGCCACGGCGGCGCACCGACCCAGCAGGCCGATCGGCGCTCGCCCGGCAAGACCGGCGCGCCGAAGGACGAGATGGGCGACATGATCGCCGGCGTGCTCGGCGAGATCGACGACCGCTGGAGCGAGATCTTCCAGGCCAGCGGCCAGAATTACACCGGGCCCAAGATCGTGCTGTTTCGCAACAGCACCAATGGCGGCCGCTGCGGCATGGCGCAGTCGGCGATGGGGCCGTTCTACTGTCCGCCGGACCGGCAGATCTTCCTCGACACCAACTTCTTCCGCGAGGTCGAGACGCGCTTCCGGGGCTGCTCGGGCAGCGCCTGCAAGTTCACCGCGGCCTACATCATTGCGCACGAGGCCGGGCACCACATCCAGAACCTGCTCGGCATCCTGCCGCGCGTGACGCGGATGCAGCAGCAGTCGGACAACAAGGCCGAAGCCAACGCGCTGCAGGTCAAGGTCGAACTGCAGGCCGACTGCCTGTCCGGGGTCTGGGTCAATCGCGAGGCCAAGAAGCGTCCGGGCTTCCTCGAGGAGGGCGACATCGACGCCGCGCTGACGACGGCCTCGGCGATCGGCGACGACACCTTGCAGCGGAAGGCGACCGGACGCGTGGTGCCGGATTCGTTCACCCATGGCTCCGCCGCGCAGCGCAAACGCTGGTTCATGATCGGCTACCAGCAGGGCACGGTGCAGGCCTGCAATACGTTCAGCGCCAGTTCGCTGTAGGGAGACGCGATGATGGCGATCGACGAGAGCAAGAGCTTCATTCCCCTCAACATCGCCGTGCTGACGGTGTCCGACACGCGTTCGCTTGCCGACGACAAGTCCGGTACCACCCTGAGTGACCGCCTGACCGCTGCCGGCCACAGGCTCGCGGCGCGCGAGATCGTCACCGACGACGTCGAGAAGATTCGCGCGGTGGTGAAGTCGTGGATCGCCGATCCCGGCGTCGACGTCGTCATCACCACCGGCGGCACCGGCTTCACCGGCCGTGACGTCACGCCGGAAGCGATCGAGCCGCTGTTCGAGAAGCGCATGGACGGCTTCTCGATCGCCTTCCACATGCTGAGCCACGCCAAGATCGGGACGTCGACGATCCAGAGCCGGGCCACGGCCGGCGTCGCCGGCGCGACATACATCTTCTGCCTGCCGGGATCACCGGGGGCCTGCCGTGACGGCTGGGACGGCATCCTCGCCGCCCAGCTCGACTACCGCACGCGACCCTGCAACTTCGTCGAGATCATGCCGCGGCTCGACGAGCATCTGCGCCGGCCCAAGGCGCAGGGCGCGACGGCATAGGGCCACGGGACGACGACGCGGCGCGCGTCCATCGCGCGTCTCACTTCGTGGGTACGATCTCGAAAGCGCCGCCGCCTTCGATGGCCGCGCCAATGAGGCCGCCCATCATGCTGGCCGCGAAATTCTGGCCGCGCGGTCCCACGACCATCCGGTAGGTCTTGCCAGGCACGGCGGTGAAACGAATGTTCGACGAGCCCGGCGAGGACCATGTCGACACTGTGATCGTGGTGGCGCCGGGCGCAATCGAGCCGCTGTAGCTCTCGCCGCGGCCAAGGCTCGCCACCTTGGCGCCGTTGATCTCGATCGCCGCTGGAGCCGCCAGATAGAGGAAGTCCGTCGTGCGCGTAATCGCGACCGTTGCGCGCCCTTTGGGCGCGGCGCGAGCCGCCGTCCCGGCCTCGACCCCAAACAGGCCCGCGAGCGCGACAAGCGCCGCAAGCTTCGATCGCACCATCGATTCCATCACTGCTCCCGCCCTGTTTGGCGGGATAGTACCGGCGCGCGGGAACTTCGCAATCGGCATGCGCAGCCTGTTGTGGAGGTGATCTCGGCCTACCGGCGGTTGCTGCACGAGCTGCCCGGCTACAACTCGAGCCGCCATGTCTCGCCGGTCAGCGGGACGCCGAACATGGCGTGCGGCTCCTCGGCGATCTTGCGAAACCCGGCGCGGGCATAGATGTCGCGCGCGGCGGTGAGAATACTTTGCGTCCACAGCTCGATCATCCTGTAGTTCTTCTCGCGCGCGAAGCGGATGCATTGTTCGGTCAGGGCCCGGCCGACGCCGAGACCGCGGGCCTTCTTCTCGACCAGCAGCAGCCGCAGCTTGGCGACCTCGTCGCTGCCCTTGACCAGGAAGATCGAGCCGACCGGCTCGCCCGCAAGCTCGGCGATCCAGCAGTGCTCGCGCGCCGGGTCGTAGCTCCTGATGAACTGTGCGCCGATCTCGGCGACCAACGCCTCGAACGAGACGTCCCAACCATATTCCTCGGCGTAGACGGCGCCGTGCCGTGAAACCACCCAGCCGATGTCGCCCGGGCGATGGCTGCGCAGCAGCACTGGGGAGCGGCCCGGCTGCTGCGGCTCCAGGGCGGTCTCGATCGTCGTCATTGCACCGACCAGCCGGTCGCGCACGGATGGCGCCAGCGGCGCCAGCATGGCCGCGATCTCCTTCTGCGAGCTGCGGTCGAGCTTGGCATAGGCCTGCCGGCCTCTTGCGGTCAGGCCGAGCTGCTGCTGCCTGCGATCGGTTGGCAAAGGCGTGCGGGTGATCAGCCCCTGCTCGTCGAAGCTCTGGACGATGCGGCTGAGATAGCCGGCATCGAGGCCGAGCGAGAGACCGATCTCCTTGGCCGAGATGGCGTCGTACTGTGCGAGTTCATAGAGCACACGCGCCTCGGCCAGAGAAAACGGACTGTCGAGCAGATGCTGGTCCAGCGCGCCGAGCTTCCTCGTGTAGAAACGGTTGAACGCGCGGATGGCGGCGACCTGGCCGTCGGCTGGGGCGGAATTCATGGGGCACCTCCAATATTTGCCATTGTCAACCAATTGATTGACTTTGGCAAGTATTGTCGTGCCGCTACACCATCACGATCCGGCTGCGCAGCATCGTCCGCGAGGAACGGCCGAGCTGACGCAGCAGCCGCGTTTCGGCGCGCTTGTGGTCGGGCTTGTATCCGCCGAGCTGCCGGTAGTGATCCCTGGCGATCAAGAGACCCTGGTCGCCGAGCGGCCCGACCAGGACCCGCGCAACCGCGCGCAGCCGGTCGCGCAGGCTGATTGCGGCATAGGGAGACCGGGCATAGCGGAAGACGCCAGCGCGCGGCCGGCCGGCGGTGGCGACGCTCTGGACGAACTGCATGGTTTCATCGATCCAGCCGGGATCGAGCATCGCGCCGGCGGGCAGAAACATCAGCCAGGGCGCACGCGCGCTGGCGGCCCCTGCAGCCAGGGCCGCGGCCTGGGAGCCCTCGAACTTCATGAAGTGGCAGCCAGCGACGTCCGCGACCCGCTCGATCACGCTGGAATCGGGCGAGCGATCGACCAGCAGCACCTCGGTGACGACACCGGCCGCGGCGCCCGGCACCAGCGCGGACAGGGTGGCCACGGCGGTCTGCTCGACACCTTCGGTCGGAATGATCACGCTCAGCATGAAACTGGCATCGCTATCTGTCGCGCCTCCGGCTTGACTGTTATCATCTTGTCATAGCCAAATCAGCCCGCTGCGCTGCGGAATTTTGCAGCACGCACCTGGCCGCGCCGTTCGGGGCCGCGCCCGAACGGTGCTATTTCAAGGTGCCGTGTTGCTGAAGCTCGCGCTTGACTGGCTCAGTCGCCTGCCTGCGTCGGCGTGGTGCCGCCGGCGCTGTTCGGCCACACCCAGTCGCGGATCGGCGGCATGTCCTCGCCATGCGCGCGGATGTAGCGGGCATGCTCGATCAGCGCATCGCGGAATTTCTGCTTCACATGGGCCGCCGACACGCTGAGGCCGGGCACGCGTTCGATCGCCTCGATGGCGAGGTGGAAACGGTCGAGCTCGTTGAGCACGACCATGTCGAACGGAGTCGTCGTGGTGCCTTCCTCGATGAAGCCGCGCACATGCATGCCGGCATGGTTGGTGCGGCTGTAGGTGAGGCGATGGATCAGATACGGATAGCCGTGATAGGCGAAGATCACCGGCTTGTTGGTGGTGAACAGGCTGTCGAAGTCGCGGTCGCTGAGGCCGTGCGGATGGTCCTGCTTCGGCTGCAGGGTCATGAGGTCGACGACGTTGACCACACGGATCTTCAGGTCGGGCAATTCCTTGCGCAGCAGGTCGACGGCTGCGAGCGTCTCCAGGGTCGGGACATCTCCGGCGCAGGCCATCACCACGTCGGGCTCCTCGTCGGCGGGCTCGGTGCCGGCCCAAGACCAGATGCCGATGCCGGCGTCGCAATGCGTCGCCGCCTCCTGCATCGACAGCCATTGCGGCGCCGGCTGCTTGCCGGCAACGATGACGTTGATGCGGTCGTAGGTGCGCAGGCAGTGGTCCGCGATCCACAACAGCGTATTGGCGTCCGGCGGGAAGTAGATGCGGACGATGTCCGCCTTCTTGTTGGCAACGAGGTCGACGAAGCCGGGGTCCTGATGGCTGAAGCCGTTATGGTCCTGCCGCCAGACATGCGAGGTCAGGAGATAGTTCAGCGACGCGATCGGGCGCCGCCACGGCAGCTCGCGTGACACCTTCAGCCATTTGGCGTGCTGGTTGAACATCGAATCGACGATGTGGATGAACGCCTCGTAGCAGGAGAACAGGCCGTGGCGGCCGGTGAGCAGATAGCCCTCCAGCCAGCCCTGGCAAAGATGCTCGCTCAGCACCTCCATCACGCGGCCGTCATGGGCGAGGTGGACATCGTAGGGCTCGATGCCTTCCATCCACACCCGCTCGGTGACCTCGAATACGGCATCGAGCCGGTTCGAGGCGGTCTCGTCCGGGCCCATGATGCGGAAGTTGCGTGTCTCTGCATTCAGCGTGATCACGTCGCGCAGGAACTTGCCGAGCTCGCGCGTGGCTTCAGCCATGGTCTGGCCCGGAGAGGACACCTCGACCGCAAAATGCTGGTAGTCTGGGAGCCTGAGCTCGCGCTTGAGCAGACCGCCATTGGCATGCGGGTTGGCGCCCATGCGCCGCGTGCCCTTCGGCGCCAGTGCCTGCAGCTCCGGCACGAGCCGGCCGTGGCCGTCGAACAGCGTTTCCGGCTCGTAGCTTTTCATCCACGCTTCGAGCAGCGCGAGATGCTCGGGCTTGCCGCGCGGATTGGTGATCGGCACCTGATGGGCGCGCCAGAAGCCTTCGACCTTGAGGCCGTCGACCTCCTTCGGCCCGGTCCAGCCCTTCGGGCTGCGCAGCACGATCATCGGCCAGCGCGGCCGTTGGATCGTTGCATCCGACTGACGCGCATTCTGCTGGATCGAGCGGATGCTCGCGAGCGCGACATCGAGCGCGTCCGCCATCTGGCGATGCATCGCCTTCGGCTCCGCGCCTTCGACGAACAGCGGCTCGTAGCCGTAACCTTCGAACAGGCATTTGATCTCGGCATCGCCCATGCGGCCGAGCACGGTCGGATTGGCGATCTTGTAGCCGTTGAGATGCAAAATCGGCAGCACCGCGCCGTCATGGGCCGGGTTCAGGAACTTGTTCGAATGCCAGGATGCGGCGAGGGGCCCGGTCTCGGCTTCGCCGTCGCCGACCACGCAGGCCACGATCAGATCGGGATTGTCGAACGCCGCACCATAGGCGTGCACCAGCGCGTAGCCGAGCTCGCCGCCTTCGTGGATCGAGCCCGGCGTCTCGGGCGCGGCATGGCTCGGGATGCCGCCAGGGAAGGAGAACTGCCGGAACAGCTTGCGCAGGCCATCGGCATCGCGCGTGATGTCCGGATAGATCTCGCTGTAGCTGCCTTCGAGATAGGTGTTGGCGACCATGCCGGGGCCGCCATGGCCGGGACCGCACACGTAGATGACGTCGAGATCCTGCGCCTGGATGGCGCGATTGAGATGGGCGTAGATGAAATTCAGTCCGGGCGTCGTCCCCCAGTGGCCGAGCAGGCGCGGCTTGACGTGCTCCGCTTTCAACGGCTCGCGCAGCAGCGGGTTGTCCAGCAGATAGATCTGCCCGACCGAGAGATAGTTCGCCGCGCGCCAATAGCGATCGAGCAGGTCGAGATCGTCGGCCGTTTTGGTCTGATGGGAAGACGTGATGTTCATGGAACCTCGCTTGCCGTCCGCTTCGCGCTTGCGGGAAGTGCATTAGAGTAACGCCGCACCATTCCGTTCCAGTGCGCTGCGAAGGATAGAACGGGAATGTGATGGTTGGCCTTGCGTGGCTCCAGAACCGTTCCGAGACATTGTTCTCTTTTGTTCTTGTATTGTTCTTTTTGTGTGCTATGTCTTGGCCATGAGCCGAGCATCTTCACATGCCCTCAAGCGCCCGCCGGTCCCGGTGCCCTCCGAGCCGGTGGGCGCGCCTTCATCTGGCCCGGAAAACGACTTCCCCGAACTCGCGGTCGCCATCGAACGGGGCCGGCGCCGCGGCCGGGGTGCACAATCCAATGCGAGCGGCCGCTACGAAGCGGAGGCTCGCGTCGTCTTCGACGATGGCTGGCAGAGTCTCGAGGATTTGCCGCCATTCAAGACCACGGTCGCGACCGATACCTCGCGCAAGGTCATCACCCGCAACGACTCGCCGGACATCGGTTTCGATCGCTCGATCAACCCGTATCGCGGCTGCGAGCACGGCTGTGTCTACTGCT
The DNA here is from genome assembly GCF_051167575.1 of Bradyrhizobium sp. HKCCYLS3070. Taxonomy (NCBI): domain Bacteria; kingdom Pseudomonadati; phylum Pseudomonadota; class Alphaproteobacteria; order Hyphomicrobiales; family Nitrobacteraceae; genus Bradyrhizobium; species Bradyrhizobium sp. HKCCYLS3070. The sequence continues at coordinate 808,002 of NZ_JBNPTI010000002.1, forward strand.
TCGCGCGGCCGACCCATGCGTTTCTCGGGCTGTCGCCTGGTCTCGATTTCGAATCCAAGCTGTTCGTGAAGCCGGATGCGCCCGCGCTCCTGGAAAAGGAGCTCGCGGCCAGCGGCTACGAGCCGCGGATGATCGCGATCGGAACCAACACCGATCCCTATCAGCCGATCGAGCGCGAGCGGAAGATCATGCGCGGCATCCTCGAGGTGCTGGAAAAGGTTGGCCATCCCGTCGGGATCGTGACCAAGTCGGCGCTGGTGATGCGTGATGCCGACATCCTGGCGCGGATGGCCAAGAGGAACCTGGCGAAGGTCGCGATCTCCGTGACCACGCTGGATCCGAAGCTGGCGCGCACCATGGAGCCGCGGGCCTCGACACCGTCGAAGCGGCTGGAGGCGCTGCAGGCGCTGTCGAGGGCCGGCATTCCGACCACGGTGATGGTGGCGCCGGTGATCCCGGCGCTGAACGACAGCGAGATCGAGCGCATCCTCGATGCCGCCGCCCATGCCGGCGTCAAGGAGGCGGCCTATGTGCTGCTGCGCCTGCCGCTGGAGGTGCGCGACCTGTTCCGCGAGTGGTTGCTCGAGCATTATCCGGACCGCTACCGCCACGTCTTCACCCTGATCCGCGACATGCGCGGCGGCCGCGATTACGACTCGCAATGGGGCACGCGAATGAAGGGGACGGGCCCGATGGCCTGGATGATCGGCCGCCGCTTCGAGATCGCCTGCGAAAAGCTCGGCCTGAACAAGCGCCGGACCAAGTTGACGACCGATCATTTCGTCCGGCCGAAGGGCGGCGGGCAGCAACTCAGCCTGTTCTGAAGCGTGCGGAGAGCAGTTGATGAGCGCACAAGCGAGCGTTCCGCGGTTCACCGTCATCACACTCGGTGTATCCGAGATGCGGCGGAGCATCGCCTTCTATACGTCGCTCGGCTTCGCCCGAAAATTCCGCGCGACCGGCGAGGCCGTGGCATTCTTCGAGACCGGCGGGACGGTGCTGGCGCTGTACCCGTGGGGCGCGCTCGCCGATGATGCGGGCGTGCCGGACGCACCGCGCCCCCAGGCGTTCCGCGGCGTGACGCTGGCATGGAACTGCCGCTCGGAGGCCGAGGTCGATGCGGCGCTCGCGTCGGCGGTGGAGAAAGGCGCGATGCTGCTGAAGCCGGCGCAACGAACCGACTATGGCGGTTACAGCGGCTACTTCTCCGATCCGGACGGTCATGTCTGGGAAGTGGTGATCGCGCCGGGGATTGATGTCGGCGAGGATGATCGAGTGCATCTGCCGTCGTAGTCGGTCGCCGGCAAGGGGCGAATAGCGGGAAATGAGGTCCGTTCGGGGTTGCGCCGCCGCGGGCCGTTTCGCACCATGCCGGCCATGATTCGCGATCAGTCAAAGAAGCCGGGCAGGGCGAAGGCGACGAGCGGCGCCGTGGCGAAGAGCGCACCTGCAAAGGCCGGAACCAAGCCTGTCGCTCCGAATGCTGCCGGCAGGTCGGCCGCCAAGCTCGGCAAGGGCGTCATCGCGGTGGCGCCGCCGAGCTTCCGGCGGGAGCGCGCGCTGCTCAAGCAGGGCATCTGGCCGGTCGCCGGTTGCGACGAGGCGGGACGGGGGCCGCTGGCCGGTCCGGTGGTCGCCGCGGCCGTGATTCTCGATCCCGCGCGCATCCCGAAAGGCCTCGATGACTCCAAGCGGCTGAGCGCGGAGCAGCGCGAGGCGCTGTTCGACAAGATCTGCAAGACGTCGGCGTTCGCAGTGGCTGTCGCCTCGCCGGCGCGAATCGATCGCGACAACATCCTGCGGGCCTCGCTGTGGGCGCTGTCGCGCGCCGTGAGGGCGTTGCCGGAGGCGCCGAAGCACGTCTTCGTCGACGGCCGCGACCGCATCGACGTCGATTGCGGCTGCGAGGCGGTGATCGGCGGCGATGGCCTGGTGATGTCGATTGCGGCCGCCTCGATCGTCGCCAAGGTCACGCGCGACCGGCTGATGTGCGCGCTGGCGCAGGATTGCCCCGGCTACGGCTTCGAGCAGCACAAGGGGTATGCCGTGCCGGAGCACCTCGCTGCGCTGGACCGGCTCGGACCGTCGGTGCATCATCGCAGCCTGTTCGCACCCGTCGTGGCCGCACGGCGCAAGCATCAGCCGTGGACCGACGTCCCGGAGCCGGATTTGTTTGCCGAGGTGACCGTGGTGACATCCACTGAAATCTCGGTCGGGGTCTGATGCAGGTTGCCTCGCGGTCGCCGCGGTCTTAATAGTTTTGGTCAGCCAGCCAGCACGAAGTGTCACTCCTCGCAGCAGGGGCGGTGTTGTGCGCCCCGATCGTACGGTATCGATTGCGGGCGTCGGACAGCGAGGCTGCTGCGGATGAGCGACGGTCCTGCCGGCCTCCTCGACGTCCTCAGCGATTCAGCCAAGCGATCCAGCCGTTCATGCGTTTCACGTCCCTGGTTGTCGAACTGATCCGCGCAAGGCCGCGGCTGGTCGTCGTCATCGTGGTGCTGTGCCAGGCCCTGATGTGGCTCGGCGTGGCCATGCTGTTCTATCGCAGCCCGCCCGGCCAGCTTGCCACCACCATCGCGTTTGGACGCGAGTACCAGGTCGGCACCGATCTCGGGCCGCCGCTGTCGTTCTGGCTGTCGGACGTCGCCTATCGCCTTGCCGGCAATCATCTGCTCGGCGTCTACGTGCTGGCCGTGCTGTGCTCGGCGCTCAGTCTGTGGGTGATGTATCTCCTGGCGGCGGCGATCGTCGGCGGCCAGCAGGCGGTGCTTGCCGTGCTGCTGACCATCACCATCACCGCGTTCGGTGCGCCCACGCTGGAATTCGGTCCGGAGGTGCTGGCGCGTCCGCTCTGGGCGCTGCTGCTGCTCCATAGCTGGCGGATTCTCGGCGAGGGCCGGCGCAACGCCTGGTTTGCCTGGTCGATCGAGGCCGGCCTGCTGCTGCTGACCACGCCGGCCGCCACCGGCCTGCTGCTGCTGATCGCGGGCTTCGTGGTCTCGACCGCGCAGGGCCGCCGCGTGCTGCGCTCGTTCGATCCGCTGTTCGCGCTGCTCGTGGTGGTGGCGCTGGCGCTGCCTTATCTCATTTTCGTGCTGCGCTCCGACAGTGTCGGCTTACCAGCGCTGCCCGTTCTCGCCGAGCTCTCGGCGCGCGCTTGGCATTGGCTCGCGCTGGCGGGGGGGCTGCTGCTGGCGATCTCGGCCGCGCTGCTGCTGGTGCTGCTCGACGCCGGCTGGATCAATCGCGGCGAGACCGATGCGCCGATCATCTATCGCCGCTCGGTGCCGCCGCTCGCGCGCGACTTCGTCTATTGCTTCGCGATTGCACCGGCGCTGGCCGGCAGTCTGATCGCAGGCCTGTTCGGCCTCTCGACCGTGTTCGGCGGCACTGCCGTGACCCTGACCATGGTCGGCCTTGCCCTGGTGGTCGCGTCGGGTGATCTGATCTATCTGCGGCGGCAGCGGCTGCTGCGCCTGGTCTGGGCGGTCGCGATCGCCGCGCCCGCCATCCTCGCGGCGGGCAGCGCCGTGGTGCTGCCGTTGCTCGGCGACCGCGAGGTCGCGACGGCGATGCCGGCCCGCGACATCTCCCGTTTCTTCGTCGAGAGTTTTGAGCGCCGTACCAACCAGCCGCTGCAGGCGGTCGCCGGCGATCCGCAGCTCGCCAGCCTGGTCGCGCTCGGCCGCCGCCGCGCGCATCTGTTCCTCGACGCCACCCCGCAGCGGACGCCATGGGTCACGCCGGCCAAATTCGCCGAGAGCGGCGGCGTCGTGGTATGGCGCGCCTCCGACACGGTCGGCACCCCACCGCCGGAGATCGCCCAGCGCTTTCCTGGGCTGGTGCCGGAGGTGCCGCGCAGCTTCGACTGGCTGATCAATGGCCGCCAGCCGGTGCTGCGCATCGGCTGGGCCATCGTGCGGCCGAAGGGACCGTAGCGCTTTCCATAAGCCGTCATTGCGAGGAGCGAAGCGACGAAGCAATCCAGAGGCTTGGGCGGGATTCTGGATTGCTTCGCTTCGCTCGCAATGACGCGGAGAGAGTTCGGCTCAGACCGCCATCACCTTCGCGATCGCGCGCAGGTCCTGCCAGGACAGCCGCTTGTAGGACGGCGAGCGCAACAGATAGGCCGGGTGGAAGGTGGCGATCGCGCGGATGGTGCGCTTGCCGGTGTCGTAGTCGCGCCATTTGCCGCGCGTGCGCATGATGCCCTCGGTGGTGCCGAGCAGCGCCTGGGTCGACGGGTTGCCGAGCGTCACCAGCACGTCCGGATCGACCAGCTCGATCTGGCGGCGGATGAACGGCAGGCAGATCTGCGTCTCCTGCGGCGTCGGCGTACGGTTGCCGGGCGGGCGCCAGGGAATGACGTTGGCGATGTAGACCTTGCTGCGGTCGAGCCCGATCGCGGCGATCATGCGGTCGAGCAGCTTGCCGGAGCGGCCGACGAATGGCAGGCCCTCGATGTCCTCGTCGCGGCCGGGCGCCTCGCCGACCAGCATGATGCGCGCCTGCGGATTGCCGTCGGCGAATACCAGTCGCGATGCCGTCTGCTTCAGTGCGCAACCGTCGAAAGTCTCCAGGAGCTCGCGCAGCGCCTCTAGGGTCGGCGCTGTCAGCGCCGCCTCGCGGGCCGAGGCGACGGCCGCTTCCGGCGGAGGCGGCGGTTCGCCGCGCGGCGCAATGATCGCCGGCGCGGATAGCCGGCCGGCTTGCGGCGCCGCCGCCGGACGGGCGGCAGGAGCGGCAGAGGATGCGGCCTCAGGCTCCACCAGCCGGTTGATCGGCTCGTCGGCCAAGGCGCAATCGACCCCGGCCTCCAGATAGAAGGCGAGCAGTTGGCGGACGTCGGGGAGGGGCTCGGGGGTCATCATGATCGATCGTGGCAACAATGTACGCCGCCTCGGCGCATGGCGGAATGCATTTCGGTGGTTGTCCTGCCCCGAAAAATCGGAAACAAGAGCTTGGAATAACCCAAAAAAGGGACGGAACGCCCTAGTGTTCCGGCGCCAGCGTTCGCTCCCCCTCAGGACCAGCCCATCAGCGAACCGCCGGCGCCTCCAGGAACCCTAGTTAAGTCATTGTTGCTGTTGCAGCTCCGGGTTTGACCTTTGCACGCGCCAGGGGGATGCAAAGGTCAAATCCACTGCACCGGCCGGGCCTGAGATTGAGAGACATGAGCACCGAAGAGTTACCTCCGCGCGAATCCATGGAGTTCGACGTCGTCATCGTCGGCGCCGGCCCGTCGGGCCTGACTGCCGCGATCCGGCTGAAGCAGCTCAATGCCGACCTCAACATCGTCGTGGTCGAGAAGGGCTCCGAGGTCGGCGCGCACATTTTGTCTGGTGCGGTGATCGATCCGGCGGCGCTGGACAAGCTCATCCCCGACTGGCGGTCGGACGAGGATTGCCCGCTGAAGACCCAGGTCAAGGTCGACAAGTTCTTCTGGATGACCGAGAGCAGCGCGATCTCGCTGCCGGGCTTCGCGATGCCGCCCTTGATGGACAACCATCATTGCTACATCGGCTCGCTCGGAAATGTCTGCCGCTGGCTGTCGCGCAAGGCCGAGGCGCTCGGCGTCGAGATCTATCCGGGCTTCGCGGCCACCGAGGTGCTGTATGACGAGCAGGGCGCGGTGCGCGGCATCGCCACCGGCGACATGGGCATCGGCAAGGACGGCAAGCCGAAAGCCTCGTTCACGCGCGGCATGGAGCTGCTCGGCAAGTACACGCTGTTCGCCGAGGGTGCGCGCGGCAGCCTGTCCAAGCAGCTGATTTCGAAGTTCGCATTGGACGCCAAGAGCGAGCCGGCGAAGTTCGGCATCGGCCTCAAGGAAGTCTGGCAGATCGATCCGGCCAAGCACCAGAAGGGCCTGATCCAGCACTCGTTCGGCTGGCCGCTCGACATGAAGACCGGCGGCGGCTCGTTCCTGTATCACTACGACGACAATCTCGTCGCGGTCGGCTTCGTCGTCCACCTGAACTACGACGATCCTTATCTGTCGCCGTTCGAGGAATTCCAGCGCTTCAAGACCCATCCCTCGATCCGCGGCGTGTTCGAGGGTGGCAAGCGGCTAGCCTACGGCGCGCGCGCGATCACCGAGGGCGGCTACCAGTCGGTGCCGCGGCTGTCGTTCGCCGGCGGCGCGCTGATCGGCTGCGCCGCGGGCTTCGTCAACGTGCCGCGCATCAAGGGCGTGCACAACGCGATGGGCAGCGCGATGCTCGCGGCCGAGCACGTCAATGCCGCGCTCGCATCCGGCCGCGCCAATGACGAACTGGTCAGTTACGAGAACGCCTGGCGCGGTTCGCCAGTCGGCGAGGATCTGTTCAAGGTCCGCAACGTCAAGCCGCTATGGTCGAAGTTCGGCACGGTGCTCGGCGTCGCGCTCGGCGGCTTCGACATGTGGTGCAACACGCTCGGTTTCTCGTTGTTCGGCACCCAGTCGCACGTCAAGCCCGATCGCGCCACGCTCGATCCCGCCAAGGCGCACCAGCCGAAGCCGGCGATGAAGCCGGACGGTAAGTTGACCTTCGACCGGCTGTCCTCGGTGTTCCTGTCGAACACCAATCACGAGGAAGACCAGCCGGTGCATCTGAAGGTCGCCGACATGGCGCTGCAGAAGAGCTCCGAGCACGACGTCTATGCCGGGCCGTCCAACCGCTATTGCCCGGCGGGCGTCTACGAATGGGTCGAGGAGGGCACCAGCCCGCGCTTCGTGATCAACGCGCAGAACTGCGTCCACTGCAAGACCTGCGACGTCAAGGATCCCAACGGCAACATCACCTGGGTTCCTCCGGAAGGCGGCGGTGGGCCGAACTACGAGGCGATGTAGCCTCGCATAACGCACGATTGCGTGAGTCGGCTGCTCCGGGGAGGGCAGCCGGCCACGATACGGCCATACTGGCGCGGTTTGACGCAGGTCACCTTCGCCAAAGGGGCTCCCGGCTGACCCGAATATCCTGCAAATCCTTGCGGTTGGCCGTCAAACGCGGCATTGTCGGCGCCTTGAAGAGCTGCCGATCGGGTTCGTGTCCGTACCGATCCGTCATTTCCAACAACCAGAGCGCACCGTGATGTTGTCAATTCGCAATCGCTGGACCGCAATTGCCGTTTCTGCCTTGCTGATCCCCGGTGCCGTCCTGGCCCAGACGCCGGATCATCCTGCGGACAACGCCGCAAAATTTCCGACCGGCGTCGATCTGAAGTCGCTCACCACATCGGGCAGCTATCTGGCGGCCCGCCACGCCAGCGTCGAGCGCGACGCTGCCTCGGCGGCGGCGTTCTACCGCTCGGCGCTACGCAGCGACCCGAAGAACAACGAGCTGCTTGACCGCGCCTTCATCTCCTCGGTCGCCGATGGCGACATCGACGAGGCCGTGAAGCTGGCCGAGCGCGTGCTCACGATCGACAAGTCCAACCGCATCGCGCGTCTGGTGGTCGGCGTGCAGGACATCAAGCAGAAGAAATACGCGGCCGCCCAGACCAACATCAACCAGTCGGTGCGCGGGCCGATCACCGATCTCGTCGCCACCTTGCTGTCGGCGTGGGCCGCGGCGGGCGCGGGCGATTCGAAGGCCGCCGTCGCCAATATCGACAAGCTGACCGGTCCCGAATGGTATCCGCTGTTCAAGGATCTTCATGCCGGCATGATCCTGGAGCTGGCCGGCAAGGAGAAGGACGCCGGCACGCGGTTCGAGCGCGCCTACAAGCTCGACGATTCGATGCTGCGCATCACCGAGGCCTATGCGCATTGGCTGTCGCGCAACAAGGATGCGGCGGCAGCAACGGCGATCTATGAGGCCTTCGACAAGAAGCTCGCGCGCCACCCGCTGGTGCAGGAGGGGCTGCGCGACACCAAGGCCGGCAAGAAGCTGCCCTCGCTGGTCGATTCGCCGCAGGCTGGCGCCGCCGAGGCGCTGTACGGCATCGGCGCGACGCTGAGCCGCCGCGGCGGCGAGGATCTGGCGCTGGTCTATCTACAGCTCGCGCTGCACCTGCAGCCGAGTCATCCGCTGGCGCTGCTGTCGCTCGCCGATCTCTATGAGACGGTGAAGAAGCCGCAGATGGCGATCAAGGTCTATGAGCGGGTGCCGGCGAGCTCGCCGCTGAAGCGCAATGCGCAGATCCAGTTGGCGACCGATCTCGACAGCGCCGACCGCAGCGACGAGGCGATCAAGATCCTCAAGGACGTGATTGCACAGGATCCGAAGGACCTGGAGGCGATCATGGCGCTCGGCAACATCGAGCGCGGCCGCAAGAAGTTCGCCGATTGCGCCAAGACCTATTCGCTCGGCGTCGATTCGCTGCCCGCCAACAACGACAAGGCCAACAGCGTCTATTACTATTATCGCGGCATCTGTCTCGAGCGCTCCAAGCAGTGGCCGAAGGCCGAGGCCGACATGCGCAAGGCGCTCGAGCTGCAGCCCGACCAGCCGCACGTGCTGAACTATCTCGGCTATTCGTGGATCGACCAGGGCGTCAATCTCGACGAAGGCATGAAGATGATCAAGCGCGCGGTCGAACAGCGCCCGGACGACGGCTACATCGTCGATTCGCTCGGGTGGGCCTATTTCCGCATCGGCAACTACGAAGAGGCGGTGAAGAACCTCGAGCGCGCGATCGATCTGAAGCCCGAGGATCCGACCATCAACGACCATCTCGGCGACGCCTATTGGAAGATCGGCCGCAAGCTGGAAGCAAAGTTCCAGTGGGCTCATGCCCGCGACCTGAAGCCGGAGGCCGAGGAGCTGCCGAAGATCGAGGCCAAGATCCAGAACGGCCTGACCGACGATCCGGCGCCGGCCGCGGCGAGCAACGACAGCAAGGACACGCCGTCTGACGCCAAGAAGGACGACGGCAAGGGCGGCTAGGTCGCCCTGATCACGAGGTGAGAGCCATCACGGGCTCCTCGGCTTGCCGGGGAGCCCGGATGATTTTGATGAAGCGTGTGGCGGTGCCGGCCACGTTCGTTTCGGCCGCTGGCCGAGCGCGATACCGGATCCGCCACCGAACATGCTGGGGGCATTGCGCCGATGTTGGCGTCCACGGTCACCGGCGCGCTGCAGGAGCAGGGGCGCGCCAAGGTCAATCTGACCCTGCGGGTCGTCGGCCGCAGGGTCGACGGCTACCATGATCTCGAAAGCGTCGTTGCTTTCGCCGACTGCGCGGACCAGCTTACGCTGGTGCCGGGCCCGGAGCTGAGGCTGACGACGACCGGGCCGCTCGCGGAGGCCTGCGGCGAGACCACGGACAATCTGGTGCTGAAGGCGGCGCGGCTGCTGGCGGAGGCCGTTCCGGGCCTGAAGCTTGGCGCCTTCACGCTGGAGAAGGTGCTGCCGGTCGCCGCCGGTATCGGCGGCGGCTCGGCCGATGCCGCAGCGGCGCTGCGGCTGCTGGCGAAGCTGAATGGCCTGTCGCTGGACGACCCGCGCCTCACTGCGGTCGCCTTGAAGACCGGCGCCGACGTGCCGGTTTGCGTGCCCTCGCGCGCCTGCACCATGACCGGCGTCGGCGAGAACCTGCAGCCGCTCGCGCTTCCCGTCCTGCCCTGCGTGATGATCAATCCGCGCGTGCCGGTGGCGACCAAGGACGTGTTCCAGGCGCTCGGCCTCAAGCCGGGCGATCTGCTGGTCGGCGTGACGGATGTTCTCACGGCGCCGTCCTGGCCGAAGGCCGGTGCCACCATCGCCCATTGGGTCGCCGCGCTCGACCAGGTGAAGAACGATCTCGAGCCGCCAGCCTTGAAGGTGCAGCCGATCATCGGCGCCGTGCTCGACGCTCTCCGTGCGAGCTCAGGCGTGCTGCTGGCGCGGATGTCGGGCTCCGGCGCGACGTGCTTTGCGATCTACGGCAGCGAGGTCGACGCGAAGGCCGCCGGCGCAGAGATCGCCGTCGCGCACCCCGAATGGTGGGTGCATGCGGGGACATTGAGTTAGTCGTAAACTACTTACTAGCGGCGAGCGGCTTCCCGATACAGCGCCCTCCGCTTGCTGAGGCATACCCCTCACCCAAGCGAGCGTGTTGCCCTGTCCTGCATGCCCTCTCCCACAAGGGGCGAGGGCGCATTAATGCACACCGCCTGCGCCGGGGCATGACATCACGAAGGGCAGGCCCAGGTTCGCCAACTAATGCGACCGCGCCAAACAGAACGCCACCACCTGCTCGAGCGCGGTCTTCATCGGTGACGCCGGAAACAGCGCCAGCGCGTCGACGGCCATGGCGCCGTAGTGATGCGCGCGGCTGATCGTGTCCTCCAAGGCGCGATGCTTGTTCATCAGCCCGATTGCATGGTCGAGATCGTGATCGCTGATCTCGCCGCGCTCCAGCGCCTTGATCCAGAAGGCACGCTCGCTGTCGCTGCCGCGGCGGAACGCGAGCACCACCGGCAGCGTGATCTTGCCCTCGCGGAAATCGTCGCCGACATTCTTTCCGAGCTTGGCGGCCTTGCCGCCATAGTCGAGCACGTCGTCGACGAGCTGGAAGGCGATGCCGAGATTCATGCCGAAGGACCGCGAGGCGGTCTGCTCGGCCTTGGGCCGATCGGCGAGCACCGGCCCGACCTCGCAGGCCGCGGCGAACAGCTCGGCGGTCTTGCCGCGGATCACGGCGAGATATTCGTCCTCGGTGGTTGCGGTGTTCTTGGCGGCGGCAAGCTGCATCACCTCGCCCTCGGCAATCGTGGCGGCGGCGGCCGAGAGAATGTCGAGCGCGCGCAGCGAGCCGACCTCGACCATCATGCGGAACGCCTGGCCGAGCAGGAAGTCACCGACCAGCACGCTGGCCTCGTTGCCCCACAGCATGCGCGCCGACAATTTGCCGCGGCGCATTTCGCTCTCGTCAACCACGTCGTCATGGAGCAGCGTCGCCGTGTGCATGAACTCGACGGCCGCGGCGAGCTTGACGTGACCGTCGCCGGTGTAGTCGGTGAGATGCGCCATCGCCAGCGTCAGCATCGGCCGCAACCGCTTGCCGCCGGAGGAGATCAGGTGGTTTGCAACCTCCGGGATCATCGTGACGTCCGAGCCAGTGCGCGACAAAATCGTAGCGTTGACCCGTTCCATGTCGGCTGCGACCAGCGCGACCAGCCCATCGATGGAGGCTCCCGATGGACTCTCGAAAGGTACGATAACCGCCACTCTGGTCTCCGATTTTGCTATGCTCGAAACGACAATAGAAACTGCGGCCGCAGGCGGCAAGGGCAGACACGGAACCTTGACCCGAGCCTTCTTGACCAAGCCTGGTTGACCGAAGCCCTTCTTGACCCAAGCCCGCATGGAGACATAACGATTGAAGGAATTGGTTCGGACCAATGATATCGTGCTGGTTTCGGCGATCGGGGCGCTGCTCGATGGCGCCGACATCCATCACCTCGTGCTCGATCAGAACATGAGCATCATCGAGGGCTCGCTCGGCATCCTGCCGCGCCGGATCCTCGTGCATGAGGACGACAATCTCCAGGCCCGGCGGCTTCTCACCGACGCCGGGCTGGCGCATGAGCTGCGCCCTGATGAGTGACGCTGTCGACATCTCCGAGGACGCCGTGCTCGGCGGCCAATTGCGGCTGCGGCAGCCCACGACGGGCCATCGCGCCGGCCACGACGCAATCCTGCTGGCGGCGGCGACGGCCGCGCGTTCGGGCGAGCGGGTGGTCGATCTCGGTGCCGGCGTGGGGACGGCCGGGCTGGCCTTGGCCCGGCGCGTGGGCGGTCTCGGCTTGACGCTGGTCGAGCGCGAGCCGGATCTGGCGCGCCTCGCGCGCGACAACGCACGCGCCAATGCCTTGCCCGCGGAGGTCGTGGTGCTGGACGTCGCCGCGGACGCGGCTGCTTTCGCGGCCGCAGGGCTCGGGCCCGACAGTGTCGACGTCGTGCTGATGAATCCGCCGTTCCACGATGCCGCGCGTCACCGTGCCTCGCCCGACGCCGCGCGCGCGACCGCGCACATGGCAACGGCGACGACGTTGGAGATCTGGACGCATGCCGCGCGGCGGATGCTGAAATCCGGTGGCGTGCTGACCTTGATCTGGCGGGCCGATGGTTTGAGCGGGGTTGTCGCGGCGCTGGCGCGCGGCTTCGGCAGTCTTGCCGTTCAACCGGTTCACGGCCAAGCGGGCAAGCCGGCGATCCGTATCCTGGTCAGGGCCGTTAAGGGAGGGCGGGCGCCGACCCAGCTTCTCGCCGGAGTGGTGCTGAATGAGGCGGCAGGCGTGCCGAATGACGAGGCCGTGCGGGTGCTGTCGGGGCAGGGGGCGCTGGCCTTGAGCACCCCCTGAACGGTTGGTCGTGGTCGGGCGTTATTGCGTCTGAGCTTCGGACTGGCGTTCGGTTACCGTCGTGAACCGGATCGCAGTCAATAGAGTACCGATCAGCAGCATCAACAGGTAGACCTTCATGTATTCCTCCGCCGCACTCTGCACCTTGGCTCGCCGTGCGATTGCCCAGGAGATTGCAAGGCTCGTTCCAGCCCTTTGAATGGCAGCGGCGCGATAAAAAGTGGTTAATCCGAGGTAACAGGATGGTGGACAATTTGACACAACCCAGCGATGCAGCCGGGCTCTTCGATCGGCTGAAGGCGCTGCTTCCGGCGCGGCTGCGCGGCGTACCGGTGGTACCGGTCGTCCGCCTGTCCGGCGTGATCGGCGCGGTGACGCCGCTGCGGCCGGGCCTGACGCTTGCGGGCGTCGCCAAGGTGCTGGAGCGCGCCTTCTCCATGCGCAACGCCAAGGCGGTGGCGCTGGTGATCAATTCGCCCGGCGGCTCGCCGGTGCAGTCGCGCCAGATCTACTTGCGCATCCGTCAGCTCGCGGCGGAGAAGAAGCTGCCGGTGCTCGTGTTCGTCGAGGATGTCGCGGCCTCCGGCGGCTACATGATCGCCTGCGCCGGCGACGAGATCTTCTGCGATCCGTCCTCGATCCTCGGTTCGATCGGCGTGGTCGGCGGCTCGTTCGGGCTGCAGGACCTGATCAAGAAGATCGGCATCGAGCGCCGGCTGTATACGGCCGGCGAGCACAAGGCGATGCTCGATCCGTTCCTGCCGGAGAATCCCGACGACGTGGCGCGGCTGAAGAAGATCCAGCGCGAGATCCACGCGCTGTTCATCTCGCTGGTCAAGGAGAGCCGCGCGACCCGGCTGAAGGGCGCCGACGATGTGCTGTTCACCGGCGAGTACTGGGCCGGCGACAGCGCCGTCACGCTGGGGCTGGCGGACGCCATCGGCGACCTCCGCGCCGTCCTGCGCACCCGCTTCGGCGACAAGGTTGCAACGCCTGTCGTGGCGCCGGCGTCCGGCCTGTTGTCGGGTCTGCTCGGCCGCCGCGCCGCGGGCGCCGGCAGCCTGGGATTCGGCTGGACGGGGCTGGCCGAGGAGGTGATCTCCGCGGCCGAAACCCGGGCGATCTGGGCCCGCTTTGGGTTCTAGACTGGGGGCGCGCCATTTCGCCCCTCGCAATCCGGATTGCGGGGGGAACCGGGATCGGCGACAATGGGATTCGGGGTGGCTCTGTTCATGAACGAGGATCGACCAATGCCGCCGTTCGTTGCTTTCGCGGGTATGCTGGGCGGGCTTGCCGTGGTTCGCTGGGCCTACAAGGCCGCGCAGAAGATCAACCGCGAGCTCGAAGAGGCGCGGCTGTCGCGCGTCGCCGAGGCCGCACAGGCCGCTGAGATCAAGACTCTGCGCCGCGATCCCGTCACGGGCGCCTACCGGCCGGGCTGACGCGAGCCGCTGATCTTCGAACGACGGCACGTCGCCGCCGTTCGGAGACCCTATTGCCTTGATTCCTGATGGTCCCGCCGATACGGTCCGCGCGCTTTTCCGACGCCTGCGAAAGACCGATATCGACGATGGACTCGCTGCCTCCGCACATGCGCCCCGAACGTTCGTTCCAGGGCTTCATCCTGGCCCTGCAACGGTTCTGGGCCGAGCAGGGCTGCGTGATCCTGCAGCCCTACGACATGGAGATGGGGGCAGGCACCTTCCACCCGGCGACGACCTTGCGCGCGCTCGGGCCGAAACCGTGGAATGCCGCCTACGTGCAGCCGTCGCGGCGGCCGAAGGACGGCCGCTACGGCGAGAACCCCAACCGGATGCAGCACTACTACCAGTTCCAGGTGATCATGAAGCCATCGCCGCCGAACCTTCAGGAGCTGTACCTGAAGTCGCTCGGCGCGATCGGCATCGACGCCGCCGTGCACGACATCCGTTTCGTCGAGGACGATTGGGAGAGCCCGACGCTGGGCGCGTGGGGGCTCGGCTGGGAGTGCTGGTGCGACGGCATGGAGGTGTCGCAGTTCACGTATTTCCAGCAGGTCGCGGGCTTCGAATGCGCGCCGGTCGCGGGCGAGCTCACCTACGGCCTCGAGCGCCTGGCGATGTACGTCCAGGGCGTCGACCGCGTCTATGACCTCAACTTCAACGGCCGCGACGGCGACGCCAAGGTCACCTATGGCGACGTCTTCCTGCAGGCCGAGCAGGAATATTCGCGGCACAATTTCGAGCATGCCGACACCGACATGCTGTTCGAGCAGTTCAAGATGGCCGAGGGCGCGTGCCGCAAATATCTCGCCGCCGGCTGGCAAGAAAATGCAAAGCTGGGCAATCGCCGGGAACATCAGATGGCGCTGCCGGCCTACGACCAGTGCATCAAGGCCAGCCACGTCTTCAACCTGCTCGACGCCCGCGGCGTCATCTCGGTCACCGAGCGCCAGAGCTACATCCTGCGCGTCCGCGAGCTCGCCAAGGCCTGCGGCGAGGCCTGGCTGCATACGGAGGCCGGCGGGGCGGGAGTTTGAGTCAATATCGACGCGGGAAGTGACTCTTCGACCCTCCCCTGGAGGGGGAGGGTCGGCACGCGATCGAGCGAAGCGAGATGCGTGCCGGGGTGGGGTGATCTCTCGGCTCGGGCACTGTTGATGATGGATAGACTGTCACCCCACCCCGATTGCTCATGCTTGCGCATGAGCAATCGACCCTCCCCCTCCAGGGGAGGGTGGCACTGCGCTGGTGGGTGGAAGATGTGATCACCCTCACTTGGTGGAGGATTGATCGCAGGCGAGCGGAGTGGGGTGAAGGTGCCAGATGGGCAAACGGCCGATCAGCGACTTCAAACGCCGAACCGCGAAACGGCTGCGCGAAAACACGACGGCGGCCGAAGACATTCTGTGGCGTCACCTGCGGCGCCTCGAGATCGAAGGGACCCATTTCAGGCGACAGGTCGTCATCGGTCCCTACGTTGCAGATTTTGCCTGCCTGGCTCGTCGCCTCATCATCGAGGTGGACGGCTCGCAGCACGGAGAGGATGCGAACATCCAGCGCGACGAGGCCCGGACGCGTTGGCTCAACTCGGAAGGCTATCGCGTTTTGCGATTTTGGAACAACGACGTTATGACCAGGACTGAGGCGGTGCTCGAAGCCATTCACACGGAGATCGCGGTCACCCCACCCCGCCTGCCCTTGGCAGGCGACCCTCCCCCTCCAGGGGAGGGTGGTTCTTCGTGCAGAGAGACTTGAGATATGCCTGATCTTCTCCTCGAACTGTTCTCCGAAGAAATCCCCGCGCGGATGCAGGCCAAGGCGGCCGACGATCTGCGCCGCATGGTGACCGACAAGCTCGTCGCCGAGGGCCTCGTCTATGAGGGCGCCAAGGCGTTCGCGACGCCGCGGCGGCTGGCGCTGACCGTGCACGGCATCCCGGCGCGGCAGGCTGATCTCAAGGAGGAGCGCAAGGGCCCGCGCGTCGGCGGCGCGGATGCCGCGATCCAAGGCTTCCTCAAGGCCACCGGCCTGTCCTCGATCGAGGAGGCCACGATCCAGCGCGATCCGAAGAAGGGCGACTTCTACGTCGCGCTGATCGAGAAGCCCGGCCGCGCCACGCTCGACGTGCTCGCCGAGATGCTGCCGGTGATCGTCAGGACCTTCCCCTGGCCGAAATCGATGCGCTGGGGCAAGCGCTCGGAGCGACCGGGCGCGCTCAACTGGGTGCGGCCGCTGCACGCGATCACTGCCACGTTCGGCCTGGAGACCGAGGAGCCGGACGTCGTCAGCTTCGCCGTCGACGGTATCGAGGCGGGCCAGACAACATTCGGCCACCGCTTCATGTCGCCGTCGCCGATTTCGGTGCGCCGCCTCGAGGACTATGAGGCCAAGCTGCTCGACGCCAAGGTCGTGCTCGATCCTGACCGGCGCAAGGACACCATCGTTACCGACGCCAAGCAGCTCGCTTTTGCGCAAGGCTATGAGCTGGTCGAGGACCCCGTGCTGCTCGACGAAGTCGCGGGCCTGGTCGAATGGCCGGTGGTGCTGATGGGCTCGTTCGATCCGGAGTATCTGAAGGTCCCCGGCGAGGTGATCCGCGCCACCATCCGCAACAACCAGAAATGCTTCGTGGTGCGCGACCCCAAGACCGGCGGGCTGGCGCCAAAGTTCATCCTGACCGCGAACATCGAGGCGACCGACGGCGGCAAGACCATCATCGCCGGCAACGAGCGCGTCATCCGCGCCCGGCTGTCGGACGCGAAGTTCTTCTATGAGACGGATCTGAAGACGAGGCTCGAGGACCGCCTGCCGAAGTTCGAGCAGATCGTGTTCCACGAGAAGCTCGGCACACAGGCCGAACGCATCGCCCGCATCGAGAAGCTCGCCGCTGAGATCGCGCCGCTGGTCGGCGCCGATGCTGCGAAGACCGCGCGCGCCGCCAAGCTCGCCAAGGCCGACCTGCTCACCGAGGTCGTCGGTGAGTTCCCGGAAGTGCAGGGGCTGATGGGCAAGTACTACGCGCTGGCCCAGGGCGAGGACGCCTCCGTCGCCGCAGCCTGCGAGGAGCACTACAAGCCGCAGGGACCTGGTGATCGCGTGCCGACCGACCCGGTATCGGTGGCCGTGGCGCTCGCCGACAAGCTCGACACGCTGGTCGGATTCTGGGCGATCAAAGAAAAGCCGACGGGATCGAAGGACCCGTATGCGCTGCGTCGCGCGGCTTTAGGTGTGATCCGGATCATCTTGGAAAATAATCTCCGACTTCACCTCGCTAGTATCTGCGGGCCTTGGTTTTTCCAACTGGCTACGGCAATTCGCGCGCGCGAAGTGGGGAACGAAGTGAAGCAGGTGGAGAGTAGTGAGAAGCCTGGGTTCACTACGTTTGTTGTGCGGGTGGATGCGGAAACGTTTGGTAGACGCAGCGTCCCAGTGGCAGTTGTCGATCTCATCTCATTCTTCGCCGACCGTCTGAAAGTGCAACTTCGTGAGCAAGGCGCCCGGCACGATCTTGTCGATGCCGTTTTCGCGACATCACCTTCCCCTTGGTGGCGGTCGGATGCCGTGAGAAGTGGTGCAGCCAAACTTGATCTCATCGAAGCAGCCGGCAGCCAGGAGGCCCTGGATCGTGAGCCTCCGCCGGAAGAGGAGATGAAGGATGACCTGCTGATGGTCGTGCGCCGCGTTGAGGCGCTCGGAAAATTCCTCGACAGCGACGACGGCAAGAACCTGCTTGCCGGCACCAAGCGCGCGTCCAATATCCTCGCGATCGAGGAGAAGAAGGACAAGCGCAAGTTCGACGGCGCGCCGGATGCTGCGCTGTACAAGCTCGATGAGGAGAAGGCGCTGGCGAAGGCGATCGGCGAGGTCGCTGCGGAAGCGGGTGCTGCCGTCGCCAAGGAGGACTTTGCCGCCGCGATGCGCGCGATGGCGAAGCTGCGCCCGGCGGTGGATGCCTTCTTCGACAGGGTGAAGGTCAACGACGACGATCCAAAGATCCGCGAGAACCGGCTCAGGCTGCTGAACGAAATCCGCAGCGCCACGCGTGCGGTCGCGGACTTCTCCAAGATCGAGGGCTGAGAGTGGACCGGCCGACGCTCGCCGCCTATGACCGTGAGGCGGCGGTGTTCGCGGCCGACTGGCATGCGCAGCCGGCGTCGGCCGATCTCCACGACATCGTCAGGCGCTTCTTCGTGTTCGGTGGCCGCACCGCGGACATCGGCTGCGGCAGCGGCCGCGAGGTCGGCTGGCTGAATGCCAACGGGTATCCTGCGGAAGGTTTCGACGCGTCGGAGGGACTGCTGGCTGAAGCGCGCACGCGCTATTCGAACGCGTCGTTCACGCGTGCCGAACTGCCCGCTCTCGCCAACATCGCGGATGCAAGCTTCGACAACGTGCTGTGCGAGACCGTGCTGATGCATCTCGATCGCAGCGACGTGGTGCCGTCGGTGCGGCGGATGCGCGCGATCACGAAGCCCGGTGGCGTCCTGTATCTGAGCTGGCGGGTGACGGAGCAGGCCGATCAGCGCGATGCCCACGGCCGGCTCTATGCGGTGGTCGACCTCGCAACCATCCGCGCACTCTTTGAAGCTGATACGAGCCTGCTCGATGAGGAGGTGGTCAGTGCCTCCTCGGGCAAGGTCATCCATCGCCTGGTGGTGAAGACGGCTGCCTGAGCGCAAAGTGCGCCCTGGCTCACAGCAGGCGTCGTCGGTCGCCCCTGGATCGCGTCGCGACGCTTGCGATGACGGCGAAAAAAGTAAGCCCCACCCGGCGGGGGGAACCGGGCAGGGCCTTTCACATCTGGCCGCTTGCGGGGGCGTTGGCGACCAAATGCAGCTCTATAACTACTCAACAACCTGAATGATCCGCCGGGATCGCGGTTCGACCAGAACAGTTTCGCCGTTGACCACGGTGTAACGGTAAGGTGTCGCACCGAAGCGCTGAGGAACGTCGTAATATGTAACACCGGACTCTGGCAGCACGGTGCCAACAACGACGCGATCGGGGATCACATAGTTGGGAACACGCTCGCGGACGACATATTCGCGAAACTCCGGCCGTCGCTCGACCGTGATCACTGGAGCGTCCTCCTCGACCACGACGCTGCGGCCGACGCCCGTGGTGTAGGATTGCGCCTGTGCGGCCGCCGGAATCACGAGTGCGGCCACGAGGGCGGCAAGGGTGAGATGGGTTCGCATGGACGGGACTCCTGAGCTGTTGATCGCTGAGAGAGACCGGCGCGCGCCGGCATCTGCTCCCAATGCCGGCAACAGGTCATCGTTCCGCGCAACGCCACGTGGAACCGGCGGCATTTTTGCGGCAGATCCAGCGGTGGGGGAACCGGAACTCGTGCCGTGCGTCTCCTATTCCGCCACGATGGGCCAGGATAAAGTCCGGCCAAATCGAATCGCCCCAGCCTCGTCCTTCAATCATTCAGAGCTCGTCGATGACCCTGACCGTTGCCCATATCTCGCCGATCATGTCCGTGATCGCCGGCGTCCTGATCCTGATCATGCCGCGCCTCTTGAACCTGATCGTCGCGATCTTCCTCATCCTGAACGGCCTGATCGGCATGGGCCTGCTGAAGTGGCTCCACTTCTAGTCCCAGGTTCTAGTCCCAAGGTCGGGAACCCCCGAGCTTGCGCCGCAGCGCCCAAAGTGGTGTAAGGCGCGCGATTTCTCCTCCCATTTGCGGATCGAAGCACCTCATGGCCAAAGCGGTAGCGAAGTCTAAGAAAGTTACAGCGAAATCAAAGCCTTCCAAGCCCGGCAAGGCCAAGACCGCAGCACTCGCTCCACCGCGCAAGGCGCTCAAGACGGCGTCGAAGCCCGTGGCCAAGGCCCCGGCCAAGGTCGCGCCCAGGTCTGTACCGAAAGCGCCAGTGAAAACCGCTCCGAAGAAGCCGGCCAAAACGGCTGCCAAGCCGGTCGCCAAGGCCGCGAAGGCGTCGGCTGCCAGGGCCCCGGCCAAGAGCGCGGTCACCGCGATCAAGCCGAACAAGTGGGTCTACACCTTCGGTGACGGCAAGGCCGAAGGTAAGGCCGGCCTGCGCGACCTGCTCGGCGGCAAGGGCGCCAATCTGGCCGAGATGGCCAATCTCGGCCTGCCGGTGCCTCCGGGCTTCACCATTCCCACCTCGGTCTGCACCTACTTCTACGCCAACGACAAGACCTACCCGAAGGAGCTGCAGTCGCAGGTCGACAAGGCGCTCGACTACATCGGCAAATTGACCGGCAAGAAATTCGGCGATCCGGAGAACCCGCTGCTGGTCTCGGTGCGCTCCGGCGCCCGCGCCTCGATGCCGGGCATGATGGACACCGTGCTCAATCTCGGCCTCAACGACCAGACGGTGGAAGCGCTGGCACAGCTGTCCGGCGACCGCCGCTTCGCCTTCGACAGCTATCGCCGTTTCATCACGATGTATTCGGATGTCGTGCTCGGCTTCGAGCACCATCATTTCGAGGACATCCTCGACAGCTTCAAGGACACCCAGGGCTATCAGCTCGACACCGACCTCTCCTCCGAGGACTGGGAGATGCTGGTCGGCAAGTACAAGGACGCCGTCGCCCACGAGACCGGCAAGGACTTCCCGCAGGACCCGCACGACCAGCTGTGGGGTGCCATCGGCGCGGTGTTCTCATCCTGGATGAACGCGCGCGCGGTGACCTATCGCAAGCTGCACGACATCCCGGAATCCTGGGGCACCGCCGTCAACGTCCAGGCCATGGTGTTCGGCAACATGGGCGACACCTCGGCCACCGGCGTCGCCTTCACCCGCAATCCCTCGACCGGCGAGAGCAAGCTCTACGGCGAGTTCCTGATCAACGCGCAGGGCGAGGACGTCGTCGCCGGCATCCGCACCCCGCAGGACATCACCGAGGACGCCCGCGTCGAGTCCGGCTCCGACAAGCCGTCGATGGAAGTCGCGATGCCCGACGCGTTCAAGGAGCTGACGCGGATCTACACGCTGCTCGAGAAGCACTACCGTGACATGCAGGACATGGAGTTCACGGTCGAGCGCGGCAAGCTGTGGATGCTGCAGACCCGCAGCGGCAAGCGCACCGCCAAGGCGGCGCTGCGCATCGCGGTCGAACTCGCCAATGAGGGCCTGATCTCGGAGAACGACGCCGTGCTCCGCGTCGACCCGGCCTCGCTCGATCAGCTCCTGCACCCGACCATCGATCCCGCCGCCAAGCGCGATGTGGTCGCGACCGGCCTGCCGGCCTCGCCCGGTGCGGCATCGGGCGAGATCGTGTTCTCCTCGGACGAGGCCACCAAGCTGCAGGCCGACGGTCGCAAGGTGATCCTGGTCCGCATCGAGACTTCGCCGGAGGACATCCACGGCATGCATGCTGCCGAGGGCATCCTGACCACGCGCGGCGGCATGACCTCGCACGCCGCCGTGGTCGCGCGCGGCATGGGCAAGCCCTGCGTCTCCGGCTGCGGCACCATCCGCGTCGACTACGGCCGTGGCACGATGAGCATCGGCGGGCGCACCTTCAAGACCGGCGACGTCATCACCATCGACGGCTCCGTCGGCCAGGTGCTGGCCGGCCGCATGCCGATGATCGAGCCGGAGCTGTCCGGTGAGTTCGGCACCCTGATGGGCTGGGCGGACGCCGTGCGCGAGACCGGCGTGCGCGTCAACGCCGACACGCCGGAGGATGCGCGCACCGCCATCAAGTTCGGCGCCGAGGGCATCGGCCTGTGCCGCACCGAGCACATGTTCTTCGAGGAGACCCGCATCCGCACTGTGCGTGAGATGATTCTCTCCGAGGATGAGCAGGAGCGTCGCGCCGCGCTCGCCAAGCTCTTGCCGATGCAGCGCGCCGACTTCGTCGAGCTGTTTGAGATCATGAAGGGGCTTCCCGTCACGATCCGTCTGCTCGATCCGCCGCTGCACGAGTTCCTGCCGCACACCCAGGCCGAGGTCGAGGAAGTCGCGCGCGCGATGAACACCGATCCGCGCCGCCTGGCCGATCGCGCCCGCGAGCTGTCGGAGTTCAACCCGATGCTCGGCTTCCGCGGCTGCCGTCTCGCGATCGCCTATCCGGAGATCGCCGAGATGCAGGCGCGCGCGATCTTCGAGGCGGCGGTCGAGGCCGAGAAGCGCACCGGCGAGGCCGTCGGCCTCGAGGTGATGGTGCCGCTGATCGCGACCAAGGCCGAGTTCGACCTGGTCAAGGCGCGCATCGACGCGATGGCGCAGGCCGTGATCCGCGAGACCGGCGCCAAGCTGGAGTACCAGGTCGGCACCATGATCGAGCTGCCGCGCGCAGCCCTGATGGCCGGCCAGATCGCCGAGGCCGCCGAGTTCTTCTCGTTCGGCACCAACGATCTGACGCAGACGACCTACGGTATCAGCCGCGACGACGCCGGCAGCTTCCTCGGCGCTTACGTCGCCAAGGGCATCCTCGAGATCGATCCGTTCATCTCGATCGACCGCGAGGGCGTTGGCGAGCTGGTCAAGATCGGCGTCGAGCGCGGCCGTGCCACCCGACCCAACCTCAAGGTCGGTATCTGCGGCGAGCATGGCGGCGATCCCGCCTCGGTGGCGTTCTGCCACAAGGTCGGCATGAACTATGTGTCGTGCTCGCCCTACCGCGTGCCGATCGCCCGCCTGGCCGCTGCGCAATCCGCGCTCGGCAAGGAGATCGCGAGCCAAGCCTGATCCTGCTGCGATCGATCTGATCTGACGAAGGCCGGCACATGTTGCCGGCCTTTTTCATTGGTGAGGGTTCGTCGCGATGCGGCGCGCACGTGACGCAAGGTGCACTTCTTCTCCACCACTGCCGTCATTCCGGGGGCGCTCCGGAATGACGAGTGGAGAGAGCGAACGTCGCAGGCCGATGGAACACTCCGCCTCATGATGTGCAGATGATTTTCATTCACCGCATCTGTTGACTGAATGTTCACCCGTTCTCGTCGGTGCGCCGTTTACCAAGCATCTCGATCGCTCGGCGCTCTGCAACTTCCCCGCTTGCCTGTTTCACAATTGCAACGCGGATTAACTCCTCGGCAACCTAAACCCGATACGAAGAGAGAAGATCGAATTGCACGGAAGCACTGTCGTTCGGTCGATCCAGTAAGCGTTGCGTTGAGCGTATCGATGTTAGTTCTGCGTCCCGATCCGAAGGGCGCGCGATTTGCGTCCTTCGGACTCGGTCTCTGCGTCTTCGCTCTGATGCCGACAGAGACCGGGTATCAAGACATCGCTTCTCTGCTCGCCCGCCAGCCGGGCGTCGCCGAACGCTGGCAGAAGCGTGTGTTCTCGGCTGCGGCCTCCATTCAGCTCGCCACCTATAGTTTCAGTCGTCCGATCGGAACCTCGGCGCCGCAGGCGGTGAGCATCCGCCTCGCAAGCCTCGATGGGCGCGATCTCGACATCACCGGATCGACGCCGCGCAATCCGGCGCTGCAGGTTCCGCCGCGCTATCAGGCCTCCGACTTTCCCAAGGTCGATCGCACACTGAAGGGCGATCGTCTCGTCGTGCGTCCCCCGACGCCGTCGGCGCAGCCGACCGAATCGGCCGCGCCCGTCGAGCCGGCGCCCTCCGAGCCCGCACCCACGCCATCGACACAACCGGATTCGAATTCCTCGGTGTTCGGCGCCAAGACGACGGAAGCGCCGCCGCAGGCGCCGCTCTCGCAGCGTTCTGCACTCGATCCCGAATTGCAGGAGGCGCTGAGCGCGCCGCCGCTCGTGCAGTACGACGCGGCGAAGTCCGAGATCCAGACATCGGGCGAGCTGAAGCCTGCAGCCGATCAAATCCTGGTGGACGGCGCCGTCAGCTATGACGGCCTCAACATCAAGACGTCCAACCTCTATTTCGGCACGTCGTCGCTGGGCGGTGCCGCCGGCACCATGGAGACATGGCTGCCGGGCGAGGCGCCACTGATCGTGATGCCGGATCCGGACCTCAAGCCGATGGCGGTGCTGTCACATCCGGCCGACGATGCTGCCAAGGCCGGTGATGGCGGCGAGAGCATCGCGCCGAAGGGCGAGGTCAATGCCGACAATCAGCGCGACAGGACTCCGGCCGAACGGTTGGGGCTCACGGACGAGAAGGCGCGCTTCAAGTCCGAGAAGTGTCTTGCCGAAGCAGTCTATTTCGAATCCCGCGGCGAGGCGGTGCGCGGCCAGATGGCCGTGGCGCAGGTCGTGCTGAACCGAGCGTTCTCCGGCTATTATCCGACGACGGTGTGCGGCGTCGTCTACCAGAACAAATACCGCCACTTCGCCTGCCAGTTCACCTTCGCCTGCGACAACAATCCGGATGTGATCCGCGAGCCCGAGATGTGGGATCGCGCCAGGAAGATCGCGAAGGCCATGCTGGACGGGCTGATCTGGTTGCCGGAGGTGGGCAAGTCGACCCACTATCATGCCTATTGGGTGCGGCCGTCCTGGGTCGCCGAGATGAAGCGCATGTACAAGTTCGGCGTTCACACCTTCTATCGGCCGAAGAAGTGGGGCGACGGCAGCGACGCGCCGAGCTGGGGCACGCCGCAGCAGACCGCGATCATTTCGGCCGAGCTCACCGAGGCCGCCAAGAGCGAGGCCGAGAGCAATCCGAACTGGACGCGGCGCTAATCATCTAGCGACGCGTCGCATTCCACTCGAGAAAGCGGCGATACAACTCGGTCTGGCGCGCCTGGTCCGGCGGCGTTGCGGCTGCCGGCTTTGCCGTGACAGGAATGCGCGGGGACGGTGCGGCGGCCGCGACCGGCTTCGACGGTCTAACGGTGGCCGTAGTGGCCGCCGGAATCCGTGTCGTCCCATCGAGCCATTCCTGCGCGGCCCGGAACCTGGTCCAGCCGGCGACCGGCGCGCGCGGCGCCATCTCCTGCCATTTCGGATGGAAGGGAGGCCGCTGCAGCTGCGACATGCGTGAGAACAGCGACTCGACCAGCAGCGACAGCCGGCGATCGCGGTCGCTTCCCGGCTGCCAATTATACGACGCCAGGATTGCCTCTGCTGCGATCGTTTCCACCGACTCGGAATTGGAGATCAGGTTGGGGTAGTCGTCCGCGGTGAGCTTGGATGGAAGGTAATCCTCGCGCAAGGTCTTGTCGTAGCCGACCGGGACGAGATGCAGATTGGCATCCGTGATCTGGCTGAGCCAGGGCACCGGCTTGCCGTCGACCGCAATCATCGCGTCGATCTCCCCCTTGCGCAACATTTCGAGCGCGATGCGCGGCTCGATATAGAGCAGATGCGGCTTGATCGCGAGCCGCTCGAACACGTTGATCGCGGTCACGAAGGTGCTGCCGTCCGGCAGGTCGACCGCAACGGTCTTGCCGTCGAGCTCCCGCATGGTGCGGATCGATCGCGGTGCCAGAACATGCATTTCCTCGTTGAACATCTTGGTGACGTAGACGAGCTGATTGCGGATGTTGCTCGCGAAGTCCTTGCGTTCGAGATAGGACAGCGTGTCCTTGCGCACGATTCCCACGTCGACGCCCTTGAGCATGAGGATGTCGGCCACCGCCTGAACCGAGCCGCTGCCGAGGACCGGCATGACCCGCAGGTTGATGCCGTCATTGAGGACCGAGGCGACGTCGGCGCCCATCTGCGAATAGGTGCTGCCATACGAGCCCGTCATCAGGCTCACCGTATTGGCGTTGAGCTGGCTCGCGAGATCGCGCTTGGCCGAGGCATAGCGGAAGATCGCCTTGAAGGAATCGCTGACCGCACCCGGGTCGATTCCGCTGCGCACAGGCCCGAACCGTTCCCAATGGCCATCGACGAAACGCTTCATCTGCATCTGCTCGATCGGCGCGTGGTCGCTGGCGCTGGTATTGGCGACGATCCCGGGAATCAACATGGGAATTGGCGTCCCCTTCAAGGAACGCGCCTGCCTCATGATGTTGTCGCGGGAGAAGTCGTCGCCGCAATTGCGCAGGACCGCAACCATCAGGTTGGCAAGCGCGTAGCCCACGATTCCCAAGCTGTTGTTCTTGCTGATCGCAGGCGCGTAGCGATCCATGAACGCGGACCACTCGGCGAAGCCGGGATCGCCGCCCTGCACACCGCCCTCGTACAGGATGGTGGCGGAAAGCAGTCCTTCCGCGTTCTGCAGGCCTGCAGGCTGCAGCACGGTGGCAACCGAATCCGAAACCGTGGGGATGATGTGCTCGGGTCTCCAGCCGAGCTCGGCGAGGCGGCGGATCGCGAGCACCGTGAATTTCGGGGTGCTGACGTCGACCAGGATGTTGGCTCCGGCGGTCTTCAGCTTCGCGATCTGCTGATTGATGTCGGCATCGGTGACCGCGTAAGCCGCTTCCGCGACGATCGGCAGCTTGCCGCCGAGCCCGTCCTTCAAACCCTTCAGATAGTCCTTGCCGAACTCGTCGTCTTGATAAAGCACACCGATGCGCGCGCCACCGGCATGTTGCTCGAGCAGATATTGCGCGTGAATATGAGCTTCAATCTGGTAGCTGGGTTGCGCTCCCATGGTCCAAGGATAGTCGCGAGGCTGATCCCAGATCGAGGCGCCGGAGCCGACGAACAATTGCGGTATCCTGTTCGCGTTGAGATAAGGCCGCACCGCCGCGCTGGTCGCTGTTCCAACGCTCGCAAAGATGACGTCGACCTTGTCTTCCTCCGCCAGCCGTCGTGTCAGCTCCATCGTCTTCTGCGGATTATAGCCGTCGTCATAGGAGATGTAGGTGATCTTGCGGCCCCTGATCCCGCCCTCGTCATTCACCTTCTGGAAATAGGCGGAGATGACCTTGCTCACGCTGCCGTAGGCGGCCGCCGGCCCGCTGTAGGGCGTCGTATTGCCGATCCGGATCTCGCCCTCGGCAGCACGCGCCAGGCCTGGCACGGCGGCAAGCACGAGGAGCAACGCCACGGTCGGAGAACCCGGCGCGCCAAGCAGCCAAGGACCACGGGGCGCCGACGACAAGGCCGATTGCAACAGACGATCAAACATTCCCATCATGGACCTCATCACGCAACACAACACTTTGCGGGGACGCGCGTCGCCCGCACGACACCATCGACCAGGATCCGGCGGTCCGCGCCCCGCCGCAATTCCTGCGCAGCGACCGGCGTGAGACCGCGCTGGATCACCCGGTTTCGAAGCCCGGGTCACTCGAGCCGCCGTCGAGCCTCGAGTGACCCGAGTTCGGCGGCTCTCGCGTACCAGGCGCGGGCCTTGGCCGGATCGGGCGCGACGCCAACGGCTTTCAGGTTGGACAAGATCGCGGGGTCATAGGTGCCGGCCAGCGTCAGTGATGCTTCGGCGTCCGCTTCCGCGACATGCGCCAGGATCAGGCGGGCACTCGCAACGTCGCCCGCGCCGATGAGATCGCGTCCGCGCTTCAGCATTTCGCTGATCTCGTTCTTGGTCAGCGCAGACGCGGCCGCCGGTGCAGGGCTCCTGGTCGCGATGGTCCGAGATGCTTTCGGCGGAATTGACTGCGGGGTCTCGCCTCCGCCCGGAGCCGGCTTGACGATCGGGACCGACGCCAAGATCGAATCGGCCCGTCCGATCGTGTGCGCCGCGGCGTCCAGCGATGCTTGGCCGTCATCGGATTTCGATTTCCCCGCTGTCCCGAGGTTTCGGGGAGACGATGAAGCGGTCGCTTCAGACTTCGTAACTGTTTCAATGTCCGGAGCCTGCATGATGCGCACCGCAAAGAACGCGAGGCACGCAAGCGCGGCCGCTGCGGCACCGAACCGGAAAACAGAATCGAATTCGAGCCGTTCGGGCGGAGGTGGAGGCATCACGACGGGATCGAGTGAAGGGATCTGCCAGGATCGGTCCGCTTCTGCTGGCGCCATTGGCATCGGCGCATCGTCAACCGCTGAAGCGGTTTGCCACCACGGCCGGGAGAGATCGGTGGCCGCATCCTCATCAGGCTCAGACGTCGCATGCGCGAGGCTGTTGGACAAAGCGGCAGGCTTTGCCGGGCGCCAACGTTCGCTCTGCGCATCACCCACGGTGATCCGCGATCCGCTACTCCGCAATAAGGAACTCATCCTCAACTACTCCTGCGGACACGCGCCATCGCGTCGCCCCGCAACACTCCCTGGACCGTTTGGCGCCTTTCTGCTCGGCGACTCGGCTTCCAAACCGGCGGCGAGACCGATGACCGAATCTAGGGCCATGCCAAGCGGTGAATCGGCGATCTGGCAGCCGTGAATTCCATTTCCTCGTCAGCAGGACGGACAAAACGCGCGCTACTACTTGAGCACCGCTAAATTTCGACCATCTCTTCTTCTTATTTGTACAGGTTCCGCGGTTCTTTTGCCGAAATCATGGCGAACCTGTCCAGCCATTTAGTTGGTGCTGGTAAATGCCGGCGGCGCCGGGGCGCACGAGATAGTGCGGCGGCGTCTGGCCGAGAACGATCTGAAGCCATGGCGAAGGGGCATGTGGCGTATCCCCACAGATCGATGCGAATTAGTCGCGCGCGTAGAGGATGTGCTCGATCCGTGCGGCGAGTTGCAGCTGCTTCGACGAAAGGCCTCGTCCAACTCATTGGCGAGGGCCGCTCAGATCGTGCGCGTGATGACTACGAGCACCAGCGCAACGGTACGGCCGATTTGTTCGTCCAGCGCCCGCGGATCAATGGATGCACGCGGCCGACACGGCACGCACTAATTACATCGTGCCTGCCCCCAAATACCGGCGAGGCAGCAAATAACAACGAGTCGTAATATCTGTATTGGACGACGATGGCTGCTTCGTCATGAGCACCGTCATTCCGGGACAAGGCCGCAGGCCCTGAACCCGGAATGACGGTGATCACGAATGACGGTGAAAACGCGACTGCCGAGCTCCGTCGTGACGCAGTCGGATCAGCTCTTGCTACGCGCTCAACGGCCGCGACTGCCGCGCCGTCGGCCGTGCCGCGAGCTCGTCGGCGATCTCGCGGGCAGCGGCCAATGTGGTCATCGTCCGCTGCGCGAAACTCGGATTCTCCGCGGGGCAGTCGGCGCGGCAATGCGCGCCGCGGCTCTCGCGCCGGCTCCAGGCCGCGGTGGCGATCAGCAGCGCGGCGCTCGCCATGTTGCGCAGCCTCGGGCTGCCGGCGTCGCGCTCCATCCTGGCAATCGCGGCGATGGCCTCGGCGAGCCGCTCCTCGTCGCGGATGACACCGAGCTGGCTCGTCATCATCTCGCGCAGCGACACCTGCGCTGCGCCCGCGCAGGATCCGGCCGGATCGGCGAATGCAACGTGCTGCAGGGTGGAGGACGCGGTCAACGTCCGGCCGGAGATGTCGTCGGCAATCCGCCGGGCGAACACCAGCGCCGCGAGCAGCGCGTTGCCGGCGATGTGGTTGGCGCCATCCGTTGCCGTCGCGGCGACTTCACCTGCCGCCCAGAGCCCCTCGATCGAGCTGCGGCCCTGCGCGTCGACCGCGATCCCGCCCATGTGGAAATGCGCCGCCGGCGCGACTGGAATCGGCTGGCGGGTCGGATCGAGCCCCGCGGCGACGCAGGCCCGGTGCAGCATCGGATAGCGCTCGGCGACGTCGTCATCGAGCACGTCGCGCGCATCGAGAAAGGCGCCGCGTCCAGCGATGATCTCGGCCATGACGCCGCGGGCCACCGTGTCGCGCGGGGCAAGATCGACCAGCGGATGGCGCGGCAGCATGAAACGCTGGCCGCGCCGGTTGATCAGGATCGCGCCGGCGCCGCGCAGACTCTCGCTCACAACCGGCGCCGGATCGTGACCGGCCATCATCGCGGTCGGATGAAACTGCACGAACTCCGGATCGGCAATCACCGCGCCAGCGCGGGCGGCGATGGCGAGGCCGATGCCGGTGGCGTGCGGCGGATTCGTGGTCGCCGCGAACAGCCGGCCGATGCCGCCGGTGGCCAGCACGATTGCCGGCGCCGCGATCAGCATCGGCGCGGCCGCGTCGTCATCGGTCGGCCGCAGTTGCAGGCCACGCACCGCGCCGTCTTCCGTCAGCAGCGCGTCGGCGACATGGCCCTCGATGATGCGGATCGAGGGCGTCGCGCGCACGGCTTGCGACAGCGCGGTGATGATCGCCTGTCCGGTGAAGTCTCCGCGAACGCTGAGAATTCGTCGCGCGGCGTGCGCAGCCGCACGAGACGTCGCCAGCCTGCCGCCGTGATCACGATCGAATGCCACGCCGAGACGGACCAGGTCCTCGATTGCAGCCGAGGCATCGCGCGCGAGCGCCAGCGCCGCCGTCGCGTCGACCAGGCCGCCACCCGCAGCGATCATGTCGGCGGCATGGGTATCGGGGCTGTCGCCGGATGACACCGCTGCCGCGATGTCGGCCTGCATCGTCGTGCCGAACGAGGCCTCACCCAATGAGGTCGCGGAGATCAACGTGACCGGCTGCGGGGCGAGCTTCAGCGCGCAGAACAGTCCGGCAACTCCGGCACCGACGATCACGACGTGGCCGGATGTCTCGATCTGATCGTGGTCCATGTGCTGTCCAAATTCCACATTCCGTGCGCATGTGTACCGCGGTACCTGTTAGTTCTTCTTCAGAGACTTCCTTCGCTGTTTATCGGTGTTTGGCGACAAATAGCGGCCGTTCTGAAGGTCGCTCCCGCACAGGATGAATCGTCGTTTGCGACTCGCGCATCAGGACGTTTTCGCGCGGGGACAAAGACGCATGAGCGAGTTCCGGTGCCGGAACTCGCTTCGGATGAGACCTGCTCATGGCTGGCCCCCGCATCGAAATTTTTCATGACTGGGTTCCGCTTTTGAGCTTGGGAGTTCAATGCAAATGCATTAACCGGAGAGGCGCGGCGGACAGCGACCGCGGCATGGGAGGACACTGATGTCGGTACAGGCAGGCGATCTCGGTATGGTGTCCCGCAATCAGGGCTGGCGCACGCCGGTGGTCATCATCGTGTGCGGCTGCGCCATTGCGCTGCTGAGCTTCGGTCCGCGCTCCAGCCTCGGCTTCTTCGTGCAGCCGATGAGCCGTGAATTCGCCTGGGGACGCGACGTGTTCGCCCTCGCGGTGGCGGTGCAGAACCTGTTGTGGGGACTCGGTCAGCCGCTCGCCGGCGCGATCGCCGATCGTTTCGGCGTGATGCGCGTCATCTGTGTCGGCGCGCTGCTCTATGCCGGCGGCCTGCTGATGATGCGCTATTCCAGCTCGCCGCTGTCGCTGAACATCGGCGCCGGCGTGCTGGTCGGCTTCGGCCTGTCGGGCTGCTCGTTCAATCTCATCCTGTCGGCCTTCAGCAAGCTGCTGCCGCCGGAGCGCCGCGGCATCGCGCTCGGCGCCGGCACCGCGGCCGGCTCGCTCGGCCAGTTCCTGTTCGCTCCGTTCGGCGTCGCGCTGATCGACCAGTTCGGCTGGCAGAGCGCGCTGATGGTGTTCGCAACGCTGATGCTGTTCATCGTGCCGCTGTCGCTCGCCGTGGCGACGCCGCCGGCAGCCGAGGCCAAGCCGTCGGAGGCCGAGCAGCAGTCGTTCACGACCGCGCTGATGGAGGCGTTTGGCCACCGCTCCTACGTGCTGCTGGTGCTCGGGTTCTTCACCTGCGGCTTCCAGCTCGCCTTCATCACCGTGCACCTGCCGGCGTTCCTGGTCGATCGCGGCCTGTCGGCGCAGGTTGGCGGCTGGGTGATCGCGGCGATCGGCCTGTTCAACATCATCGGCTCGCTCAGTGTCGGCTGGCTGCAGAGCCGGCTGCCGAAGCGCTACATCCTGTCCTTCATCTATTTCACGCGTGCGCTGGCGACGCTCGCCTTCATCTCGTTCCCGGTCACGGCGGCTTCCGCGATCGCCTTCGGCGCGGTTTCCGGGCTCGCCTGGCTCTCCACGGTGCCGCCGACCTCGTCGCTGGTCGCGATCATGTTCGGCACCCGCTGGCTCGCCACGCTCTATGGCTTCGCCTTCGTCAGCCACCAGGTGGGCGGCTTCCTCGGCGTCTGGCTCGGCGGCATCGTGTTCGAGCGCTACGGCTCGTACACGCCGATCTGGTGGCTGTCGATCCTGTTCGGCGTGTTGTCGGCGCTGATCAACCTGCCGATCGTCGAGAAGCCGGTGGCGCGCGCCGTTCCCGCGACGTGAGTTGCGCGGCCGATCCGATCGGCTAAACATGGCGTGAGACGAAGAAAGTGCAGGGAGTGCGGCTGTGGGAACGTTCAAGGCGATCCGGATCGACAAGGCGGACAAGGGAACGACCGCGACGCTGACGCAGTTCGATGAAGCCGAACTGATGGACGGCGACGTCACCGTGAAGGTCGAGTGGTCGGCGCTGAATTACAAGGATGGGCTGGCGCTGACCGGCAAGGCGCCGGTGGTGCGCCGCTTCCCGATGATCGCGGGGATCGATCTCGCCGGCACGGTCGAGCAGTCCAGCCATCCCGACTGGAAGCCGGGAGATGCCGTGATCTGCACCGGCTGGGGCATGGGCGAGACCCATCTCGGCGCCTATGCCGAGAGGGCGCGGGTCAAGGGCGACTGGCTGGTCGGCCTGCCGCAGGGGCTGTCAGCCCGGGACGCGATGGCGATCGGCACCGCCGGCTTCACCGCGATGCTTGCGGTGCTCGCCCTGGAGAAGCACGGGCTGACGCCGGCGAGCGGGCCGGTGGTGGTGACGGGCGCGGCCGGCGGCGTCGGCTCGGTGGCGACGGCTGTGCTCGCCAAGCTCGGCTACCATGTGATCGCCTCGACCGGCCGCTTGGCCGAGGCCGACTATCTCAAGTCGCTCGGTGCCGCCGAGATCATCGACCGCAACGAGCTGTCCGGGCCGGCCAAGCCGCTGGCGAAGGAGCGCTGGGCGGGCGGCATCGACAGCGTCGGCTCCAATACGCTCGCCAACCTGCTGGCGATGACCAAATATGGTGGCGCCATCGCCGCCTGCGGCCTCGCTGCCGGCATGGATTTGCCAACGTCGGTGGCGCCGTTCATTTTGCGCGGCGTGTGCCTCCTCGGCGTCGATTCGGTGATGTGCCCGCTGCCGGCGCGCAAGGCGGCCTGGCAGCGCCTCGCGACCGATCTGGATCGTGCAAAACTAGCTGAAATCACTCACGAAATCGCCTTGGACCAGGTGGCGTCGCTGGGGCCGCAGATCCTCGCGGGCCAGGTCCGCGGCCGTACGGTGGTAAGAATATCCTGAGGACGTTCAGACTTTTCAAACCATGCTGCTCCATTGTTGCCATGGTTGGTATGGTAAGCATGGGGTAAAGATACCGCCTTACCCGCTGCGTGGGGTTAAGTGGGAGTTTGATGCATGCTCGCGCGTATATTGCTGGGGACCGTGACTGCCGGTGCCGTGATTGCTCCTGCGATGGCGGGTTCGATGACAGCCGACGAGGCCCGCAAATTCGTCGCCGGAAAGGTGTTCGCCTTCACCTGCGTCGACGGCACCCGTGGCGCGGGCCGCATCCTCGACGACATGGGCGCGGCCGGTGCGGTGCAGTTCTCCGGCTCGGGGCCGGTGCGTCACATCCGCCTGCCGGGCAATACCCTGCAGATTCGCGGCCAGAATGTCTGCGCTGCCATCAAGGGCATGCCGTTCGAACCGTGCTTCAACCTCGACAAGAAGGACGATCGCAGCTTCCGCGGTTCGGTCTCCGGGCTCGGCGCCTTCGCCTATTGCGACTTCCAGCACCAGGGCGGAGCCACCATGCTGATGGCGCGCGCCGTGGCGCGGCCGCGCGCCGCACGCGCTGCTGGACCTGCGGCTGACGGCTCCCACACCGAAGTAGCGGCACGGGTCGAGACCCCGCGGGTGGAACGCAGCAAGGTGGAACCCTTGAAGGCAGATGCTGCGAAGGCCGCCAAGGCGGAAAGTTCCAAGACGGAGAACATGAAGGCCGAAAACGCGAAGACTGAAATTACCAAATCCGATAACGCGAAGTCGGATGCGGCGCCGGAGCTGCGTCGCTCGACCGATTAGTTGTTAGTTCACCGATCATTGAAAAACCGGTTCCCTATTATCATAGAGTAATTTTTTAAGCTGACCGCACGTTAGTGGTCATTGCGCCGTAGTCGTACGGAATCTCAAATTCATGCCTCGGTAGCGACTCGTGTGCAGTTTGCAACCAGGGGGGTGGCCCACGAGAAAGGGTCGTTATGTCGCTTTATTTCTTCCGGATCAGCCAGGGCCGCTATTCTGGCGCGGCTGATCAGCCTTATGAATTCGCCAACCGGGAAACCGCCTGGAACGAGCTGACGGCTGTCTGCTCCGACCTGATCGGCGGGATCTCGAGGTCGTTGCAGCAGGGGGCCGAGTGGCAGATGGAGCTGCTCGACGAAGCCAAGCAGCCGGTGTTCCGGATTCGCCTGGTGTCCGAAGCGGTCGGCTGAGGTCTAGCTGTCCGGGGTGATTGCGCCGCTGGCCGTCGGATTCGAGTCCGGTTTGCCGTGGCTGCAATCGTCTGCGCGCAGGCGCCTTTTGATGAAGTCCGCGTCCACCTCGGGCGCGTCAGTCGGGATTGATGGAGTTCGGCCTAGGCTCCGCGTCGTGCCCCGGCGCCGCCGATCTCCGTCACGCTCTCGTGCTCAGTCGCTTGTGATGCTGTCGGACGTCGGTCCTGGCCCGGCCACCTCATCTCCGGATTCATCCGCGCGGTGATCAGCGTCTTCCGGTTGCTGCGGCGCAGGTCGTGGCGGCAATCGTCCTTTGCCCCGTGCGCGTTCCAAAGGTCTTGCTTCGACGCGATCCTTTAGCGGTATCGGGAGACCAGGTGTAGCGGCAGACGGTTTCAGGGTACCGTGTCATCCCTGAGCGCCATCATTTTATGGGCATTGTCAGTAATCTTACGGTTCCAGCATTAACCTCTGATAAGCCTGTTTCGCGCCCAATGAGGTCGGCAGAGACGACATGCGGGTTCGGAATTTTCGGAGCCCTCTGATCCTCTGACCTCGACCGCGCAGCGCAGCGTAGACCTGGATCTTCGGGCCGTCTTTGGCGCTGGCAGAACGCGGCCGAACCACGCAGTCAGCTGGGGTCCTCCGTGTCAAAGATGTCCATCCGTACGAAGATCATATCGGTCATCGCCTTCATGCTCGTCACCATGTGCGGGCTCGGCGTGCTCGCCGTCACCAGCATGCAGTCGATCAATGCCAACACGGTCGACATCGCCACCAATTGGCTGCCGAGCGTGCGCGCGATCGGCGAGCTGCGCGCCGACATCAATCTGCTGCGCATCGCCTTGCGCGCGCATGTGATGTCGGAGACGGCCGAGGCCAAGCAGGGCGCGGAGAAGCGCGTCAACGGAATCCTCGAGACGATCAACAAGGACCGCAAGACCTACGAGCCGATGATCACCTCGG
Organism: Bradyrhizobium sp. HKCCYLS3070; assembly: GCF_051167575.1. Taxonomy (NCBI): domain Bacteria; kingdom Pseudomonadati; phylum Pseudomonadota; class Alphaproteobacteria; order Hyphomicrobiales; family Nitrobacteraceae; genus Bradyrhizobium; species Bradyrhizobium sp. HKCCYLS3070. The sequence goes on from NZ_JBNPTI010000002.1 coordinate 842,995, forward strand.
CCGAGGAACGGGCGATCTACAACAACTGGGTGCAGTCCTGGGAGAAGTACGTCGTCGCGGTCAAGCAGGTGATGGACGAATCCAACAAGAGCGTCGGAAAGATCCCGCGCGAAGCCACCGAAATGCTGGAAAAATCGGCCGCGGCGATCGCGCGCGACGCCGACAAGTATTTCATCCAGGACATCGAGTTCAACAACAAGGGTGCCGACAACGCGACGCGGCAGGCCGCGGAGAGCTTCACGCGTGCGATCTGGCTGGTGATGTCGATCATTGCCGCGGCCGTCATTGCCGGCGTCGCCGTCGGTTTCTATCTCGTGCAGAACGTCTCGTCCGGCATTGCGTCGATCATCAAGCCGATGCAGGAGCTCGCCAAGGGCGATCTCGGCGCGGAGGTGACGCATCGCGGCGAGCCGACCGAGATCGGCGCCATGGCCGATACGCTGCAGGTGTTCAAGGAGGCGCTGATCGCCAAGAAGGAGGCCGACGAACTCGCGGCCCACGATGCCGAGGCCAAGATCGAACGCGGCCGGCGCGTCGACAACATCACCCGCCAGTTCGAGGCGACGATCGGCGAGATCGTGCAGACGGTGTCGTCGGCCTCGACCGAGCTCGAGCATTCCGCCGGCGCGCTGTCATCCACCGCGACGCGCTCGCAGGAGATCTCGACCGCGGTTGCGGCTGCTTCGGAGGAGGCTTCGACCAACGTACAGTCGGTCGCTTCCGCGACGGAGGAGCTATCGTCGTCGATCACCGAGATCAGCCGCCAGGTGCAGGAATCCGCCCGCATGGCCACCGAGGCCGTCGACCAGGCGCGCATGACCAATGATCGCGTGAGCGAGCTGAGCAAGGCGGCGGCGCGCATCGGCGACGTGGTCGAGCTGATCAACACGATCGCCGGCCAGACCAACCTGCTGGCGCTGAATGCGACCATCGAGGCGGCGCGCGCCGGCGAAGCCGGTCGCGGCTTCGCGGTCGTCGCCTCCGAGGTGAAGGCGCTGGCCGAGCAGACCGCCAAGGCGACCGACGAGATCGGCCAGCAGGTGTCCGGCATCCAGGCCGCGACGCAGGAATCGGTCGGCGCCATCCGGGCGATCTCCACGACCATCGAGCGGCTGTCGGAAATCTCGTCGGCGATCGCGGCGGCCGTGGAGGAGCAGGGCGCCGCCACGCAGGAGATCTCGCGCAACGTCCAGCAGGCATCGGAGGGCACGCAGCAGGTTTCCGTGAACGTCGTCGACGTGCAGCGCGGCGCGACCGAGACTGGTACGGCTTCCACGCACGTGCTGGCCGCGGCGCAGTCGCTGGCCTCGGACAGCGACCGGCTGAAGCGTGAGGTGGCGTCGTTCCTGGAGTCGGTGCGCGCGGCCTAATCCGACATGGCGCTACGCTGCCGGCTGAGCCGGCGGCGCCTGCTGCTGCCGTCGGAACAGCACCTTCTGGTACAGCCAGCCGATCGCGACCAGCACCAGGCCGAGCCCGATGAACGACAGGGCGCGCCACACGCCGGTCAGCGCCGACATGTCGATCAGGAAGGCCTTCAGGATCGTCAGCGCGATCACGATCGCGGATGCCAGACGCGCGCGCTGCGACTGCACGATGATTCCGATCCCGAGCAGCATCACGCCGAAGGCGAGCCAGGCGATCGAATAGGTGTACTGCTCGGCGGCGCTGGTCGGTCCTGCCGTCAGATCGGGGCCGTGATAGATCCGGCGGATCTCGAGGCTGACATAGGACAGCGCCAGGATCAGTGCGCCCGCGGCCAGCGTATTGCCATAGGCTGGCGGACGGTGGCCTGCGACCGCGTAGGACAACAGCAGCATCAGTACCGCCGGGAACGCATAGGCCAGGATCAGGATGTTGAGCAGGCCGCCCTTGATCGCGACGTCCGAGATCATCGGGTTTTCGAACAGCAGCAGGCCGAGCACGGTGGCGCCGCCGGCGAATCCGGTGAGGATCACGGCGCTGATGTTGTGCACGATGCTGCCGCTGCGCTCCCGCAGCCGCTCCAGCCCGATCGCCAGCGCCAGGGCCACGCAGACGTCGAGTCCCACTTCGGCGAGCGACGGCACCGCCAGCATGTCGCCGTCGTTGACGGCGTGGCGGATCTCCAGGAAGGCGAGCAGGGTCGTGAACAGGATCGCGGCGGCCTCCACCGCGCGCAGCGGCGCGTCGTCGCCATGGCGGCGCATCAGATAGCTCGCGCCCCAGAACGACGCCGCCGGCACGCCATAGCCCCACAGCAGCCAGTTGAAGATCGGCGTGGTGCCGACATCGGCGCCGACGATGCGCGGATCATGGCCGATGCGCAGCACCACGAGCCCGGCAAAGACGGCCGCGAGCGTGCGCAGGAACGGGATCGGCCGGCTCTCGAAGATCCAGGCGGTGCCGAGCGACATCAGCGCCAGCGCGATCGTCAGCCAGCCCTTCTCAAGCGCGAAGGTCAGGGCCAGCGCCAGCGCGGCCAGCGTGCCGGTCGCGAACAGCGCGATCGAGGCACTGAGGCCGGGACGTTCCTCGCGCCGCGTCAGCGCCTCGGTGGCGACGGCAAAGCCGGCGGCGAGCACGACGGCGAGGATCGCGAACGGGATCGAGCGGTCGAGATGGGCGATGCGCGCATAGAGCGCGACCAGCAGCGCCAGCGGCGTGAACACGCCGGCCGCCGACCACACCACCGGCACGACGGCGTTGTGCGCGCGCCCCTGCGCCAGGAGGCCGGCGCCGCCGAAGCCCAGCGCGAAGATCGCGGCCGTCACCAGATGCGACGTGACCGACGCGCCGAGCGGGTTCGGCCCCATCCCGGGCAGCGCGCCGCCGGGCAGCACCAGCAGGTCCGGATTGTCGCGCAGCGCCCATTCGGCGAACACGAGGAACACGGTCGCAGCGGCGGCGGCCACCGCGCCGACGGCGCTCGGCGCGCGCCAGGCGACCGCCAGCGTCGCCGCGACCAGCACCGTGAAACCGATCAGCGCCAGGCCGTCATGGAAGCTCGCCAGCACGACCAGCATGGCGCCGAGCAGATAAACCGCCAGGCCGACGGATGAGATCGGCTCGACCTCGTCGTTCTCGGCGGCGGGTCCGAACATGAAGCCGCAGACCACGATCAGCGCGGCGAGCGCGAAACCAACCGCGACGTGGAAGACATGCGGCGCCACCGTCTCGACGCCCGCGTCGAGCCCGGGCAAGGTCCACAGGAACGACAGCCCGATCGTGGTCATCGCGAGCCAGCGCCACAGCCGCACGCGTGCCAGCGCGAACGCGGCGGCGGTGACGATGGCGAGGTAGATGTACAGCGCCCAGTAGTTCGGCTCGCCGGTCGACACCAGCACCGGCGTCGTGAACGCCGCGACGATGCCGAGCCCGGCGAGCGCCGGGCCGTGCAGCAGCGCCGCCGCCAGCGTGCCCAGCGCGACGATGCCGAGCAGCACGAAGGCGATCGCGGGCGGCAGGAAGTCGTACAGCGCGTAGGCCGCGTAGATGGTGGCGAAGGCGACCGCCGTGCCGGCCGCGGTGAGCATCGCCGGAATGTTGGCGATCGGCAGCGCCGCGATCTGCGAGATGCTCTCCTTGCGCCGTGTCCATTCGCCGGCCGCGAGCAGCGCGGCGGCGAACAGCGCGCCGAGCGCGACGCGCACCTCGGGGCCGACGAGGCCGGCCTCGATCGAGTAGCGCACCATGAAGAAGCCGCCGAGCGCCAGGGTCAGCCCGCCGATCCACACCACCCAGCGGGTGCCGATGCGCTCCTCGAAGCCGGCCGCGGGTTGCGGCACGGGTGGCGGCGACGCGAGCGGCGGCTGTTCGGCCGCTGCATCGCTCGCCATCGCCGCCGGCTGCAGGGCAGCCTCGGTCACCTCCGGCAATGGGGGCGGCATTGGCGGGGCTTCAGCGGGCTCCTGAAGCGGGCTGAGCGGCGGCGCGACCACCGGCGCGGCCGCGATCGGGCGTGCCGCCTCGAGCTTGGCCAGCCGTGCCTGCACCTCGGCCAATCGGTCGGAGGTCCGGCGCGCGAAGGCGAGCGCCGCGAACGCCACCAGCAGGGCGATCCAATCCAGGGGCCAATCGAACATCACGCGGGAATCCTGAAATCGATGCCGCCGGGAGGCGTCACGGGTGGAGGGAAGCTGCGAGCCCTTGCGGACCCCGGCGAATCGGCCAACCGCTCCGTCGGGCCGCACGATGGCCGTCGTTCCCTCTGTGTCAAACCGTGGAACATAAGTTCAAAGCGCACCGGTACGCGGCTACGTAGCGCCGCAACTCAGTCCAGATCGATCCGGAACGGCGCGCTGTCGACCATCATGGCGCCGGGCCCGATCGCGTCCAGCGCGCGCACCATGCGCCCCTGGCGGCCCAGTGCCCTGTCGGCCAGGCTGACGATCAGCCGGTTCGGCGAGGCGATCGGCGAGGCCTGGCGGATCGCCCAGGCGATATCGAGCTCGTCGCGATTGGGGTTGAGCGCGCAGGCCGCGGCGAAGGCGCTCGCGGTGGAGCGGCTGATGCCGGCATAGCAGTGGATCACCAGCGGCGCCGCACGATCCCAGCCGCGCACGAACTCCAGCACCTGGGCGACGTGATCCTCGCTCGGCGCCATGAAGCCAGGAAGCTGCTCGGTGATGTCGTCGACCGAGACCCGCAGATGGTTCTCGGGGCGGATCGTCTCCGGTCGCCGCACCTGCTCGACATTGGCCATGATGGTCAGCACGTGGCTGGCGCCGGTCAGGCGCACGGTCTCGGGCAGGGCGGCGAGTGAGCAGACGTGGATCATGGCGAGCCTTTGAACGCCCGATTATACGAATGGGGGCACAAGGGCAAAAGCGCGTTTTGGATGTCAGCCGTCGGGCTGGCGCATGTGTGCGCCGACGGCCCTCAGCGCGTGTTCTTGAGCTGCCGCAGCTCCTGGCGGACCAGATGGGCCTTGCCCTCGATCTCGGCGTTGAGCCGCTCGAGATGATCGAGCACCCGCTCACGGTTCTGAGGGGCGATCTCGACCGGTTTCTCGGACCAGGGACGGCGCACGAACAGGGCCACAATGGCGACGGCCAAGGCGGTCAGGAGCGGAAAGCTCAGGGCAACGAACTGGTGCGTGGTCATCGAAGACCTCCCAGGATCCACTGACCGAGCAAATGTATGAGCACTCCGGTGATAATGCAAACGACCCCCGACCCGTAGATCAGGCCCGCGGGGGTGCTGGGCGGCAGCACCCCATAGACGAACTGGGCAAGCGGCACGAACGTCCCGGCAGTGACGATGGCCGTCGCCAGCGTGTTGACCCAGTTGGCGGCCAGCTTCAGCCGTTCGTTGCGGCGCTCGTCCGGCGTCAGCGGCATCTCAGCACGCCCCCAGCACCGCGTTGAAGCGGGTCAGGAACTGCTTCTCGGCCTTGGCCGCGCTCCAGGGCGTCAGATAATCCGTCACGGTGGCGTCCGGCAGGCCGGGGTCGCGGCCGAACAGCTTCTTCGCCTCGCTTTCCGAGAAGCCGGCCAGCCGGGTCGCCTCCAGAAAGGCGGCGCCGCGGTCGGCCGCCTTGATCTGGCGCTCGATCTCCGGAGCAATCTCCGCCGGCAGCCCGAAGCGGATGTGGATCGCCCCGAGCAGCCGCTTCTCGACTGATTTGTAGCCGTCGCCGAGCACCGCCTTGAACGGCGAGATCATGTCGCCGATGACGTATTCCGGTGCATCGTGCAGCAGCGCGGCGAGCCGCAGCTTCGCATCGATGTTGGGTTTGCGCGCGCGCATCACCGTCTCGACCAGCAGCGTGTGCTGCGCGACCGAGAAGATGTGCGCGCCGGTGGTCTGGCCATTCCAGCGCGCGACACGCGCGAGCCCATGGGCGATGTCGGCGATCTCGACATCGAGCGGCGAGGGATCGATGAGGTTGAGCCGCCGGCCGGACAGCATGCGCTGCCAGACGCGGTCGTGCCCGCTCGGGGCCTTGTCAGTCGTCATTTGGGAGGCTTGAGGCGCGGGGCGCGGCGCTTGCCGCTGCAGGTCTCGTGGCAGAAGCAGGTGACGAGATGGTCGTTGACCATGCCGGTCGCCTGCATGAAGGCGTAGACGATCGTGGGACCGACGAACTTGAAGCCGCGCGCGGCCAGCTCTTTCGAGATCTTGATCGACAGCGGCGTCGAGGCCGGCACGCTCGCGGTGGTCTTGAACTGGTTGACCTTGGGCGCGCCGTCCATGAAGTCCCACAGCAGCTTGGAGAAGCCGGGACCCTTGTCCTGGATGTCGAGCCAGGATTTCGCGCTGAGAATCGTCCCTTCGATCTTGGCGCGGTTGCGCACGATGCCGGCATCGTTCATCAGCGCGTGGATCTTCTTGTCGGAATAGCGCGCAACCTTCTCCGGCTGGAAATCATCGAAGGCGCGGCGGAAATTGTCACGCTTGCGCAGGATCGTGATCCACGACAGCCCGGCCTGGAAGCCGTCGAGGATCAGCTTCTCGAACAGCGCGCGGTCGTCATATTCCGGCACGCCCCACTCGGTGTCGTGATAGGCGACATAGAGCGGATCGCTGCCCGGCCAGGGGCAGCGCGTCAGGCCATCGGGATGGACGACAGCAGCGCGACCCATGAGACCGGCTCAGGCGACCGTCTGCTTCGGCGCGCCCTGCAGCGCGTCGGGATCCGCGATGCGCAGAACGAGGCCGCCGGCGGTGAGCGGCGTTCCCGCCTCCAACGCCTCGGCGGCGCGGTCGATGCGCAGCAGCGCCATGCCCTTCTGCGCGGCGGCCGAGCCCATGGTGCCGACCGACTTGTCGCCGGCCAGAATCGGCGTGCCCGGCTCGGGACTCGGCCCGTCGAGCAGCACCTTCGCCGCGCGCGTGCGCGTCGTGCCGCGATGATGCATGCGGCTCACGACCTCCTGGCCGACATAGCAGCCCTTGCCGACGTCGACGCCGTGCAGCCGGTCCATGTTGGTCTCGTGCGGGAAGGCGTCGCCATACATGAAGTCGAGCCCGCCGCGCGGCACGCTGCAGTCGATACGATGCGCCTCATAGGCGTCGGAATCGACGATCTCGGCGCCGAGCCGTGCGGCGATCTCCGCCAGCGCCTCCTGCGGCGCAATGACGCGCGCGCCGAGGCGCTCATGACGCGGATCGGCGAAGCTCGGCTCCGGCGTTGCGCCGATGGCGCCATCCCAGACCGCGATCACGCCGAGCTCTCCGGAGCGATTGCTGACCGCGACCTTGGCCCTGAGCTTGTAGAGGTTGAGCTTGTCGGTGAGCGCCTGCGCCAGCGCGCGCGGACAGTCGAGCAGGAAGCGCTCGCCCGCGTCCGTCGCCGGCACCTGCGCCACCAGGAAATCAACGATGATCTTGCCTTGCGGCGTCAGCAGCGCGCCGAACCGGGCCTCGCCGGGCGCGAGCTTGGTGACGTCGGTGGTGAAGAGACCGTTGAGGAACTTGCGTGCATCGTCGCCGCTGACCTGGACCACGCCCCGGTCGTCGAGAAACGTCGCCTTCATCCGAAAAACCTCTTGCGACAGGCCGCACTGAAACGTAAGCCGCCCAGGCATAAACCACAAGGCTGAAACGCCGCCGCGCGGTGGCTTCATTCTAAAGATCGAGACTCGCGTGCCACCGGAGGCCAGCAAATGGGCAGGCGCGCAGCATGATCGATCTGTCTTGGGGCGGTCAGGAGAATGAAATCCTATGAGGGCTTCATGAGCGCGCGCTTCGACGTCATTCTGAAATCCGGCACCGTGGTCAATCAGGACGGCGAGGGCGTCCGCGACATCGGCATTTCGGGTGGACGCATCGTCGAGATCGGCGATCTCGGCACAGCCTCGGCCGCCGAGATCATCGACTGCAAGGGCCTGCACGTGCTGCCCGGCGTGATCGACACCCAGGTGCATTTTCGCGAGCCTGGTCTCACTCACAAGGAGGACCTCGAAACCGGCTCGCGCAGCGCCGTGATGGGCGGCGTCACCGCCGTGTTCGAGATGCCCAACACCAATCCGCTGACGGTGACCGAGGAGGCGTTCGCCGCCAAGGTCGCTGCCGGCCGCCATCGCATGCATTGCGACTTCGCCTTCTTCATCGGCGGCACCCGCGAGAATGTCGAGCAGCTCCCGGTGCTGGAGCGCGCCGAAGGCTGCGCCGGCGTGAAGGTGTTCGTCGGCTCCTCCACCGGCTCGCTGCTGGTCGAGGACGACGACAGCCTGCGCCGCATCTTCCAGGTGATCCGCCGCCGTGCCGCGTTCCACGCCGAGGACGAGTACCGCCTCAACGAGCGCAAGGACCTGCGCGTCGAGAACGATCCGCGCTCACACCCGGTGTGGCGCGACGAGGAGGCGGCGCTGCGCGCCACGCAACGTCTCGTCACCCTCGCGCACGAGACCGGCAAGCGCATCCACGTGCTGCACATCTCCACCAAGGAGGAGATCGTGTATCTGCGCGACCACAAGGACGTCGCCACCGTCGAGGCGACGCCACATCATCTCACCTTGGCGGCGCCGGAGTGCTACGAGCGGCTCGGCACCTACGCGCAGATGAATCCGCCGGTGCGATCAGTCGATCATCGCGACGTCATCTGGTGGGGCGTCCACCAGGGCATCGTCGACATCTTAGGCTCCGACCACGCGCCGCACACCGCGGAGGAAAAGTCCAAGACCTATCCGGCCTCGCCCTCCGGCATGACCGGCGTGCAGACGCTGGTGCCGATCATGCTCGACCACGTCAATGCCGGCCGGCTGTCGCTGCAACGTTTCGTCGACCTCACCAGCGCTGGCCCCGCCCGCATCTACAACATCGCCCGCAAGGGCCGCATCGCCGCCGGCTACGACGCCGACCTCACCATCGTGGACCTCAAGCGCAGCGAGACCATCACCAACGAATGGGTCGCCTCGAAAGCCGGCTGGACGCCCTATGATGGCCTGCGCGTCACCGGCTGGCCGGTCGGCACGTTCGTCCGCGGCCAGCGCGTGATGTGGCAGGGCGAGCTGCTGACGCCAGCGACCGGCGAGCCGGTGCGGTTCATGGAGACGCTGCGGCCGTAACGGCGCTGCGCGTTAGTTTGCTCCGTCATTGCGAGCGCAGCGACGCAATCCAGAGTCGCTGCGCGGCCCTGGATTGCTTCGTCGCCCTGCTCCTCGCAATGACGCGGAGCGGGCATCACGCCTGGCCGTTGTTCACGCGAACAGCTTGTCGATGTCGTCCTGGGAAATCGCCACGCCCGGCCGCTTCGGGCCCTCCATCAAGTCCGGGGCGCTTGGGGCAGCAAGCTCGGTGGCCAGCCGCGCCAGCTCCTCTTTTCCCCAGATGCGGACGAGCTTGTTGATGTGGTCCTCCATGAACTGCAGCGACTTGACCACGCGCGTGATCCGCTGCCCTGTGAGGTCCTGAAACGCGCATGCCTCGAACACCTTGTTCGTGCTGTCGACGATCTCGTCGCAGACCGCTGCGGCAGTCGGGTCTTTGACTTTCTGCAACTTCGCGACGCTGGCGCCGATCGCCTCCATGCTTTCGAGGATCGCGTTCCCGGCCGTCTCCGTATTCTCGACGATCGCGTCGAGGGTGTCGGTCATCGTCGCGAAACTGCCCTTGCCGTCGCCTTGAAGAGCGGCGAGTTCGCGCCGCATGCTGCTGATCTGGCCGAACATCTCGACCAGGTACGTCTTCAGCAATCTCTCTTCTTCCGGCGCAATCATCAGAAATCCCCGAATTTTCCTTAACGTTTCCTTACCAATTCTTCACGCGGCAGTTGCAAACCCCGGCCTGCTCTTCTGTGAAGGCATTTCGGATTTCGCTTCGGCGGTGACCGCCTCGCCACGCGGCTATCGAGATTTCACGTCAGCGCGAAACGGTACTGTGGTCAGGTAGGTGAAGATCAGCGACCTATTTTTGCCCGTTTTCGTTAAGGGCGCATGTTCATTCACGTCAAAGCCTTCAAATTGCTTCGTGAAGAGTTTCCGAGCCGACGTGGCTGCCGGGGGAGGCCATTGGGCAGAGCTCGGTCTGCTGTCGGTTTCCGCGACGCGGGGACAGCGCTTGGAGCCTGGATGAGCGCGCGGGCGTCACGACAGGAGGCAGGCGGCGTCGGCCGGCCAAAATGAATGCGAATGTCCGCTGCCAGGGACGACGCGGACGTGGGGGAGGAATTCCAGTACGCCGCCTCTTGACCCAGAGCTCTCTACCTGACCGCCATCAGTCGATCGACTTGCGTTTTGCCGAGCAACATTCTTGCCGGCACCCGATGGTTCCGCTCTCGGGGACGACCTGACCTCTGCAATCCCAGGAATCGATGGGCCGCCTGTGACCCCGATCATCGTTCGGTTCACGGCCAGGCGCACGGCATCGGCGCGGCGCTGACGAAGCCGGATATTTCGACTATCCTGCCATGTGGACCATCAAGGCGGGGCAGGACGGGGGTCCAGGAGGGGACATCGATGAGCACAGTAAGAAGCGCGCTGGCGCAGAAGAGTGGCGCCGTGATCCATGTTCGTTCCGACGACATGGTCGTCGAAGCCTTGCGCCAGATGCGCGACAACCGGGTCCGGTCGGTGCTCGTCATCGACGACGGCGCGCTGGTCGGCATCGTGACGCAGGGGGACTGCGCCATCAAAGTGCTGCTGCCTGGGCTCGACGCCAAGCAGACGCCGGTGGGCCAGGTGATGACGGGCAACCCGGTGACGGTCAAGCCGGACCACCGGCTGGACAGTTGCATGGCCATGATGTCTCAGCGTGGTTTTCGCCATCTGCCGGTGCTGGACGCGGGCAAGGTCGTGGGCGTGATCTCGATCGGAGACGTCGTCAAGAACATCATCCGGGATCTGGAGCACAACGTCGACGACCTGATGGGCTACATCATGAAGGACGGCCCCGGGGGCTGACGGACGAACGTGGTGCCGTCGCCCTCCGCCTATGTCTGCTTTTGTGAAGGGTTTCGGATGCCGGCCGCATGATTGACGGCGCGGCATATTCGGGCGGCCGTCGTCCGAAAGCCTCCAAGGGAGGAAACCGCGCTTGGTGGGCAGGACTGGTGCGGCAGGCTCTATGGGGATTTGATGGACGGCAGGTGTGGCAGCACGTCTGCGAGGCTACCGCTACGCAGTACCAGAGCGGCATCGACTTCCATTTCGATTGGGGCGTATCGCAATTCCTGTCGAAGCAGGTCTTTGTCGGCTTCGTCGGCTACGCCTACCAGCAGACTACCGATGATTTCAGTCAGCCCGCCGTGCTCGGCGGTTTCCGTTCGCGCGTGCTCGGCTAAACAAAAGCGGCCCACTCCGGTTGGAAGTGGGCCTTTGTCTATCGGCGAAAAGGGAAGTCCTATTGAACCGTCGCGTTCATGGTGATCACCGACGTTCCGGAGGCAGTCGGTCCCTTGCCAGTTGCCGTCACGGCGAAGCTGTCGGGGCCCTTGTAGCCTGCTTTCGCCGTGTACTGGAATGTCGAAATATTTAGCTTCTTCAGGGTGCCGTGAGCCGGCTTCTGTGAAATGCTCGAGCTTTTCATCACGCCCGCTATCCGAATTGGAAACAGGCAGCTTCCACCAGAAGCGACGTTGAAGTAGCCGGTCGAATTGATACCCCAGTCCGATAAGCTTCCGGAAGCTGGACACTCCGAAGCTGCGCGCGCTGGCGAGAGCGACGCCGAGATGGGCGCGGCGGCAACGAGGGCTAAAAGAACTGCTGTCGAACATCGCATGAAAGCCTCCCTTGTTTTTGAGTAACAATAGGATCGCGCTCCCAGCGTTTCCAATATTGACCAGGATCAACATACACCGCCCACTTGGCTGAAATGCGTGCCAAGGTGTGACCCTTGGCGAAAATTCGCAACTCCTGTGGCACCCAAGACTGCTCAGACAGCTATATGTCTGCTCCAAAGCGGTCATTAGACCGGAGACTTGATTCCTCGCCGGAGCCGTCGGTGTATTTGAGCTACGCAGAGTCTCACAAGTATGCGAGGTACGAACTTATCCAGACGAGAATCGACGTGATCATTCCGATTGGGCCGGCGTTTGCGGCGATGGCCCATGCGCTGCCGGGCATCCCGAGGCGCAGCCGCGTCTTGTCAAAATTATCTGGCAACGAGATCGTCGCCGGGTAGCCCTGAGCGCCACCGATCGAACCGACGCGTGCTAATTGGCCGGAAACCGCGATCTGGCCCTGACCGATGCCGCGAGGGATTTCGAGTATTCGCGCCCCGAATATCTCGCCGGGATTATCGTCGAAGACCAGCTTTACGGTTGCTCCGGGCTTCACTGTTTGGAAGGCGTTCGGCTTGAACGTCGCGAGAATGGTGATGTCGTTGGTGAGGATGAATGACATCTCGGAACGCGTCTGCAATGCCCGAGCGCCAACCGCCAGTGCCAGGCTGCTGACGTAGCCGTCGCCCGTTGCCCGAATGGTGGTCTGATCCAGCTCCCACCGGGCGTTTTCGAGCTGAGCCTGGAGTTGTGCAACGTTGGTATTCTCGCCTCCGATCTCGGATTCCATTGCGAGCCGGGCGTTCTCTACTGCGGCTTCCGCTGCGAGCAATTGGTATTGCACGGTGTCGTACTGCACCTGCGTGTCCTGCAGACGAAACTCGGCCTGAGAGCCGGTTGCGACGAGCTTCCGAATGTCGGCCAACCTTTGGGTCCGGTAGACGAGCTGTTGCTTCAAGGCATCGGCGTTCGCCTTGGCTTGATCATAGCTGGCCTTGAGTTGTTTGACTTGCTGCTGCGCCTGAGCGAGCGAGGCCTCCAATTGGCTGACCTTGTATTTGTAAGGTGCCGGATCGATCTGGAACAAGATGGCGCCGGCCTTCACCGGGGCGTTGACTTGGACGGGGATGCTTACGACCTGGCCCGAGACGTTGGGTGTGACCTCGACCACCCTAGAGATCACGACAAAGCGGCCGGCGGGCGTGAGCGAGTTGAACAGGCCAAGGAAGACCATCAAGATGAAAGCGCCGATGACAACGGTGATGGTGCCGGCCCCCCATCCCCATTTCACAAGCTTCAGCTTCGAGAACAGGAGCCAGACCATGACGATGTAGAGTACCATCACGAGGACCATGGCGCTTCGCTCCTTCGTATGCCGCGAGACAGCCGAAAATTGAGCCGGCCGCATTACGGCGGTTTGCCAAGGACGATTCGGCTTCTCGCAAACGGCATCTGCAACATTCTCATCCAAATTATTCTGAGTTGGCCTGTTGATCTGGATCAACGCGAAGATCGTTTCTAATGAAACTATTTGTCTTCGGCGGAGGAGGCGAAAATGAAGCTCTCAATCGCAATAGCGACTACGCTGCTGATAACCGGGTTCGTAGCCGCGAGCACTGAGAAAGCCAGCGCTGTGGTGTACTGCACATACGTTGGCTATCCAGCCAATTGCGTCGTACGGCCGGGCGTAGTTCTGAGGCCGCGACCCGTTGCACGACAGGCGGTGGTGGGTGCTGGGACGGTAAATCGCGGTGGCCCGGTCAATCGCGCTGGCAGACGTTGATTGGTCATCTGCGAGCTGCGAGATTTGTAGCCCTGCACGAAGTCCCGATAATCATGGGACTTACGAAGAGATGCTTTATGAATTCAACATCTGACAAGAAGGGCCGTATCATGAAATTAGCGGCATCAGTAGTTTCTGCCTTGTCTCTTGTGGCGCTCTCGGCAATTCCGCTCAACGCTCAGCAATACAAAATGCAAACGCCGATACCGCCGGGCGTTGCAATCCCGGACAAGGTAGAGACCCGCCTTGGGACGCTGAACTTCTTCGACGGCTTTCCCGACGATGCGACCGTTGAAAGGCTCTACGACAATCTGGACTTTCAACACGCCGTCCAAGCTTACCTGTTGGCCTTAGCTCCAGTGAACCAATTGGCAAATCGAAAGGGAATGGCGGAGCTGGGTCCATTCAATCTGACGGTGCCGATCTTCGAGGATAGGATGGACTCGAAGTCGCTCTTTCTCACGCCGAACAACAACACGCCGTACACTTGGTTTTGGCTCGACCTGCGTGACGGGCCTCTGGTGCTCGAAGTGCCACCCAATGTGCTCGGCCTCATCAACGACATGTGGTATAATTTTGTCACTGATGTTGGACTCGTCGGTCCGGACAAGGGTCAGGGCGGCAAGTACCTGATCTTGCCGCCCGGCTACAACGGCGAGGTGCCGACCGGCTTCTTTGTCGTGAAGCCGGCGACGTTCAGCGTCTGGGTTCCGTGGCGCTCGTTCTTGGTCAATGGCGATCCGAAGCCCGGCGTCGACGCGGTCGAAGAGCACACGAAAATCTATCACCTGAAAGATGCTGCGAATCCGCCGAAACTCAATTTCGTGCATGTTTCCGGCAAAGCATTTAGCACGCTGGCTCCGGGAGATTATCCCTTCTGGGAGTATCTGAATCAGGTTGTGCAGGAGGAGCCGACCGATACAGTCGACCCGGTCACACTCGGCCTCTACGCATCGGTCGGCATCCGCAAGGGTAAGCCCTTCGCGCCCGATACACGGATGAAAAAAATTCTGACCGAAGCCGCCCTGGTAGGCGATGCGACCGCCCGTGCGATCAATGGTCGGTTGCGGATCAAGGAAAGCTACTATTACCCCAACAGCGCGTGGCGAACGGGTTTCTTCGGCGGCTACAAGTTCGAGGAAAACGGCGCGCGCATCCTCGATGCCTACTCCGCATTCTTCTTCTACGCGACCGGCGTGACGCCGGCGATGGATTCCAAGTCGGTTGGCGAGGGATCGCAGTACATGGCCGCGTTCGTCGACAGCCAAAACAAGCCATTCGACGGCGGAAAGAACTACAAGCTGCACTTGCCGCCCAATATTCCAGTCAAGCAGTTCTGGTCGGTCATCCTCTACGACAATCAGACCCGCTCCATGCTTCAGACCGACCAGCGTTGGCCAGCCGCAACCAGCCAGAACCCGAAACTCATGGTCAACGCGGACGGGTCAGTGGACGTCTATTTCGGGCCCAAGGCTCCGGCTGGGAAGGAGAACAACTGGGTGCAGACCATCCCCGGCAAAGGATGGAACACGCTCCTGCGCCTCTACGGCCCGCTTCAGCCGTGGTTCGACAAAACTTGGCGTCCCGGCGAGATTGAGCCGATATAGCAAGAAGGAGGTCCGAGCTTCGACTCGCCTCTTCATTTCAGCTTATGGCCGATTCCGTTGAAAAAGTCGGCAGTAGTTTCGTCGTGAACGCCATCTGTTTCGAGGACGAATTGGCGCGGTGTGGTTCACGCGGGCGTCAGCGCGGGCATCGGGATCAGCTTGGCCATCTTACGAAGGTTCTGAGCGGCTGCAGCGAGGGTGAACTCGTC